>NZ_JBHEEV010000001.1:0-691256 GCF_041930145.1 Brucella ciceri | reverse complement strand
CTACCAACACGCCAATTGGCGTAGTCAAAACCGCCGAGGCTCTAATCGCCGTTGGATGAAAGTTCAGTGGCAGGTCAGCCGACTCATCTTTCTTAGTTTTTCGGACGATGCGATAAGCTATGGACGCATCGTTGAGGGAAGTCTTTATCTTGATGTCCTGGCTTCCACGGTTGGCGTTGCGGTCGCTGTGACTGCCATTGGATGCGTGCTGGGCTTTCCTGTCGCTCTGACCATGGCAAGAGCAGGAAAACTTGCAGGGATTATAGCGGCGATTTGCGTCTTCATTCCGCTCTGGACTTCGGTTCTTGTTCGCTCCTATGCCTGGATTGTCCTATTGCAGCGGAATGGGATCGTGAACGGGTTTCTCAGCGCCGTCGGTTTAACTGAACAACCCTTCAAGCTTCTTTACACGCAAGGAGCGGTGACATTGGCGATGGCACATGTTCTCATGCCTTTCGTTGTACTGCCCATCTATGCTGCGCTCAAAGCTATACCCAAGGACCTTGATCGAGCTGCTCTGAACCTAGGCGCAAATCCCTGGAAGGCTTTCTTCGTCGTCACATTTCCTTTGTGTCTTCCCGGGATCTTTGCCGGAGCTACCCTATGCTTTGTTTTGGCGCTCGGCTTTTACATAACGCCCGCTCTGGTTGGAGGGCCGGATTCCATGTTGATGGCAACGCTGATCGGTCAGGAAACTACTGTGACTCTGGATTGGCCATTCGCTGCTGCTCTTTCAACTGTGTTGCTTGGCATGACAATTATCTTTGTCGCGTGCTTCCGACGAGTACTAGCGCTCAATAAGGGGTTCGGAAGTGTCCATTAATCAGTTCCCTACAATCGGTTCGAGACCGGAGACCGGGACTTCAAGAATGTCACTGAAAGGATGGCGCATGGGTAATCTCGCCTGGAAACTGTTCGCGGCCTTCTTCGTGAGTATCATCTTGTTGTTTCTCATCCTACCCACACTGATAATCGTCCCAATGTCGTTCAGCCAGACGGATTACCTGCAATTCCCGCCGCAAGGTCTGTCGTTAAGATGGTACGCTGCATATTTCGGCGACCCTGACTGGATGGCTTCAACATGGTTCAGTCTGAAAATCGCCTTGGCGACAGCCCTGACTTCCACCGTTGTGGGAACCATGGCGTCTCTCGCTTTTGTTAGAGGCGAGCTACCCTTCAAAGGGGTTTTCCAGGTACTGACGATCGGCCCGATGATTGTTCCGCATATTGTTCTGGGTGTCGCCCTCTATCTGGTTTTTGCACCGCATCAATTGACCGGAACCTTTTCGGGATTTCTGGTCAGTCACACAGTCCTGTCGGTTCCATTCGTGATGATTACCGTAGTAGCGGCTCTACAGCGCTTCGACCCAGCATTGGAGCTTGCGGCCCTGAATTGCGGAGCAGGACGTGGCAGAGCGTTCTTCCACATCACGTTGCCGATGATCGCCCCAAGTATCGGCGCCGGATTTGTCTTCGCCTTTCTGGCCTCTTTCGATGAGGCCACCGTGACGTTCTTCATTTCGGATATCAACGGCAAGACGATCGGTAGAAAGATGTTTGAAGACATTGACTTTAATCTGACACCGACCATTGCAGCCGCCTCCACTGTGGTCGTCCTGGTGTCGATGTGCCTCATCGCATTGTCGTTCGCGCTTACACGCTGCAAACAAAACTGAAAAACGGGGAAACAATCATGATAATTCATAAAGTGACCGAATTCGTCTGCAGATCCATGACTGTCACGGCGATAACCCTTGCGATAAGTGCGCACGCCGGTGCGACATCGGCCAATGAGGTCGTTATCGCATCGACCGGAGGTGCTTACGATCGCGCCCTAAAAGAAGCCTGGTTCGATCCTTTTACTGAGCAGACGGGCATTCGCGTAAGAATGGTATCAGCAACCAATTCGGAAATGCGGGCGAAAGCCTCAGCAATGGTCAAGGCCGGAAACGTTTCCTGGGATCTTTATCTTGATGGAGAAATCCAGTCGGAATCCGAGGCTCATCGACTTGTAACCGAAGACCTGAGCGAGTTTTGTAAAGCATTCGCTGACCGGCCTGATTTGCCCGAGAATGCGTGTGCGCCGGGCGGTGCTTTGCTCCAGTCGACCGCAACGTTGCTCGTCTACCGGAAAGAAAAGGAAGGTCGACGGGAGCCGCGGACTTGGGCTGATATGTGGAATGTATCCGAGTTTCCAGGAGGCAGGGCATTCCCGAATTTTGACGATCCCTGGCGCGTGCTGGCCGCCGCACTACTTGCTGACGGTGTGAAACGCGATGAACTTTTCCCACTCGATGTTGATCGAGCATTCAAGAAACTGGACGAAATCCGTCCAGCCGTCTCGTTATGGTGGAAGAGCGGAGATCAAAGTGTCCAGGGGTTTCGCAACAACGAATATGCGCTCGGCCAAATCTGGCTTACCCGTGCACGTGCTCTGCAAGCTGAGGGGCGCCCAATCGGTTGGTCCTATGAAGCATCGTTCTTGGTTGGCGATCGCATTGCGCTAGTGAAGGGAGCGCCAAATCGGGAAAATGCACTCAAACTCATAGCTTTCTGGCTCGAGAATCCGATCGCCCAGGCAAAGGCTTGCGATGTCTTGGCCTGTACACCTCCGAGTACGGAAGCGATTGCAATGATGTCCGATGAAACCAGGAGTTTCATGCCGACAGCAATACAAGTTCGAGACACCGTCGTGGTTCCAGATGCCAAATGGATCAACGAGAATGCCAGGGTGTTACTGCAAAGATGGAACATGTGGGTTCGAGGTTGAACATCGCGAAAGTATGCAAACAGACGCCGGACCGTGTAGTTCCGGCGTCGTAATTTCGTCGAAACGTGCTGAACTGACCGCAAACGTGAAGCTCCAGCGGTGCTGGAAACATCTCCCGAGTTACAAGCACCTGTGGAGCGTAACCTTAAAGGTTAGATGACCCGGTAGTCGGCGGACTCGTAGCCAAGGACGCATGCCGTGCAATATACTCGATCCGAATTTTGATGTAACAAAAATATGATAATAACTCTCGATAATAGACTTTCAAACTTATTTTGGTTGACCAATGTGCAATTTTTATTAAAATTTATCGCACTTGTAAAAACTTTGTCGCAACATTTATCTCATCGGAGAAAATTGATCGTGAATCTCAACGTACCGATCTGCACAGAGAACCCACAGAGCTACCTCATACTAAGTCACATTCTCAGTGTCGGCGGTTACGTGCCAAGCCTCATGGACCTGCAAGCTTCATCGAACTTCGCAACGGAAGCAATTCCATATGCGATATTGTTTGATACAAGCGAGAACACGGAGCCCATTTTTGATGTCTGTGCTACCATCAAACAAAACCCCGCCACCAGAGATATAATTCTCGTAGCGCTGACTAAACCCTGTAATTCGACGAATTTTCTTGATTTTTTACAGGCTGGATTTGACGAAATTTTCCCTCATCCATTCGTGCCCGAGCGGGTTCTGTCCTTTTTACACGAACGGGAATCCATGCCACTGGAACGCAAGACACTGACGTCTGATCGTCGTGAACGTGTCCATATCGGCGATCTAAATATCCTGCCAGACGAAAGAATCCTGAGACTTGGGAGTCTGGAAATAAGGTTAACGCCCACCGAGTTTCGAATTCTGCGAGGGTTCATTGCCGCACCAGGACAGGTAATGAAGCGGGAGCAAATCATCAAGATCGGTTGGCCCGCGCATCACTATGTCCAACTGCGAACGGTGGACGTACATGTCGGCAATCTAAGGCGTCAGCTATGGAAATTGACCGGAAAGAACCTTATCCGAACAGTACATACGACAGGATATGCGTTCGAATTTTCACAATAAACTTATGAATGATAATAATGTAAATATTGTAATTAATATAAACTATAATTCTTCTTAACTGCTTTGTTGCGAATAATATTTCTTCCAGCTTTCATACTGGCACCACAATGGAGGATGTGATGCCAAGAATTCCGTTTGATTCATCTCAACGTCTATCTGGAACGGGTACTCGCAATACTGCGAAGTTGATCGATATTGCAGGCTCTCATTTCGAAGCGGCTCACCTTCAAGGTGTTATGGCGCTTTACGCGGTCCCGAGAGAAAGGCGCCAGGTCCAGTTACTCGGTCGCAACGACAATGTCATTGATTTCGTCCGGTGTTCCTATCTCGGGCTGGACAATCACCCACGTATCGTCGGGGGAGCCATTGAAGCAGTTCGACAAAACGGTAGCCTACATTGGTCCTGCGCGCGGACAAGGCTGAACTTCGCACAGCTTGGCGAACTCGAAGAGGCGCTTTCGCAGCTCTTCGAAGCCCGTTCAATTACCTATACGACCGTTCTGGCCGCTAACATGAGCGCACTTCCATTGGTTGCTTCTGGTCATCTGACTGGCGGTATAAAGCCAACGATGGTTTTCGATCGGTTTGCTCACGCGACCCTTGCCTACCACAAGAAAACAATGGCCGATGAAACCGCCGTTCAAACGATACCGCACAACGACTATGAAGCACTCGAGGACATCTGCAAAAAGAACCGAAACGTCGCATACATTTGCGATGGCGTGTACTCTATGGGAGGCGGCGCGCGCATCGATGAATTGAAACAGCTGCAAGAAAAATACGACTTGTTCTTGTACATTGACGATGCACATGGAGTATCCATTGTCGGTAAGGAAGGGCAGGGTTATGCGAGATCCCAATTCGATAACCTGGGAGACCGAACCATAATCGTCACATCGTTGGGCAAAGGATTTGGAGCATCTGGCGGGTTGCTGATGCTGGGAACCGCCCATCAGGAAAGTTTGTTTCGCCGTTATGCAATTGCACACGCATTCTCGGCATCACTCAATACAGCAGCTATTGGTGCAGCGTTGGCTTCAGCTGAAATCCATCGATCTCCAGAGCTTGGGCAACGACAAGCCGCGTTGCAGGACAATATCGCACTTTTTGACAGACTGATGCCCACAGCCCAATCGGGATCCACGCTGCCGATCCGCATTATCCGTATCGGCGATGAAATGACATCAATTGGGTGTGCTCAGGAACTTCTGAAACATAAATTCTACGCTTCAGCAATTTTCTTCCCAACGGTAGCCAGGGGAGAAGCAGGATTGCGTGTCTCTCTCACCGCCAGCCATCAGGCGGATGAGATCGAGAGTTTTTGTAGCGCAGTCAAAGAGCTCCTGGTCGACAACGGCTAGCCCCAACTGCCTCGGTTCCGCACAGAAGGGTTTCGATAGCCATCGCGTTATCAAGTCTCGTTCGCTCCGCGACGTCTCACTTGCATGACGATCAGCAGTAACTGATCGATATGTTGGTTTAGTGAGGGCGACTGCAGAGGTGCAAGCAGTTCAGCGACCGTAATGGAGAAAGGTGCTCTGTGCGTCGGAACGTGAAAAACTCAGGCCCTATGATGAAAAATCTTACGTATAAACACCGTGCTGAAGCGTTCGTCCTCGTTTCGAACCCCGATGAGGCAGGCAAATTTCTACACACCGAATTCAGTGCACAATTTGTGTCGATCGACATTATTGGTCGTGAGAGCGTCATCGGTTTTGGCGACGGTTACGCGTTTCTGCGACCCTTCACAAATGGCCTTCACCTTCGGGTGGAGGCGGCGGACTTTGTTACTTTCGTTGGAATACGATCTCTCCTCACTATCGGCCTCACTCTCAGCAAAAGGGGACCACAGGTGGGGTTTGACTGGATTTTTGAGAAGGAAGCGCGTTCAAGTGAGATGATCGACGCACTGTGAGCGGCTGTCGCTCATCGGTCACATAAAGGAAGCCCTTCCGATTTGTCAGCGTTCCGATTGGCGATCCCCTATTGCCCTGCGTTGAGAGCTTCATCGAGAAATCCGTTCCCTCTTGCTTCGACAGGAGTAATCAAAGATAGGCCCTTCAAATGGATAGTCGGGACCAAAATTCATTTAACTTATAATATGATTATAAGTTAAATTACTCTGCGCCGGTGGAGCGGATATGCTCGAATACGTTGCGTGCGAATTCAAACTGTCTCGCCGTTCCCCGACCCATCGAATTGCGCCCAAGCGTCTCGGTGAGGATGCCACGTTGCACCAGTTGTTCGACCGTTTCGATAACGCCGCCGCGCGTCAATCCGGTAATTTTCATTATAGATGAAAGGGTTAGTGGCTCATGAGCCTGATGCATCATGTACAGTACATTCAGCATCCCGATTTGTTTGATACGCGATTGCGGCGATTCATCTTCAATCGGTTTTTCCAGAATTTCCCGAAGGCCAAAAAGAGCCAGCGCCTGGTTTTGCCATCGTTCGCTTAAATTGCTTGCCATTTTTTTAACTATCGATTATTTGCATAGTAATGGAGTTGAGGCGAAACGTGTTCTGACAACTTGCCCAACAACAATAGGAGGATAGGAGGCATGAGCAACTTTCTCTTTCGTGGTGCCATCGCAGTTTTCGGACTCGGTGCATTATATCTCGGTTCCAGTCAAAACGCTCGTGCCGATGACTGGGGTTGTAAAGTTATCTTGTGCTTATCCAATCCCGGTGGGGCCACGCAATATGCACAATGCCGTCCACCGGTGCAAAAGCTATGGTGGTGGCTTGCCAGAGGCAAGTCGTTTCCAACCTGCAGCAGCGCAGGGTTTGAGAGCTCACGTCCTCGCTACGAACCGTATTATTGTAATGACGGTTATCGCCTTACCGTTTCTTACGCTGATCGCAGACGCGTAGTGTCTTGCGTCTCCACTTCGGCACAGGCTGTAAACAGCAGCCTGTGCAAACATCGCAGCGAACAGCTTCGCAATGACGATAGCCTGTTCGTTGATGCCAAATGGCAGTACGAAAAAGGCTACCGTCAGTGTATGGGCCATAAAACTGCTCGACCTCTTGTTCGCGAAAAACCTAACTACATTGATGTTACGATCGACGGTGTCGGCAAGCAGAGGGTGTGGTTCTAGTCATGCCCGTATGGTTTGTCGATCTTGCCCACAATTGCGCGCCGTCCGTTGCTACCGAAACGCTTGCCGGTATTGTCAGCCTCGAAAGCCGTTTCGAACCATTTAACATCCGCATCAATAGCGGCCCCCCTTTAAAGCAGCAGCCGGCCTCAAAAGCCGAGGCGATAGAAGTCGCCGCTGCCCTGGTCGCCGGGCATCAGGACATTCAGCTTGGTCTCGCGGGATTAGGTCTTGATGACCTCAGTAGGCTCAACCTCACGATCGCCGAAGCTTTCGATCCGTGCCTCAATCTGAAAGCGACCGCGACACTGCTTGACAGCACCTATCGTCGGGCCGTCCAGGCGGGTGCCGATGAAACCGAGGCCGGGAAGATCATGCTTCAGTCATTTTACGGTGGCGGAGATATCTCTGCCGGTTCATCCGCCGAATATGACAGCCAGGTTCAACGTGAGATCGAACGGCTAAAATCAACGAGCGCGACGTTGAGTGTCGGCAGCAGTCAAGATGGACAGCGCGAAGAATGGGCCGCTGCGACATCAAACGCTGTCGCAGAGAATCTCGGCCGGAAGGCCACCTCCGACGCCACCGCGCCTTCCTGGGATGTCTTCAAGTCCAGGCGTCAGTCGTCGGTCCTCGTTTTCCAGAACCAGCGTGGAGAAGAATAAAATGACCTATGGTTACCGTATGCGCTCGATTGCAACGTCCGCCATTATGACGACCATAATTTTCGCAACCCTGGTCGAACCGGCCTTCGCCCAGGCCGCAGGCATCGAGTCCATCCTTCAGAACATCGTCGATCTCCTCACAGGCAATATCTTCAAGTTGATCGCGACCATCGCGGTCATACTGATCGCAGTCGCCTGGATGTTCGGTTACATGGACCTCCGTCGGGCTGGCTACTGGATCATCGGAATCGGCGTGATTGCCGGTTCTTCCGAGCTTGTCAGCACGATTGTCGGGAGTTGAGGCAATGTCGATCTCAAAGCCTGTGCTTGAGGAAGATACACTGTTCATCGCCTGTACCCGACCTGCCATGTTCGCAGGTGTCACCATGGAAGCCATGGGCATGAACGTCATCGCAACGACGATTTTCTATCTCGCAGCCGGTTCTGTCGTCTATGCGCTCGTAGGTGTGGTTTTTCATTGCATCTTCCGTGCGCTCGTCAGGCACGATCACAACATGTTTCGTATCGCCGTAGCCTGGGTCGAGACGCGTGGCCGGTCGCGAAACACCTCCCTGTGGGGTGGTGGCTCGATCACGCCGCTCAGACTCTCCCGCCGCTTCGACGAAAGGGATCTCGGTCTTGCCTGATACCGCAATCTTCAAGTCCCGGGAGCTCGGTCCCGAAACCTTCATTCCTTACGTGCGTCACGTCGATGAAACGACAATCGCCTTGAACTCGCGTTCGCTCATGGTGATGATTGCACTTGAAGGCGTTTCGTTCGAAACCGCAGATGTTCTGGATATCAACGCTCTGCACCGCGATATAAACACGCTCTACAAGAACATTTCCGATGAGCGGCTCGCACTATGGACCCATCTGATCCGTCGGCGTGACAAGACCTATCCCGACGGACGGTTTAATGCGAAATTCTCCGCTCAACTCAACGAAAATTATCGCCAGCGAATGGTGAGCGAAGATCTTTTTCGAAACGATCTATATCTGACGGTCGTCTGGTCACCCCTGCGCGATCCTGCCGAAAAAGCAGCAAACCTGCTTTCGCGTCTCATCCGTGCGCGCAACGGCGATATCGAATTCGACCACGAGGCACTGAAACAACTCCGCGACAAGGTGGTCGACATAACAGCAGGATTGAAACGCTTCGAGCCGCGAGTGTTATCGCTATACGATGCCGATGGCCTGCTTTTTTCCGAACCGTGCGAGGTCTTGCATCAACTCGTCGGCGGACGAAGGGAGCCGGTCCCGCTCACAGAGGGACGCATTGCCTCGGCGATCTATTCTGATCGTGTTATTTTCGGTCGGGAGACAATCGAAATCCGGCACGAGGCTGAAAGCCGCTTTACCGGGATGCTGAGCTTCAAGGAATACCCCGCTACCACGAAGCCGGGCATGTTGGATGCTGTCCTGATTAGCCCCTTCGAACTGATTTTGTCGCAATCCTTTTCCTTCGTCTCCAAGGCCGACGCCCGTACAATTATGGGGCGCAAGCAAAACCAGATGCTCAGCAGCAGTGACAAGGCTGCTTCGCAGATCGAAGAGCTCGACGACGCCATGGACGATCTGGAATCCAACCGTTTTGTTCTCGGCGAGCATCATCTGACACTGGCAGCGTTTGCCTCGTCAGTAAAAGAACTGAGCGACCACCTCGCAAAAGCGCGCGCAAGCCTCACCAATGGCGGTGCTGTTGTTGCGCGCGAAGACCTTGGTCTTGAAGCTGCGTGGTGGTCTCAACTCCCCGGCAATTTCAGATATCGCGCGCGCTCCGGTGCAATCAGCTCGCGGAATTTCGCAGCATTGTCGCCGTTCCATTCCTATCCAGGAGGCCAGAAGGACGACAACGAATGGGGCGCTGCCGTCGCGCTCCTCAAAACTGCATCCGGTTCGCCATACTATTTCAATTTCCATTACGGTGATCTTGGCAACGCTTTCATTTGCGGGCCATCGGGCGCGGGCAAGACCGTGTTGCTCAATTTCATGCTGTCCCAGCTTGAAAAGCACGATCCGCACGTGATCTTTTTTGACAAGGACCGCGGCGCCGATCTCTACATCCGAGCTGCTGGTGGCACCTATCATCCGCTTAAAAACGGGAAGCCCACCGGTTGTGCGCCACTTAAGGCACTCGACCTGACGCCAGAAAACAAGATCTTCCTCGCAGACTGGATTGGAAAGCTGGTGGGGCAGTTGTCTGTCACCGAACTGCGCGACATTGCCACCGCCATCGATGGGTTAGCGGATCTTCCGGTGGCACAACGTACGATCGGTGCACTCCGGACTTTCCTCGACAATACGAACCCCGAGGGCATTGCTGCCCGGCTGCGCCGATGGGAAAAGGAAGGGCCTCTTGGATGGGTCTTCGACAATGCCAATGAGGAAACCGGTTTGGCAGAATTTGGGGCTGGTGGAAAACTGCTCGGATATGACATGACCGACTTCCTCGATAATGAGGAAATCCGCTCGCCCTTGATGGCTTATCTTTTCTACCGCGTGGAGCAACTCATCGACGGTAGGCGCATTGTCATCGTCATTGACGAGTTCTGGAAGGCTTTACAGGATGTCGCCTTCCTCGACCTTGCACAAAACAAGCTCAAGACGATCCGCAAGCAAAATGGCCTCATGCTGTTTGCGACGCAAAGTCCTCGAGACGCAATCAACTCATCGATCGCTCACACCATCATAGAGCAGTGCCCAACGCAAATTTTTCTTCCGAACGCACGCGGAAGCCATTCCGACTATGTCGACGGTTTCAAACTGACAGAACGTGAATACGAGCTGATCGCACGCGAACTCAGCATCGAAAGCCGCCGCTTCGTTCTCAAACAAGGTCATAACAGCGTCGTCGCCGAATTGAACCTCAACGGCTTTGACGATGAACTCGCCATTCTTTCCGGTCGGACTGCCAATGTCGAACTTGCAGATGCAATTCGAAGTGAAGTCGGCGACGGGCTTGAAAACTGGATGCCCCTTTTCCAGAAACGAAGGAGTGCAAGCTGATGATTGCGGATAAAATTCGGTGTGTGGCCATTGTTGCGGCGCTGATCTTCTCAGCCGGGACTGCGAGTGGTGAAGGAATTCCTGTCATCGACAGAACATCAATCCTCAAGCACATGGAGAGTATCGCGCAACTGAAATCGCAACTCGATGCGCTCCATCAGCAGATCGAGCAGGCGCAGCAACTTTATGGTTCGCTCAACAAACTGACCGACATGGCCGATGTTGCCAGCGTTCTTAACGATCCGGTCATTCGCAAGGCGCTGCCTCCAGATTTCGCAGCCATTGAAAGCTTGTTCAAGGGCGATGGATCAGGCGTGATCGGACAGTCTGCCTCAAGGTTTCTGGAGGGCAATTCGAACTTTCGCACCGACGCCGACGATTACTACGCAAAGGAGCTATCGCGCATTCAGAACAGTAATGCCGGGCAGATGAGTATCGGTCAGCAGATCTACGACGTAGCTACCAAACGCATCGACGGGATCGATGAGTTGCGAGAGAGAATATCTTCGGCCGGCGATGCCAAGGAAATCGCTGATCTCCAGGCGCGGCTTCAGGCGGAACAGGCTTTTCTCCAGACGGATGTGCTCCGAATGGAGGGGCTGCAAATGGTGCAACGCGCGCAGACACAGGTTGATGAACAGCGCAAAGCGGAAGACTGGCGCAAACGTATGGATTCGATGAAGGCTGCATTGCAATGAAACGGCTTGTTTCGATCGCTGTCCTTGTCTGCCTGACCGGGTGCTCAGAAGAGAAGGATCCAACCTTTCCCGTTGAGACGTTGATGGCGGACGAGACGCTGCTCAATCGCATCCTGGCCGAATGCCGCAATGATCCGGGCCATCTGCGCGGCACGCCAGGTTGTGTGAACGCCGAAGCGGCCGACGGAAAACGAAGGCTGCGCAAGATGCGCGAAACGTTGGGGAATTGATGCGATGTATCAGGTGTTCGACTTTATCGACGGGCAGTTCAAACAACCACTGGAAACGTTCGTTTCGGATGGAACGTCGAACATCGCACAATGGATAACAGGCCCGTTGACCGTTGCCGTCACCCTATACATCGTGCTTTATGGTTATCTGGTACTGCGGGGTTCGGTTAGCGAGCCGATCCTCGAATTTGTGTTTCGGGCGATCAAGCTCGCGATTATCGTAACGCTGGTCAAGAACGCCGGCGATTACCAGACCTACGTCACGAATGTTTTCTTTAATGTACTCCCGCATGAAATTGCCGGGGCGCTCAACTCCGGCACGGCTCCAGACTCCAGCACTTTTGACAGTCTTCTGGACAAGGGACAGGCGTCCGCCACCGACATCTGGTCGCGCGCTTCCTGGCCCATCGATATCGTTACAGGCGTTGCAGGAATATTGGTCATCGCGGTGAGCTTTCTGGTTGCGGGCATTGGCTATGTCGTCTCACTTTATGCGCGTCTGGCATTGGCAATCATACTGGCGATCGGGCCAATCTTCGTTGCATTGGCACTGTTTCAGTCGACCCGGCGTTTCACTGAGGCCTGGATCGGCCAACTCGTCAATTTCGTCATTCTGCAAGTCCTCGTCGTTGCGGTGGGTTCGTTACTGATCTCGTGTATCGATTCCACCTTTACTGCCATCAACGCCTATTCCGACGTCCTCATGCGTCCGATTGCCCTTTGCGCAATCGGGATCGCCGCGCTCTACGTCTTCTATCAACTCCCCGGCATTGCATCCGCCCTCGCTTCGGGTGGCGCATCACTTGCTTACGGTTACGGCGCGGCGCGTGATGCTCATGAGGGTATGCTTGCGCGCAGCACCAGAAGTACCGGGCGCGCCCTTAAACGCACTGTTCGTCTAGTGGGCCGAACGGTTGGCCCCAGAGGTACGAACACATGACTTTATCGAAAGAAGAGGTCTTTTCCGATGAACAGATTTTTCTGGTCCATTGCGCTGGCCGCATTGCTTGGCGGCTGCGCATCGTTGAACTATCCCTTGCCGAAGTGCGATGGCCAGACCCGCCGTCCGCTCAATCGCGCTATGTGGGAATGGGATGAAAACCGAAACCTGAAACCCCATCGCCAGGATACAAGATCATCAATGTCAGCATTGCCTTACGTTGAGCAGGGCAAAGAACCTGCGGCGTTTGCCCATCTCGATATCGCTGCATCGCATCGTTCTTGCGCGGGGTGAGGAGATGGTTACGACTGAAAGCCTCAAATCCTACTTCGAAAAAGCGCGCCGTTTTGACCAGGAGCGGATGATCCAGATAGAGCGATCGAACCGATTGGCCTGGTCTATCGCGTTGGCAGCAAGTCTGGTTGCGGTCGTCTCGATCCTTGCAGTCGCTGCGTTGACACCATTGAAAACGGTGGAGCCTTTCGTTGTTCGTGTCGACAATTCGACCGGTATCGTCGATGTGGTTTCGGCGCTGACTTCGACCGCCGGGACTTACGATGAAGCGGTGACAAAATATTTTGCCGCGAGATATGTTCGTGCCCGAGAAGGTTATGTCTGGAGTGAGGCACAGACAAATTTCAGGACTGTCGCGCTCCTCTCTACGCAAGCGGAACAGGATCGCTTTGCGAGCCACTATCGCGGTAGCAATCCGGATTCGCCGCAAGTCATCTATGGGCGTGCGGCGACGACCAAAATCAGGATCGCTTCAATCTCGCTTATAAATCAGAACGTAGCGTCCGTGCGTTATATGCGCACCGTCACTCGAGGTGACGAAGTCCGGACGACACACTGGATCGCAAGCCTGACCTATGCCTACGCCAATGCACCCATGTCCTCCACGGATCGTCTTGTGAACCCGCTTGGCTTTGCGGTTAGCGAATATCGTTCGGATCCGGAGGCGATCAATTGATAAGACAGACAGTCCTTTTATCTGCACTGTTTTCAGGAGCCGCCTTTCCGGGGCATGCACTCGAGATTCCGCACAGTGCCTCGCAGGATAGCCGCGTCCGCTTCGTCAATTATCAGCCCTTCAACATCACCAGGATCGTTGGTTCGTTACGATCCTCTGTTCAGGTTGAGTTTGCTGCAGACGAAGAGATCGCCCATGTCGCGCTTGGCAACAGTGTCGCCTGGGAAGTTGCACCAGCCGGCAATATTCTGTTTCTAAAGCCGCGCGAAAAACAGCCGGTCACCAACATTTCCGTTGTAACGACCAGACGCGACGGTTCCACTCGCAGCTACCAGATGGAATTGACCGCGCGTGACGGGACCGTCGAGGTTGGTCAGAACACCTATTTCTATTTGAAATTCCGGTATCCCGCAGATGAAGCAAACGCGCGACGACAGCAAGCTGCAGCACGTGCACGCGCTGCACAGGCGGAGGAAGCTGACGATGTGCTGGCCCTCCATGAAGCCTATGGGCCTCGTAACTGGCGTTATTCGGCGCAGGGGTCCCAGTCGCTCGAACCGCAAAGCGTCTACGATAACGGCAAGATCACGACTTTCGCTTTCGTGGGCAACCAGGAAATGCCGGCAATCTATATCGAAAACCCGGATGGCTCAGAAAGCCTGGTGTCGAAATCCGTCGACGGCAATCTAGTCATGGTTCACGCGATCAGCAGTAAGTTCATCCTGCGCCGCGGCAAGGACGTTTTGTGTGTCTTCAACGAAGCCTACAGCCGCGTCGGCATCAATCCGGATACCAACACCACGTCGCCCTCCGTAGAACGTGTAGTGAGATCCGATCCCGCGGAACAATAAAGGGGGAAACATGGCAGACGAAGAAGAAGCCCGTATCCCCGGAGAGCGCACCGAGACGATCACCGATCAGCGCATCGACAGCAATCCGGCTGTCAAACGCGGCGCAATCGCACTCGCAGTAGTGGCGTTTATCGCCTTTGCCATATGGTCTACTTCCGGAAAGGACAACAAGGATCAACGCACCTACCCTGAGCGTGTGATCATTCGCCAAACCAACGCTTTTGAGCCAGCAAAGGAGAAGGTGGAGCCAGTTGCGCCTGTGCCTGCGCCAAAGACGGTGCTTCCAATACCCACGTTGGAGCCTGTTCCGGAAATAGAAGACAAGCTGCTCGATTCCGCACGTCGGGCACCCGTTCTGGCCTATAGCCGGGAACAGGATAAGTCACCAGTACGGCAATCCGGTGACAATCCGGCACAATCGATAGATGGTAACTTCTTGCCGCTCGATAGCAACGCGATGAGCCAGGGACAGGTGAGCAACGATGAGCAACGGTTCGATAGTCTATTGCGACCGACACGTCTTGAAGGCGCACGCGCAGGAACGCTTGGCAATCGGAATTTCATCGTCGCGATGGGAAACTCCATTCCTTGCGTGCTCGAAACCGCACTCGCATCCGATCAACCAGGTTTCACGAGTTGCGTCATTGACAGAGACGTCCTCTCCGACAATGGCAGGGTGGTATTGATGAAGAAGGGGACGCAGGTCGTTGGAGAGTACCGCGCAGGGCTTCAGCGCGGCCAGAAACGATTGCTCGTTTTGTGGAATAGAGCGAAGACGCCCGAAGGTGTGATCATCACGCTGGCATCTCCCGCGACCGACGCGCTTGGACGCTCTGGTTTCGATGGCCACGTCGATAGGCATTGGTGGGAACGCTTCGGAAGTGCGCTGCTTTTGTCGATTGTGGGCGACGCAACCAGCTACGCCAGCAGTCGTTTGCAGAATAGCGGTGTCGAAGCGCAAGACACTATGAGCGCCGGTCAGCAAGCAGCGGCAATCGCAGTCGAGAAGTCGATCGATATTCCCCCAACGCTAAACAAGCACCAAGGCGAGATCGTCTCCATCTTCGTGGCTCGTGATCTCGATTTTTCGGATGTTTATCGCCTTCGCATTACCGAACCGAAGAACCGTATCTTCGATCGGGCTGTTTTGGGTGATTTCAAACCGGAATCGAAAGTGGTGACGAAGTAAAGGTTGTAAAGTATGGACAGCACGAATGCGGCAGTCGTTCGCGAACTGTTGTCACCAATCGCGATCTTTCTCGAGGACAGGTCGCTTTATGAAGTGATCATCAATAAGCCTGGGCAGGTACTGACAGAAGGACCCGATGGATGGTGCTCCCATGATGCGCCGGGTCTGACCTTCGAAAGGCTTATGCGTCTTGCGAGGGCAGTTGCTACATTCTCGAACCAGTCTATCGATGAAAAGCGGCCAATTCTTTCGGCAACGCTTCCAGACGATGAACGCATTCAAATCGTCATACCGCCTGCAACCACGAATGCCACGGTCAGCATCACGATCCGCAAACCTTCATCTGTTGATTTCGCACTTGAGGACCTGGAGGACAACGGCTTCTTTTCCGAAGCGAGAAACACAGGCGCAGCCTGTCCAAGATCGGAAACCAAACTGGCGGAGTTATACCGCAACGGCGAATATAAGTTGTTTCTGCAGCACGCCGTCATTGCCCGTAAGAATGTCGTAATTTCCGGCGCTACGGGTTCTGCCAAAACAACCCTTGCAAAGGCCCTGATCAAACACATTCCAAACCATGAACGAGTGATTTCGATCGAGGACACACCAGAGCTGGTTATTCCTCAGCCCAACCATGTGCGTCTGTTCTATTCGAAGGGCGGACAGGGGTTATCCGGAGTCGGTCCCCGCGAGCTTCTGGAATCCTGTCTTCGCATGCGACCGGACCGTATTCTTCTGCAGGAACTGAGGGATGGCACAGCATTTCATTATATTCGAAACGTGAACTCGGGACATCCCGGCTCGATCACCACCGTTCATGCCGGATCGACACAACTCGCATTCGAGCAACTCGCCACCCTCGTCAAAGAATCGGAGGCGGGACGTGCTCTTGAGCGCGTCGAAGTGCTTTCGTCACTTAAGATTGCAATTGATATCGTGGTTCAATGCAGGCGAATTGACGGTTCTTTCAGGGCTACGGAGATTTACTTTCGCGACGAGTTGGAAAGCTAAGCCTGAAACTAAGGGTGTCGTCCTTCTTGCTCCAGCCACGATCAGCGCTCAATCACCGATTGACCAAGGAAGTCCAGAAATGCGGCAATGCTTCGCGGAAGGTTTCGTCCCTGCATGGTTACGATTTGCAGCACACTGGCTTTCATGGTCTCGTCAACTACAGGAATGGCAACGATGTTTTCCGGAAGGGTATTGTCCTTACTGCCGGCTGAGCTGGAAAACATAATCGTTTCCGCGGCGAAGGCAAATACCTTCAGTGTTGCCATCGAGTTGGTGGAGAAAACGGGATCCATTGCCAGTCCCTTGGTAGCCAGAGCGGTGTCGATGAGCTGACGCTGGGTTCGGCCCTTGTCAGGCATGGCCATTGGTTCTGTTGACAGATCTGCAAGTGTAACCTGTTTCCGCCGGGCCAGCGGATGGGAGCGTGGAATCAGGGCGTACATTGGCCTTCTGGCGATACGCTCGATTTTCACCCCGGCAGGTGCGGAATAACTGTAGGTGATGCCGATATCAGCGTTGCCTTCATTGACGCGTTCGCAAATTTCTGACGAGTTTCCCACCCACACATGAAAAAGAACTCCCGGAAACTGCGCACGAAAATCAGCAATGATACGCGCCAGGCGATCGACCGCGAAGCCCTCGTAAGTTGCGACACGCACTAGCCCGCGCTGCGGACCGCGCATTTCCCGCACGTCAGCCAAAGCGCGTTCGGTGTCCAATGCGATACGCCTGACATGTTTGACCAGCAGTTCGCCTGCCGGGCTCAAAACCATCCCGCGCGGTCGGCGTTCGAATAGTTCCACAGCGAGCTCGGTTTCCAGTCGCGATATCTGGCGGCTGATCGCTGAACCCGAGACGTTCATCTGTGCGGAGGCCTCGGTAATCGAGCCTGTTCGGGCTACTTCCAGAAAATAGCGCAAGGCGATGTGCTGCATAACGGACTTTCTGCTTTGCCGAAAAAGCAACGATATGAACTAATTTATGAAATTGTGGCATGCCTGTCGGCTTGATATCAAGCCTGAACTGAGGATCGGCGGCACTTAGCGCCCCGATTTTGCTTTCAGGGAGGTTTTAATGTCTGTTTTCACCAGTGATGCCATTGCTGATGCAACGGCAATTCGCCAACAATTGCACAGCAATCCCGAGCTCAAGTATGAGGAACACGCAACGAGCGATCTGGTCGCTGAATTCCTGAAACAGCGCGGCTATGAAGTCAAAACCGGTCTCGCCGAAACGGGCGTTCTTGCCATCCTTGATACAGGGCGTCCCGGTTCCTCAATCGGCTTTCGTGCCGATATGGATGCATTGCCTATCCAGGAAGAAACCGGTTTGACTTACGCTTCGAAGACACCCGGCAAAATGCATGCGTGCGGCCACGACGGACATACCGCTTCGCTGTTGTTGGCGGCGGACAGACTTGCGCGGCATCATGAGCATCTTTCTGGTCGGATTACGCTGTTGTTCCAGCCAGCAGAAGAAGGCGGCCTTGGGGCCGCACGCATGATCGAAGAAGGCGCGCTGGACCGGGTCGAGACCATTTATGGTTATCACAACCGGCCCGGTTACCCATTAGGGCGGGTCTTTGCCAAGGCCGGACCTGCGATGGGTGGAAGTTCGCTTTATGAGGTCACCATAACGGGTAAGGGTGGTCATGCTTCCCGCCCCGACCTGGCCATCGATCCGGTATTTATCGGAGCAGGAGTTATTCAATCGTTGCAAAGTGTCATTGCTCGACGCGTGTCACCGCTGGACTCAGGTGTCGTTACGGTTACCCAATTCCATGGCGGCAATAGTCACAACGTCATTCCAGGCCAGGCAACAATGATGATCAACACGCGCGATGGCTCGCCTGAGGCTGCAGCGACAATCGACAGGGAACTTCGCCGGGTCGTTGCGCAGACTTGCGAGGCCTATGGTGCAAGCGTCAGACTGGAACAGACAATGCGGATTCCGCCTGTTGTCAATGACAACGATGAAACGGACTTTACAATAAAGGTTGCTGTCGAGAGCTTCGGCGCTGAAAAAGCCGGTTTCATGCATCAATTGCCCACGATGGGTGCGGAAGATTTTGCATTCTATCTGGAAAAGATTCCCGGTTGCTTCTTCTTTGTCGGTAACGGTGAAGATAGCGCCTACCTCCACCATCCGCATTATAACTATCGCGACGAAATATTGCCGGTGGCAGCGGGCATGTTCGTCGCAATAGCCGAACAGCGCCTCAAAAAAAATCCTTGAAAAGCCGGCTTCAGGTCGCGGTTTAACCCCTCTGCTTGAAGCCATTCATCATGATGCCGACCCTGAGTCGTCGGGAGGAACCGCATTACAAGGTGCGGATCGGACAGTACAGGGCCTGGAAGGGAAGAATTAATATGCAACGTTTTTTCAATGCGATCGAACGGGCGGGCAATAAACTGCCGCATCCCGTCATCCTTTTCGCATCTCTTTGTGTTGTCGTCGCACTTTTATCATGGGTTCTGGCAATCTACGGCGTATCAGGAGTAAATCCGAAAACCGGCGCAAGTGTCACCGTCAAAAGCCTCGTGTCTGGCGAAGGACTGGTATTTGCTCTGACCACCGTGGCCAAGAATTTTGTGATGTTTCCACCACTCGGTGTGGTGCTCGTTATTATGCTTGCCATCGGAGTTGCGGACAAGACAGGTCTTATTGCTGCACTGATGCAGGTCAGCGTGATGAAAGCCCCCCGCTATCTGACTACATTCGTTATTTTTCTGGTTGGCATGTGCAGCCACGTTGCGTCTGATGCGGCCTATATTATCCTTATCCCGCTTTCAGCGATGATTTTCCAGGCAATGGGCCGGAATCCTCTGGTGGGTGCAGTGACAGGATATGTAGCTGTCGGAGCTGGCTATGATGCGAGCCTGCTGATCACGCCAGCAGACGTTATACTCTCAGGTATTACAACAAGTGCTGCACACACTGTCGATGCAAACGCATACGTATCGCCTATCGACAACTACTATTTCATTGCGTCCTCAGCGATCATACTTTCAATTGTTGGCGCATTCATTATCGAGCGAATTGTCGAACCTGTGGCTGGTACCTATCGTGGTAGTGTGGTGCTCGATGTTCATCCTGTCAGTGAACTGGAGCTGAAAGGGTTGAAGCGCGTTGGTTGGGCAACCCTGGCACTCATAGCCATTATAGTCGCAGCCGTAGTGCCAGCCGGATCTCCGCTTCGCAATGAAAATGGTGGACTGGTACCTTCACCATTCCTGGAAAGCGCAGTGGCTATTTTTGCCATATTCTTCCTCTTCCTCGGCTGGATCTATGGCCGGACTGTCGGTAAAATCAAAACGTCACAAGATGGCATAAACTTCATGGCAGAAGCAGTGAAGGAGCTTGCACCGACATTGGTTCTGTTCTTTGCCATTTCGCAGTTCCTTGCCTGGTTCAAGTGGACAAACCTGGGGGAGTGGATCGCCGTAGGCGGCTCTCACATGCTCGATGCCAGCGGATTTGGCGGCATCCCGCTTCTGGTATCGTTTGTCGTACTGGCTACCGTCATGAACCTGTTTATCACGTCGGGGTCTGCGCAATGGTCCTTGATGGCACCTATTTTCGTGCCGATGATGATGCTGGTTGGTTTCGAACCGGCACTCATTCAGGCAGCTTTCCGCATCGCTGACTCCTCTACCAATATCGTGACGCCGATGAGCCCCTATTTCGCGGTCTGCCTCGCATTCTTGCAGAGGTATCAAAAGGATGCGGGTATCGGAACGCTTGCGTCGATGACAATCCCCGTCGCACTCGGTTTTCTTGTCTCGTGGTTGTTGTTCCTTATCCTCTGGATGGAACTCGGTCTGCCGATCGCACCGGGCGTGGGGTTGTTTATCCAATAGCGAGTCGCCGGGCGTTCATCTGTAATGCCAGTAAATTGTCTGAACCAGAGCTCCCTGGCAACCGTCAGGGAGCCGTTGGGCATATACGCGGGATTTCAGGGTGGTACGACGATAGTAATCAGCTCTGGAGGAGCTGATTACAGTTTCTATCAGGTCGCGCCACGCCGCTATCGTCGGAAGCATATTGTTTTTTCCGTCACAAAACGGGTGAAGCAGAAGTACGCGACCGACACCAATAATTATGCTGCTTTATCCTCTACAAGACGGTCTCTTCCCCGCTGCTTGGCTTTATAAAGATTCGTATCTGCACGCGCGATTGCAGAGTTGAACGGTTCACCTTGTTCCAGCGTTGTTAAGCCAAAACTTGCGGTCAGATGGAGATGCGCAGATATATGAGGCCATTTTCGTGAAGCGAACTCCAGCCGCAATGCCTCAATTAGCGTGACTCCCATGTGCATGGAGGTTCCAGGTAACAAAATTGCAAATTCTTCACCACCCAAACGGGCCACGCAGCTTCCACGCCCTGCCCATTTTTGTAACAGCTGGGCGAAATCAACTATAATCATATCGCCGGCGTGATGGCCAAATCGATCGTTCACCATCTTGAAGTGATCAATGTCTGCCAGGACAATTGTCACTGGTTCGCGCGCTCCTTGGTCAAGGTGAACCGAACTTATAAATGCCTGCATACCTCTTCGGTTACGCACCTGGGTTAGAGGGTCGGTGTGAGCCAACTCACGATAATGATGAATTGCATCCACGCCAGCTGCGATGACAATCGCAAAGGTCGTCAAGACGCCGCCAAAAAGACCTGTATACTGAACCATGACCCCTGGAAATGAGTTGCTCCACGAGCCAATCGGGCCCTCAATATCGTTGGATGATAAGTAGAATATACATTGGAATATAATTGAAGAAGCAATGATAATGAATGCTGCTATAAATATCTTGTCAGAAGCCGTCTTCTTCAGCGACTTTACACGCCAAAGAGAAATTAATATCAGCGATGCTGTGCCTACAAGTATCGATAAAGTCTCTAGCCGTACGCTTTGGTAAAGTATCAGTGATAGGGCGGCTGTGCAGAGGAATAAGCCTGCAACGAGCCAATCCAGAGCTTGAACGTTACCAGGTTTGAAGCGTTCTGTAAGTGCTCGACAGCAAATGAGGACGCCAGTCAGGATCAGCGCGTCTTCCCACAGCGGTTTAATCGCCGAGAATGTTTCGGTACGGATAAGCATGAAGCCATAGCCGGTTCCAAGCAGGCAAAGTCCGACACCCCAACGGGTGGTCTGAACTCCAAACCGGCCTGCAACGATCAAACCAGTACCGCAAAAAAGGATCAATAACGGAACGGACCATTCCAACGAGGAATTGATCATTTAATGTGGCCTTCTTAGAATGCAGTCAGGTCGTATTGGCAGCGAAAAAGGAACGTATGGTCAAGAACCATGCATTGTTACGCTTCATCAGTTCATCTGCCGGCTCCGCTTTCCCAAAACACCGGCGAGCGGAAGAGCTCTCGCAGACGGATTGAAAGGCCATTTCTACTGGCAGTAAGGTGGCTTCTTGTCACCGACCATGCCGCAACCACGCTTGATTTCATCCCTGATCATGTCGCACGAATTGCTTGCATTACACGGCGGGTGCGTTGCAGGTGAGATCTCCTTGCATTGATTAACAAGAACGTTTGCTGCCTTCGCACCGATCTCCTGTCTGCATTCTGTCGAGGATTCGGTGTCAGCCTCGTCGGCCATTTTTTTCAGCCAGCCTAATTGTTGGTTAAGGTGATCAGCTCTTTGGCGTGTTAGAAATTCCTTGCAATCTGCTTCTGAAACCATGATCGCATAGTTTACTTGCTGATATCGGCACTCACTATCGCGATACTTGATCCAGTTGCGTTGGCTCTCCTTGAGCTGCATTTGATTTGAGGCAGGCAGAGAGTTGACTACTTGGCTATAGAGATTATTCAGTCTGCGGTCTGCCGCTTTCAGGTCGGCGTATGCGACCGACGACTGCATTATTGCGAGGATAAGGAAACCCGCAGTCGCTAAACGTTTCATGTCCTGTCCCAACCTCTTGTTGTCGTGCATCCTTCAGTCCAGACGGTACCAGTTCCCGTTGCAATAAACTACTTGGTCGTGTAGCCGCCATTTACCAGAATGGTCTGACCGGTCATCCACCAGCCTTCAGAGACCAGAAGTCGTACCCAGGGAACTATGTCCCCAATATCTGTCAGTCCTGTTTTCGAGAAATTCGACAACGCTGCAGCTGTTTTGTGATAGGCAACCGCGTCGGCGCCTTCAGCTGGGTAAAAAAACGGCGTATCCATCGGGCCAGGTCCGATAGCGGTTACTGAAATACCTCGTTCTCCAAATTCCTTTGAAGCTGCGCGCGTGAAGTGTTCCACCGGAGCTTTTGTGCCGGCATAGCTGGAGTAGAATGGCGTATAGGCGCCGAGCAGGGAGGTGACGAGCGTGCAGATCTTGCCATTGTCCTTTATTTGTTTGCCGGCTTCCTTGATGAAGAAAAAAGCGGCTTTGGCGTTCACCGCAGACATCTCGTCGTATTCGGCTTCCGAAATCTCGGCCATTGGCTTCTTCAATACCTTGCCGACGGTATTAATAGCAATATCCGGCTTGCCAACTGCTGCAATGGTGTCGGCAAACAACTTCTCGGTTGCACCGGCTGTGACAAGGTTTGCCTGAAAGGCGACTGCCTGGGCACCCAATGCCTTCACTGCGGCTACCGTATCGTCGGCATCGGCCTTACTCGTCGCGCTGTTGTAGTGAATCGCAATCGCCCCTGCGCCGTGTACGGCGAGATCCCGCGCAATGAGTCCGCCAAGATTCTTCGCGCCGCCAGCAATAAGAACGGTTTTACCTTTGATGGAATGATCAACCATTAACGCGACTCCTTCAACTTTTTATCTACAGGTAACCCGGAGGCTCTTTCCGGCTACGTCTTGAATAAATCGGGAGACCGCTGTCAGTTAAATGAGGGCGGACTGACAGCGGTCTGTCACGATTGCTGATGTTGAATACGTTCGGGCGTCAACATCAGCCCTCGGTGACTATTTTACCATTTCATGCGAAAGCCCACTGTTCCCTTGACAGAATAGCTGTCGCCGAAGTTGTTGAGGCTGGTGTTGACAAGGCCCTCGCCATAGATCGAATACTTGTCATCATCCCAGTTATAGGTCCCGCCGATACCCAGACCGCCCCAAACGCGATCATTGCGGCTTGCAAAGCTCACTCCCTGAACACTGACCTTCGTTCCTTCAAGGAACTCATAGTAGAGATTGGCGATGGCGTAGACGTGGGTCCGGTCAAGCAAGCCCTTGTCATTCTGCCATGAGTTTTCATGATCAAGTGTAAGCCCGAGACGGCCCTGCAGGCTCTCGCCGTGATCAATGCTGACACGAGAACCGAAAACATCGGTAAATGCGTCAAAATCCACGTTCGAATAGACGAGCTGTGCTTGTGGGG
Organism: Brucella ciceri; assembly: GCF_041930145.1. Lineage (NCBI taxonomy): Bacteria > Pseudomonadati > Pseudomonadota > Alphaproteobacteria > Hyphomicrobiales > Brucellaceae > Brucella > Brucella ciceri. The sequence continues at coordinate 667,412 of NZ_JBHEEV010000001.1, read as the reverse complement.
TGAGGGACCATGCCGGGTCAATGGCAATCCGCTTGCCACCTTCCAGCGAGAAGGTATAGCCGAAGCCGTCATTGCCATCGGCCAGATTTGTGTTGGCAAGAAGGGAATTCAGATCGCTCGTGTACCACGTCACCTGTCCCTGGCCGTCGAGATAGAAGCCGTTTTCGCCATACCACGTCAGTGTGCCGCCAAAACCGTAACCGTCCGTACGGATTTCACCATCGCCGTAAACGGAGTTTATGTCTGTTTTGCCATGGGCGTAATGGATCGTCACTCCACCAATCAGCTTGCCGTTTTCGGTTTCAGTCAGCAGTCCATCAATACCGGCCTGGAGTTTGAAAACATTCTGGTCGTAATCGGTAGCCGAGGCCGAGAAACGAGGTTCGATGCTGTTATGGGCGCCTTCGATACGACCCCAGACTCCGTTGCCTCCAATCGCAACGCCAGCTTCTTCGGGAGCGGCATAAGGCGTTCCGACCGGATCAGCGCCCTGCGCAACAACTTTGTTGCCACTACCGGCCCAAAAGCGGTTGCCAACACGCTGCTGTAGGGTCGGTACGCCATTAAGACCAAGCAAGGCCTGAGGATACGCCTCATAGCTCGGTACACCAGCTTGATACAGCGGCGTTTCAGGTTCAGTAGGCTTGAGCTGTGAACGCAGATACCAGTCTCCGTCAGAGGGTGTTGAAGTGCCGCCCTGGTAAAGATGATAGGCGTATGCGCCTGCAACAACCGCCTGCTTGCCGCCAACCGTGTAATCGCCGATGAGCGAGAACGAGCCATTGGAAGCTCCGTTCACTTCGATGATACGGATACCTTCATTAGTCTGCGCGCCGGTTCCACCGACATTGTTGACGCCAACATTCGTCGTGCCCGATGTATCGCCATTGACGATGATCATATCCGTCTTGGAGTTGTCATCACCGAGCGCAACATCGAACAGCATCTGTCCGCCATTGCCGTTGTAGTTTCCACCGATGATCACAACATCGCCCACGGCATCATCGACCGTGGTGATAGTTCCGGCGTTGGTCACATCGCCGCTGAACGCGTAAACCCCGGCTCCGTCGCCTGTACCAACAAAAGTCGAGCTTGAATCAATCGTCATATTGCCGTCGAAGTCGAGCGACGCCATGCCGTCAAGGGTAGAACCGTTGTTCAGGAACACACCGGTCGTTCCTTCATCTGGCTCACCGACATGCCATGCACCGCCATCAATGGACAGATTGGCACCGTCCAGCTTGACGACTTCCCAATTGGTGATCTTGCCGCCATTCGTGGTCGCAGTCACACCCTTGAGCGTGAGCGTATCGATCATGCCATCGGCGACGGAAGTGTCATCGCCACCGTCAAGCACCTGCGAACCATCATAGCTCGATGCACTCACCGTTGCGGTATCGGAACCATCCTGACCGTAGAAACCACCAGTCAGTTTGCCGCCCGTCCAGTTGAACGTATCATCGCCTTCATGGTTGGCGATACCGTCATTGCTCTGGGGATCGTCCCTGTCATCGCCGTAAATATTACCGCTATAGCTTCCACCAGCCAGATTGAAGGTATCGTTGCCGAGGCCAAGGATCGCATCGCCGGTTACAGTGCCAGCGCTGTTAACAATGACATTGCCCCCGACCGTATCCGACGCGGTCGAATTACCAGCAGCACCGCCATCCCGAATGGCGATCTCGGATGTTGCCCTGACTGTTGCCGAAGCTGCAATATCGATGGTCGAGCCGTTTGCTGCTATCGTTTGGATGCCCGCGCCCGCACCGCCGGTTACTGTACCCACAACGCTGACCAACGTCGCGCCCGTACCTTGATTCCGAGCGAGAATAGCGGTGTTGCCAGCAATAGAGCCTGCGGTCTGTTTTACAGTCAGATCGGTTGCGCTGCTGCGATTTCGCGAATAGACGCCGTAGTTACCAGAAGCGATCACGTCACCAGACAATGTAATTGTCGTTGATCCGGTTCCCGTGTTGTCTGCGAAAACACCATAAGTACCACCGTTGACCGTTCCGGATGTCTGGTTGACAACGATGTCCTTCGCTGTGCTGGCGTTAAAAGCATAGAGACCGCCAGATACCGCTGCCGTCACATTTCCCGCACTGACGATCGTCGTTGAACCCGTACCCTGATTATTGGCATACATTCCAAAATAATTGCCGGAAATCGCTCCGGCGGTCTGGGTAAGGGTAATATCCGTCGAAGATGCATAATTGTAGGCATAGACACCATAGGTGTCATAAACTAAAGCGCCAGTTGTCTGGGTCTGGTTTATGATCCCAGCAGTTGTGATCGATGTAGCTCCAGTACCGCGGTTATCTGCGCGAATACCGTGCGTATAGCCTGTGATCGTACTACCTGCTTCCTGGGTAATGGTGATGTCTGTCGCGGTAGCCTGATTTGCCGCCCATATGCCATTATCACCTACACCGTTCACGTCCCCGGAGACACTGATTACGGTAGCGCCAGTTCCATATTGAGATGTATGAATGCCATCCCGCGCACCAGAAATGGTGCCGGCTGTTTGGCTGACGATTATATCTGTTGTGTCAACGTTATTACCAACGTAGATGGCATGGTTGGTTGTTCCGGTCACTGTCCCCGACGTTGTGACCATTGTAGATCCCGTGCCATCATTGGCGATATAAATAGCATCTGTGCCGGTTATGCTACCATTCGACGTGACAGATACGTCGCCAGTAGCATCATTGTAAACATCAATACCTCGGTCACCAGAAGACGTGATGGAAGAAGCATTTTGGTCCGTTATGCTTATGCCGCCACTTGAACTTACAACAAAAGCCGGGCCAGCGCCGGCCGAAAGACCAAAGCCCTGCTGAGTGACAACTGTAACATGCGGAGAGGATGAGATAGCGACCGATGTATCGCTGCCGGAAGCAGGACCGGAACAAGTCCAGGTTCCCGAAGCTGGCGTGGTTTCCACACAGCTACCTGCCCGTGATGGTGAAGACCAAACAAAGAGCGATGCAAACACCGCAGCTGAAACGGCTGACAAACCTGTAAGGGACAGCGTAAAGCTCGCTTCACAAGGCGCTATGCCACCAGCAACTCCCTTATACTTGCCGACACGACCTCCACGAAGCCAAGTCACTTCAGGCTGATCATTATTTCTGCTTTTTTTTCGCCCTGGTTTCATTGATGTCCCCTTCCACATCTAACTTGCATCCCTGACGCAGCCAATTTGCGTCGATATAATAATATCCGGCGTTGATGGCCGTCGATTTCTGGAAATCTGAATAATCATTTCCAAACCCGGATACTGTTCTCAAAATTTTCGAAAATGCCGCGCCCGTATCTGGAACAAGATAGAGAATACTTGTATCGCTCAACGCAAAATCACCATCGTTCATGTGATACTTGTAATCGGTATGTCTAACAGCATGCACTCATAAGGCAATTGCAGAAACTGGCACAAACTGTCACTTCCTGTCATTGCGGCGCCATTTCTTGTTCTGATATGAGCATCTGCGTCATGGCCGGTTCCAGAGCCGGGCAATTCCGGGTCTTGAACGTGCATCAGGAACGGCGGCGTGGCAATTCCGATAAATGAGGTTCGGATGATCGGTCCAACAACGGTCGTTATTCCGCTTTGGATACGGTACTTGCCCCAAATTCTGCCTCAATGGGAAGCGAGAAGCAAAAAGTTGATCCCGTGGTATCGCTGGCCATCAGTGTGATATCGCCCCCATTCTGTCGGGCAATCTCGCGTGATATGTAAAGTCCCAGGCCAAACCCTGTTGTAGTATGGCCAGGCGATCTAAAGTATTTCATAAATATCAGTTCACGCTCATCTGGAGTGATGCCTTTGCCTTGGTCAGTCACCGTAATAAGAGCCATATTGTGATCAGTCGACAATTGGATATTTGCTGGAGAATTCTCAGAAGAGTACTTCAGCGCATTTTGTATCAGGTTGTGTAGAACAATCTCTATAAGGGCGCGGTCACATTTAACCGGCGTTCTGCCACCATTCACGAAAGTAATGCGATCAGCGGCAGCCTCATCAAATCCCATCCGTGCCGTGTGTATAATCTCGTTGAGATCAAATACATCCGCTTGCCCGGATTGTGATTGTCCCGCATCTATCCGGTCGCCAGCCAGCACGTTTTCGATTAGCAATGCCATACGTTTAACAGTGCGGCTTATTTTGCTGACGCGTAACTTTATGCTGTCTGTGCCATCAGCCAATGAAATGAGCAGGTTGTCAGCAGCAGCTGCAATCACTGCCAGCGGGCCCCGGAACTCGTGGGACACCACGGCTACAAAGTCCCGTTGCTGTGCAAGAGCATCGTTAACCGAGTCGAGAGACTGCTGGAGCTTTATCTCAAGCAGCCGGCGGCGCTCCACCTCGGCTTCAAGTGACGCATTACTCTCCGCTAGTTCTGCCGTTCTCTCCTGTACTTTGATGGTCAACTCGCGCTCGGCTGCCTGCGAGATGGCCAGAATGCGATCCTGCTCTGCTCGCTGACGGCGTTCGGTACGTTGGTCAACCAAACGACCAGCAAGTACAATCAGCGCAAGGCCCAAGGCTGCAACGCCCCCGGCGGCGACAAGATATTGCCGTTGTAGAGCGCCCAAATAATCGAGCGGCGCCAAGGTAAGTAACTGGTACTGCGCGTTACCCAGCGGCTGATGCCGTATCAGATAGGAGTGGCCGTCGATCAACCACTGGTCGCCCCCTTCCACGTCCGCAATTTGCTGCACGGCCATCGCCTCTCCTGGACTCTCGTCGCTGTTTGAAGGCTGCAGGGTTTCGGGCGGCAAAACCGCCGCAACGTTGCGTAGCATGAATGTCGCAGAAGATGCCGTCGTTACTCGTCCCTGGCGATTCACGATCAATGCGACGTGTTGACCTGTCAGATAGCGTGCCATTACCGGTGCGTCAAACCGCACCGTAACCGACCCCAGCGCCTCGTCGCCAGTGCCCTCAATCCGACTGGTAACAAAATACGATGGCATCTGGTTCAAGCGAGCGATACCAAACAGTTGCCCGCTACCATCGCGCAATGCATCAATTAGATATGCCCGGCCGGTATAAATCTGTCCCACTATGTTAAAGCGATCAGCCCACTGACTGGATGTTACGGTATCGTGTGACAAATTGTTCATATAAATACGGGCATAGTGAAGGTCGTCCGATAGCCGGGTCATGAAATCGCCGACCAGACGAACGAGGGGGTCACTTGTAAGTATAGCTGCCCGCTCTTCACGCGTTAGTTCCGAGAAGCCCGGGGGATCAACCCGATAGCGAGACGCAAGTTCGATTACCCGGTTCTGCTTAGCAACCATGTTGGCGACGCTGTTCATCTCCGTGAACAGCCGATCAACAACGCGCGCCGTTGTCTGTGCCTCATACTCGGCGCTTGCAGCCAATCTCCTGGTCTCAGCTGATACTGCAAGGTGGGAAATCCACCAGCCAAGGCACGCCACTATAGCCAGCCATGCTACGGATACGCCCAATGTCAAAGGCGATAGAATTTGACGCAGCGGCGGCCCGATCTTGACCTTTGCCCGGGTCAAACAGCTTTTAGACATAAGCGGCGATACCGTTCAGATTTTTGATACCGTTCAGATTTTTAGTTGTTACTATCAGCCGGATTATCGGGATTGTCGACCCCACATCCGGCTCCATGGCAACCAACGTAATTCCCTTGTGTATCAAAGTTTGGATTGCCGTCCTTATCGAACTGAGGCCTGGTATCGATCTGTTGTTCCTCGCGGCGGCGACGCTCCCTTTTGCGCTCACGGTCGCGCTGTTCTTGAGCATAAATGCGATCTTGTGCGCGTTGTTCATCCTCATCGTGGCGTGCGCTCTGTTCCATCATACAGTTTGCGAATGCATCAGTGCCGGGCCTGAAACCGAAGGAGGTACAGTTGTCCCGGTATACATCATCTGCGGTAACGCATCCGGCAACCGCCAAGGGTAAAAACGCAAGCAGTAAATGTCTGGGTTTCAGGCCTGTCATTCAATTCTCCCATTGGAACGTGATAAAGGTATAAATTGATTCAACGCATTCGAATGTTTTTCATGCCGGAGTGTCAGGTTCTGGAAATATTAAGAAGTGATAGTGACATGAAGTCTATCCACGAATATGAACATTCGTCGTGGGTCTTGTAATATTTGAAGGAGGGCGGGCTGCACGGTTTTTACTAATCTTGACTATCGACCAGGCAGCCAACTCCATGGCAGCCGATGTAGTTGCCGTGGGTATCGTAGTTTGGTTCCCCGTTTCTGTCGAACTGGGGCGTCGTATCGATCTCACCGGAGTCATTCGGTCGGTCAACATTACATCCAATGCCGTGACAGCCATTATAGTCGTCCGTATCACGGTGGTTGCTCGTCGTGTGATGGTGCTTCTTCGGATGATCCGTCAACATTCCTTCAACAATCGCTCCCAGTACCGCGCCCGCTACTACCCCGCCAACATCATGGCCTCGGTGATCGTACTGGCGTGCTCCTGGATCAAACCCGTCGCCACGACCGTGATGATAGCCACCCACATCCGCAAACACACCCGAACACCCTTGAGCCACCCATATATAGCGGCTTTTCGGGTTGTATCCCCATGTGCGGTTTAATATGCAAGAGGCACTCGATGTCTGATGAATGAGCTGTGGCCTGGACAGGGGGCCAGCATAGCATTCATCATATTTATAGTCTCTGGATCGGCACTCTACTGTCGTTTGTGCCCCAGCTTCGAAGACGACGGGCGGTATGAACGTCCCACCAGCCAAAACCATTGCAGCTATTGTCCATCTAGACATCATCAACCTCCGGATACGGGGAAATTTCTGAGCAACAGGCTCCCGGCTTTTCATTCCATTAGAAGAACACACTAATTGATATACTGATATCCTATCAATAGACTGTTTTGTAAAATGATGAAAATTAATATTAATGCAAGCACTGTTAGCTATTACTGATATAACTGACGTTGACCGTCTCCAGCGCCATTAAACGAACAGGATGGTGAATTGGTTCTTGCTCGGGCCTTTTGAACCGCGGAGATAGCACAAAAAATTATCTACTCGCTCAATCGGCATGAGCCTGTGCGTGAGGCGATCCAGGATTGAGTTTGGGGACGAGGCATTATGCAGAACAAAACGCGTGTTATAACTTCTCGCAGGTAAATACCTCGACTCGCAGTTGGATCGAAGGACAGGGCGGCAAATGTCGGTGAAGAAAAATGGCTGTGAGGCTAAATCCGGTCAGGACGTTATTATTTCAACTGATTTCGTCGAGGAACGCCTGAGGAATGATTTCTGGCGGGAGGCTTCCCGACCCTTTTATGAAACGACACCGATTCCTGGAAGCAAAAGTGGTCGACTGGAGGGTGCCATAAGATCTCGCGAGATAGCCGGGTTTACTCTGGCTTCCGTTACATTTAACTCTCAGCGATATAATCGCGACCGACGTATAATAGCATGGAGTGGTCTGGATCAATTCCTCGTTGCGGTTGTAAAGGGAGGGGAAATCCTGGGCGACGCCGCGAACAACAGCCTGACGGCACGATCGGGAGATATCTGTATCCTTGATCTAACACAAGTTCTTCAGAGCGACGTGACCGCGGGCGGCACTCTGTCTACTCTTATACCGCGCGGAATTCTGGCGAAGGCGACGGGGCATGCAAATCTGCATGGTGTAGTACTGCAAGCACATCTTCCGATGACGCAGTTGATCACTGCTTACCTCGAGGGGTTGAATGGCCTGAGCGAACATCTATCGAATGACGAAATTGTCGCAGTGCAGGAATCGTTGGTTACGATTCTGGCCGCCGCCTTGCAAGGTTTGCGCGCAACAGGGATTGAAGAACTTCGCCCCTTAAGCATTGCCTTACGTCAGCGGGTTCTGGATTATGTCGATCGGAATCTCAATAATCCGGAACTTAGCCTGGACTTGATTATTCGTCGTTTTAATGTCTCGCGCGCGCATCTCTATCGTGCGTTTGCGGAAGACGGTGGCATTGCGGGCGTGATCAGAGACCGCCGACTCGACGCAGCTTTTCTTGAGATCACGCAAACAGACATGATTCCGCGATCGATTGCCAAAATCGCATTTGAACACGGATTTTCGAGCGCTAGCCATTTCTCGCGTAGTTTCCGTGAACGTTTCGGCTTGATGCCCGGTGAAGCGCGGCGCGAGCGGTTGTCTGAGCCGCTTGTTCCGGAACTTCGCGCACACTTGTTGAGATTCGGGAGTGGCGTTGAAAGAGCATGCCGGATGAGACCGCTGGGCAATAAAAGTGAGACATCTGGATAATGCACCAAAGACGTCATTGCTATACGAGGAGCGGATTGGCAAGAGTTCGCGTTCAGTGAGCAAGATTTAGCCGCTCTTCTGCTTGCCCCCGCGGACCTGTATGCCAAAAAGTTGCCGATACCGGTAACGTCGTGAATACTTGAGATTGACAATGTCAGATATCTTACGAAATCGCCCCAATTTCGACGAGAGACGTGGAAAAGATGATGCCGCCAGTATCCCTCTCGTATATGTGGTCGATGATGACGACGACTTCCGCGAGGAAATGGTCTTTGGTTTAGCCAGTCTGGGCTTGAACACTCATGGGTTCGAATCCGCTGCAGCTCTGTACCGAGCATATGCAGCCAAGCCGTCAGACATTGTTATTCTCGACGTCGGACTGAAGGGGGAAAACGGGCTATCCGCGGCCGCGCATTTGAGAACATCGCAATCAGTCGGCATTATTATGGTGACAGCTCGCGGTTCTATTGATGATCGTATTAATGGTCTCGAATCTGGCGCCGATGCCTATCTCGTCAAACCAGTGGATGTTCGGGAACTCGCTGCTACTGTGACGGCGGTCTTTAATCGTCTGGAGAAGCCCATAACTGTTTCGCCGTGTCCGTCTCCTGAATGGGCACTGGTGGAAAGCGGCTGGGTCATTACCGATGGCCGGGGGCATCGTCTGCGGCTCACGACATCCGAACAACGGATTTTGAGCCGTTTGTTGGTTGAGCGCGGCGCAATAGTTGAGCGGCATGATCTGGTCGTTGCGCTCGGAGAAGATATTTATGAGTTCAACTATGCTCACCTGGATACCATTGTGAGTCGCCTGAGACGGCGGGCCAGAAAAGCCGGGATCGTGCTCCCTTTGCATGCAATTCGCGGGAAGGGCTTCACCTTCGCCGATTGAAAATCGGTTCTGCAGTTCGCTCGATAAAGTCGACAGCAGCGGCGAGTGGGTGGACCGAACCACCTTGATCATCAGGCTCGCCGGGTTTGATGCTCGAAAGTGTGCGGTGGCGGTTTCAGGTCTGGCTGAAGTCAGATACATCCTTGTGTTGAAGCGTGAAACCTCCGCAATGTTAGACGCGAATTCCACCCGGGTTCGTGCCCCTTCCTCTTTTCTGCCGGAGACGGGGCCCCATCCCTTCAAATCAACCGGTCTTGAATTCACAAACCCGACGTCCCCTTGTTCTATCGGAAAGGCTTTGACGCACTGCTTTGCAGCGAAAGCGCCTTTTACCTAGACGGTAAAAAGCGGGGGCTAACGGCAGCTTCGCGAATACTTTTTTGATTTATCATTTTCCGGACTTAACGAACCGGTTGACTGCGGCGGCTGTGTCCATTTCCTTGCGTCGAAAATAAATGGCGCGACCGCAGCGGATGGGGCGGTGCCCCTGTACTATAATGATCTGTTCATCCTTGCGCATAGACTGGGTAACCTCATGCGGCATTATAAGCGGTCGACGCTGGAAATTGATGCTTTCAGATTTTCGGGAAAGATGGCTCTTATCCCATCCTTTGTTGCGTGAACTGTTCTTCACTTCTACCGTCATCTCCCCGCATTGCGCCGACACATTACGCGCGGTATCGAGCGCCTTGATCGCAGCGTAGCTTGCGAATGCGCATCCATCGATCCATGAAACTGCACCATCTTTGCCAAAATGGCGTTCCAGTTGGCCAACGGACTGGTACATCAGCATCAAGCTGATTCCGTATTTGCGCCCGCGATCACGTGCCTCTTCTAGTATGCGCATATAGCCAAGCAGATCGACCTCATCGAGCATGAACAAAACCCGTCGCCGGAATGCGCCATCCGCCTCCATCATTGCATTGATTAACGAGCCGATGATTACTCGCCCGATTGCCGGGTAGGAGCGAAGGATTGATGCAGGGATATTGAGAAATACGTCTTTTTCGCCCTGGGCTATTTGCGCTGGTTTAAAGCTGTCTCCGCAGACAAGGGATGCGTAATTTGCCAGGGATAGCCACTGGGTGTCCTTCGATGCCGTAGAGTAAACGCCTGAAAATGTTTGCTCTGTCATGTTGACGAAAACGCCAAGCGTCTCGCGAATAAATGTCGAGACGGAATTTTCCTGAACCTCACGCAGCATGGCAAGAACCGACGTTTCCGGTTCGGAAAGAATTTGACGCAGGCTGTGCAGATTTCGCCGCCCGGAAAATTCTGGCGATAGCATTACATGCGCCAACAGTCCTGTTAGCAAATTGTGTGCTTGGCTCTGGAAAAAAGACCCCGTTGAACTTTCAGGGCAAGCGCTTTCCGACAGCAGCATATGTGCGATGCTGACGATGTCTTCTTCTTTTTTGATCGACGTTTCGATCCCGTCAAGTACATTAAAACCGTTAACCGGGTTGGCGGGGTCGAGCACCACGACGTCTCGCCCGAGCCTTTTGCGGCGATGCTCGATTACCATCGATGCAACCTCGGATGACGGGTCCAGGCAAACGATCGGACCACTATAGACAAGGGCTGTGGGCACGACATTACTGGTCGTTTTAAACCCACCTGATCCCGCAAAAAACAGCATATGGGTTGAATCGAAATTCTGATTATAAGTCAGGAGTGGAGCTTTTCCACCGCGCCCCCAGGTAGACGGATTGACCGGATCGAAAGGCAGTTCATGGATGAGTTCCTTGTCGACACGATAGCGCTCGCCAACAACGATTTCGCCGTCCGCAGGAAAGAGCTGTGCCGCCGCCGACATCGGTAACCAGTCTGCATCTCCAAAGATTCCGCGACGAGCACGCTTCACCGTTTGGGGCACAACGCTAGAGATGCGCACGGATACCACTAAAACAACAAATCCAATTGCGACGCTAACCAGGGTCACCATATCGAGGAATGATAGAGCCTGATCCCATTGCAGGACTCCGCTTTCTACGAAAGGGGAGATGCGGGTGATCTCGCGCAGCGTGTAAAAACCCACAATAAGCAGAAAGCAAAACAGGCTGACCATGGCGACCGGTCGGCGCCGGTGCAGCGGTAGCAAGCAAACCGTCAGCAGTGCCCCAAGCGGCCCCGATAGAAGCACTGGTACAGGCGCAGCACGCATAAACCAGTACTGGAGCTTTCCTGACAAGCCTGCGGCCAGTTCGGTCCAAAACCAATGCGCGACATAAAAAGTAAAGCCAGAAAGAACGACTGGCACAAGAGCGAAAAGCAGACCCGGGAGCGGTATTGCTCTAATCATCAAATGCGATCTCCCTGGTTTGAACCTGGATTTTCTTCTGGCACTTCAGACCTGAGTGGGTCTTGCGAGAAGACGCGTCGTTCGTTCAAACATCCTTTCCGTCTGGACAAGGGGTTCGCCCGGCCAGCAGTCGTGCAGCCGTTTCATACGGTGAGCTAATTTTAGTGTTTATAGTTTTTTATGTTCCTGCGGCATTCTTCAATGTCGCGTCTAATATTCTGTGCGGAAAATCAATGTGCATCTTGTGAACCTTTCTGTTCGAACCGTAGGCATTGTGAGTTTGACTGACTGAAAAAAGATAGTTAAACATGTTTTCAATTTCAATCCCCCAAGTGCAACGGTGCAGCTCGCGAAGGGGACGGAAAAGTGGCGAGTCAGCTGCCCGGGTAATCCTGGGCTTTCACACGTATTGACTGCCGGTCAGGAGAAAAGACGTGGCGATAATGTTCGTGCGAGCGCAGATGATCAGCAGGGGCGCGGGTCGCAACATTATTTCTGCTGCCGCCTATCGGCACCGCACCCGGATGGTGGACGAACAAAGGGGGGTGTCTTTCAGCTTCAAGGATGGCGACGACGAACTGAGGCACGAGGAACTGGCTCTACCGGAGGCGGTTCCAGCGTGGCTGCAGACTGCTATCGAGGGGAAGACTGCCGCTGACGCAAGCGAGACACTGTGGAATGCGGTTGACGCATTCGAGACGCGTGTGAACGCGCAGTTTGCCCGCGAACTGATTATAGCACTGCCGGAGGAACTGACGCTTAGGGAAAACATCTCCCTGGTCCGTGAGTTCGTGAGAGACAACCTGACCTCAAGGGGCATGATTGCTGACTGGGTCTATCACGACAGGGACGGTAATCCGCATGTACATGTTCTGACAACGCTCAGACCCCTGACAGCGCAAGGCTTCGGTCTCAAGGTCATGCCTGTCCCCGGCGATGACGGAAAGCCACTGCGTGTGGCAGCAGGGGACCAGCCGAAGGGCAGGATCGTCTACACAGTCTGGGCCGGCAACAGGGAGACAATGAAGGCGTGGAAGATCGCCTGGGCGCAAACAGCCAGCCGGTATCTGGCGCTTGCTGGCCGTGATATCCGCCTTGACGGTCGTTCCCATGCCGAACAGGGACTTGACGGCATTGCCCAGAGGCATCTGGGACCCGGAAAGTCGGCGATGATGCGCAAGGGTGTCGAGATGTATTTTGCACCTGCCGATCTGGCGCGCCGGCGCAAAATGACCGCCCGACTGCTTGCCGATCCGGAGCCTCTCCTCAGACAGCTTGGCAATGAGCGCTCCACCTTTGACGAGAAGGATATCGCAAGGGTCATCCACCGCTATGTCGATGATCCGGCAGACTTTGCCAATATCCGTGCACGACTGATGGCTTCTCCTGATCTGGTGCTCCTTAAACCACAGCAGTCTGGCGCGCTGACCGACCCGATCAAGGGTCGTGTGAATGGCCGGGTGAAGGGCGAGGCAACGGAACCGGCCATCTTCACCACCCGAAAGATCCTGCGCACCGAACATAACATGATGCGTTCAGCCGATATCCTGTCTGGGAGGAAGGGTTTCGGGATTTCGGACGCTGGACGCGCAGCGGCATTGCGTTTCGTCGAAGAGGACAATCCACTGAAGCCGTTTAGGCTGGATCTTGAGCAGATTGAAGCCATTCAGCATGTAACGGGGGACAGCGGTATCGCTGCTGTCGTCGGTCTTGCCGGTACGGGCAAGTCGACATTGCTTGCAGCTGCGCGCCTTGCCTGGGAAAGCGGACATCATCGCGTCCTGGGCGCGGCACTTTCCGGCAAGGCTGCCGAGGGGCTGGAGGAGAGTTCCGCCATCAGATCGCGAACGCTTGCCGCGTGGGAGCATGCCTGGAATAACGGGCGCGATCAGTTGATGCGCGGTGACATCCTCGTCATCGACGAGGCAGGCATGGTCTCGTCGTTGCAAATGGCACGTGTGCTGGATGCCGTAGAAAAGGCTGGCGCAAAGGTTGTTCTGGTCGGCGATGCCATGCAGCTTCAGCCGATCGGGGCCGGTGCGGCTTTCCGGGCAATATCGGAGCGGATCAGTTCCGCCGAACTTGCCGGTGTGCGCCGGCAACAGGATGAATGGGCACGCGATGCCTCAAAACTCTTTGCTCGCGGTGACACCGCGGCGGGACTGGAGATCTACGCCAGACGCGGGCATCTGGTCGAGGCGGAAACCCGGGATGCACTGATCGGGCGTCTGGTCAGGGACTGGACGGATGCGCGGCGGAAATTGATCACGCCATCACAGACGGGACGAGGCGTGCAACCCGGGACGGGGATCGCAGCACCAAACGGTGGTGGCCAGTTGCCGGGTGATGCATTGCTGGTGCTGGCGCACACCAACAGGGATGTCCACAGGCTGAATGAAGCCTTGCGCAAGGTGATGCGGGAAGAGGGAGCGCTCGATGGCGCGCGCCGCTTCCGGACGGAGCGGGGCATGCGGGAGTTTGCTGCAGGCGACCGGATTATCTTTCTCGAGAACGCCCGTTTCCTCGAACCGCGTGCAAGGGGAAACCGTCCGCAATACGTCAGGAACGGCATGTTCGGCACGGTGGTCTCCACCGGCAACGCATTCCGCGCGCCGCTTCTTTCTGTCCGGCTCGACAGCGGCAACGAGATTGTTCTCAGCGAGGACAGTTACCGCAACATCGATCACGGCTATGCGGTGACAATCCACAAGTCGCAGGGCGCGACTGTCGACCGGACCCTTGTGCTTGCCAGCGGCATGATGGACAGGCACCTGACCTATGTGTCCATGACCCGTCATCGTCACAGGGCTGATCTTTATGCTGCACGCGAGGACTTCAGGCCCGAACGGGAGGACAGATCCCGTATTGATTACGCGAAGGGGATCACCGGCGAACTGGTCGAAACCGGGGTGACAAAATTCCGGTCCTGGGATGAGGACACGAATGATACGCCCTATGCTGATCTGAAGGTTGAGGGCGGGAAGGTCCATCGCCTCCGGGGTGTCGGTCTGCCGGCAGCCCTGTCTGCGGCGGGAGCTTCAAAAGGGGATACGGTCACGCTTCGCAAGGATGGCGTCGAGACCGTGTCGGTAAAAATTGCAGTCCCTGATGCGCAAGGCGGTGAAAGGCGCTTTGAGGAGCGCACGGTTGAACGCAATGTCTGGACGGCCAGGCTGCATGAAGCCACAGGTGTCCGCCGCAAAAGCATTGAAGGGGAAAGCCACACACCGGAATTGTTCCGGCAACTGGCCAAACGCCTCGGGCGCTCGGGCGCCAAAACCACGACGCTGGATTTTGCTGGCGAGGCTGGCTACCAGGCACATGTGCGGGACTTTGCCCGCAGGCGTGGTATCGACACACTTGCCGGGATTGTCGCTGGCACAGGGGCAGGAGCACGACGCCAGCTGGCGTGGCTGTCGCAAAAGCGCCAGCAGGTGGCAATGCTGTGGGAGCGAGCAGGTGCGGCGCTCGGTTTGGCAATCGATCAGGAACGCAAGGTTTTTTATCATGAGAGGCAATCCGAAAGATTCCCCATGCAGAATCCGACAGCCCGGATGTCCGTGGATCGAAATTCTCCGGGTTCGCCCCGGATCCGGCCGACTGACAATATCGGGCAGGGCCGGGAAGCCCGCTCCATACCGCCGCTGCTTGCTGCTGTGACAGTGTTCACGACCCCGGTGGAGACTGAGGCACGCGAAAGAGCTTCAAAAGCCGCTCATCACGTTCACAACCGTTCGCTACTTGCTGAAACAGCAATGCGGATCTGGCGTGAACCTGCCAATGCTGTTGAAACGATTGAGGCACTGATCCGGAAAGGCATTGCCGGTGATCGGATTGCGGCAGCCATTGCCAATGATCCTGCGGCCTATGGTGCCCTGCGCGGTTCCGGTCGGCTGAGGGACAGGCTTCTGGCCGTTGGCCGCGAGCGAAAGACAGCACTGGAAGCCGTGCCGGATGTGCAGGCAAGTGTCCGCTCGCTGGGATCGGGCTGGGCCTCAGCCCTGAACGCTGCAACAACAGCAATCGCCGCAGAGCGTCAGCAGATGGAGACCGCCATTCCAGGATTGTCAGAAGAGGCTAGCGAAGAACTCCGTCGCATCACAACTGCGATGCAAAAGAAGAACGCGCGGCTTGATGTCCTCGCCGGTTCGCTCGAACCGCATATTCGTCGGGAGTTCACAAGCGTCAGCCGCGCCCTTGATCTCAGATTCGGGCGCAATGCAATCCTGCGCGGCGACCGCGACAACATCAAACGCGTGCCTCCCGCACAACATTCCGTTTTCGAGGGGCTTCAGGACACGTTGAAGGTTCTTCAGCAAACAGTTTCGACCGCCAGGGCCCAGGAAATAGCAGCGATACGTCAGAGCCAGAAACTCGACCGCGGTCAAGACTTCCGGCACTAACCTGTTTGCGAAGTCCAGAGTCGATCCATTTCGTGCCGTTTGCCCCGGACTGTTGCAACATATGAACTGTGTCGACGGGATCGGGTTCTGCATGAGGTAAAATTCGACCGTGTGACAAATCTCTTCACTTTGATCTATCTTGACATTCAACCTACTGGAAGGTAGGTACTGAGTATGAGCAATTTGTCCACCACTTCCGATGATATTCTCGCATGCGCCAAAACCTTGATCATGTCGGGTGGGTATAATGGATTCAGCTACGCGGATATCGCCAGCGTCGTAGGCATTCGCAAGGCCAGTATCCATCATCACTTTCCGAGCAAGGTCGATCTGGTAAAGGCACTAATCGTGCGACATCGTGAAGATACAGAAGCAGGTTTTGCCAATCTCGAGAGCAAAGTCGATGATCCGCTGGAGCAACTGCAGGCTTATACTCAATACTGGAGTGCGTGTATCACGGACGGGAGTGCGCCATTCTGTGTAGGGGCGCTTCTGGCAAGCGAAATTCCTATATTGCCACAGGAACTCGCTTCTGAGATTCAAAACTATTTCAGATCGTTATCGAGATGGTTGACATCAGTCCTCACACGCGGCGCAAGACAGGGCCGCATTCGCTTGATCGACTCCCCTGACATCGAGGCAGAAGCTTTTGCTGCTACCGTTCACGGAGGGATGTTGTCAGCGAGAGCCCACAGCGATCCGAAGATGTTTTCGCTTATAGTTGAACCAATGCTTCGCAGACTGGCTGCGGCACAGTGATTTCGATCAAAGCCTGATCATGCTCTGTAGTCAGGCTATCAATTGGCAGGGAGGCGAATGCGGCGACCCCGTTATCCAGCCTGCAGCCATCATCGCATTGATATTTCGAAACATGCCGGGCGCAGGCAATGCCTGGAATGAATATCGAAATGTTGTGTGCCTGTTTCTGGAATGTCGCTGTCACGACGGTGCTTCTCGTCGGCCAGTTGTCGAAATGGCGAGGGAATTTTGGGAAGGATGACTGTGGTGAATGTGGATGGATGCTATCAGTATGTTTTGAATGGTTAATCGACCGTCCTGATCAATGAACTAGGTTTTATTCTAAAACCTATCTATTAGTAGGTTGTTATATTTACAGGAGCTTTGGTTATGTTTGGAATTTCCCCGCTAGGCTGGATGCACACGATCGGCAGTTTGCCTGCCATTCCCCTGGCCATCTACATGTTCGTCCGCTACGGGCGAATTTTGCCCGGGTCAAAATCCGGAGGTCTTTATTTTGTCTCGATGCTCATAGGTGCTGGCACAACATTTCTCGTTGCACGCCAGCAGGTCAGCTATGTTATCGGTGCTGCGACGATAGTTCTGCTCATTGCCGGTTATTCAATCGGTTACAGTTCAATCTTTGGTCGTGCGACCCGCTATCTGGAAACAGTCTTTTTAAGCTTGACTGCCTTCCTGCTAATAGTGCCGGCGGTAAGCGAGGTATTGCGGCGCGTACCAAATGGTCATCCATTTGTGACCGATCCCAAATCCCCGTTGTTGCTGGGCGCGCAGGGCAGTCTTTTGATCATCCTCATCATAGGACTGACAGCTCAGCTTATCTATCTGAAAAAACAAAACAACCGGTGATCGCGCGGACGGCATATTTCTCCTATCCAAGCAATGAGGTTCAAAGACCCCGTGGAATAATGAGCTCCGTCGGTATCATTTCGGGCTGGTCGGTCGTTTGTGCAGGCTCATCCAGAAGCTCGAAGGCGCGTTCGATCATTGCCTGAACATTTTGCCGGGCCATCACGACCGGGAAGTGGAGAACCTCAATGAAGGGGTCCCAGTCGAAACACCCGATGGAGCACTCCCGGACCTCGTCAACCGGCAGTGTCTTGAGAAAACTGACGATACCCTCAAAGGGGCTCGTCGAGTTAACGAAAAGCGCCTCCGGCAGGCCGTTAAGTTCACCGTAAACTGCGCGGATTGCACTTGCGGCATTTTCGGGATCGTAGCCATTCGTCGTGATTGTTCCGCCGCGAACCGGAAGGTTCAGCGCAGCCAGTTCATCCTTATACCCGCGCACACGTGCGCGCGTGTTGTGGTCACTATCCACGCCACCGATGAAGTAGAAGCTGTTTTCCGTTCGATGAGACCTGCGGCTGGCAATCTGGCGGGTCAACTGTCGGGCGCCGTCATAATTGTCGCTGATCACGGACGCGCCGTGTTTTCCCGGAAGGTCAACATTGATATGCTTCAGGTGAGCCTTTTCGCACAGTTCCGCGACACTGTCCGGATCGGTTGCGCCTGCTATCAGCAGGGCATCGATGTTGTGAGCAATCAATGTTTCCACAGTGCTGCGTTCCTGCTGCGGATCGCGCAATGTGCTGGCAACGACCGGAACAAGATTCCGGGAGCGGGCTACCGCTTCGAAGGACGCCGCCATCGAGCTGAAATATCGATTGTCCAGTATCGGCAAGATCATGCCGATCAAGCCGGAGTTGGATATGCGTAATCCGCGCGCTTGAAGGTTGGTCGTATAGCCGAGTTCACGGGCTATTACTCTTACTCGGTCCGCCGTTGCTTTATTTATCCTGCGGTTTTCCCACGAACCATTCATGACAGAAGCAACGGTCGACGGAGATACTCCAGCTCTTTCCGATATGTCGTAAATGGTTACTTTCCGGGGAGTGCTCATTAAGCCTGCTTTTCATGTGGGTAGAAGTTCGATCTTAGCGGTCTGTCACCACCCGCTGCAAGTGGGAGCAGGTGCGAATCCGGTGTGTTCCTCTGGCATTTTCCTCTTGACCGGATACCGCATGTCGAGCAATGATCGTGTTGCACTATCGATGGTGCAGTGTGACGACAAGCCGAGAGGAGCGGTGCGCACATGCCGAGGGCGGGGAAGAGCCTTCGATTCATGCACAACAATCCTCGTCAGCAGCGCTCGATTTGATTGGCGTACCGCGATGCGGTGTGCCGTCAGAATGATCGGAACTTTGTGGAGTAGAAGGTCGCTATCGGGAGAACATTCAGGGTGGAATAGCGAGGCGAAGTTCGTCTGTAAGGTTGCGAAACAACAAAATTAAAACCCAACGGGAGTGAGACATGAAGAATCTGTTTGGTAAGGCAGCTTTTGCTGCGGTGATGCTGTCCTCTTTTGCGAGCGGTGCTCAGGCAGAAGTGAAGGACGCAGTGGTCGGCTTCTTGATGCCGGATCAGGCATCCACCCGTTATGAAGAGCGTGATTATCCGGGCTTTGCCGCCGAGATGAAGAAGATCTGCGAAAGCTGCAAGGTGCTTTATCTCAATGCCGATGGCGATGCGAGCAAGCAGCAGCAGCAGTTCAACTCGGTCATTTCGCAGGGCGCGAAGGTGATCGTGCTCGATGCGGTTGACACGGCGGCGGCAGCCTCGCTGGTCAAGCTGGCCCAATCCCAGGGTATCAAGGTCATCGCCTATGACCGTCCGATCCCGGATGCGACCTCCGATTTTTACGTGTCGTTCGACAATGAAGCCATCGGCAAGTCGATTGCCGATTCGCTGGTCAAGCACCTGAAGGACAAGGGTGTACCGGGCGACAAGGGCGGCGTCCTGCAGATCAATGGTTCGCCAACCGATGCCGCAGCCGGTCTCATCAAGAACGGTATCCATGCCGGACTGAAGGACAGCGGCTACAAGACGCTTGCCGAATACGATACGCCCGAGTGGGCACCGAGCAAGGCACAGCAGTGGGCCAGCGGCCAGATCACTCGCTTCAACGACCAGATCGTCGGCGTGGTGGCTGCCAATGATGGCACCGCTGGCGGCGCGATTGCAGCCATGAAGGCGGCTGGTATCGATCCGCTTCCTCCGGTCACCGGCAATGATGCGACGATTGCAGCGCTCCAGCTCATCATTTCGGGCGATCAGTACAATACGATCAAAAAGCCGTCGGAAATCGTTGCTGCGGAAGCCGCACGCGTCGCGGGCCAGCTTCTGAATGACGAAACCCCGAAGGCAGAAGCCACGCTCTACAACACGCCGTCGAAGCTTTTCGTTCCAGTGGTCGTGACGGCTGACAATCTCAAGGCTGAGATCATCGACAAGAACATCGTTTCGGCTGAAACCCTGTGCGTCGACCGCTATGCCGAAGGCTGCAAGAAGCTCGGCATCACGAAGTAGGCAACGATACGCCCGGCCGGTTATCCGGTCGGGCAGTTTGATGTGCAATGGCGTATCCTGCAATATGCCAGGGAAAGTGAGATCATGTCCCAAGATCACGAAGCCGCTGCGTCGTCGCGGCAGCCAGTGCTGCGTCTAAGCGGCATATCCAAGAATTTCGGTGCCGTTTCAGCGCTGACAGATATCGATCTGGAAGTCTTTCCGGGCGAAGTTGTCGCTCTTGTCGGCGACAACGGCGCGGGGAAGTCCACGCTTATCAAGACGCTGGCGGGTGTGCATCAGCCCACGTCCGGCACAATCGAATTCAATGGCGAGAAGGTTGTGCTTTCCTCGCCGGGCGTTGCGCTCGATCTCGGCATTGCGACGGTCTTTCAGGATCTGGCGCTGTGCGAGAATCTCGACGTGGTCGCCAATATTTTCCTTGGCCGCGAAATGAGCCCCTATCGGCTTGACGAAGTATCCATGGAGATCAAGGCGTGGAAGCTTCTGAACGAGCTTTCCGCCCGTATTCCGAGTGTACGCGAGCCGGTCGCCTCCCTTTCTGGTGGCCAGCGCCAGACGGTCGCGATCTCGCGCTCGCTGTTGCTTGATCCCAAGCTCATTATGCTCGACGAACCAACTGCAGCACTTGGCGTTGCGCAGACCGCTGAGGTTCTCGATCTTATCGAGCGCGTTCGTGACCGTGGGCTCGGTGTCTTGATGATCAGCCACAATATTGAAGACGTTCGTGCTGTCGCGGACCGTATCGTCGTGCTGCGGCTTGGCCGAAACAATGGTGTTTTCTACCCGGATTCCTCAAACGAGGAGCTGGTCGCAGCTATCACCGGCGCAAGCAGCAATTCCGTTTCCCGCCGTGCCGAACGGCGTCAGGCGCAGCATGAAACCGGTCAGGTCCATGATCGGGGAGAAGCATAATGAACCAGGCAACCGGAAATACCCCTCTCGACCGGCAGGATACCCGCGTGCGCCATGACGAAGGCGTTTCAGGCGCGCTGCGCAATTTCTTCGACCGTGTTCGCTCGGGCGATCTTGGATCACTGCCGGTCATCGTCGGCCTCGTCATCATCTGGACCGTCTTCCAGACATTGAACCCGGTTTTCCTGTCGAGCAACAATCTCGTCAACCTGCTGTTCGACTGCTCGACCATCGGCGTCATTTCGCTCGGTATCGTCTGCATCCTGATGCTGGGCGAAATCGACCTTTCAGTCGGCTCGGTCAGCGGTCTTGCTTCGGCAATTGTCGGCGTGCTGTGGGTCAATCATGGCTGGCCGGTCGGGATCGCAATGCTGGCAGCGCTCTGCACCGGCGCGCTGATCGGCCTGCTTTACGCATTCCTCTATAATCGCTTCAGCATGCCAAGCTTCGTTTCCACGCTGGCTGGCCTGCTGGCAGCGCTTGGCCTGCAGCTTTATCTCCTGGGCAATACCGGCTCGATCAATCTGCCTTACGGCTCCTGGCTCGTGAGCTTCGGCCAGCTTCTGGTGATGCCGCGCCCGCTTTCTTATGCGCTGGTGCTAATTGCCGGACTTGCAATCTTCTTCACCGGGTTCCGTTCCGCGCAGCGCCGCCGCGAAGCCGGTCTGTCGGCACCGTCGTCGGCCGGGATTGCGCTCAAGGCCATTGTCATCACGGTCATTGTCGGTGGTGCAGTATTCTATCTCAACCAGTCGCGCGGCGTGCCATGGATGTTCGGCCTGTTCGTGGCTCTGGTGATCGCGATGAACTACGCACTCACCCGCACCAAATGGGGCCGCGCCATGCAGGCCGTTGGCGGCAATCGTGAAGCTGCGCGTCGCGCTGGCATCAATGTGAAATTTATCTATATGTCGGCTTTCATGACCTGTTCGGTTCTGGCTGCCGCAGGCGGCATTCTGGCCGCAGCTCGCCTTGCTTCTTCCAGCCAGCAGGCAGGCACTGGCGACGTCAACCTGAACGCGATTGCAGCAGCGGTCATCGGCGGCACTAGCCTCTTTGGCGGACGTGGCAGCGCCTGGTCGGCTCTACTTGGCATTATCGTCATCCAGTCGATTGCCAGCGGTTTGACGCTGCTCGATCTGTCATCGTCGCTTCGCTACATGATTACTGGCGCTGTGCTCGCCATCGCCGTGATTGTCGACTCCCTTGCCCGCCGCTCGCGCCAGTCGCACGGTCGCGCCTAAAACTTTAAGGACTGAAAAATGGCTCAGGATCTCAATGGAAAAGTCGGCGCCGTTACCGGTGCTGCCTCTGGCATCGGCTTCGAATGTGCAAAGCACATGTTAGAAGCGGGAATGACGGTGTTTCTCGTCGACCGTGACGAGAAGGCGCTTAATGAAAAATGCGCCGAGCTCGGCGATAAAGCCAGGCCGCTGGTCATTGATCTGCTCAATCCGGCATCAGTCGCCACCATGATGCCGCAAATACTCGACCAAGCGGGCAAACTCGACGTATTTCACGCCAATGCGGGTGCCTATATTGGCGGACCTCTTTGGGAAGGCGACCCGGATGCATGGGACCGCATGCTGAACCTCAACATCAACGCGGCTTTCCGCACCATTCATGCGGTTCTGCCACATATGATGGAACGAAAGACCGGCGATATCATCATGACAAGCTCTGTCGCAGGTGTCGTACCGGTCATCTGGGAGCCTATCTATACCGCATCCAAACATGCCGTTCAGGCTTTCGTTCATACGGTTCGCCGTCAGGTTGCCCCGCACGGTATCCGCGTTGGTGGCGTTCTGCCGGGTCCGGTGGTTACCGCACTTATTAGCGACTGGCCGAAGGCAAAGCTGGATGAAGCGCTGGCTAATGGCAGTCTGATGGAACCGAAGGAAGTTGCGGAATCGGTGATGTTCATGCTGACCCGCCCGCGCAACATTA
Organism: Brucella ciceri; assembly: GCF_041930145.1. NCBI lineage: Bacteria > Pseudomonadati > Pseudomonadota > Alphaproteobacteria > Hyphomicrobiales > Brucellaceae > Brucella > Brucella ciceri. The sequence continues at coordinate 644,547 of NZ_JBHEEV010000001.1, read as the reverse complement.
CCATTCGCGATCTGGTCATTCTTCCACAAAGCCTCGATCTGTAAATGGGAGCGACCATGACCAGCTATTATCTGGGCGTCGATGTCGGCACCGGCAGCGCTCGCGCCGGTCTTTTCGACGCCAGCGGTACCATGCTTGCTTCGGCCAAGCGCGATATCACCATCTGGCGTGAGGCGGGCAGCATTGTCGAGCAGTCGAGCGCCAATATCTGGCAGGCTGTTTGCGAAAGCGTGCGCGAAGCCGTCAAGACTGCCAATGTTGATCCGACTGACATTGCCGGTATCGGCTATGACGCGACATGTTCGCTGGTTGTGCTGGGTGAGGGCGGCAAGTCGCTTGCAGTCGGTCCGTCCAACGATCCAGCGCGCGACATCATTGTATGGATGGATCATCGCGCTGTTGGCCAGGCAGAACGCATTAATGCGACCAAAGCCAAGGTTCTCGACTACGTTGGCAGCGCTATTTCCCCCGAGATGGAAACGCCGAAGCTGTTGTGGCTCAAGGAAAACAAGCCGGAAACCTTCGCTGCTGCATGGCAGTTTTTCGATCTTACCGATTTTCTCACATGGAAATCTTGCGGCAGTCTTGCCCGTTCGGCCTGCACGGTCACCTGCAAATGGACCTATCTCAGTCATGAAAAGCGCTGGGATGAGACCTTTTTCCGTGAAGTGGGCCTTGGCGAACTGGCGGACGAAAATTTTGTCCGCATCGGTACGGACGTTCGACCCGGTGGCGAGAGTCTTGGCGGCTTGAGCGAACAGGCCGCAGCAGAACTCGGTCTTATGCCGGGCACAGCTATTGCCGCTGGCCTGATCGACGCTCATGCGGGCGGGATCGGCACGGTCGGGGCACGCGGTCCGGAGGGCCGGATATTGTCGCGCATGGCCTATGTGTTTGGCACGTCGGCCTGCACCATGACGACAACCGAACAGCCGGTTTTCGTGGATGGTGTATGGGGTCCGTATTATTCGGCGATGGTTCCGGGCCTGTGGCTTAACGAGGGAGGACAATCGGCAGCGGGTGCAGCTATCGATCATCTGATCCACATGCATCCTTTCGCGAAGGAAGCGGAAGAGCAGGCAAACGCCCAAGGCAAGGGGCTGGTCGACATTCTTGCCGCAGAAGTCGACGCGAGGGGAGGCTCAGAAGAGGCAGCTGCCATCATTGGCGACATTCACGTCGTGCCGGAGTTCCTCGGTAATCGTGCACCGTTCGCGGACCCTGATGCGCGCGCAATCATTGCCGGGCTCGATCTCGATGCCGGGATCGACAGCCTTACGGCACTTTATTTGGCCGGGCTGTGCGGCCTCGGCTATGGTGCGCGGCAGATCGTGGAGGCCCAGAAAGCAAAGGGTATCGCGACCGATACTATCGTCGTCTCGGGTGGGGCTGCACGTTCGCATCTGGTGCGACAGGTGCTTGCCGACACGACCGGTCTTGTCATCGCCGCCTCCACTTCGCCCGAACCTGTTCTGCTCGGCTCTGCCATGCTGGGTGCCGTCGCGTCGGGAGCTTACCCTGATCTTGCATCGGCCATGGACGCCATGTCGGAACTAGGAGAAGTTAACAGGCCGGATGCCGGGCTGGCCAGATGGCACGACCAGCGTTTCGAGGCTTTCACACTTTTGCAGGCAGCCGCTCGCAAAATCCGCGTGGTTCAACTGAGGTAGATTGTTCCCGGCACGCAGGCAGTTCCGGTTGCATGCTCTGCGGTCGGGTCTGACAGTTCGGACGACAGCGAACATTGAAGACTGTACACGCAGAAATGGACGCTTCTTCACGTCCAGGGCTTCGACAGCAGGCTGTCCGTCTTGCGGGGCTGCTTGTCAACTCAGGTCGCTTCTCAATGATCTTTGCTATGCCAGGCGCATTGCCAAGGGACTGAACAATCTTCTTGAGATACGAAAGCGTTTCAAGGATGACTTGCTGCGAAGCCTCCCCGAGATGTTTGACGAGGATACTGCGCTGGTAGCCATCTAAGGCAGGACGGAAATGCCGATTTCAGTTCGAGCCATGGCCGGATTTCAACCATCGCCAATTTCCCAGACTGCAGCGCCGGCAAGCATGCCGGCACCGGCGGCTGAAAGAAGTAGCCGTTCGCCTGACTGAAAAGGCTGCGATTTCGATGCCAGTGATAGCGAGAGCGGGATCGTCGCCGCCGACGAGTTGCCGAACACGCCAATCGATCTGGCGGCAATCGAGGCAGGCAGGTGCAACTGGTCGCAAACCGTGTCGATGATCCGCGCATTGGCCTGATGGGGAAAGAACCTGTTCACATCGGAGGCAGTAAGCTTTGCCTGTTCAAGCGCGTCGGTTGCGCAACGCAACATCATACGAACGGCCTGCGTAAAGACGGCCTTGCCGTCTCGCATGGTCATTCTTGTCTCGCCAGCGGGAATGGAAATCAGCCCGTAATTTCCTCCATCGGACATGAGCGCCGACCCACGCAGTCCAGCATGTGGATCGTTCGATGGTGCAAGCAGGACTGAACCGGCGGCATCGGCAAAGAGAATTGCTGTGTTGCGCTCCTCCATACTGACCCGGCGGCTCAATATATTGGCTGCCACGACCAGAACTGGCTTGCGGAAGTTTTTGACAAAGCCGTCTGCCAGAACAAGCGCATAAAGGAACCCGGAGCAAGCGCCTGCAAGATCGATCCCGCCGCAGTTTTCCAGCCCCAGCTTGTGAGCGAGAAGCGGCGCGGAAGGTGGCAGGAGATGATCGGGCGTTGATGTCGCGAGAATGACAAGCGCCACCGAATTGTGCGGGACACCGGCATCCTGGAGAGCCATTTCTCCCGCCTTCATAGCCATGTCCGTTAGAGTTTCATCCGGTGCCGCCCAACGCCGCTCGCGAATGCCGGTGCGCCTTTCGATCCAGCCAGTATCCAGTCCGAGATGCTGCTCCAGTTCCTCATTAGCAACTCGGCGGTCTGGCACGTAATGGCCGAAACCCGCCATACGGCTCGAGATACTCATCGCGCTGCCGTCTCAATCATATCGGCCGCCGCATGAATCGCGTCATAGGCAAGGTCCAGATCAAGTGGCGTTACGCAATAGGGGGGCATCAGATAGATCACGTTGCCGAGCGGACGCAGAAGCACACCCTGTTTGCGGAAGAAGGATTTCAATTGCGGCCCAGCATCGGAAAGGTAGCCGGTTTTTTTGACCGCGAGATCAAGGGCGGCAATGGTTCCTTGCTGGCGAAAATTGGTGAAACGAGGATCATCCTGAAAACGCGATAGCCTTTCCGAGTGCAATTGCCCCAATGTCCTGATGCGATCCGCGACGGGTTCCGTTTGCCAGACTTCTATATTTGCAAGTGCTGCCGCGCAGGCAATCGGATTGGCCGTGTAGGAACTGGAATGAAAGAATGTGCGGCTGCGGTCTTTCGAAAAATGCGCATCGAAGATTTCAGCCGTGCTGAGCGTTGCGGCTAGCGGAAGAGCGCCGCCGGTAATGCCTTTGGAAAGGCACAGAATATCTGGCGAGGTGGATGCCTGCTCGCACGCGAACATGGTGCCCGTGCGTCCCCATCCTGTCATCACTTCATCGGCGATTAGTAGTGTTCCGTATTGTTTCGTGATCCGCCGGAACTCGGTGAGCAGGTGAGGAGGATAGATTTTCATTCCACCTGCACCCAGAACAAGCGGCTCCAAGAGCAGAGCGGCAACTTTGCCACTCCGGCAGAAGTGCTCCAGCGCGTCGAGTGCTTCCTGCTCCCGCCCCACCGATGGAAACGGAATGGTGTCGACCTGAAACAGCAGGGGGGCATAGGCGGAGTTGAACACACCGCGCGCACCGGTGGACATGGTGCCAATCGTATCGCCGTGATAGCTATGCTCCAACACTGCGATGCGTGAACGCGGTTTGTTTCTATTGTGATAGAAGCCGAGTGCCATCTTGATAGCGACTTCGACTGCTGTGGAACCGCTGTCGGAATAGAACACATGGGCGAGGCCTTGCGGGGTGAGTTTGACCAGTTCTTGCGCCAGCTTTTCTGCCGGTTCGTGAGTGAATTCGGCAAAGATGATCTGATCGAACTGGTCCAATGCGTCCCGGATCGCCGCCATGATCTTTGGGTGACGGTGCCCATGTGTAATCACCCACCATGACGATATGGCATCCAGCACCGAACGGCCGGTTTCATCCTTTAAATAGGCACCGTCAGTTTTGACGATCCTGCGGAAAACCGGATCTGTGGCGTGCTGGGTGAAGGGATGCCAGACAGGAGACGAACGTCCGGTCATTAGGAAGCCTCGTAAAAAACGTTCATATTGAAATGCTCGCGAAACGCATGGCGGAGCGTGTCCGGATCAAGATTCGCAAGGCGGGGCAGTCGTCCCAGTCTGCGAACGCCGCTCAGTTCCGGGATTATCTGCTCGGTATCTGGTTGAGGATCGCCGATGAAGGCAATACCGAGCACGGGGATACTGCGCCGGTTCAACGCTTCAAGCGAAAGCAGTGTATGATTGATGGTGCCGAGGCTGGTTCTCGCACAGAGGATGATCGGCTTTTGCCAGCGCGCAAAAACATCAATGAATGTCGTGTAGCGTGTCAACGGTACATGCAATCCGCCTGCGCCTTCGATCACCAGAGGTGCATCGACCGATGGTACCTCGAGTGACTCCGCATCAATCTCCACACCGTCGATTTGCGCGGAAAGATGCGGCGAAGCAGGCGTATTAAGGCGCCAGCATTCCGGGATGATGTTCTGGCGTGAAAGTCCGGCAAGCTGAACAACGGTTTCGCTGTCGGTTGCTTCTTCCAGCCCCGACTGAACCGGCTTCCAGTAATAAGCACTGAGCGCGCCCGCGAGTGCTGCAGAAAACACGGTCTTGCCGATACCTGTATCGGTTCCGGTAACGATAAAAGCGCAGTTCATATCATTTCCTCTGCCATGATCGTGGCAAGGTGTTCGAACATGCGCGTTATCGTGGGTTCATCGACATTGAGCGTGATGGTGATGCGCAGGCGCGCCGTGCCGGCGGGCACAGTGGGCGGGCGTATGGCGCGTATGTCGAAGCCGTCGGTCTGCATGCGATGTGCAATGCGCAAGGTGCGGTCGGCATCGCCAATGACGAGCGGCAGTATCTGCGTCCCGCTGCCGGCTTTGCCGAGTCGATCGGCGAATTGCGCATTGGCGAATGCGATAAGCCGGTGCAATTCGGGCCGACGATGTTGTTCGGCGATCATGGTTTTCAGCGCAAGCCGCGTTGCGGATACTTGCAAGGGCGAAGGTGCGGTCGAATAGATGAATGGCCGTGCACGATTGACGAGAAAATCGCGAAGGACCGGATCTCCTCCAACCAGCCCGCCGGAACTGGCCATTGCCTTGCCGCAAGTATGTAACGTGATGATGTTCTGTCGGTTTCCCAGTCCGGTAGCAAAACCGCGTCCGTCCGGCCCGTGCACGCCCGTCGCATGGGCTTCGTCGATGAAAAGAAAAGCGTCGTAGTGGTCTGCTATCTCGATGAGATCGGAAAGCGGCGCGATGTCACCATCCATAGAATAGAGGCTTTCTACCACAATCCACGGGGTGCCGCGTCCGCCCTTTTTGCGCCATGTGCAGATTGCTCTATCGAATGCATCTGTATTGTTATGCGGGATGGAAACGGTTTCGGCCTTTCCGGCCCGCATGCCTTCACGTGCGCTGGCATGGATCAGTTCGTCATAGACAATCAGATCGCCGCGTAACGGCAAAGTCGAGAGAACTGCTAGATTTGCCGTATACCCGTTATTGAAATACAGCATTGAAGGTGCACGAAAACAGGAAGCAGCTTCAGCCTCCAGAAGTTCGTGTTCCGGGTGATTGCCGCGCAACAGCCGGGAGCCGCCAGACCCGGTGGTAAGGCCGTTCTCCAGCTCGGCAATCAATGCATTACGGATCGACGGCGATGCGGCAAGACCCAGATAGTCATTCGAGCTGAAATCCGCACCTCTGTTATCGGCAAGTGCGCGCAGATGCTGCCGCCGCTGTAAGTTTTTCAACTTCGCAGCGTAACGGGCCAACGGGTTGGTGCTCATGCATGGGCATCCAGTGCATCGGCGGTCAGGCCAAGCCGTCGCATGAGGCTTGTGTCGCGATCTTCACCCGGATTGGCGGCGGTCAGCAGCATGTCGCCAATAAAGATCGAATTTGCGCCTGCGAAAAAGCATAGTGCCTGCATTTCATCGCTCATTGAACTGCGTCCCGCTGTCAGCCGGACATGCGATTGCGGCATCATCAGGCGGGCAAGGGCGATGATGCGGACAAAGGCGATAGGATCGACGGGCGATGCTTTCTCCAGCCGCGAACCGGGCATCGGGATCAGCATATTGATTGGCACGCTTTCCGGTGGGATGGGCAAATTTGCCAGCGTCACCAGCATATCGACGCGGTCGTCTTCGGTTTCTCCAAGGCCGAGAATGCCGCCGCTGCAAACCTTGATCCCTGCTTCCCGGACATGGGTGAGCGTTTCCAGTCGATCGTCGAAACTGCGCGTCGTGATGACCTGCGGATAAAACCGCTCCGACGTATCGATATTGTGGTTGTAATAATCGAGCCCAGCCTCTGCAAAGGTCTGCGCCTGATCCGGGCTCAACATGCCCAGCGTCATGCAGGTTTCCAGACCAAGCGCTTTCACCTGTTTGACCATCTCGACAATCGCGGGCTCATCCCGCGTCTTCGGGCTGCGCCAGGCCGCACCCATGCAATAGCGGGTTGCGCCGCTATCCTTTGCCTTCTGCGCTTCCTCGAGGACTGTATCCAGACTCATCAATCTGGAAGCTTTGAGACCCGAAGCGTGATGTGCCGACTGGCTGCAATAGCCACAATCTTCCGGGCAGCCGCCCGTCTTGATGTTGAGCAGTTTGCTGAGCTGAACGCGGTTCGGATCGAAATTGGCACGATGAACGCTCTGTGCCTCCAAAAGAAGATCGTTGAACGGAAGTTCATAGAGCAGACGCGCGCTTGCGCGCGTCCATGCATCCTGCTCCGATTTGGACGCCGTTTTCTCAGCGCCTTCCGGGTTCGATTGCACCGTATTGAGCATGCTTTCTCCATTTTATCTATAAAAATAGAAAGAATCTATGTAATATAGATTATCTTTATGTGAACCGGTGACTCAAGCTAAAATATTATAGATAATTATGGAATGTGTATAATGATGCACTGCGTTGTGACTGTGCCAGAACGCAAAACGCCGCGATCATTGGATCGCGGCGCTATGAAATCAGCGGGTTGGAGAAGTCTGCAAAAGCCTGTTGCGGCGCGGCCGGTTATCCGTCTGAATGCGCGAGCTGCGCTTCAAGATGCTCATCACGAAGGCGATGACGCCCCAAAGGCAACATGATCGGTCGACCGGAAGTTGGATCGGTCATGATACGGCTTTCGAGATGAAATACCTCACGAACATTTTGTTCTGTCAGCACGTCGTCGGGCGTTCCGGTTGCGTATAGTCGCCCGTTAGCCATTGCGACCAGAAAATCCGCATAGCGGGCGGCAAGATTGAGATCGTGCAAAACCATGACGACTGTGGTTCCCCGCTTCTGGTTGAGATCTGTGAGCAGATCCAGAACTTCAATCTGGTGACTGATGTCGAGAAAGGTTGTCGGTTCATCCAGCAGGAGAATATCGGTCTGCTGCGCCAGTGCCATCGCAATCCATACGCGCTGGCGCTGGCCGCCTGAAAGTTCATCCACTGGCCTGTCGGCCAGTTCGGTCGTCTTGGTTACTTCAAGTGCCGTTGCGATCGCTTCGTCATCTGCCCGCGTCCATTGCGAGAATACGCCGTGATAGGGGTTTCGACCTCGACTGACCAGATCGGCAACCAGTATGCCCTCCGGCGCTATCGGCGATTGGGGCAGCAGGCCGAGCGTTTGTGCCAGTTGCCGGGAGGGAAGCGTGTGGATCGACTTGCCGTCAAGCAGTACTTCCCCGTGTCGTGGTGCAAGAAGTCGCGACATAGTGCGCAGCAAGGTAGATTTCCCGCAGGCATTTGCTCCAACGATTGCTGTTACCTTGCCGGAAGGCACCTGAAGATCGAGACTATCCAGCACAAGCCTGTCACCATAGCCAGTGGTCAGCTCACGCGCGATGAGGGTGTGATCGGTCATAGGGATGCCCCGCTGCGGTTGACGCGTATGATGAGGTAGATGAGATAAGGAGCGCCCAGAACTCCGGTGACGACGCCAACCGGATAGCGGCCGGGCAGCAGGAACTGTCCGCAATAATCGCCGGCGAGGACTAGTATGGCTCCAATCAGGGCAGACGGGACGAGCAGGGAACCGTTATTACCGATGACACGTGCTGCAATGGGGCCGGACAGAAAGGCGACGAAAGCAATGGGGCCGGAAACGGCCGTGGCAAAAGCTATCATGCCGACGGCGGCAATGATTATAACAATCCGGGTTCGCCCCACATTGGTTCCCAATGCTGCGGCGCTGTCGTCGCCCAGCCGCAATGCTTCGAGATCGCGCGACCGGCTCAAAAGCAAACCGCCGAAAACGACCAGCGCGACCAGAAGAGGAAACATCTGGTCCAGCCTTGCGCCGTTGACGCTGCCGGTGAGCCAGCGCATGGCTTCCTGCAGGCTCCAGGCGGGCGCGTTTGAAAGAATATAGGCAATGACACTTTCGAGCATCGCCGAAACACCGATCCCAACGAGGATAAGACGGGTTCCGGCGACCCCGTTCCTGAAGGAAAGACCATAGACGGCAAGCGCTACGGCGAGGCCAGCCACAACGGCAAAGATTGAAACAATGGGGCCGTTTAGCGACAGCACAACGATTGCAAAAACAGCCGCAGCGCTTGCCCCGGAACTGATTCCGATAATGTCAGGGCTTGCAAGTGAATTGCGCAGCATAAGCTGGAATGCGACACCGCCAAGGCCGAAGCTCAGCCCTGCTAGCACGGACAGGACGGCGCGCGGCAGGCGCAACTTCCCGACCGTGAAGCTTGCTCCCTGAACGTTTTCGCCCAGGAGTACCCGGACGACATCTTTTGGCGGCGTGAACGATTGGCCCAGCATCAAAGTGAGGAGGAAGAGGGCGACGAGAATGACCAGAAGAAGACCGATGACAAGATTGCGCTTGCGGGTGCGGCTGCGACGGTTCCGGGCGATAAGATCGGCGGTGGAATGCAGCATGATCACAACTCGCGAACCCGTTGGCGCCTGACAATCCAGATGAAGAACGGCGCACCGATCAGGGCGGTGACGATCCCGACATCGAGTTCGGCAGGGCGGGCAACGAGGCGTCCGGCAATATCTGCAGCAAGCAGGAGGCAGGCTCCGCTGAGGGCCGAGAATGGCAATAGCCAGCGGTGATCGACCCCGACCAGGAGGCGGCATATATGCGGCACAACTAAGCCCACGAATCCTATGGGACCGCAGATGGCGGTGGTTGCACCACACAGCAGAATTGCGCCGAGCGCCGCAACAGCGCGAGCAATGGCGACCTTTTCTCCGAGCCCGGCGGCAAGTTCATCGCCGAGTGCCAGGGAGTTCAGTTTGCGCGCCGATAGAAAGCTGACAACGAAACCGACAGCGAGAAATGGCAGCACATAAGCGAGCCGGTCGAAAGTCGCACCTCCAACGCCGCCGATCTGCCAGGCGCGAATGCCGCCGGCAATATCGTTGCGGGGCAGCACGATGGCGATAACCAGTGAGGAAAATGCTACCGACGTGGCTGCACCGGCCAGCGCGAGCTTGAGCGGTGTTGCGCCACCACGGCCAAGCGATCCGACCATATAGACGAAGACGGCGGCGCAACCGGCACCGAATATGGCTGCCCAGATATAAGCTGGTGCGGAAACGATGTTGAACCACGCAACGCCGATGACGACGGCAAGCGATGCGCCCATATTGACGCCCAGAATGCCGGGATCTGCCAGCGGATTGCGGGTAATGCCCTGCATAATGGCGCCTGCCAGACCGAGCGCTGCTCCGGCGAGAAGAGCGAGCAAGGTGCGCGGAATGCGCATGGCGACGGCGGCCTGTCCGATGGTGTCCATATGACCACGCAGGGCCGCAACAATGTCAGGCCATGGCACTTCACGCGTGCCGAGCGACACGGACAGAACACAAAGGGTCACGAGGAGAAAGACGACCGCGCCGAGCCAGCCGGTCCTCGCTCTGTTGGACCGATATATGGTGATTGGCTGGCTTGAACGCCGGATGCGGGCGACGGTCATTTTGCTTTATCGGCCGCGCCGGCAAGAAGGGCGACATAGTCCTTCAACACCCAGGAAATGGAAAGCGGTGTGGGATTGGCCGCTGTCCCGAGAGGGTTTTTGCCCAGCATGACCACTGCATTATTTTCGACCACTGGCATGCTGGCGAGAAGTGGATTGCGCTTCATGGCGTCTAGCAATTCCTGACTGCCATAGGTTACGACGATGTCCACGTCATCGAACATGTCGACACGCTCGGCGCTGATGGAGCCGGAGAACTGGCCCGGTTTGGAGGCGTTGACCACACTTTTGGGTGAGTTCAGGCCAAGGTCCGTGAAGAATCTCACCCGCGTGTCGTTAGTGGTGTAGAAATTGACCGTGCTCAGGTCCGTCGTATCGAGATGCGTGACGAACATAGCCGACTTGTCTTTGAGATGCGGATACTGGTTGACCGTCTCGGCAATCTCGCCTTCGATCTTTGCAATCAGCGCTTCGCCTTCTTCCGCCATGCCCATGCCAGCGCTGTTGAGGCGGATCATGTCGCGCCAGTCGGTGGACCATGGCGCTTCCGGATAGGCGACAACCGGAGCGATCTGGCTGAGCGTATCGTAATCCGACTGGCTGAGGCCGGAATAGGATGCAAGGATGACATCGGGCCGCGTTTCCGCCACGGCCTCGAAATCGATCCCGTCGCCTTCGTCGAAGAGAACCGGTGTATCCGTGCTAAGTTCCTTCAGCTTTGCTGCCACCCAGGGCAACAGTCCGTCGTTGTCGTCATCACCGAAATTGGCGCGCGCAAAACCGACCGGCACCACGCCGAGCGCAAGAGGAACCTCATGATTTGCCCACGCGACAGTGACGATCCGCTCCGGCTTTTTCTCGATTGTCGTCGTGCCAAAGGCATGTTTGATAACAATCGGATAAGTCGCTTTTGCGCCGGCCTGTGCGCTTTGCGGCGCAGTGATCGCAAATGAGGCCAGGGCAGCGAAAAATAGAGAGCGAATGGACCACGTCATCCGGCGCATTCTCCTTGCATGTAAAGTGGCCTTTCACTGTCAAGTTAAGACCCTCACGTCAAGGCCGAAGCACGCGCCTCGATAAAGCTGTTGCGAATTAACCGTGACTTCCTACAAAAAAGCAGTTTTCTACAATACTGGACAACGCTTATCAAGTTAATGGCGATCCGGGGACAATTTCAGTTTACCGACAGTCGATGACCGGACGCGTCCGGTCTTTGAAAGGCTGGAATCGCAAGGCTGGCCAACATCCCCACGATTTGAAAACCGTCGCCGAAGGCGGCCGCCGCAAACTGCATATCGGACCTGACCATGGACACTGAAAAGACTGCTGAGACGAAGAAGATCACGCGGGTCCGCTACCGCAGGGCAATTCTTCTGGGGTGTACGGCGCTGGTCGTATCCATGCCCGATCTGGCTTCGGCGCAGCAAGCGGCAACGGGGGAAACGACCACGGTGCTCAAGACCATCACGGTCAATGGCTCCGGCGGAAGCGACGACGATTCCAAATCAATCGTCGCAACGCGCACAACCGGCGGCGGCAAGATGGCGGCGGATATCATGGACACGGCAGCTTCCGTATCGGTGATCACTGCCAAGGAAATGCAGGAACGTAACGCCCAGACTGTCGAGCAGGTTCTGCAATATACGGCAGGCGTGTCCACCAATTTCTACGGATCGGATGATCGGTTCGACTTCTTCCAGATACGCGGCTTCGACGCCAACACCTATCGCGACGGGCTTACGCTTGGCCGCCCCTTTGGGGGTGTGCGGGAGGAGCCCTATGCATTCGAACGTATCGAAGTGCTGAAAGGCGCCAGTTCCACGGCCTTCGGTGTTTCCGATCCCGGCGGCATGGTCAACTATGTGACCAAGCGACCGAAAACGGAGCGCTTCGGCGAAGCTTATGTTACGGGCGGGTCCTTCAATCATAAGGAAGTCGGCTTCGATTTCGGCGATAATTTGACCGGCGATGAAACGCTTTCCTATCGTCTTACCGGCAAGTTCAAGGATGCCGATGCCGAATATGATTATTCGCGCGATGATGAAAAGTTCATCATGGGCGGCCTGACCTGGCGTCCGAGCGATGCGACCAATCTGACGGTGATCTTTGATCATCTTCACCGTAATGGCGTGCCCGGAAGCGGGGGCCATCCGGTCGGCACCAATTTCAGCAGAAGCCGCTTTTTTGGAGAGCCTGACTTCAATTATCGCGGTACCGACCGGAATACCGTCAGCGCCATGTTCGATCATGACTTCGGCAATGGCCTGACGTTGAGCGCAAACGGACGTTACAGCAATCAGGATACCGATTTCGGCTATGCCTATATTTCTGCGACGCCGACCGATGGCTCAACGATTGCCCGGCGCGATTTCTTCGGGAACGAATCCTCGGCCGAGAATTTCGTGGGCGATGTGAATCTCAAATATGAAACCAGCTTCGACCGGTTTGAAAGCCGGACGATGGCGGGCATCGAGTACAACAATTATTCGGCGACCAACAAGACACTCTGGGGTCCAGCACCAGGCATAGACTGGACCAACCCGGTCTTTACCGGTGCCCCGGTTGGTCTGCCGCTCATCGGCAATACGTCGACCCGGCAGAAGACCAGGGCAATCTATTTCCAGGAAGATTTGACATTCGCAGAAAAGCTGATCGCCAGTGTTGGCCTGCGCAATGATTGGCTCGACCTGTCGCAGACGAACAATCTCAGCAACAAGACGACAGATGGTGATCTGAGCGAGTTCACCAGCCGCTTCGGCCTCACCTATCGGGTGACCGATGAATGGGCGGTTTATACGAGCTATGCTGAATCGGTCGCGCCCCCGGCCATCGGCGTCGATCCTGAGCGGGGTGAACAGATCGAAGTCGGGGTGAAATACCAGCCGACCGCATTTCCGGCCCTGTTCACCGCTTCTGTTTACGACCTGACCAAGAACAATATTTCGGTCAACGATCCCATTACGCTTCAGCCATCCACGATTGGCGAAGTTCGCGTTCGCGGTATCGATCTGGAAGCCAAGGCCGAGCTGACGAACAATCTCAACCTGATCGCGGCCTATTCCTATATGGACCCGGAGATCGTCGAGAACGGCACTGGCGGCAATGAGGGCAACCGTCCGCAGTTTGTTTCCAAACACCTTGCGTCGCTTTGGGCGAACTACAAGATCGAGGGCAGCGGTCGTCGTGGCGACATGACGTTCGGCGTTGGTGGCCGCTATATCGGCGCCTATTACTTTACGCCGGACAATACGTCGGGCACGAGCGGTAATGTGGTGTTCGACGCCGCGTTTACCTATGAGTTTCTCGATAACTCGGCGTTGCAGGTCAATGTCAGCAACCTGTTCGACAAGAAATATGTCGCCTATGGCGGCTTTGGAGCGGATTTCTACAATCCGGGCCGGGAGATCACCGCGACGCTGCGCCGAACGTGGTGAGTGAGCGGTTCCGTCAGTAAAGGCAGCGGAGCCTCAACCGGGAACAGCTAGCGTTTGGACTGGAAACGCCGCCACGCGGCGGGCGTTTCACCAACGACCTGCCGGAAAGCCTTGGTTAGATGGGCCTGATCGGTAAAACCGAGCTGGGCCGCGATGCCGGCGACAGTCATGTCGCTTTCCGCCAGCAATTGCTGCGCCCGATCGATGCGCTTCGCCATCTGCCATTGCAATGGTGTCTTGCCGGTCGTCTGCTTGAAGACATTGGCGAACCAGCTTTCCGACAGACCGACGGCTGCGGCCATTTCGGCAACACTCAACCGGCGGTCGCTGCAGCTGTCGAAACGCGCATTGAGCCTGTTCATCTGCGCCATGGTTAGGCGTCCATAACCCTGCCTGTTGTCTTCCCCGGGTATATCGAGAAGGCCGGTCAGAATGCTGCCAATGAGGTTTTCAGCATAAAGCCCGTGTTTCGTTGGATTGGCTGTCTCGTCGACGATCAGGCGGGCAAGCGTTTCTATGGCGCCGAGGTCCTGAATTTCCACCGGGCTGCGCATGGCGGCCATCGCCATGGATGCACCAAGCGTGGGGCTCAGATATTTGAGCAGCCGGTCCTTGTGGAAATGCAGGTTCAGATGTGAAAAACGGTGGAGCGAAACGGTATTCGTCCACATCGGGACGCCAGCGGGGATGTAGATCGCCCGCGTCATCGGGCGATGGTGCTGGGAGCGGTGATGCTGGGTAAAGACACCGCTATCGTTCGATATGCGAATGTTGGACGAAACATCCTGGAAGAAAATCATGATGCGGGGATCGTGCGACAGGAAATAGCCGTTGGCTCCCGTCTGGCTTTCAGCCTCCCAATAGACGCTCACCAGCCCATCCAGCACACGCCATTGAACCGGCGCAACCACCCGGATGCCTTCGGCCTGCCAGATCATCGAATGCCAGAAGCCCAAAACGTTCCGATCCGTGTGCGCAGCGTTTCGTTGAAATTCCGGCTCGTCTGCCGGAAGTGTTTCGTGGATATGCGCCAACATATCAATGCATTAATATGACTAAAATTATCATCTTTTGCGGCTATGGCAAGCCAATTCTACCGAAAATGCTGTGAGGCGTTGCCCCTCATTTCACTCCAGGTCTTCCTGCTCGAAATGCTGGCTCACGTGAATATCCGTTGTTTCCAGACGTCCGGGGCCGAGATTGACGAATTTGTGCGGTATGTTTGCCGGACCGAATACAACCTGGCCTTCTGATACCTCCATCTTTTCGTCGCCGACCATGAACAGCGCATTTCCCTGACGAACGATGAAAATCTCGTCATAAGGGTGCTGGTGCAGTTTGGGACCATGCCCGACAACATCGGTCGAGAAGAATATGATCGACGCATCGGTACCAAATCTCTTGCCTTCGACGCGGCCGGACCACGCATCGTCGCGCCTCGCCCAGTCTTCTCTTTTCAAGACAACGGCTTGTTTCGTCAAAATGGTTCTCCCGGCTTTTCGATGCGCTTGAATTTCGACCCTGCTGTTGCAGCATGTCCCCGTAGGGAAGGAAGGTCAGATTCTAACGAGGCCGGAGCGCTTCAACAAGCCCATCAGGATCAGCGGCAGAAGTGTGGTGATAAGGATGGCGATGAATGCCATGGCCATGCCGAGCCCGACAGAGCCCTGCTCGAACTGACGCCAGATGAAGATCGAGATTGTCTGCATGCCGACCGGAGCGACCAGTATGGATGCGACCAGCTCACGCGTGGCAATGGCAAAGACGAGCAGCATGGCCGTTATGAGGCTTGGCGCGATCAGCGGCAGCATGATGCGCCGGAAAGCTGTGAAGCTGTTTGCGCCGCACACACGCGCCGCGGCTTCCAGATTGTCGCCGATCTGGTGGAAGGCAGCGGATGCATAGCGGATCGGCTGCGGCAGAAGAATGCAGCAATAGGCAAGCAGCAGGATCAGCGGTGTGTTGTAGGGCGAGACGGGCAGGGCGGGCTGGTTCCAGGCCAGAATGAGTCCGACCGCGACGACGACGCCGGGCAAGGCATTGGGCAGGACAGTCAGTATGTCGAGCCAGAAGCGCCCGCGAAAACGCATCTTCACGACGGCATAGGCGGCGACCGCGCCGAGAAGCCCGGTCAGGAGAGCGCTTGCGACGCCGAGCGAGAGGCTGTTGACGAGCGCGCGCATGCCGCCTGCGCTGTTTTCGGCAATGGCGGCAAAATTGTCGAAGCCGAGGTTCGACGGCACCAGCCCGCCGGATACGGTCTTGGAAAGAGCGGTCGCCAGAATGGCCAGCAGGGGAACGCCCGTTGCAGCGAAGGCAACGAGGGCGAAGAGAGCGACCACGGGAATGGTGAGCGCTCCGAGCGGACGCTTGTCCTTTGCCTGTGGCTTGCCGCCGGTCGTCACATAGGACCGGCGCGTCAATATCCAGCGTTGGACCAGAAAAGCCGCCAGCGACAGGCAGACGAGCGCCAGCGAAAAGACGGCAGCACCCGCAAGGTCGATGGGCCAGTCGGAAATGCGAAGATCGATCTCCGTCACCAGCACTTCAAAGCCGGAACGGCGTCCAAGGGCTGCCGGGGTGCCATATTCCTCGATGGCTGCGGCGAAAACGAGCAAAAGGCTTGCCGCAAGGCCCGGTGTCGCCAGTGGCAGGGTGATGCGGAAGAAGGAGCGCCACGGCGAGGCGCCGAACACGCGACCGACATCGGAATAACGTGCGCCGACCGCTTCAATCGTGCGCGATACCGCAAAATAGACGAGCGGAAACGTGTTCAGCGCCATGACGAAGCTCATGCCGGCGACCGAAAACAGAAAGGGCGCCAGATTGAAACCGATGAGTTGCTCGAGATAGCCGCGCGGTTGCAGCGTCATGATCCAGCCAAGCGTGGCGATATAGGGCGGGATCATGAAAGGCACGAGCATCAGCACGTCCCACAGGACGGCAAAAGGCACCTTGTAGAGCGCGCGGAAAACGGCGAGCGGAACGGCGATGAAGGCGGAAAGCACGACCACCGAAAGCCCCAGCAGCACTGTGTTGCCGCTCATGCGCAAAAGCTTCGGGTCTTCAAACAGGGCCGGGAGATGCAGGAAAGGCTCGGCCAGCGAGCCTCTCCCCAGTTGCGGAAAGACAGCCTGAAGAACGATGAAGACAAACGGTACCGCGACGATGAAAGCGAGCCCGGCAACCGCAACGAACCCGAGCGGATTGCGAGCCGCCGCACCGCCTGTCTTCATGTCTGTCTTCCCCTCAAATATCAGTTGCTGGCTGCGAAGGCGGCGCCGAATTCCTTCAGCGTCTCGTCGCGCTTGCCGTAGACTTCCTTGGCGTCGATCGGCAGGATTTTAAGATCGCCGATCAGCGGGCGATTGGCTGGAACATCGGTGCGAGAAGGCATCAGATAGGTGTCGGCAACCATTTTCTGGCCTTCGTCGGACAGCATGTAGTCGACGAACTGCTTGGCCTCATCCTGGTTCTTCGACCATTTGAGGATCATGGCGGGGCGGGGCGCGATCACTGTGCCGGATGCCGGGAAAATGACGTCGATGGATTCGCCCTTGGCCTTGCCGGCAAGCGAGATATAGTCGACGGCACCGAACACGGCGGCCTTGGCACCCTGAAGGACGGGGTTCAGAGCCTCTGCATTGGCACCGGCCACAGCCGCGCCGTTTTCATGCAGGTTCTTGAAAAGGTCCCAGCCTTGCTGGGCCTGAAGGGCGGCAACGAGCTCGAAGGTCGCGCCCGACTGCGCCGGGTCCGGCAGGTTGACCTGATCCTTGTATTCGGGCTTGGCGAGATCGGCCCATTCGGCAGGCTTCGGCGTCTTGCTCGCTGGGTTCCACGCGATACCGAGGGCGGAGACGCCCTGCGCGACCGCGGTTTCGTTCTTGAGGAAATCCGGTACTTTCTCCGCATTCGGGCTGGTATAGGCCACCAGCCAGTCGCGCTTGGCGAAGTCGGTTGCCGTGTCCCAGGACGCCGAAATCAGAACGTCGACAACCGGATTGGCGGCTTCCGCTTCGATGCGCGCCATGACCTTGCCGGTGGTTGCCTGAAAGACGTTGACCTTCGCGCCGGTCTTGGCGGTGAAGCCTGCCGCAAGCTTTTCGATCAGGCTGCCGGGACCAGCCGAATAGACGGTGATGTCTGCATGGGCTGCCGTGCTGGACAGCAAGGCGGTGACAAGCGCCAGCCCTGCGCCGAGAATGGATTTTTTCATCTGTCTCTCCTGAGATGTTGCCTGATGGAATGGTCCTATTTCGAAAACCAGCGCAGCTGGCTGGCATCGACCGAAATGCCGACCGGAACGCCGGGAGAAAGGCGGATATGGTCGAGATAAGTCAGTTCGTGACCGTCCTGCTGCGAACCGATGCGCACCGTGGTCAGGTGGCCGTCGCCGCGAAACTGCGAGCGCAGCACGGTTGCGGGAATTGCGGCTTCATGGACGGGAACGCTGCGCACGGAGCGCGACGGCAACAGCACATGGGTTGCCTGTCCGGCGGCGGAACCTTGGGCGATGTGGATTTCAGTGCGCGCGATCTTGTAGGCATTGTCGCGCTGTTCGACCGGTACGACACAGCCGAGCCGCAGGAAATCGGCGACCGCAGGTGTGGTCGGCTCGGCGACAAGCGCTTCAGGCGAAGCCAGCTGCTCGATCACACCGGCGCGCATGACAGCCACCTGATCGGCCAGGGAAAAGGCTTCGCTCTGGTCGTGGGTGACATAGATCGCGGTCAGGCCCAGATTGGCGACAAGCTGCCCGATCTCGGTGACCATGTTTTCGCGCAGTTCCCGGTCGAGATTGGAAAGCGGCTCGTCGAACAATACCAGTCCCGGTTCGGCAACGATGGCGCGGGCAATGGCGACGCGCTGCTGCTGGCCGCCCGATATATCGCTGATCGCACGCTCTCCAAATCCGGCCAGACCAACGCGGTCGAGTGCGGAGGCAACGCGCTTTTCCCGCTCCGCGCGGCCCAGCCCGCGCATTTCGAGCGGAAAGGACACATTGCCGAAAACGGTCATATGCGGCCAGAGCGCATAATCCTGAAACACCATGCCGAGATGCCGCTTTTCAGGCGGGACGAAAGTGCCCTTCCGGGCATCCGCGACGGTGATGCCGTTGATCGTGATCGATCCTTTCGTCGGGGCGAGCAGTCCGGCCACGAGGCGAAGCAGCGTGGTCTTGCCACAACCGGACGGCCCTAGCAGGGCGAGGGTCTGTCCTCGCGGCAGTGAAAGATCGATATTTTTCAATATCGTGGTCGGACCGTAGGCAAGATTCAGCCCCTCAGCCCGAACGGCAATATCCGCTTTTATATTAGAGGACTGTAACATTTTCCCGCAATCCAAATGACTTGGGAGCTTCTATTCGGATTGCGTGACAGTTGGATGACGTTGCGAAAGGGCGTCCTGCCGCCTGTGGGGAACCAATCGCCCCGGCATCGGTTTTTCTCTTCATGCGAAAAAGGAAGGGAAGACGATGAGATTTGGAAAACTCGCCCTGGGTCTGACGGGATTGGCCGCGGGATACGCGCTGACCCGGGCAAGCTCGCCGCAAATTCCACAGGGAATAGTCCCGGTTAAACCCTTCGATCTCACGCGCTATCTCGGCAAGTGGTACGAAGTGGGACGGCTTGAAAACCGTTTCGAGCGTGGTCTGACGCGCACGACCGCGGAATATTCGCTGAATCCCGATCAAACGGTGAAAGTGGTCAATCGCGGCTTCGATCCGTGGAAAGGTCGCTGGACGCAGGCCACCGGAACCGCGCGCTTTGTTCGGTCTCCCGACGAAGGCGCGTTGAAAGTTTCCTTCTTCGGGCCATTCTACGGCGGCTACAACATCATGGATATCGATGAAGGCGGCTATCAATGGTCGATCATTGTCGGCTCTACGCGCAGTTACTTCTGGGTGCTGTCGCGCGAGCCGGAGCCAAGCGAAGAGTTGAAGGCGCGTGCTGTCGCGCAGGCGTTGCTTCTCGGGATCAATTCCGACGCCATTTTGTGGGTGCCGCAGTAAATGCACAGCAAAAGGCCCGCCGAAGCGGGCCTTTTATTCTTGGCCTATGCCCCGTAAGGCACCCAGATATTTTTCACCTGCACAGCCCGCCGCAGATAATCACGGCCCTGTCCTTCGGCCCTGTTAAGCCAGTTGGGCAGGCGACCGTTGTTGGCCCAAGTGGCCTTGAGGTTTCCGGCTGAAGCCTTTTCGACCATGGCGCTGCCCTCGCGGGAACCGAAGTACCAGACAGCCGCAACATCGTCGTGTTCGGCCAGCGTCTTCGTCAGAAGGTCGCGTTCTCCGGTGACGATATTGACCACGCCGCCCGGCACATCGGACGTGTCGAGCACCTGATAGAAGTCGCCTGCGACCAGCGGCTGGCGGCTGGAAGGCACGACCACCGTTCGGTTGCCCATGGCGATTGCGGGAAGCACGAGCGAGACGAGCGACAGAAGCGGCGCTTCGTCCGGGCAGACGATGCCCATCACGCCCCACGGTTCGTTCATCGCCAGCGTTACATGGCGCGACTTGGTTGAGTGCACCGCCCCGTCGAACTTGTCGGCCTGCGCGGCATAATAGAAGATGCGGCGCAGCGCGGTTTCAAATTCCTCTTCCGCCTTTTTCTCGTTGACGCCGGTGCTTTCCATCAGTCGCGCCACGAAATCCGCCCGGCGCGCATCAAGGTTTTCGCCGAGATAATAGAGCACCTGCGCCCGGTTATGGGCTGTTGCTGCGCCCCAGCTTCCGGCCTTTGTCGCCGCTTCCACCGCGTTGCGAATGTCCTTGCGATTGCCGATCCCGGCCTGACCGATGACCGCGCCACCCTTGCCGATGACCGAATAGCTGTAGCCGCCATCGGGGCGCGCCTGCTTGCCGCCGATATAGTTCTTCATCGTGCGATCAATACCGTCGATAGCGACCTTGTCGTCACTGGCAGGCGAGGCCGATGGCACGAAGACTTCCGCAACCTCGGCCGGGGAGAGGGCCTTTTCCCAATCGGAGACAAGATATTCGTACATGCCCTCGCGTGCGCCTTCGCGGCCGAACCCGCTTTCGCGGTAGCCGCCGAAACCGGCTCCGGCATCCAGCATGTTGGTGCAGTTGATCCAGACGACACCGGCCTTCACCCGCGCCGCAAGATCGAGCGCGACATTGATGTTTTCAGACCAGATCGACGCAGCCAGCCCGTAGCGCGTATTGTTGGCAAGCGAGACGGCTTCGTCCGGGGTGCGGAAGGTCGTCGCCGCCGCAATCGGCCCGAAGATTTCCACCTGACACACGGTCGAGGCCTGATCCACTTCGGTGAAGAAACCGGGGGCGATGTAATTGCCCTTGGCTGGCAGCGGGTTCGGCGTCTGCCACAATTCGCCGCCTTCCTCGATGCCCTTCTGGATAAGATCGAAAATGCGCTTCACCTGACCGGGCGAGACGATGGCCCCGACATCGGTCGATTTGTCGAGCGGATCGCCGACCCACAAGCTTTCGAGGCGCTTTTTCAGCTTGGCATAAAAACGCCCGGCAATGCCTTCCTGCACCAGCAGCCGTGATCCGGCGCAGCACACTTCGCCCTGATTGAACCAGATGGCATCGACCACACCCTCGACCGCGGCATCGAGATCGGCATCTTCAAAGACGATGAAGGGCGACTTGCCGCCCAGTTCCAGCGACAGTTTTTTGCCCGAACCTGCGATCTGCTCGCGAATGACGCGGCCAACCCGCGTCGAGCCGGTGAAGGCAACCTTGTCCACCCCGTCGTGGCCGCAGATTTCCGCGCCGGTGGTGCCATCGCCCTGCACGATGTTAACGACACCTGCGGGCAAGCCGACTTCGTGGCAGATTTCAGCAAAGGCAATGGCCGAAAGCGGCGTCAGATCGGCAGGTTTCAGAACCACCGTGTTACCGGCGGCCAAAGCGGGTGCGATCTTCCAGGCAAGCATGAGAAGCGGGAAATTCCACGGAATGACCTGACCGCAGACGCCGACCGGCGAAAAGCCCTTGAACTCATCTTCCACCATCTCGGCCCAGCCCGCATGATGGTAGAAATGGCGGGCGGCGAGCGGAATGTCGATATCGCGGGTTTCGCGGATCGGCTTGCCATTGTCCATGGTTTCCAGCACGGCCAGAAAGCGCTCGCGCTTCTGGATATGGCGCGCGATGGCATAGAGATATTTCGCACGCTCGTAGCCCGACAGCTTGGACCATTTGCCGAAAGCGGCGCGGGCGGCCTTTACCGCCTGATCGACATCATCCGCATTGCCGCAGGTGATTTCTGCGAGCTTGTCGCCATTGGCCGGATTGGCGACGGCGATCGCCTTGCGGCCTTCCGGCTTGACAAAGGCTCCGTTGATATAGTGGCCGAAAGAACGGCCATGCTGTTCCAGCCACAGGTTCACATCGCCGTTTGCTTCGGGTGAAGGTCCGTATTCCATGGTCTTGAGAATGTCCTTGATGGGTCGCATTCTGAAAATCCTCTAAGCATTTGCAGCCAAATGGAGCTTTTGGCGTCGCAGAAATGCGATAAACTTTATGCAGCAGCGTGACGGTTGGCGGCGGAGTAGCGCCCGGTCACGAAGTGCTCCAATTGCCGTTCGATATCTCCAAGCATCGATGATGCGCCGATGCGGAACAGATCGGGTTCCAGCCAGCGATTGCCGAGTTCTTCCTTCATCAGGGTGAGCCAGGCGAGCGCATCCTTGGCGCTCTTGAGGCCGCCCGCAGGCTTGAAGCCGACGCTCTGGCCGGAAAGCGCGCCATAATCGCGCAGCGCCCGCACCATGGTCAGGCTCACCGGCAAGGTGGCGTTGACATCTTCCTTGCCGGTCGAGGTCTTGATGAAATCCGAACCCGCCTGCATCGCCACCATCGAGGCGCGATAGACATTTGTGAGCGTGTTGAGATCGCCGGTGGCGAGGATCGCCTTCATATGCGCATCGCCGCAGGCTTCCCGCATGGCGGCAATCTCGTCGTAAAGGGCTGACCAGTTCTGCGTCAGCACGTGCTCGCGGGTAATCACGATGTCGATTTCATGCGCGCCCTGTTCCACCGCATAGGTGATTTCGGCAAGGCGCAGCGGCAAGGGGGTCAGACCGGCAGGAAAGCCCGTCGCCACCGAGGCGACCGGAATGCCGGAACCTTCAAGCGCTTTCACGGCGTGCGGAACCATGGTCGGATAAACGCAGACCGCACCGGTGGTGATGCCTGCATCCGCGAGGCCCAGCGCTTCCAGAATATCCTCGCGTACCGGACGGCGCGCCTTGGCGCAGAGCCTGCGCACGCGGCCCGCCGTATCGTCGCCGGCGAGCGTCGTCAGGTCGATGCACTGGATGGCGCGGATGAGCCACGCCGCCTGATATTCCTTCTTCACCGAACGGCGGGCGCTGATGGTGGCGGCGCGGCGCTCGGAGGCGCTGCGATTGACGGACACGTCCTCAAACCAGTCCGGCTTGAGCGGTGTCCCGTTATTGCGGGGGAGGGCTTCGGTCATTTCATTGTCCGTTCATGGGTTCAGTTACGATCAGGCGCGTTCGGTCGAGGGGGCGTGATCGCGGCAGAACGTTTCGAATTCTTCCTGGCTGGCATAGGCTTTCTGCGTGCCGGACCGGGTGATGGAATGGGCCGCATACAGGGCGGCCTTGCGAAGCGAGGCCTCCACATCGCCGGTCCCGGCGTAAAACCGGGCGAAGGAGCCGATAAAGGCATCGCCTGCGCCAGTCGTGTCCTTCGGCGTGACCTTGACTGGCGGAATATTGACGATTTCGCTTGCCGTAATCATCCGCGCTCCGCGTCCGCCGAGCGTAACGATGACGGTGCGGATGCCACGCGCGATGAGCGAACGCGCTGCGCTGACGATTTCATCGTCCGTCCCGGTCGGCAGGCCGGAGAGGATTGCCAACTCGCTCTCGTTCGGCACGAGAAAGGTCACCTGCCGGATCAATTCGGGATCGAGATCGGCGGCGGCAGGGGCCGGGTTCAGGATGGTTTCAATGCCATTTTCTGCAGCAAAGGCGATGGTGTGATAGACGGTCTCGACCGGAACTTCCATCTGCATGAGAATAAGGCCGCAAGCTTTCAGATCGTTGGCAGCCTTGTCGACTTCGGCGGGCAGAAGATCGGCATTGGCGCCCTTGACGATGAGGATCGAGTTTTCACCCGAGGGTTCGACGAAGATTGGGGCTACGCCGCTCGATTTGCCGGGGACCTTGCGCACATGGCGCGTATCGACGCCGAACTCATTCAGGTTGCGGATGGTGCTGTCGGCGAAAATATCGTCGCCCACCCGCGTGACCATCATCACATCCGCGCCAAGGCGCGCGGCGGCGACGGCCTGATTGGCGCCCTTGCCGCCGCAGCCGATTTCAAATGTCGGGGCTTCCAGCGTTTCGCCGGGGCCGGGCATACGGTTCACATAGGTGATGAGGTCCACCATGTTGGAGCCGACCACTCCGATCTTTCTGGTCATGAGACGTTCCTTTGAAATTTCAGAGTGCCTTGATCGTGGCTTCAAACTGTTCGGCGGCTGTCGTATCGAGATAGCCGACGCGCACGGGAAAGACGGCGCGCTTACCCGGTGCCAGCACCTGCACATTGTTCTTGGCTTTTTCGGCCAGATAGCCTTCCGGCTCGCAGGTCGAGGGCAGGGCAAAGGCTGCAACCTGCGCGTCTCCGTTCACGAGAATCCAGCGCACGGTTTTTGGGAAGATTTCGGTCGGGTAGGAAATGCCAAATCCGTCGCCCTCGGGAAGCTGCATCATCAGATGTGTGTTGCCATCGGCATCTTTCGGCAAGCCGCGAATATAGAAGACCTGCTCGGGATCGTAGCGCTCCGGTTCATCCAGCACTTCCATCGCGGCCGGGTCGGAGGCCAGTTCGTCGATCAGCGACAGGTAATCGTCGTTGGGCGTAACGTGGCCGGGAACGGCGGTGCGCACCTGCACGTGATCCGGCGTATAGGGCACCGGCTGCACGATCCGCGCGCCTTCCGCATAGGCGAAATTGACGTGGCACATATACATCAGCTCCATAGGAGCGGATGAAAGGTTCTCCACGTCCATGGTGATGTCGAACAGCGTTTCATCGGCATGAAGCCGCACGCTTGGCCGTGCCAGATAATGCGCGCCGAAGCCCATTACATATTCGTATTCGCCGGTGATCTCGACAAAGACGCCGCGCGCGTCATGACCAAAGAGAAGGCCCGCCTTGTCCATCTTTGCGCAGGCCATTTCGCCATGCAGAAGATGATTGTCCTGAGGCGAAGGACAGCCATTGCGCAGGATGCCGCTGTGGAACGCAAAGCAGCCATAGGTTTCCACGATGGTGGTTGCCGGGCGCGGCATGGAGAAGCTGTTGCCCATGGTGAGGTCCACGCCGTCGAATTCAGCCCCCCAGATCATCTGGCCCATGAAGGGCAGCACGATGATGTTGCCGCGCTCGTTCTCGACCAGCAGGGCCTCTATGCCGCTTGGATAGCGAAAGGCGGTGACGCTGAGGCCATAGGTGTTGGCGATCACATGCGGCTGCTCGACAAAATCCTGGCGGCGAAGATGAAATTCGATGTCCGGCCCGATATTTTGCATAGGGATCACCTGCCCTGATTGCGCGATGCGTTGATCGCGATGACGAGAATGAGGAAAGCGCCCCAGATGAAATCGATGAGATGGTTGGAGAACCGCATCATCTGGAAGCCGGAGGAAAGCAGCATCAGCGCCACGAGCGCGATGGCGATGCCCAGCACCCGCCCCTTGCCGCCTGCCGGATTGGTGCCCCCGAGAACGGCGATCAGCACGGCTTGCAGCAGGTAGGACGCGCCATAGTCCGACTTGGCGGCGTTGGTGCGGCCCGAGAGGATGATCCCGGCTATGGAAGCCAGAACGCCGGTGAGCATGTAGGAGTAAAGGATCATGCGCTCCTTGCGGATGCCGGCAAAGACGGCAGCCCGGGGATTGGTGCCGATCAGCATGAGATTGATGCCGAGCGTCGTGCGCGTCAGGAGAATTGCCACGACGATGCACACCGCGATGAACAGAAGGAAAGGCGTGGCGATGCCGAACAGATTGCCGTTACCGACCCAGTTCCACGCATCGGGGAAGCCGACGATGGCAGGCCCGCCGGTCAGAACCAGGGCAAGCCCCATCAGCACCTGTCCGGTGCCGAGCGTGGCGAGGATCGGCGTGATGCGCAGCCTGGCTATGAGGAGGCCGTTGACCAGCCCCGACACAAGCCCGACCAGCAGTGCGAGCAATATGCCGATGATGGTGTAGAACAGCATCCCCGAGCCGGAGGCCTGTGCCGCCTGCACCATGGAGGAGTGAAAATAAACCCCGGCCACGATGCCCGCCAGATTGGCGATGCCGACCACCGAAAGATCGATGCCGCCCGTCAGCATGGCAATCATCATGGCGACGGAGAGGATGCCCAGCTCCGGCATGATGTAGCTGATGGATTCAAAGTTGTAATAGCGCAGGAACTTGTCCGGATTCATCCAGGTCATCAACGCAAAGACCAGCACGGTGATGACGATGAGCTGGATGATATTGCTGTCTCCGCCAAGGATGCGGCGCATGTCGGAAGACTGTTTCATGTCGCTTGTCTCCTCAGGCGATGCTTTTGCGGTCACGCCATGCGGTGATGGCGGTGGCAACGATGATGATGAGACCCACCACGACGCGCTGCCATGTGGTGTCGACCTTCATGATGATGAGCGAGTTCTTGACCATGACGAGCATGAAGACACCCATCAGCGTGCCGAGAACGGTGCCGCGTCCGCCGAAGATCGACGCGCCGCCCAGAACCACGGCTGCGATCACGTCCAGCTCAAGCCCGACGAAATCACGCGGATTGGCAAGCCAGATCATCGAGGAATGCAGAAGGCCCGCGAAGCCTGCGAGCGCCCCGGCCACGCAATAGACGAAGAAGATGGTGCGGCGGGTATTGAAGCCGACGCGCTTTGCCGCTTCCGGCGATCCGCCATAGGCATAGACGCTGCGCCCGATCATCGTATAGTTGAGGATCAGGTGGATCAGCAGCGCCAGCGCCAGATAGACGAGGAACATCGCGGTCAGGCCGAAAGCCGTGCCGGAGGCCGATGTCAGCGAGATCACATCGGTCTTGCCGAATGCGATCAGTTCCTTCGGCATCTTGTTGATGTTGACGATGCTGGTGCCGACAAGGCCCAGCACCAGTCCGCGCACGATGGAGCCTGTGCCGAGCGTGACGATCAGCGGGATCATCTTGAAGCGATGGATGATCAGGCCGTTGAAAGCGCCGAGCAGCAGGCCGATCAGCGTTGCCGCGACGAAGGGAATGAACACGCCGTCATAGCCGAGATAGACCATGGCGCGGACTGTCAGATACATGGCCGCGATGGCAAAGGCGGTGAAGGAAACATCGATGCCGCCGGAAATCATCACAAGCAACACACCGAGCGCCATGATGCCGATCACGACATTGGAACGCAGGAGGCCGAAGATATTGTCCAGCGACCAGAATGCCGGATTGATGAGGCCGATAATGACCATCGCCGCGAACAGGACGCAGGCAATGATGAATTCGGTACTGCGGAAGAATTTCATTTGCCGGCTCCTCAATTCAGCGTCTTGAGCCGGTCGTTGACGGCATCTTCGGTCATGGTTTCACCGGAAAGCTCATCGACGAAACGCCCGCGATGCATCACCAGCACACGATTGCAGTTCTGCACCAACTCGGGCACGTCATCGGAAATCATCAGGACGGCGAGCCCTTCATCGCGCGCGAGCTTGCGGATGATGTTGTGGATCTGCGCCTTGGAGCCGACATCGACACCCACGGTCGGCCCATTGAGGATCAGCACCTTGGCGCCGGTCAAAAGCCAGCGCGCCAGCACCACGCGCTGCGCATTGCCGCCCGACAGGTGGTTGACTGGCGTATGCGGGCCGGGGGCCACGATGTGCATTGCCGAAAACATGTCGCGGGTCGTGGTGTCCGCCTTCGCGCGGTCTATGAAAAGGCCGCGCACGAATTTCTCGATCGAGGTCACGATGATGTTGCGCTCGATCGATTGCGCCAGGAACAGGCCTTCCGTCAGGCGGTCTTCCGGCACATAGGCGACGCCGCAGGCGATCCCTTCCTGCACGGTTTTCGGGTGGACCTGCCTGCCGTCGATACGCACGGTGCCGGTGAAATCCGGCTTCATGCCGAAGAGAGCCAGCGCGAGCTCCGTGCGGCCCGAACCGATCAGCCCGGATATGCCGACGATCTCGCCTGCATGGAGGGTGAGGCTGGCATTGTCCACGGAACCGGGAACGGAGAGATTGGCGATTTCCAGCGTCGGATTGGCCGAAGCGCCTTCACGCGGGGTCCAGTGATAATGGTCCGATGTGAGTTCCTGGCCGGTCATGGCGCGTGTGATCGACGGCTCGTCGAAATCGGAAATCGGGCCTTCGGCAACTTTCCTGCCGTTGCGGAAGACGGTCAGCCTTTCGCTTATTTCCAGCATCTCGCGCATCTTGTGGCTGACGAAGAGCACCGCGATGCCCTGCGTCTGAATATCGCGCACGATCCTGAACAGCGCGTCCACCTCATGCCGCGTCAGTGCGGTTGTCGGTTCGTCCATGATGATGAGCCGGGCGTCGGCCATGACGGCGCGCGCAATCGCCACGATCTGCTTGCCGGAAGTGGGCAGGCTGTCCACATCCGCATCGAGGTCGATGCTGACGCCAAGCCGGTCCAGTGCCTTCTGCGCCAGTTCGCGCACCCGCTTCCAGTCGACGCCCTTGCGGCCTTCGATCAGAAAAGTATTGATGGCCAGATTTTCGGCAACGGTCAGGTTCCCGAACAGCGAGAAATCCTGATAGATCACCTGGATGCCATGATGAACCGACTTGACGGGATCGAGCTTGCCGACAGGTTTGCCGTCGATCAGTATCTCGCCGTCTTCCGGCGTGTAGACGCCCGACATGACCTTGATGATGGTAGATTTGCCGGAGCCGTTCTCGCCTGCCAGACAGTGGATTTCGCCGGGCTTGATGGCAAAGGAAACGTCGTCCAGCGCCCTGACGCCACCGAAACGTTTCCCGATATGGCGCAGTTCGATCAGGTTTTCACTCATGAGGGGCCTCGTGCAAGGCTGGAATGCGATTGGCAGGGTGGGAGGGGCATGAAGCTCCTCCCGTCAAGCGCGTTTCGATATGATTGAATCAGATCGGCGCTCCATATGTTTGTTTAGACGCGCATCTATTCCGAAAACCGTTTCACACTTTTCGGGATGCGCTCTAAACATCCATGGATATCAGAAGTCGTACTTATCCATGTTTTCCTTGGTCACACCGACCCAGCCTGCGCCATAGAGCAGGTTCGGCTTGGCGGCATCCGGCGCCAGCAGGCTTTCATAGCCCGGCAGACCCAGATTGAGACCGGCCTTGATCTGGTCGTTCTTCTTTTCAAGCGCTGCGACGGCCAGCATGTTCATGGCATAGCCTGCAACGGCAGGGTCCCAGAACTGGATGTACTGAATGTCGTCATTCTTCAGATATTCGCCAGCCACCGAAACGAGGCCCGTGCCTGCGAAGAAGACCTTGCCCTTGAGACCGCCTTCGGCGATCAGGCGTCCGGCTCCGGCAGAGGTCGGCATCGGCGCGCCGAGAATGCCCTTGATGTCCGGATAGGCGGTCATCGCTTCCTTGAGCTTGTTATAGTCGGTGTTGGCGTCGTCATAGGTTTCGAGGCGGCCGGTTGCCTCTGCCATTTCCGGGAAATTCGCCTTCTGGTATTCGACGGCACCGTCGATCCATTCCATCTGCGACTTGGAGGTCAGGCTGCCTACGGTCGTGACATACTTGCCCTTGCCGCCCATCGACTTGCCCAGTTCCTTCATGAGGTTGGCGCCATAGGCCTTGTTGTCGAAGGCTTCGATGTCGTAGTCGACGTTCTGGATGTTGGATGCTTCATGGCTGATGACCACGATGCCGCGCTCGCGCGCCTTCTTCAGAACCGGCTCCACTGCTTCGACCGAGAACGGCACGATGGCAATAGCGTCAACGCCCTGCGCGATCAGGTTTTCGACAATCTGCACCTGTGCCGCGGCGTCCGCCTGGCTCGGGCCGACCATCCAGACGTCATTGCCGGTATCGGCCTTGAACTGGTCCACGCCATCGCGCATGCGGTCGAACCATGCAATGCCGTCCACCTTCACGACCGTCGCGATGGTGTACTTCTTGTCATTGGCCGTGGTGATGAGTTCCTTGTTGATCTTCGACGTATCAACGACGCCTTCCGCGAAAGCGTGCGGAACGGCAACGGACATGGCAATCGCCACGGATGCTAGAAATTTTTTCACCGGTTTTTCCTCCCTGGGAATTCCTTGGCCGTCTGCCTCGGTGGCTCCGACAGGCTCAACTGTTGCTGCGCCGGTGCACCCGGAACGGTGGGTGCACCGGCGTTCTCCTCCATGCCCGGCTTCCCGGCCGGGCGAAAATCAATCTGTTTTCCCGCCTGTTTGACGCTGCGAACCGAATTCTGTCCGGCGCGCGCAAAACCCTGTTGTCATATCCTCCCGACAATGCGAATTATAATGTTATAATCCGATCATTATGTTTGGATCGTTTCACATTTATGTTCGGCCTGTCAAGATCGAAGGATCGTAATTGCGTGAAATGTGAGGGACGTATAAACGGATGAGCAGACTGCAAGAATTGGGGACAGTGTGAGCAGAATCAGCCGAAAAGAAGAGCGCATCGCTGAACTGGCGGCATTGGTCGATGAAGTCGGCGTGCTTCGTCTGCGCGATGCGGCAGCGCGCCTCGGCGTTTCGGAAATGACGATCCGCCGCGATATAGGCAGCGACGGCGCAGCGCTCAATTGTTTGGGTGGTTACATTATCCCCACACAAGACGGTGCCAACGGCGATTATGTCTTCGATTTTGAAAAGGACAGCCATGCCGGCGCGAAAGCGCAGGCTTGCGCCGCAGCCGCTGCTTTGATCGAACCCTATGATACGGTTTTCATCGATTGCGGCACGACGATGCCGCATCTTGCTCACCGCATTCCGCAGAACCAGCACATCACCGTCGTCTGCTATGCGCTCAACATCGCCGAAATCCTGTCGCAGCGCGGCGATGTGCGCCTCATCGTTCTGGGCGGGCTTTACCACCCGGAGGCGGCATCGTTTTCGGGCGATGAGGGGATCGATGTGCTGAAGCGCGTCAACATCAACAAGGCTTTTCTGTCCGCCGGCGGGGTCGATGAACAGCACGGGGTCACGTGCTCGCACTTCCACGAAGTGCCGATCAAGCAGATGGCCATGCAACGCGCCGTCGAGAAACATCTTGTCGTCGACAAGAGCAAATATGGCAAGGTCCGTGCCGCCCGTTTCGCGGGCATGGCTGATTTCACCTCGATCGTCTCGGGCTAGCTCAACCTTCCCGCTTCAACAGACCTTCCAGGAATGTCCGGAACGCCTTCACCGCGCGCTTTGACGTGGCTTCGGGATCGTCGGAATTGGCGATCCACTGCGCCGCGCTGCTGCTTGCCGCGTTGATCAGCCGTGCGGCGGCTTCCGCGTCGATATCGATGATGACGCCTTCCTCGCGCAAGGCATCGAGGCTTGTGGTGATCGTGCGGATGCAGCCATTGGCGCTCGGCCAGCAGGACGGATCGCCAAACACCGCCGGTCCGTCGCGGAACATGATGCGCTGGATTTCAGGTTCCAGCGCCATTTCGATATAGGCGACATTCTCGTCGACAAAGCCCTGCCAGCGGTTGGGCGCCTTCGCCGAAATCGTGCACAGCCGCGCGGCCATCTCGCAATCGATTTCGTTGATCACGGCCTGCAGAAGACCCTTCTTGTCGCCGAAATGATGGTAGAGCGCGCCCCGCGTCAGACCGGCGGAGGCGGTAAAGTCATCCATCGAAGCTTCGGCATAGCCAACGGTGCCGAAAGCCTTGCGGCCCGCAGCCATCAGCTTCGCCCTTGTTTCGGCAATCATTTCGCTGCGAGGTTTACGCATCGTCGCTCCATTTATTCAGATACGCTGCGTATATTAGTTGACATACGCCGCGTATCAATTATTTAATTAACATACGGACCGTATGCAAGTGATGCAATTTCCCCTTTCAAGGACCCACTCCGATGTCCAATCCATATAGAGAGATTTTCAGCGCGCCCGGCGCTGTCGGCTTTTCGGCGGCTGCATTCTTCGCCCGTCTTCCCATTGCGATGGCGCCTGTCGGCATCGTAGCCATGCTCGCGCAGACCCATGGCGAATATTGGCTGGCGGGCGCGGTCTCCGCCACCTTCGCGCTGACGAATGCTTTTGTGTCGCCGCAGATTTCGCGCCTTGTCGACCGTTACGGACAAAGCCGCATCGTCATGCCCGCCACCATCGTTTCGGTGATAGCCTTCGTCTTCCTGCTCATAGCTACCAATCAGGGTTGGGCCAACTGGACCCTGTTCGCCTCGGCGTTCTTTGCCGGCGTCATGCCCAGCATTCCCGCGATGGTGCGGGCAAGATGGACTGAAATTTTCCGCAATCGTCCCGAGCTGAACACCGCTTTCGCGTTTGAATCTGCGGCTGATGAGCTGGTCTATATTTCCGGTGCCTCCCTTTCCGTGGCCCTGGCGGTTTCGCTGTTTCCCGAAGCTGGAATGCTGATCAGCACGGCCTTCCTCGCCGTGGGGACGGTTGCCTTCCTCCTGCAGCGTTCCAGCGAGCCGCCGGTTCGTGCGCTCGACCGGAACCACCCGCAACGTTCGGCGATCTGGTCGCGTCCCGTGCAAATCATCACGCTTGCTCTCATCTTCGTCGGCTCGACCTTCGCAACGGCTGAAGTCAGCGCCGTGGCGATCACGCGTGAGCTTGGCGAGCCCGGCGCCGCCAGCATCGTCATCGGTGTCTATGCCATCGGTTCGTTTCTTGTAGGGATAACGCTTGGCGCATTGTCGATCCGCATTCCATTGCAGCGCCAGTTGCTGATCGCCGTCAGCGTCCTTGCCCTGACTGCGCTGCCGCTGCCCTTCGCCGGTACATCAACCGCGCTTCTGGCAACGGCGGTGTTCGTCAGCGGTGTTGCGATTTCCCCGACATTTATCACGGCCTTCGGCCTGATCGAACGCCGCGTGCCCGAAGCGATGCTGACCGAAGGCATCACCTGGGTCATGACTGGCATTGGCATCGGCATGGCGCTCGGGGCCTTCGTTTCCGGCTGGGTGGTCGACAATTTCGGTGCCGGGAACGGCTTCTGGGTTTCGGTCGTGGCGAGCCTCAGCGCAATGGCCGTCGTCGCGCTTGGTCAGGCCAGCCTTTCCGCTGCGACGGAAACCGCCGAATGCGATGCGCTATGCGCTGCCGAAGCGGCGGAATGACGCCATAAGGACGAGCGGGTAACGCCCGCTCGTCAATCTCCATAGATACGCTCTTCCATGGGCGTGGAAGCGATCAGCCCCTTCAGTCCGGCAAGCATGGCTTTCTCGGCCTTGTTGAGATTGGTTTCCGGATTGTGGATCAGGAAAACATCGATGGCGGGCGGGTTTTCATAGGGTGGCAGGCGCCAGAGAAGACCGTCATCGATCTCGCGCCGGGCCACGTGCAGCGGCAGCGGGCCGATGCCAAGGCCCGTGATGATCATGCGGCGCACTTCCTCAAGGCTCGATGACGTGCCGACCACCTCCGGCGAAAGCCGCGCCTCGCTGCGCAGGAGAGCGACAGGTCGCAGCGCGTCGGCGATATGGTCGGTCTGGAACGACACGGACGGCTCCCCCTTCAGATCGGCGAGCGTCAGTCCCGACTGGCCGAACATGCGATGGCGGGGGCCGCAGAAAAAGCCGAAGAACTCCCGATAGACCATCGTGTAGTCCAGCGCCGGATCGCGATTGCTTACCAGCCCCAAACCGAAAGAGGCGCGCTTCTCGCGCACCAGCCGGGCGACTTCGGTGCTGGCGGATACGTTGATCGTCAGGGTCGCGCGCGGATGCTGTTCGTGAAAGAGCGCAAGCGCCTGATCGAAGATCGGCGAGATAATGTGGCTCGCAACCGATATGGTGACATGGCCGGTCACATCGTCTCCCACCCCGCGCACCAGCTGCGGCAATTGGGAGATGGCGCCGAAGACCTCGATGCTCTGCTCATAAAGAAGCTTGCCGACTTCCGTCAGTTCAAAATGGGTGGCGTCCCGCTCCACCAGCCGCTGGCCGATGCGGTCTTCCAGACGGCGCAAGGCATTGCTTACGCTCGGCTGTTTGAGGTTGAGGCGTTCGGCTGCGCGGGTGATGCTTTTCACCTCGGCGATCACCACGAAACTGCGCAGCAGGTTCCAGTCCAGATCCCAGACAAGACGCTCGGGCCGATGTAACGACATGGCTTTATCCATTCATGAAATCTATGCAATCCATTCCCATTATCTATTTGCGAAATGAATCCATAAAAGCAATCATGAATATTGAGGGGCAGAAACAAGCCTCAAGAAAAACAAACAAGAGGAAGTCGGGAACAAGATGTTTAACAGATTCACGGGTTTCATTGCCGCTGCCGCGATTGCCGCCACCGCAGTTTTTGCAGTTGCGCCCGCACAGGCGGATGATCTTGAAAAGATCAAGGCATCGGGAGAACTCAAGATCGCCATGAGCGGCCAGTATCCGCCGTTCAATTTCGTCAATGAGAAGAACGAGGTCGTGGGCTTCGATGCGTCCATCGGTTCGGCCATTGCCGAACGCATGCAGTTGAAGCCGCAGCTCATCACCACAGCATGGGACGGTATCGTCGCAGGTCTCCGGGCGGGCAAGTTCGACACGGTGGTCGGCTCCATGACGATCACTCCGGAGCGCGAGAAGGCGGTGGACTTCGTCGGACCCTATTATCACGCGGGCCGCGCGGTTTTCGTGAAGGAAGACTCTGCCGTGCAGAAGCTCGATGATCTCAAGGGCAAGACGCTGGGCGTGACGCTTGGCGAAACCCACGAGAAATGGGCGCGCGAGCAGGGCGGCTGGACCATCCGCACCTATAAGGGCCTGCCGGAACTGATGCTGGAGCTGAATTCGGGCCGCGTCGACGCCATCGTCGTCGATAATATCCCGGTCATGGTGGCGATCAAGGAAACCGGGCAGAAGGTCCGCAAGCTCGATACGCCGGACATCGAAGGCGGCAGCGTCGCCATCGGCATCGCCATCCGCAAGAACAATCCGGAACTGAAGGCAGCGATGCAGAAGGCCCTCGACGAGATCATGGCCGACGGCACCTACGAGAAGATCTCGATGCAGTGGATCGGCAGCGACATCCGCTGACATGCCGTCATCCCGGCCCGGCAATTGTCCGGGCCGGCTGAGAACCGATTGACCGGAGTTTTCCGATGGATTTTGCGTTGATGCAGCGCGTCCTCCCGTTTTTTCTGGAGGCGGCATGGGTGACTGTGCAAATTTCCGCGCTGGCCCTGATCCTGGGCCTTGTGGTGGCTGCAATACTCGTGGCGGGCCGCCTTTCCCGCTCCCCCATTCTGCGCGGGCTGGCGGCGGCCTATGTCAGCGTCTTTCGCGGCACGCCCTGCCTGGTGCAGCTCTTCATTCTCTATTTCGGCGGCCCGCAGGTGGGCATCAATCTGGAGCCGTTTGCCGCCGGTGTCATCGGGCTGGGACTGAATATCGGCGCCTATATGTCGGAATCGATCCGCGGCGCGATCCAGAGCGTTGATCGCGGACAGACGGAAGCCGCGCGCTCCGTCGGTTTCGGACGCGGCCAGACCATGCGTCTCGTCGTGCTGCCGCAGGCGGCTCGCCTGATGATCCGCCCGCTTGGCGTCAACGCCATCGCTCTCTTGAAAGGCTCGGCGCTGGTTTCCACCATTTCGGTGGTCGAGCTGACCTATACCGCGCAGCGCTTTATCGGCTCGACCTACAAGCCGTTCGAGATTTTCGGCGTCGCCGCCATTCTCTACATGATCATCATCTATGTCGTGGCGCGCGGGGTCGATTTTCTCGACAAGCGCTTTGCGGCGCAGTGAGGGAGGACTGGATGCAGGCTCTCGATTTCAGCATCGTCACTCCCTATACCGATCTGCTTCTGACCGGCCTCTGGTGGACGCTGGTTCTGACCGTGGCTTCGGCCTTCCTGAGCTTCGTGCTCGGCATCGCATTTGCGCTGGTGGTGCTCTATGCGCCCGCAATCCTCGCCTGGCCGGTGCGGTTCTTCATGTGGCTGTTCATGGGAACGCCGCTTCTGCTGCAACTGTTCCTGATCTATTTCGGGCTGGTGCAGATCGGCATCGATATTCCGGCCCTTGGCGCGGGCATCATCGGCCTCAGCCTGCATTTCGCGGTCTATAATGCCGACATCATCCGCGCAGGCATCGTGGCTGTCGATCCCGGCCAGATGGAAGGCGCCCGTTCCATCGGTTTCAGCCACGGACAGGCCTTGCGCTATGTCGTCATTCCGCAGGCGATCCGCAACACCATCCCGCCGATCGGCAACAACATGATCGTTCTTCTGAAGGACACGTCGCTGGTTTCGATCATCGGCATTGCGGAACTGGTGCACAGCGCCCAGCTTGCCATCAGTGAAACCTTCAGCCCGTTTGAATTCTATATCACCGTCGCGGCCATCTATTACGTGGTCAATCTCGTGCTCGAGGCTGGTCTGCGGCGCATTGAAAGAAAAGTGGAGGTCACGCGATGAGCAGCTCCAAATCGGCAAAACCGATGGTCGAAGTGAAGGGCGCCCGCAAGGCCTACGGCGCGCTGGAAGTATTGAAGGGCATAGACCTTTCAGTGGCGCGGGGCCAGATCGTTGCCATCATCGGCCCCAGCGGCTCCGGCAAGAGCACGCTCCTGCGGTCGATCAACCATCTGGAAACGCTGAATGGCGGCGAGGTCTGGCTGGACGGCGTGCAGGTCAACCAGCCGCTGGCAGGGCAGGCGTTCGAAAAGCACATCAATGCGGTGCGCCAGCAGATGGGCATGGTGTTCCAGCACTTCAACCTGTTCCCGCACCTGACCGTGCTGGAAAACATCACGCTCGGCCCGATCAAGCTCAAGGGCATGGGCAAGGACGCGGCGCGCACGCTGGCGCTGGAGCTTCTGTCCAAGGTCGGGCTTGCCGACAAGATCGACGTCTATCCCTCGCGCCTGTCGGGCGGGCAGAAGCAGCGTGTGGCAATCGCGCGTGCGCTCGCCATGCAGCCGAAAGTGATGCTGTTTGACGAGGCAACTTCGGCGCTCGACCCCGAGCTGGTGGACGAAGTGAATGCCGTCATGAAACAGCTTGCCGCCGAACATATGACGATGCTGATCGTCACGCACGAGATGCGTTTTGCAGGCGAGGTTGCCGACCGCATCCTGTTCATGGATGGCGGCGTGGTCGTGGAAGAAGGGCCGCCGGACCAGATACTCAGCAACCCGGTGCAGGAGCGTACCCGCTCCTTCCTCAAGAAATATCTGGCTGCGTGAGGTGTCGGCATGAGCGAGCGAAACAACGAGTTTGTGAATTTCGCGGAGTTTCCCGATTTCGGGCTGACCCCGGCGCAGCGCCGCGAGGCTGTCCTCGGCCATTATTACGAATATCCCGGCATGGACGGGCCGCGCGGCGAAATCTGGTGTTATACCGACGCCTATTCCTATCTGCCGGGCGCGACGGTTCATCTTCAGGTAAGTGCGACCGCGCAACGTTTCGACATCGAAATCGTGCGGGACGGCGCAGTGGAAGCGCCGGTATTCTCAAAACGCGGGATCGACTGCAAATGGCAGGATACACCGGCGCAATGTTCGGTCGTCGGCTGCGGCTGGGAAACGACATTCGCCGTCAGGACGGATGAGACCTGGCCCTCCGGCGCTTATCGCATCACGCTGAAGGCGCATGGCAATGACGGCCAGCCCATCCATTGCCATCACCTGTTCATCCTGCGCCCTGCGGCGGGGCGCAAGCCGGGCCGTATCCTGCAGGTTGCCGCAACCGGCACATGGACGGCCTATAATACCTGGGGCGGCTCCAACCATTATCAGGGCATTACCGGGCCGAACGGCGATCAATATGCGACGACGGTGAGCATCGAGCGCCCGTTCTGCCGTGGCTTCGCGCTGCTGCCGCCCGATGCGCCGCGTGTGCCGCTGGAAATCGTCACGCCCCCTGCCGCGCCCCCGCGCTATCCGCACATGGAATGGGCCTATGCCAATGGCTATTCCAAGAAATATGCCTCGTCCGGCTGGGCAAGCTATGACAGCCTGTTTTTCCGCTGGGCCGAACGGGAAGGCTATGCGGTCGATCTCGCAACCCAGCATGAGCTGCATTTCGCGCCGGAAATTCTCGACGGTTATGACTGCGTGGTCTTTGTCGGTCATGATGAATACTGGACATGGGAAATGCGCGATGCCGTCGATAATTATGTCGATGGCGGCGGTCGTGCGGCGCGTTTCGCCGGCAATTTCATGTGGCAGACCCGGCTTGAGGATAATGGCAAGCGGCAGACCTGCTACAAATACCGTGCCCGCGCCGAAGATCCGGTCTATCGCTCCGCCGATCCGCGCCGCACAAGCGGCTGCTGGGAAGCGGCGGAAACCGGACGGCCTGCCGCAGAGACATTCGGCCTCAACGCCTTGCGCGGGCTTTATGTCGGCTGGGGCGGCTGCGCCCCGCGCGGCGTGCGCGGTTTCCCGGTCTATCGTCCCGAACACTGGGCCTTTGCAGGAACCGGCATCTATTACGGCGATCTTCTGGGTTCGCAAGGCCATGCCTTCGGCTACGAGGTCGACGGACTGGATTATGTGATCCGTGGCGGATTGCCGGAGCCGGAAGAGGGCAGCGGCGCACCTGACGGGTTGCAGATTCTGGCGCTCGGCATGTCGTCTCTCAAGGAGGAAAGCGCGGATATTCCGGCCGACGACCAGTTCCTTTCCGACGCCGATGCAAAATTCGTGGCCGATACGCTGATTGGCAACGATGGGGATGCAGCCGTGGAACGCACCAAGCGGGGCTGCGGCATGATCGTCAATTTTCCACGCGGCAAGGGCGAGGTCTTCCACGCCGGAAGCTGCGAGTGGGTAGCGGCCCTCAAGCGCGGCGACCGCATGGTCGAGCGCGTGACCGCCAATGTTCTCAACCAATATCTCAAGCGCTGACAGAGTAACGCCATGCTCAACACAAATGCACAGAATGAACGCCCGGCATCACATCTTTTCTACCAGTCGCGCCTGCGCAGGCCGCTGGTGGATCGCGCCGAGGGCATCTACATCTGGGATCAGGACGGACGTCGCGTCATCGACGGATCGAGCGGCGCGATGGTGGTCAATATCGGCCATGGCAATCGCAACGTGCTCGATGCCATGAAGGAGCAGATGGACCGCGTGACCTTCGCCTATCGCCTGCATTTCGAAAACGAACCGGCGGAAGATCTGGCACGCATGGCCGCAGAGCGTATGCCGGAAGGTCTGGACAAGATATTCTTCGTTTCCGGCGGTTCGGAAGCGGTCGAATCCTGCATCAAGCTCGCCCGCCAGTGGGCGGTTGCGACCGGGCAGGGCAAGCGCTGGAAAGTGATTTCGCGCTTTCCCTCCTATCACGGCGGCACGCTTGGGGCGCTCGCCGTCACCGGCTATGCGGCCCTGAGCGAGCCTTTCGCGCCCATCATGCGCGAAATGCCCAAGGTTCCGGCGCCGACCGCCTATCTCGACCGCGACAATCTCTCGATGGAACAGCGCGGACAGAAATATGCCGACATGCTGGAGGAACGGATTCAGGAGGAAGGCCCTGAAAGCGTGCTCGCCTTCATCATGGAGCCGATCGGCGGCGCCTCTACCGGCGCGCTGGTTGCGCCCGACAGCTATTATCCGCGCATCCGCGAAATCTGCGACCGTTATGGCATCCTGCTGATCCATGACGAGGTGATGAGCGGCGCCGGGCGCACCGGCAAGTTTCTGGGCGGCGACCACTGGAACTGCAAGCCGGACCTGATCGCGCTTTCCAAGGGCTTTGCCTCCGGTTATTGCCCGCTGGGCGCGATGGCGGCGCCGGGGCGCATCGTGCAGCCGGTTCTGGACGCGGGCGGCTTCCTGCATGGCTTCACCTATGCCGGCAATCCGCTGGCCTGCGCGGCAGGCAAGGCAGTGCTGCAGGAAATCGATCGCCTCGATCTCGTCGGCAATGCCGCCCGCATGGGCGATGCGCTGAAGGGCGAACTGGAAGGGCTTGCAAAGCGCTTCCCCTTTATCGGCGATGTGCGCGGCAAGGGCCTGCTGCTCGCTGCCGAATTCGTTTCCGACCCCGAAACCATGAAGCCGCTGCCGAAGGAGCTGAACGCCCATCAGCGCATGGTCGATCTCGCCTATGAGCGCGGGCTGATCATCTATTCGCGCCGCACACGCGGCGGCGTCGAAGGCGATCATTTCCTCGTCTGCCCGCCCATGATCGTCAGCCGCGAACAGGTCGGCGAGATCACCGACATCCTCGGCGACACGCTGGAGGTTCTGGCGCGTGAGCTCAAACTGCCCGTGAATGCGTAAGGAAACCGGATCATGACCGACAAGAAGAAAATGGGTCGCAAGGTGATCATCACCTGCGCGGTGACGGGTTCCGTGCACACGCCGTCCATGTCGCCGCATCTGCCGGTAACGCCCGACGAGATTGCGAGCGAAGCCATTGCGGCAGCGGAAGCGGGTGCGTCGATCCTGCATCTGCATGCCCGCGACCCGCGCGACGGCAGGCCTTCCGCCAATCCGGACCTGTTCATGCAGTTCCTGCCGCGCATCAAGCAATCGACATCTGCCGTGGTGAATATCTCCACCGGCGGCTCGTCGCTGATGACGCTGGAGGACCGGCTGGCCGCGCCGCTCCGGGCAGAGCCGGAAATGTGCTCGCTCAATATGGGTTCGATGAATTTCGCGCTATTCCCGGCACTCGACAAGCCGCGTGAATGGAAACATGCGTGGGAGCCGGAACTGCTCGAAGCCACCCGCCATTCCATCTTCAAGAACACTTTCGCGGACATGGAAGGCATCCTGACCAGTCTCGGACAGGGCTGCGGCACGCGTTTCGAGTTTGAATGCTACGATGTCGGCCATCTTTATTCGCTGGCGCATTTCCGCGACCGGGGACTGGTGTCGGGCCATCTGTTCATCCAGTTCGTCTTTGGCGTTCTGGGTGGCATCGGGGCCGATCCGGACAATCTCATGCATATGAAGCGGATTGCCGACAAGCTGTTCGGGGACGATTATTCCTTTTCCGTGCTGGCGGCGGGGCGGCACCAGATCCCGATGATAACCATGGCGGCCGCCATGGGCGGCAATGTCCGCGTGGGGCTGGAAGACAGCCTTTATGACGGGCGCGGCCAGCTTGCCAGAAGCAATGCCGATCAGGTGCGGCGCATACGCGGCATCCTCGACGGCCTGTCGCTGGACGTTGCGACGCCCGAGGAGGCACGCGAATATCTGGGCCTCAAAGGCGGAGACAGGGTGGCGTTCTGATGCCGAAAATCGTGTTGGACAGCAAAAGGCGCGTCATCGTTCGTCTGGGCGAACCCGCTGATGCCGAAATGATCCATGAGGCGATCCGCATCATGGGCGAGGGGCTTGGCGCTGCCGACAGGATTTCCAGCACGGTCGAGGATTTTCGCCGTTACGGTTTCGGCCCCTATGCGGCATTCACCAGCCTGATCGCCGAGGTGGACGGGGCATTTGCCGGGCTGGCCCTGTTTTTCCCCATCTTCTCGACATGGTATGGCAAGCCCGGCGTCTACGTGCAGGACCTCTATGTCGATGAAGCCTTTCGCGGCAACGGGATCGGCGAAGTGCTTCTGCGCCATGTCTCCTCCTGGTCGATGGCGCGGGGCGGCGTCTATCTGCGGCTGGCCGTGGACCGGGACAATATTGCTGCGCAGAGATTTTATGAGCGGCTCGGTATCGGCTGGATCGAATCCGACCGCGATCACGGCGCCTATGGTGAGGATTTCACCCGCCTGGCGCGCATCAATCAAATCAGGGAGCAGTCATGAAAGCCTTTTACGCAGTCGAGCAGAAGCGTCACGACCCGAAAGCCTTTCTTTCCAGCGGCGCGCCGCAGCCGAACCCCGAACAGCCGGAGCGTGTCGAACGTCTGCTCGCCGGTGCAAAGGCCGCAGGCTGCGAGATCATCCGTCCGCAAAATCACGGCCTTGGCCCGATTGCGGCCGTGCATACGCCGGAATATCTGGAATTCCTGCAGCACATCCATGCCCGCTGGCGGCGTATCGAAGAGGCGTCGGAAGAGGTGATCCCCAACATCCATCCGCTCGCGCGTGACGGCCGCTATCCGGCGTCCGCCGTGGGGCAGGTCGGCTATCACATGGCCGATA
The DNA here is from genome assembly GCF_041930145.1 of Brucella ciceri. Classification (NCBI taxonomy): domain Bacteria; kingdom Pseudomonadati; phylum Pseudomonadota; class Alphaproteobacteria; order Hyphomicrobiales; family Brucellaceae; genus Brucella; species Brucella ciceri. The sequence continues at coordinate 602,670 of NZ_JBHEEV010000001.1, read as the reverse complement.
CGGCCTGCCCGATTGCCGAACACACGTGGGAAAGCGTGTGCTGGAGCGCGTGGAGCGCGGTCGATGCCGCCGATGCGGTGCTTGCAGGGGAAGTTGCGGCCTATGCGCTCTGCCGTCCGCCGGGGCATCATGCCTTTGCCGATGTGGCGGGCGGCTTCTGCTTCGTCAACAATTCGGCGGTCGCCGCAGAGCGCCTGCGCTCCAATGCCCGGCGTGTGGCGATCCTCGACGTCGATCTTCATCACGGCAACGGCACGCAGGGTATATTCTATTCCCGTCCCGATGTGCTGACCGTCTCCATCCATGCTGATCCGGTGCGTTTCTATCCATTCTTCTGGGGCCACGCCGACGAACGCGGCGAAGGCGCGGGGCTTGGCTACAATCTCAACCTGCCGCTGCCGCGCAAATCCGGCGACGCCGAATTCCTCGCCTCGCTCGACACGGCCTTCCGCCGCATCGAAGCCTTCGCGCCCGATGCGATCGTGGTCGCGCTCGGCCTCGATCCGTTCGAGGGGGATCCGTTCGGCGGGTTGTCGGTGACTACCGGCGGTTTCGGACGCATTGCCGAAGCAATCGCGAAGCTGCGGCTGCCCACCGTCATCGTGCAGGAAGGCGGCTATCTGTGCGATGCGCTGGGCGATAATCTCACGGCCTTCCTCGGCGGCTACCGGTCGGTGGCGCGATGAGCGGTCTTGTTACCTTTGTCGGCGTCGCGCATCCGTGGATGTGCGATGTCATGGGGCATATGAATGTCCGGCATTATGCCGGGATGTTCGACGATGCGAGCTTTCAACTGCTTGGCCACATCGCAGGGAAAATTCCCGATGACGCATTCGGCTGGGCCGATGTGCGCTCGGCAACCGAATACAAGCGTGAAGTGCCAGCCGGGGACCTGCTGACGATCTGTTCGCAGGTGTTGAAAGTCGGGCGCTCGTCGATCACGTTTCGCCAGACGATGGCGGGTTCGCTCGACGGCGAACTGCGCGCGGTCAACGAAGTTACCTCTGTATGTTTCGACAAGGTTGCGCGGCGTTCAGCCGAACTTGCACCCGACATGCGCTTGAGGGCCGAGAGGCTGCTTGCGGATCAACCGGCCTGCTGACATGAAAAATCCAGCACGCTTTTCGTGCAGTCGCATTGAAGGTCGCGCAACAGGCCGTCCTTGAGGCCGTAAATCCAGCCATGCACGACAATCTCCTTGTTCTGTTTCCAGGCCGATTGCAGAACCGGCGTGCGCGACAGGCTTTCCACCTGCGAGGCGACGGTCAGCTCGCAAAGCCGGTTCAGGCGTTCTTCGGGATCGGTAAAGCGGTCCAGTTCCTGCTCATGTGTCTGCGCGATATCGCGCACCGGCTGCAGCCAGTTGTCGATGATGCCGTGGCCATAACCGGCCATGGCGGCGCGCACGCCGCCGCAACCGTAATGGCCGCAGACGATGATGTGCCTGATCTCCAGCACCTCGACCGCAAATTCGAGCACCGACAGCAGGTTGAGATCGGCGCGATGGACGAGGTTGGCGACGTTGCGGTGCACGAACACCTCGCCCGGCTGCAATCCGGTGACGACATTGGCCGGAACGCGGCTGTCGGAACAGCCGATCCAGAGATATTCCGGGCGCTGCATCGAGGACAGCCGGCTGAAATATTCGGGATCTTCCCGGCGTTTTTCCGCGGCCCACTGCCGGTTATGTTCGAAAAGGTCTGATAGCATGAACCCGTCTCATCCGGATGATCTTCATTCTCGGACATAGACGAATATAGAAGTACAGTATTTGATGCGGATCAAGCAGGACCTGCTTCGGCAGTGGAAGGAGCGGGCCGGATGCCCGCTCCCTCTGATTTTATTCGGCGGGCTTGTCGCTGCGGCCGATGCCGAGCAACTGATAGAACACGAGGGCGGCTAGCGTCGATGTCGCAATGCCGCCGAGCGCGAATTCGCCGATCTTCAAGGTGAAGTCGCCCGCGCCGAAAATGAGCGCCACACCGGCGGTGAACAGGTTACGGGAATCCGCGAAATCCACCTTGTTGACGATCCAGATGCGCGCCATGGCCGAGGCGATGAGGCCGAAGACCGAAACGGCAAGACCGGCCAGAACCGGAGCCGGGATCGTCTGCAGGATCGCGCCGAATTTCGGCGACATGCCGAGGATCAGCGCCATGACGGCGGCAATCACGAAGATCAGCGTGGAATAAACCTTGGTCATCGCCATGACGCCGATGTTTTCGGCGTAGGTGGTAACGCCGGTGCCGCCGCCCGAACCGGAAATCATGGTCGCGATGCCGTCACCGAGGAAGCCGCGGCCGATGTAGCGGTCCATGTTCTGGCCGGTGATAGAACCGAGCGCCTTGATATGACCGAGGTTTTCCGCCACCAGCACGATGGCGACCGGCGCGATCAGGGTGATCGCCTGCCAGTTGAATTCCGGCGTGGTGAAATGCGGCAGGCCGAACCATGCCGCATTGCTGACGGCGGTGAAATCGATGCCCGGCACGATGCCGAGGCCGTTGCCGAGGATCAGGACCAGCAGATAACCGAAAAGCAGTGCGAAGAGCACCGACAGGCGCTTGGTGCCGCGCGGACCATAGGCGGCGATCATACCCATGCAGAGAACGGTAAGCAGCGCGATGGTGATATGCGTGCCGCTTCCCTTCAGCTGGCCGACAGCGACCGGGGCGAGGTTGAGGCCGATGGAAACGCCGATGGCGCCGGTGACGACCGGGGGCATAAGCCGCTCCACCCAGCCCGTGCCGATGGCCATGACCACGAGGCCGATAAGCGCATAGAGCGCGCCGCAGGCGATGATGCCGCCAAGCGCGATTGCTATATTGGGATTGGGGCCGGAGCCGCCATAGCCCGTCGCGGCGATGACGACCGCGATGAAGGCGAAGGACGAACCGAGATAGCTCGGCACCCGGCCTGCCGTCAGCACGAAGAACAGAAGCGTGCCGATGCCGGAAAAGAAGACGGCTACATTGGGATCGAAGCCCATCAGCAGGGGCGCGACGATGGTCGAGCCGGACATTGCAAGCAGGTGCTGCACGCCCATCGGAATGGCGGCGGCGGCCGGAAGACGCTCGTCAGGAAGCACGACGGCGTTTGATGTCAAACGCCAACTTGGAAAATAGCCCATGATGTCCCTCTGGAAAATATTATCCGTTTGTTTTTAACGCGCATCTTTTCCGAAAACCGCTTCGCACTTTTCGGGACGCGCTACTGCCTTTATCGACTCATGCCACCGATTTCCAGAGGGGAACAGTCCAAACAATGAGGGAGCTGTTGATGAGCCGTCCTGGAGCGCCGCACGTGCTTATGAACGCACAAACGGCCCTCCAGACTGTAGAATCCACGCATCCTGCTTTCAGGCTGATGTTGCAGCGATTTCATCCGTTTACGGTCACGCGGCCCGCATCGTCCGTCACTTTCCCGACAATGCGGGCGGATGGATAGCCGGCGGCGCGGATGCTGCCGAGGAGCCTTTCGCCTTCCTGCGGCGCGCAGGATACGAGAAGCCCGCCGGACGTCTGCGGGTCGGTCAGCAATTGCTGTTTCCAGAGCGGATAGTCGTCCGGAAGCTGCACGCCATGGCCGTAGCTTGCCCAGTTGCGGGTGGAGGCTCCGGTTACGAAACCGGCCTGCGCCAGATGTTCGGCCTGATTGAGAAAGGGCAGGGCGGAATAGTCCAGCGCAATGCCCGCATTGGAGCCGCGCGCCATTTCCAGCGCATGGCCGAGAATGCCGAAGCCGGTCACATCGGTGACGGCATGAACGGCGTCATCCTTGCCGAGTTCGGCACCGATCCGGTTCAGCAAGGTGACTGACGCCATCATTTCATCATAACCGGCGCTGTCGAGTTCCTGCTTCTTGAAGGCGGCGGAATAGATGCCGACGCCGATTGCCTTGGTCAGGATCAGCGTGTCGCCGACACGCGCGCCGCTGTTCCTGCGCAGGTTCGAAAGCTTGCAGGTGCCGATGACCGCCAACCCATAGATCGGTTCCGGCGCGTCGATGGAATGCCCGCCTGCAACCGGAATGCCCGCTTCCGCGCAGATGCTGGAACCGCCCTTCAGGATTTCTCGGATCATTTCGGCGGGCATCTTGTTCACCGGCATTCCGAGGATCGCCAGCGCCATGATCGGCGTTCCGCCCATGGCATAGACGTCGGATATCGCATTGGTGGCCGCGATTCGCCCGAAATCGAATGGATCGTCCACCATCGGCATGAAGAAATCCGTCGTGGCGATCACGCAGTTTTCGTCGTCCAGTTGCCAGACGGCGGCATCGTCGCCGGTTTCCGTTCCGACGAGAAGCTGGCTGAACGGCTGCATGACCGGCTGGTCCGACAGCAGATCCTGCAAAACGGCTGGAGCAAGCTTGCAGCCGCAACCGCCGCCATGGGCAAGCGTGCTGAGACGAATAGGCGATGCAATATCCATGATAACCTCAAAACTTATATCGTTATTTCGCGTGCGGTCATGGCGTAGCGGAAGGCGTCCGCATCGAGACAATCCAGACGGGTGCTGGCGACTTCGGCCTGCGGATACATGAGGAAGCCGAGTTCCGGCCCTTGCGCGGAAGGCAAGACGATATCGCTGCCGTCATTGAAGGCGATCCAGTTGCCCTCCCAGGAGCCGAAGAGTTTTTGCCGCACGGCTGCGACACGCGGATCGTCGGCGGGGAGCCCGTCCTTTTCCTCTTCCAACATCACCTTGCGCACATCCGCCGGATCGGTCGCGACCCAGCCGATGCCGTCGAGATAGATTTCGGCGCGGCAATGCTGGGCCTTGGTGATGACCTCGTTTTTCGCGCCGAGGCTCTTGTAGCCGAAGGCGGAAGGCGCGACGCGCACGCCATAAAGGTCGCGGGCCGGAATTCCCGCCGCCCTGACGAGAGCCACGAACAAAGGATTGATGTCGGCGCATTTGCCGCCGAGATCGCCGCTGTCGAGCATGGCGACAATATTGCCGTCTCCGCAGCCGCGCGTGGAGGCCCGTCGATAGGTGTTGGCGACGACCCAGTCGTAGATCCGGCGCGCCTTCTCCTGATCGGTATCGGCATCCGCAACGATCCTGTCAGAGGTCTGCTTGACGATGCCATCGACTGGCGCAAGCCGCGTTCCCGCCAGATAGCGTTCGCGTTCCGCGCGGGTCAGCGGCACGGCCTTGGCCGGTGCCTCGAGATTGCCCGAACGGTCGCGGGTGGAGATGAGGCTGATGATTTCGGCTTGAGGCTTTTCTTCCCCTCCATCCCATTCGAGATAGAGAAGGCCGGTGCCGCTCGCCGGATCGCGGTCGAGCCGCGCGACCTTGGCATTGGTCGTCCAGCGATTGCCCTCCGGGCGGTTCCAGTCATCGGCGTTGAAGCCCGCCAGCGGCACCCAGACACGAATGACTTCTCCCGAAGCGGCAGGCGTGACGCTGGTTGTGATCTCGAAGCTGCGCCAGTCCGACGGCTGCGGCGCGAATGCGGTGCTGGCCGCAGAGGCAAAATTCGGCAGCATGCTGACGGCGGCACAGGCCGCACCGGATTTAAGAAGCTCCCGACGGTTCATGACGATCCCCTTTTTGCTCTGAATTGTTCTGTGCGATGGCGTGGAAGGACGACTTTCGCGCCGCCAAGCTGGAAGGTCCGGAAACCCCGAAAAGCCCGGAACGCGCGAAGGGCATAGATGCAGCGATGGCAGGAAATTCGGGCTGTGGTTTTGCGCGGCTGAGGGGAGCCGGAGCCGAGGGCCGCACGATGCCGTCGCATCGGGTCAGGGAAGCCGGTGCGAGGCAGGAGCCGCTCAAAATTCAAGCCCCGAAACTCGGGAGCAACAAAAGAAGCCACGACATCAGTCTGGCGTTTTTACACGGCAACGTCAATCAGCTGGCACGTTTCCAAGTCATTCCTGTGGTGAGGTTCATGTATTAATACCTGACTATGAAAGTCATATTATTGATAAATGGGTCTTATTGTTAATTAATTTAACCTGCCCTTCGGTTGACAACTTGGGTTTATTGCGGTGAACTGATGTCAGGCAAGTCCAATTCAGGGAGGGATATGCTTCGGCATTTTTCTTCTGACGATCAGGGAGGTGCAGCGCAATGAATGTGGAGCTCTCACGCCGCCAGTTTCTGGGCGGAACGGGGGCGGTAGTGGCGGCTTCGGCGCTTGGGTCCTTCGGTTTTGGTGCGGTGGAAAGCGCCTATGCCGAAACCATTCGCCCCTTCAAGCTGACCAACACGACCGAAACCCGCAATACCTGCCCTTACTGCTCGGTCGCCTGCGGCATCATCCTCTATTCCAAGGGGGATGTGAGGAAAGGCGAGAAGGCCGATCTGATCCACGTCGAAGGCGATACGGATCACCCCACCAATCGCGGCACGCTTTGCCCGAAGGGCGCGGCACTCAGGGGTTTCGTCCAGGCCGAGACCCGCCTGAAAAATCCGCGGGTGCGCGAGCCGGGCGCCGCCGAATTCAAGCAGATTTCGTGGGAGGATGCGCTCGACCGCATCGCACGCCATCTGAAAGACGATCGCGACGCAAACTTCATCGCGAAGAATGCGGCGGGCACCACGGTCAATCGCTGGGTCTCGACGGGTTTTCTCGCGGCATCGGCCACCACCAACGAAACGGCGTTTCTCACCTACAAGGTGGTGCGCAGCACAGGCATAGTCGCATTCGATAACCAGGCACGCGTCTGACACGGCCCGACGGTGGCGAGTCTCGCCCCAACATTTGGCCGCGGAGCAATGACCAACTCCTGGACCGATATCAAGAACACCGATCTCGTCGTCGTCATGGGCGGCAATGCGGCGGAAGCGCATCCGTGCGGCTTCAAATGGGTGACGGAGGCCAAGCACCATCGCGGCGCGAAGCTGATCGTCGTCGATCCGCGCTTCACGCGCACGGCTTCCGTGGCGGATTTTTACGCGCCTATCCGGCAGGGTTCGGATATCGCCTTCCTGCTCGGCGTCATCAACTACTGCATTCAGAATGACAAGGTGCAGTGGGATTATGTGAAGCATTTCACCAATGCCAGCTACATCATCAAGGATGGCTTCGAGTACAAGGACGGGCTGTTTACCGGCTATGACGAGGAAAAGCGCGACTACGACCGCTCGAGCTGGGAATATGTGATCGGCGATGACGGCTATGCGGTCGTCGACGATACGCTGCAGAACCCGCGCTGCGTATGGAACCTGCTGAAAGAGCACGTTTCCATCTTCACGCCGGAAATGGTGGAGCGCATCTGCGGCACGCCGAAGGAGAAATTCCTGAAAGTGGCCCAGATGATGTCCGAATGCTCGGCGCCGGACAAGACGATGACGTCGATGTACGCGCTCGGCTGGACGCAGCACTCCAAGGGATCGCAGAATATTCGCTGCATGGCGATGCTGCAGTTGATCCTCGGCAATATCGGCGTGCGCGGTGGCGGCATGAATGCGCTGCGCGGTCACTCCAACATTCAGGGGCTGACCGATATCGGCCTGATGTCCAACCTCCTGCCGGGCTATATGAACATCCCGGTCGAAAAGGAGACCGATCTCGAAATCTACATGTCGACACGCGGTTTCAAGCCGCTGCGCCCCAACCAGACGAGCTACTGGCAGAACTATCGCAAGTTCTTCGTCAGTTTCCAGAAGGCGATGTGGGGCAGCGCCGCGACCGTCGAAAACGACTTTGCTTTCGACTGGCTGCCGAAGCTCGACGTGCCGAACTACGACATGTTGCGCATCTTCGACATGATGCATGATGGCAAGGTCAACGGCTATGTCTGTCAGGGGTTCAATCCGCTGATGGCGGTGCCGAACCGCAAGAAGCTGACCGATGCCCTGTCGAAGCTGAAATTCCTCGTCACGATGGACCCGCTGGAAACGGAAACCTCGCGTTTCTGGGAAAACCACGGCGAATTCAACGATGTGGATTCTGCTTCCATCCAGACGGAAGTGTTCCAGCTGCCTTCCACCTGCTTTGCGGAGGACGAAGGTTCGCTCACCAATTCCGGGCGCTGGCTGCAATGGCACTGGCCCGGTGCCACACCGCCCGGCGAGGCGAAGACCGACAACTGGATCATGGCGCAGATTTTCCTGCGGCTGCGCGAGCTTTATCGCAAGGAAGGCGGCGCTTTCCCCGATCCGATCCTCAATCTCACCTGGGATTACAAGGATGAGGGCGAGCCGACAGCGGAAGAACTGGCCAAGGAGTTGAACGGCCGCGCGCTTTCCACGGTCACCGACCCGGCCGATCCGACCAAGGTGGTCGCCGAGGCGGGCAAGCTGCTCGCCGGTTTCGCGGCGCTACGCGACGACGGCTCGACGGCATCAGGCTGCTGGATTTATTCCGGCTGCTTCACCGAGGCGGGCAACAACATGGCCCGCCGCGACAATCACGATCCGGACGAGACGGGCGCCTATCTCAACTGGTCGTGGGCATGGCCGGCGAACCGCCGCATTCTCTATAACCGCGCCTCCGCCGACATCGACGGCAAGCCGTGGGACCCGAGCCGCAAGCTCATCGAATGGGACGGTTCGAAGTGGACAGGCTATGACGTGCCGGACATTGCGCCGACCGCCAAGCCGCAGGAAGTCGGCCCCTTTATCATGAATGCGGAAGGCGCGTCGCGCCTGTTCAGCCGCGGCATGATGCGCGACGGTCCGTTCCCGGCCCACTATGAGCCGTTTGAATCGCCGCTCGCCAATGTGATCGCGCCCAACATCCGGGGCAATCCGGTAGCGCGTGTCTTCAACGACGACTTCAAGCAGTTCGCCGAAACGGCTTCGGAGGAGTTCCCCTATGCGGCCACCTCCTACCGTCTGACGGAGCATTTCCACTACTGGACCAAGCATGTCCATGTGAATGCAGTCCTGCAGCCGGAATTCTTCGTCGAAATCTCGGAGGAACTGGCGAAGGAAAAGGGCATCGCCAAGGGCGACTGGGTGCGGGTGTGGTCGAAGCGCGGCTCGGTGAAGGCCAAGGCGGTGGTGACCAAGCGCATCAAGCCGCTGATCTGCGACGGCAAGACGGTGCATGTGGTCGGCATCCCGCTCCATTGGGGCTTCATGGGTGCTGCCCGCAAGGGCTTCGGCCCCAACTCGCTGACGCCTTTCGTCGGCGACGCGAACATCGAGACGCCGGAATTCAAGGCGTTTCTGGTCAATATCGAGCGCTCAAGCGCGCCTGTGGCTTAGGAGGGATAAAATGTTTCCACCCGTTCCCAATCCTAGCGTCCAGCCGCAACAGCCGCGTTTCGGTGACAAGGACCTGATCAGGCGGTCGGCGTCGAATGTGACGCCGCCTGCCGAGCGCCAGACCGAGGTGGCGAAGCTCATAGACGTGTCGAAGTGCATCGGCTGCAAGGCCTGCCAGTCGGCCTGCGCCGAATGGAACGATACGCATGAGGAAGTGGGCATCAATGTCGGCGTCTATGACAATCCGCACGACCTGACGCCCGACACCTTCACGCTGATGCGCTTTACCGAGTGGGACAATCCCGATACCGGCAATCTGGAATGGCTCATCCGCAAGGATGGCTGCATGCATTGCGAAGACCCCGGCTGTCTCAAGGCCTGCCCGGCGCCCGGTGCAATCGTGCAATATTCCAACGGCATCGTCGATTTCATCCACGATAACTGCATCGGTTGCGGCTATTGCATCAAGGGTTGTCCGTTCAACATCCCGCGCGTTTCCGAGGTCACCAACAAGGCCTATAAATGCACGCTCTGCTCCGACCGCATCGCGGTAGGGCAGGGACCGGCCTGCGCCAAGGCCTGCCCCACACAGGCCATCGTCTACGGCACCAAGGACGAAATGAAGGAATGGGCCGACGGACGCATCAAGGACCTGAAATCGCGTGGCTTTGAGAATGCCGGGCTCTACGATCCGCCGGGCGTTGGCGGCACCCATGTCATGTATGTGCTGCACCATGCCGACCGGCCCGAACTCTATGCCAACCTGCCGAACAATCCGCGCATCAGCCCGGTTGTCGAGGCGTGGAAGGGCGTGTCCAAATATGCGGGCATGGCTGTCATGGGGCTGGCCGCCGCAGCGGGTCTGCTGCACTATATCTTCAAGGGGCCGAATGTCGTGACAGAGCACGACGAGGAACAGGCCGAAAAGCTCACGGGGGAAAAAAGCTCATGAGCAGGACCGACTTTGACGATGTTGAGCGCGGCGACGGCATAGAACCCGGCCCGCCGGTCAGGGTGCACCGCTATTCCGGCGGCGCGCGCATCAATCACTGGATCACCGCCGCCAGCCTGGTGCTGCTGGCCCTTTCCGGCCTTGCAATGTTCCACCCGTGGCTGTTTTTCCTGTCGGGCCTGTTTGGCGGCGGGCAGTGGACACGCGCCATCCATCCATGGATCGGCGTTGTCCTGTTCTTCAGCTTTCTCGGCCTTTTCCTGCGCTTCTGGAGCGCCAATCTGTGGAAGCGCGAAGACAGCCAATGGCTGTCGCAGGCCAATGACGTGATTGCCGGCAATGAGGAAAAGCTGCCTGAAGTCGGCAAATATAATGCCGGTCAGAAGCTTGTTTTCTGGTCCATGTCGCTTCTGATCGTGATCCTGATCGTGTCCGGCCTGATGATCTGGAACGAATATTTCGGCTCCTATACCAGCATCAACCAGCAGCGCTGGGCCTTGTTCGTTCACTCCATGGCGGCGGTTGCGGCCATCTGCGTCTGGATCGTGCATGTCTATGCCGCGATCTGGGTCAAGGGCACGATCCATGCGATGACACGCGGCACGGTGACGGGCGGCTGGGCCTGGCGGCACCATCGCAAGTGGCTGCGCGAACTGACATCGAAGCAGAAGGCGAAGCAGGGCAGCGGCAAGCCTGCCGCCTAGAGCGGCATGCTTTCAAATTGAAGCTTCATCTCGCCCCAGGCTTTTGTTTGAGCATGATTTCCCTGCGTAGCCGGTCTCCGCTTTTCGGAATCATGCTCTGAACTTCGCGCCTTCCGGGTTGCATTTCCCGGCAGGCACCTCAGAATGACGTTATTCAGTGGTCCACGTGGCCCGTTGGGTTCGTGAGGAGTGACATGGCAGGCAAGAAAGATCTGGTGCCGGACCCGACGGTCATCGGCGAAATATCGGCCCCACCCTTCGTGCAACTGCCGGACCCCGGCGCGCTTTTTGCCAGACGGGCGGAGCGCCTGCGTATTCTGGCTTCGGTCAGCCCGCTGAAACCCTATCTGGAATTCATCGCTGATCTGAGCGAGGCGCAGTCCGAAATAGACGCCGGGCTCGGCCCTGTCGCTGCGCGGCAGGAGAATGATCGGGGACGCGAATTCGGGATGCCCTCGATCGATCGTGCGGATGCCGCATCGGATGCGGGGCTTCACACCATCTTCGACCGGCTCTTCGAGCGCGCCCGCAATATCGCCAAGCCGCAGGACGCCGCCGATGCGCTGGAGCGTGTGGCGGGCAGCGATGCGAATGAACGTCGCCGGATGGTCGAGGCGATCTTTGCCGGCGTTCTGCCGCCTGACGCAATTGCCGAGCACATCTATATCTGGGCGGGATTGCAGCTTCATCTTGCGCGGCTCGCCTCGGCGCTCGACCCGAAGTCGGTGAAGCCGGTTGCCGATGGCGTCTGCCCCGCTTGCGGCAGCATGCCGTCAAGCTCCATGGTCGTCGGCTGGCACGGTGCGCATGGCGCGCGCTTCTGCTCCTGTTCCGTCTGCAACACGCTCTGGCACTATGTGCGGATCAAATGCACGTGCTGCGGGTCCACAAAAGGCATCGGCTACAAGGAAGTCGAAGAAGGCGGCGGCGTCATCAAGGCCGAAACCTGCGATGAATGCGAAAGCTGGGTCAAGATCATCTATCAGCAGCTATCCTCGGATGCCGATCCGGTGGCCGACGATGTTGCAAGCCTCGGCCTGGACATGCTGATGCGCGAGACGCCTTACAGGCGGGGTGGTTTCTCCCCGCTTCTCGCCGGATTGTGAGGCAGCATGGACCAGATCAAATCGTCGCTGCGCCATCTTCCTTCCGTGGATGCCATCCTGCAAATGCCCGCGCTTGCCGCAGCATTGGAGAGCTTTGGCCATGCTTCGGTGGCGGAAGCCGTGCGGAAGGTGCTGGGAAATGAGCGTGAGGCGGTGAAGTCCGGCGCCGCGCCTTCCAGCAACGTGCTTTTGGCGGAGCGGGTTATTCACCTGCTCGAAGCATCCGGCCAGTCGAGCCTGCGCCCCTTGTTCAACCTGACTGGAACGGTCCTGCACACCAATCTCGGGCGCGCCATTCTGGCCGAAGCCGCAATCGAGGCTGCGACGCAAGCCATGCGGCAGGCGGTTTCTCTTGAGTTCGACCTTTCTTCCGGCGCGCGCGGCGAGCGTGACGATCATCTGCGCGCGCTTGTCTGCGAACTGACCGGGGCAGAGGATGCCACCATCGTCAACAACAACGCGGCGGCGGTGCTTCTGGTGCTGAACAGCCTTGCAGCGGGAAAGGAAGCCATTGTTTCGCGTGGCGAACTGATCGAGATCGGCGGTGCTTTCCGCATGCCGGATATCATGACCCGCGCCGGTACGCGGCTTGTCGAAGTTGGCACCACCAACCGCACCCATCCGCGCGATTACGAGAATGCGATCAACTCCGATACGGGTCTGGTGCTGAAGGTCCACACCTCCAACTATCGGATCGAGGGGTTCACGCGCGAAGTCACTGCCCCGGAACTTGCAGCAATCGCGCAGGCGAGGGGCGTGCCGCTGGTCAACGATCTCGGCTCCGGCACGCTGGCCGACCTGACAGCTTTCGGTCTGGCACATGAGCCGACGGTGCGCGAGGCAGTGGCCGAAGGCGCTGATATCATCACTTTTTCCGGCGACAAGCTTCTCGGCGGGCCGCAGGCGGGGTTCGTCGTCGGGCGGCGCGATCTGATCGCCCACATCAACAGGAACCCGATGAAGCGCGCCTTGCGGGTCGACAAGATCAGGCTTGCAGCGCTTGAGGCGACGCTCAAACTTTATCGCAACCCGCAGCGGCTTGCGGAAAAACTGCCGACCTTGCGTTATCTGGCGCGCCCGCAGGCAGAAATTGCCGCGCAGGCGGAAAGGCTCAAACCCGCGCTGGAAAAGGTGCTCGGGCCCGCTTTCACCGTCACGGTGACGGAGTGCGCCAGCCAGATCGGCTCCGGGGCCTTGCCGCTTTCGACCGTGCCAAGCGCCGGTCTGTCGATTGCACCGAAGGACGGCAGCGGCTCCGCGCTGACAGCGCTTGGCGCTTCGCTGCGCGCGCTGCCTCTCCCGGTCATCGGGCGGATAGAAAAGGGCGCGCTCGTGCTCGACTTGCGCTGTCTTGACGACGAAAGCAGTTTCATCGGGAACCTGTCATCCTATGCGGCTTGCTGATCTCTTCGCCCGCAAAACGAAGCAGGACACGACGGCGCAGGCGCTGGAAAAGGCGCTTGCGGCTGCAAAGACGGGTGATTACGCAACGGCGCTTTCCATCTGGGAGCCGCTGGCCCGTAGCGGCAATGCCCGTGCGCAGAACAATATCGGGGCCTGTTTTGCAGGCGGCATGGGCGTCGAGAAGAATATCGGCCTCGCGCAGCGCTGGCTGACCCTTTCCGCCGCCGCTGGCGATGCTTCCGGCCAGCGCAATCTCGCTTCCCTGCTTTTCAAGGGCGAAGGCATCGAAGCCGATTACCCGGAAGCTGCGCGGCTCTACCGCCTTGCCGCCGAACAGGGTGACGCGCAGGCGCAGGACATGCTGAGCTGGATGCTCATCGAGGGCGAGGTGATTTCCGCCGATCCGGTGGAGGCGCGTGAATGGGCGCTGAAGGCAGCCGAAGGCGGCGTTGCCGCAGCCATGACGCGGCTTGGCATGATCTACCATAATGCCCTCGGTGTGCCGCGTGATCCGTCCCGGGCGGTCTACTGGTGGCGAAAGGCCGCCGACGCGGGCGATGCCGACGGGCAGGCCATGCTGGGGGCGGCGCTGCACCTCGGCATGGGCGTGGAACGCGATCCTTTGGCGGCTTACGATTATCTGCAGCGCGCAAGGACGGGCGGCAGCGCGCTTGCCGCGCCTTTCATCGAGGCAGCGCGCAGCGCACTGGACGAGCAACCATGATCGTTGGAACGGCGGGGCATATCGACCATGGCAAGACCGCGCTGGTGCGCGCGCTTACCCAGGTGGATACGGACCGGCTGAAAGAGGAAAAGGCGCGGGGCATTTCCATCGATCTCGGCTTTGCCTATCTGCCGTTGTCCGGCGACGAAAAGGATATACTGGGCTTTGTCGACGTGCCGGGGCACGAGAAGTTCGTGCATACGATGCTGGCCGGGGCGGCGAGCATCGATTTCGTCATGCTGGTTGTCGCCGCCGATGACGGCATCATGCCGCAAACCCGCGAACATCTGGCAATCGTCAATCTGCTCGGCATCCGGCGCGGTGTTGCCGTCATTACCAAATCCGACCTTGCCGCGCCCGACCGCCTTGCGGAAGTGGAAACCGCTATCCGCAACGAACTGGCGCTGACGGGGCTTGTCGATATTCCCGTTCTGGCGGTTTCCACCGTGTCCGGTGCCGGGATCGACGATCTCAGAACCATGCTGGAGGCGCAGGCCCATGCGGTTGGCGAGCGGCAGGCGAACGGACGTTTTCGTCTGGCCGTGGATCGTTCCTTCACGCTGAAGGGCGCGGGTACGGTCGTCACTGGCACGGTGCTTTCCGGCAAGGTCGCCATCGGCGATCATCTGGCGATCAGCCCGGCTGGAAAAGAAGCGCGGGTCCGGACCATTCATGCGCAGAACCGGCCGAGCGAAACCGCGCAGGCGGGTGATCGCTGCGCGCTCAATCTGGCAGGCGAAGGCATATCGAAAGAGGCGGTGCATCGCGGCGACATGCTGGTGTCGCCCCCTCTGCATCGTCCCACGGACCGCATCGATGCTTCGCTGCAAATATTGCCTTCCGAGAAAAAGCCGATAGGCCAGTGGTTTCCTGCGCGCCTACATCATGCGTCGGCGGAAGTTGGCGCGCGCATCGTGCCTTTGCGGGGCGGCGAGCTTCGGCCCGGGAGCGAAGACCGGGTGCAAATGGTTCTGGATCGCCCCCTTGCCGTGGCCGCCGGAGACCGTTTCGTCATCCGGGATGTGTCCGCGCAACGAACCATCGGGGGCGGACGTTTTCTCGATCTGCGTCCGCCGCAGCGCAAGCGCCGCAGCCCCGAGCGCATGGCGCAACTCGACGCCCATTCCATCGATGATCCCGTGCAGGCGGCGCGGGCGCTGCTGTCCGTCGAACCATATTATCTGGATGCGACGGCCTTCCAGCGCGACCGGGCGCTGGCCGACGATCCGCAGGCACTGGCGCAGGCGCTCGATGCGGTGATGCTGCCGCAGGCGAATTCCGTGCTCCTGCTGTTGCCGGAGCGATGGAATGCGCTGCGGGACGAGATTGTGGCGCGGCTCGGTGCTTTCCACACGGAGAACCCGGACCTGATTGGCATGGGTGTGGAGCGGCTGCGCTTGCTGTTGAAGCCGCGCCTGCCTGCTCCGGCCTTCCGCGCCGCCATTGCTGCACTCATCGAGGCGGACCTGTTGCGGCTCGACGGTGCCTGGCTGCGCCTGCGCGATCATGAAGTGACGATGAGCGATGCCGACGAGGCGCTCTGGCAGCGCATCGCGCCGCTTCTTGGCGGCGATGCCCGTTTTCGCCCGCCGCGCGTGCGCGATATTGCGGGTCTGCTGGATGAGCGGGAGGAAGATATCCGCCGCCTGCTCAAGCTTGCCGGGCGCATGGGCCGGGTGCATGAAGTGGCGCACGACCATTTTTTCCTCCGCGCAACGATTGCCGAGATGATCGGAATATTGTCGGACATGGACGCGGCTTTCGACAGCGGCTGGTTTATCGCTGCGCGATTTCGCGACCGGGTCGACAGCGGCCGCAAGGTGGCGATCCAGATACTGGAATTCTTCGACCGCAACAGCGTTACGATAAGGCGCGGAGACATGCGCCGCCTCAACCGCCGCAAGCTCGACCTGTTTGGCGATTTTGCGCAAGGGGAAACGCAACAAACGGGAGGAGCCCTGTGAAAACCTTTTCAACAACCATGTGCCTGATACTGGTTCTGGCTGTCGCAGGCGGTTGCGCAAACCGAGCCTGCAATGAATGGCCGGGCACCTGCATCATTCAATGATCGGCCAGTTGTCCAGATTGACGCTTCGATTGCTGGTGCGGTAGGAATGAGGAGTAAGTGAAATGGTGGCAGCCGGGCAGAAACGGCCTCTCGTCGCGGCCACCTGAGACGAATTTATGGAATGAATCAATATCTGGAAGGGATGCATGCCCGGTGGCATGTCCGGACTTCAAATCCGGGAGGGGCCGATAGACGGTCTTTGGTGGGTTCGACTCCCATTCTCTTCCGCCATTCGGCTTTTCCGATCATCTCGAACGCACGATGCCCATCACATTGCGCACCACTTCGTCCTGAAGCGGGCGCTGCTTCTCGATGTTGAAATGGCCGATATCCTTCATGCCTGAAAAATCGCGGTTGTCGAGGCTTCCCCTGAAACGTGGCCCGGCCGTCAGCGGCAGGCCCCAGCCGTGCTCCTTGAAATAGAAGTTCACCACACGTCTTATATTGCCGGGCAGGGGGGCGGGAGCGGTAGCGGCAAAGGTCGCCATATAGGCAACCTGGATGCCCTTCTTTTCAAGCGCCGCTGCAATATCGATAACGGCATTGGCGCCCAGCGAATGGCCGATCAGCACCACCGGCGCACGCGGATTGTTTCTCTGGTCGGTGAGAATCCGGTTCAGCACAAAACGCCATGCCTGATGCCCCTCGACATGCGCATCGACGCCGTTGGCCTGCAACTGCTTGCCGATCTCGTCGATGCCGGTGGAGAAGATATCCCCGAAGCCGCGCAGGAGGTAGACATCGGCCTGCGGCGCCGTTCGGGAAGGCGTTCTGGGCGCTGCCTGGGCCGCGCCCCCACAGAAGGCGAGCGCCGCCCCCGCAAAGATCAGGCTGCGGCGGGTCATTTTCGAATGCAAACTATCGGGCTTTGAAACCATCTTCGACTACCTGTTGGGGCACGTTCGAAAATGGCTTTCGAACGGAACGCATCGAAAGAGTATTTAGAGCGCCGATCCGCTTCGGCCAAATCACTAGAACTTGAGCTATATTTTGATCTTCGGGATGACGCGGCCCGTCCTGCGCGCATAGTCGTCATAGGATGCGCCGAACGCCGCGCGCATCATCGCCTCCTCGTGGCCGACCCGGTAGAAATAGAGGATGGCGACACCGACAAGGCCCGCCAACCCCGCAAACCAGTTCGGAAGCAGGCAGAACTGCGCAATCGCCCACAGCCAGAACGACAGATACATCGGGTGGCGGACATATTTATAGAGCCCTTCGGTCACCAGCTTGTGCTCGCGGCGGATTTCAAGCGAGACCGACCAGTTCTTGCCGAGCTGCCGGTGGCTTGCATAAAAAAGCCAGAGGAAGGCGATCTCGACAATCACCCCGATCCAGGCCAGCCACGGCTGGAAGGCATAGTCAGCAAAGGCTGGAAAGCCGGTTGCGACATAGACGATCGGGATCAGCGACAGGCCGACAGTCGCCGCCCCCAGCGCCAGCCTGTCGGCCAGCGTCCTTGCATCCTTCGCAACCTTGATCTTGCGCGCGCGCCGCTGGTGCGGAATGCGGATGACGACCCAGGCGACAAGCCCGATACTCCAGACGATTGCAGCCAGTGTCGGTGTCATTCGGCAACAGTTTCCTTCCTTGGCAGGGCGCCGATTATGCGGTCGTCGGTCCGTTCCCGAAGCGAGACCGGCCCACAGCAGATTTGAAAGAAATCATACCAATAGGGCTTCGTATTTCCGAATACATATTGATAATGCACGCGAAAAAGGTTCCGCTTCACACGCCGGTAGATTTCCGGCTGCAGCATTTCCTTTATGCGCACCGTCCGCGTGACGGGAAAGGATCGCTGCGCATCCCGCTTCAAACCCATCTCGGCCACGGGGTCGGTCTTGTAGAAGTTGATCGCATCGGTCAGGCACTGGATTTCCACCCAGTCGATCCCGCCATCGTCCACCAGCCGCTGCACGCCCTCGCGAAAATGCCCGCCCGCCGGATGGTAACCGGCCTTGAGCGCGGTCGATCCGAGCGTGAGGACCGTCACCTTCGGCGCATGGCTGCTGAATTCCGGATCGATGGCAAGGCAGCGCGCGGCAACATCCAGCATCAGCATGCCGCCGGTGCTGTGGCCGATCAGGATGACTTCATCATAATGTTTCGCCGCGGTGCGCTCGACAATGCCGGCTGCGAAGCGCTGCATCAGGGATTCTGCATCCCGCCGCCGCCCGCGAATGAAATTGAGCGAGAACGACCAGAGGTCCATCAGGTGGTTGGTGGACCATCTTTTGCCCAGAATGGCGAGCGCCGCGAAAAAAACCGCAAGGCCGACGAGCCAGCTCAGTGCGCCGAGCCACTGGACCGTCCATCGCGCCACCGCATAGCCCGCAACGGCGAACAGGGCCAGCACGAGAAAAGGATAGAGAAAATAAAGCCCGAAGCGCCAGGCCTTGGCAAAGAAGCGGAAGGCGGTGCCGGTCAGGACGAAATCCCCGAAGGCGGCGAGATATTTGGCGAGCCTGACCGGCAGCGGACGGTCGAAATCCGCGAGCACGATCTTGTCCAGAACGAGAAAATTGAAGTCGGTCTGGGTCGCCCATCCATCATCGGCGGAGGCCGTCGCGATCGCGACGGAGCCGATCTCGCCGTCCGGCGACACGCTGACATCCGAAACGTCGGAACGAACGCTCCACAGTGCCTCGAACCGTTTGATTTCTCTGTTCAATCGTCCAAAAAACGCCTCCGGCGTTTTCGGATCATAGCCGCCAATGAAGAAGACAGCGCGTTGTCGAACCGGTTGCTTCATGGGCAAACCGTAATTTGGGGCTTTCGGATTGTCGAGATCATTACCGCTCATCCCCAGAAAAACCGGTTGAATTCGAAAGCCTATCTCATGTCGGCCACTATCTCATGTCGACCAGGCCACGCCTTATGGCTTCCCGCGTTGCCTCGGCCCGCGACGACACGCTGAGCTTCTGGTAGATGGCCTTCACATAATCGCTGACCGTATGTTCCGACAGTCCAAGCTTGCGGGCGATTTCGCCGTTGCGCTGTCCGGTGCCTATCTCCTTCAGCACTTCGGTTTCCCGGCGCGAAAGATGGATGAACTCGCCGTTCGGCTCCGCTGCCGCAGGCTGGTTGGATATGGCCTTCACGCGCGCCACCAGATTGAGCCGGGCGCGGATCGTGAGGATGAGGACATCGAAATCGATCGGCTTGGTCAGGTAATCGTCGGCACCGGCCTCCCTGCCGGTCAGCTCGTGGCTGCGGTCGGCAAGCGCGGTCAGGAACAGGAATGGCGTTCCGGCAAGGTCGGTGCGGGAACTGCGGATCTGTTCCAGAAATTGCAGGCCGTTGGTGCCGGGCATCAATATATCGCAGATGATGATGTCGGGCGTCGTCGTGTCCAGCACGCGCAGCGCTTCGGTCGCATTGGCCGCGCCAATGGCGTTGAACCCCGAAGTGCCCAGTTCATCGATCAGTTCTTCCAGAATATGGGTTTCGTCCTCGATGCAGAGGACGGTCGGCTGGGGGAGGATTTCAGGCAGTCGCATGCTGGGCCACCTTTGGTAGAGTGAGGATGAATACCGTACCTTGTCCTTCAATCGAAGTGAAGACAAGCGTTCCGCCGTGCAATTCGGCGAGCGCGCGCGACAGGCTGAGGCCCAGGCCGGTGCCCGCCATGTGCGATGCGTTGCTGGCGCGGAAAAAGCGCGTGAATATGCGATCCGCTTCCTCCGCCGGTATGCCGATACCGTGGTCGCGGACGATGCAGCGGAATTCGTTCTCGTCTTCTTCCGTGGTCACTTCGATGGGCTTGCCGGCGGGCGAATATTTGGTGGCGTTGCCAAGCAGGTTGACAAGAATCTGCTCGACCAGAATGCCGTCGCAGTAACAGAACGTCTCGCTGTCCTGAATGTCCGTCACCAGTTCCAGCTCGGGATGCAGCTCCTGATGATAGGCGCAGGTGTTGCGCACCAGTTCGGAGAAATCGACCGGCTGGCGGTTGATCTGGAACCCGCTTTCATCAAGGCGTTCCGCATTGGCGGTGCTTTCCAGAAGCAGGATCAGGCGGCGGCTGGCGTTGCGCATCCGCTTGGCCTTGTCGATGATGATTTCGGGCGTGAACTCGTCGGCGCGGCGGATGAAGCGCTGGGCGATGATGTCGATGATCGATACGGGCGTGCGGAACTGGTGCGAAACCGTGGTGATGAAGCTCTTGTAGAGTTCCTTGGCCTTGCGCTCGCTTTCCAGCGCCTCGCGCAGGGCGGCGGTGCGGTCGGCGACGGTCTGTTCGAGTTGCTGCTTGTACTCCTGCAATGCCTTGTGGGCGCGCTCGGCCTTGCGCATGTTGGAAACCACCTGCCAGGACAGGATGGCGCCCGTCGCCATGATGCCCAGCACCGCGAACATGATCAGGTAGATCGACTGCAATTGCTGGTCGCGCTGCGCACCGCCATGGTCCTGCTCCACGATCGTCGCGTCATCGGCAACCTTGGTCAGTTCATCGCGCATGGGCACCAGCGCCCGATAGATGGCTATAGGGTCGAATTGTTCCGGCCCGGCCTTGATCATCGCCTCGATCTGGGGAAGCCGGTCGGTATTGCGCTGGATGATTTCGGCAGCGCCCGGAATACGGGCGAAATATTTCTTCTGCGGCCCGTCGGCCAGAAGCGCGAAACGGCTGTAAAGAACGTCGAGGCGGAGCGAGAGATCGGCGGTGTCGGTGCTGCCCGCCGGCATTGTCAGCGCCGTTTCGGCCAGGCGTCCGGCGTCGCGTTCGGTCTTGGTGATGGCCCAGACCATGTTCTCGCCGGTATAGGTCGCCAGCGATTTCTGGATCTGGAGAAGCTGGCTGAATGCATAAGCGAGCAGGGCCGCAAAACCTGCCATGACAAGGCCGGAGAGAATATAGCCCCGCTTGATTCTCATTTCGCCTCGATCTGCTTCACCTGCCATGCCCAGCGGTGATCATAGCGCGAATCGTTCAGTTCCTGATGCTGGTCACGCGGATAGACGATCCAGTATGGTCCCTTGTCGCGCAGGCTCAGCTCCCGGCCGTTCATCCTGCGCGCCACAAGGACATTGTACTTGTAGGCGTCCTCCAGCGGAATGCTGATACTGTAATCGTTGAGCGCAAGAATGGTGATCGAACGGTTGGGGGCGTTCTTACCGTCCACACCCACCGTTGCCAGCACGTCGCGCAGCAGCACGCCGTCGAAATTCTGCGGACCTTCGGTCCAGGCGGTGTTGGTCTGCAACGTATTCTGCGGCAACTGCGTGAAGTCGTCATTGCTCAATACGCGCGTCGTTCCATCGGGGGCGATGACGGTCAGCGTGATGGTCACCGTCGCAGGCGATGCAGCAGGAGCCGCGCCTGTGGAAAGGATGATTTGGCAGACGGCGAAAAGCGCGATCAGTGCCGGGAGCGCCAGAAGACGCCGGAAAGCGAACATCCAGTTTGCGCATGACACGTGAGGTATCTCCAGAAACGAACGAATGCGAATGCAGCGAAGCTTAAAAGGGAGGATGCCCGAAATTTCAAGAATCTCCTGAGTTTGGCGGACGAAATTCCCCTTCAAAAGCGTCAATTCGCACATAACACTGAAAAAGTCTGGTCCAATTTCAAATAAATATCAAACGGTTTCATAAAGTCTTTCAAAATCTACCGGCTGCTGAAAGTCATTGCCGGAAAAGTGGGTCAGTTCTTCTTTCTAACCTACCCCCCTGAATAGGGGAATTGTTTTTCGCTACTAGAGCGTCCACTAAATAACCGTCGGCCTGTTGGGGCTTAGGAGGCTGACTCAAAAAATTGGGCGGGGGCTGCTTATCGACCGCGGGGAGTCGGGGTCGATAGGCAGCCAAACCAGTCCGGACAGCGCGGAAGCGGCGATAACGGTTACTCTCGAAGCGAAGCGTTTCGAGCTACGAATAAAAACCGGTCCCGCATTCTGGGTCGCTTCCAGGGCAAAATGGCCGACAGGCATCTGGTCGAGCCTAGAACCTGCCGTTCAGGTTCCTCGAACAGAGCGAGCTTGCAACTCTTTCGCGTCCTTCATCTGAAGGGCGCGCTTTTTTTTGCCCTGTTTCAATTTCAGAAAAAAGTGACGACCGGCGTTGCGGCGCGATCGTCACGAATCAGGATGGGCTATCCGGTTCCCGGCTTTCCGGCGGTTATTTCTGTTCCGGAGCCGTTGTCTGGATGCTTGCAGTGGTCTGCGGCTTCTCCATTTTCGTGGAGGATTGAGCACTGTGATAGGTGCAGTCTGCCATCGCGCCGGTAACCGACAGAGCGAGGACAGCGGTAGTCACGAATACGACTTTCATGTCTGTCTCCCTATAATTTGGGTATGGCATTGCAGCGGAGAGTTTAGCAGAGCGGACCCCTCCTGTCGCATCACATCATCCCCAAAATGCCATTTGCCGCATTTTCGCCATGATTTTGTCGGGCGTTCGCCACAAGTTTTGGTGGGAAAAAGTCATGGTTTGCCGCGAAAAAACGCATCCGGCGCGAAAATCGCGCCGGTTCACGGTTCTGCCTTGATTTGATTTCGGCCCGGTCAGGAGGCGCAGCGGTTGACCACGGCGCGCTTGCCGCCCATCGACAGGAACGAGATATGCAGCGTCTGTCCGACGGGTGAAATGGTGATGTTTTCCTTCGACTGCTGCCCGTTGGCCGTGCAGGACATCGAGACGGTAAAGGTGCCTTCGTAATTGTTCATGCGCGTGACCGAGCACTGGCCGTCGCGGCTGTCGAAACGCTCGCCGGAAATGGCGAATCGCTGGCCGTCAGGGCTGCACCAGTTGCCGGTGATGGGGGTGGGATCGACCGGCGGTCTGGCGGGGGAGGCGCTTGCCGAAGGACCGGGCGTCGTTTCGGAACATGCTGCCAGGGCGGTGGCAGCGAGGACGAGGGCAAGCAAACCGGACTTCTGCAACGATCTTCTCCTTCATGCAGCGGACAAAGCCTCCTCTTAAGAAACCGATTCGGGCGATATCGCGACGGCAGAAGGCCAATCCACAACGAAGTAAGGGCCGGATTGCTCCGGCCCTTCTGTGGAAGGCGATGGAAGGAGACGCCGGGATTATTCCCCCGGCGCCAGATGCGGGGCCTCGATCTTCGCGCCTGCATGTTTCAACGGGCGCTCGCCGGAGAGCTTGCGGATCAGCACATAGAACACCGGCGTCATGAAGATGCCGAAGGCGGTCACGCCGATCATGCCTGCAAAGACCGCGATGCCCATGGCCGAGCGCATTTCCGCACCGGCGCCGGTCGACGTTACCAGAGGCACCACGCCCATGATGAACGCCATCGATGTCATCAGGATCGGACGCAGGCGCAACCGGCTTGCCTCGACCGCCGCCTGCACGACGCCTCGTCCTGAAAGCTCCAGTTCGCGGGCGAATTCCACGATCAGGATCGCGTTCTTCGCCGACAGCCCCACAAGGACTATCAAGCCGATCTGGGTAAAGACGTTGTTGTCGCCTCCTGTCAGCCAGACGCCGGTGAGTGCGGCCATGATCCCCATCGGCACGATCATGATGATCGACAGCGGCAGGGCAAGGCTTTCATACTGCGCGGCCAGAACCAGATAGACGAGCAGCAGCGCCAGCGGGAAGACGAGGAAACCGGAGCTGCCAGCCAGAATCTGCTGGTAGGTCAGATCCGTCCACTCGAAGGTGATGCCGGGCGGCAAGGTTTCCTCCGCGATCCGTTCAATGGCAGCCTGCGCCTGACCGGACGAGAAGCCGGGGGCGGGATTGCCGTTGATATCGGCGGAAAGGAAGCCGTTATAACGGATGGCGCGTTCCGCACCCACGGTCTGCTCGACTTTCAGAAGCGCCGACAGCGGGATCATCTCGCCGGACTGCGAACGCACCTTCAGCTTGCCGATATCCTCGGCATGGCTGCGATAATTCGCATCGGCCTGAATGCGCACGCTGTAGGTGCGTCCGAAGGCATTGAAGTCGTTGACATAGAGCGAACCCAGATAAATCTGCAGGGTTTCAAACACGTCGGTCACCGCCACGCCAAGCTGTCGCGCCTTCACGCGGTCCAGATCGGCATAAAGCTGCGGCACGTTGATCTGGTAGCTCGAATAGAGACCAGCCAGTTCCGGCGTCTGATAGGCCTTGGCGAGAAACGCCTTGGTCGCATCGTCAAGCGCCTTGAAGCCAAGCCCGTTGCGATCCTCAAGCTGGAGCTTGAAGCCGCCTGTCGTGCCGAGACCCTGAACGGGCGGCGGCGGGAACATGGCGATGAAGGCATCCTGAATGGCGCCGTATTGCTGGTTCAGCTCCATGGTGATGGCATTGGCCGACAGTTCCGGGGTCTTGCGCTCCTCGAACGACTTCAGCGTCACGAAAACGATGCCGGAGTTCGACGAGTTGGTGAAACCGTTGATTGACAGGCCGGGGAAGGCGATGGCATTGGCCACGCCCGGATGCTTGAGCGCAATGTCGCTCATGCGACGGATCACATCTTCCGACCGGTCGAGCGTTGCCGCATCCGGCAATTGCGCGAAGCCAATCAGATATTGCTTGTCCTGCGCCGGAACGAAGCCGCCGGGCACCGCGCGGAACAGGACGAAGGTGACGCCGAGCAGCACGACATAGAGGCCCATGACCAGCGACTTGCGCGAGAGGATGCTGCCGACACCGCGTCCATAGGCTTCCGAACTTGCACCGAAGAAACGGTTGAAGCCACGGAAGAACCAGCCGAACAGCTTGTCCATGATGCGGGTGAGCCGATCCTTCGGCGCATCGTGACCGCGCAGCAACAGTGCCGCGAGGGCAGGCGAAAGCGTCAGCGAATTGAAGGCCGAGATCACCGTCGAGATTGCGATGGTGAGCGCGAACTGACGGTAGAACTGGCCTGTCAGGCCGGTGATGAAGGCAAGTGGTACGAAGACCGCGACCAGCACCAGCGCAATGGCGATGATCGGCCCGGACACTTCCTGCATGGCGCGATAGGTTGCCTCGACCGGCGACAGCCCCTGTTCGATGTTGCGCTCGACATTTTCCACCACCACGATGGCGTCGTCGACCACGATGCCAATGGCAAGCACCAGGCCGAAAAGGCTGAGTGCATTGATGGAGAAGCCGAACACATACATCACCGCAAACGTGCCGACGATGGAAACGGGAACGGCAACCAGCGGAATGATGGAGGCGCGCCATGTCTGCAGGAACAGGATGACGACGATGACCACCAGCACGATGGCTTCGAGCAGCGTATGGATGACCGACTCGATGGAAGCCTTCACAAACCCGGTCGTGTCATAGACGATGTCGAAATCCACGCCTTCCGGCATGGTTTTCTTCAGGTCCGCCATGGCCGCATGGACGTTTTCGGAAATGTCCAGCGCATTGGAACCGGGCGACTGGAACACGCCCATGCCGACCGCGAGCTTGTTGTCGAGCAGCGAGCGCAGCGAATAATCGGCGGCGCCCATTTCGACGCGCGCCACATCGCCCAGCCGGGTGATTTCGCCTTCATTGCCTGACTTCACGACAATATTGGCGAATTCTTCCGGCGACTGGAGACGGCCCTGCGCATTGACGGAAAGTTGCAGGTCGAGACCGGAAACGGACGGCGATGCGCCGATGACGCCGGCAGCGGCCTGAACGTTCTGCTGGCGGATGGCATTGGCGATGTCGCTTGCGGAAAGACCGCGTTCGGCGGCCTTCTGCGGGTCGATCCAGACGCGCATCGAATAATCGCCGCCGCCGAATATCTGCACCTGACCGACGCCCGGGATACGGGCGATACGGTCCTTGACGTTCAGAACCGCATAGTTGCGCAGATAGTTCACGTCATACCGGCCATCGGGCGAGATGATATGGACGACGAGCGTCAGGTCGGGCGAGCTCTTGGCGGTCGTGACGCCAAGCGTGCGCACCTCTTCCGGCAGGCGCGGTTCAGCCTGCGAAATACGGTTCTGCACCAGCTGCTGGGCCTGATCGGGATCGGTGCCGAGCGCGAAGGTGACCGTCAGCGTCATGACGCCATCGGCGGTCGCCTGGCTCTGCATGTAGAGCATGCCCTCGACGCCGTTGATCTGTTCTTCAAGCGGCGTGGCGACGGTTTCGGAAATGACGGCAGGGTTGGCGCCCGGATATTGCGCGCGAACCACGATCTGCGGCGGCACGACTTCCGGATATTCCGAGATCGGCAGACCTGTCATGCCGATCAGACCGGCAACGAAGATCAGGACCGACAGAACGCCAGCGAAGACCGGCCGGTCGACGAAAAAGCGTGAGAAGTTCATCTGTTTATCCCCCTTAGAGCGCCGTGCGTTCGGTCGAACGCACAAAGGACGCTCTAATTGTTTGGGTCTGGGCATCGTGCTTTCCAAAAATCGAAATCGATTTTTGGGCCGATGCCGTGGCGGATGGGCAAAGACTCTCCCGGCCCGCGAAATCGGCAGATTTCGCGGGTTGCTGAGGCTGAGCATTTGCGGTTAGCGCGCGCTCAGGCGCGCCGTTTTAATTCAGTTTTTGGCAAGTGTTTCGGTGACGGGTTGCGGTGCGACGACCACGCCCGGACGAATGCGCTGCAGGCCGTTCACGACGATATTCTCGCCGGGCTTCAACCCGCTTTCGATGATGCGCAGGCCGTCATAATTGCGTCCCAGAACCACCTGTCGGTATTCGACCTTGTTATCGGCCCCGACCACGAAGACGAATTTCTTGTCCTGATCGGAGGCAATGGCGCGGTCGCTCACCACCAGCTTTTCATCCGGTTCCGGTTCGCCGAAGCGGATGCGGACAAACTGGCCGGGAATGAGCCTGCCGTCCGGATTGTCGATTGCGGCGCGAACGCGGATCGTGCCGGTCGTGGCATCGACCTCATTGTTGATGAGCTGGATATGACCGGAAATCGGGGTGCCTTCATCGGAAGCGGTGCCGATCTGGACCGGAATGCGCTCGATGGCGTTTCCGCCGGGCGAGGCTGCAAGCTTGGCAAGCGCCTTGGTGACGACTTCCTCATTGGCGCTGAAGCTTGCATAGATCGGATCGACCGAAACAAGCGTGGTCAGGACCGGCGAGGCGGAACTTGCGGCAACCAGATTGCCTGCCGTTACTTCCAGCCGCCCGACGCGGCCGGAAATCGGCGCGCGCACTTCCGTATATTGAAGATCGAGCTCGGCGGTACGAAGGGCCGCCTTGGCTGAACGCAGGCTTGCCTGCGCCTCGTCATAGGCGCTGGACCGCTGGTCGAGGCCGCTCTGGGCGATGGTGCGGGTGGTGACGAGCTGGCGTCCGCGTTCCAGTTCCGTCTTGGCCAGCGCAACGCGGGCCTCTTCGGCTGAAACCTGTGCCTTCGCCTTTTCCACCGCCGCTGCATAGGGCTCGGGATCGATGGTGACGAGCAGATCGCCCTGTTTCACCAGAGCGCCTTCGCGGAAATGGGCTTTCAGGATTGCGCCGCCGACGCGCGGGCGAATTTCAACCCGGTCGATCGCTTCCAGACGACCGGAAAATTCTTCCCAGGTCGCAATGCGGCGCGATTCCGCCCTGGCGACGGAAACCGGCACGGCAGGCGGGGGAGCGGAAATATCGGTTGCGGCATCGGCCTTGAGGTGGGGCGCGCCGAAGAGAATGGCGCCGCCGCCAGCTGCAGACAATAGGATACTCAGGCCGGCGCCCCATAGGGCCCGGCGGGCTGTAATCGATGTCATTGTTGTATCTCCTGCAGCATAACCCGACCGGAGAGGTTCGGTCTGATTATGCTTTCAATCAAGGAGGTTAGAGCTTCGCTCTAACCGGTGGGGGCCGGCTTCATTGGGGCATCAGGTCAAAGCTTGGGAGGACTTTAAAACTGATGTCATGCTGCGATTGCCTTTGCTCCTGCCTGCCGGAAGAAATCGGAAAACAGGTCTACAAGTTTGTGCTCCTGTGGCGACCAGTCGGTGCCCGCCACCTTGTTTTCAGGTATCCAGCCGGCTTTTCCGGGCAGGACATGCGATTGGACCTTCACGCCCGCCTGACGAAGACGCTCGGCATAGGCCTGCGTTTCATCACGCATCGGGCACTGGGCGCTGGTGACAAGCAAAGTGGGTGCCAGACCAGCAAGACGGGTACACAAGGCGGGCGCGGCATAGGGGTGGGTGAAACCCGCACACTCGCCCAGATAATGCTGCCAGCCATCCGACATCGTCTTGACGGCGCTTTCCGGGCAATATTTGCGGAAAGACGCCGTGGCGAGGCAGGGGTCGAGCATGGGCGAAAGCAGTATCTGACCCTTGAGATCGGTCAGATATTGATCGCGCGCCATCAGGGCCACGCCGGCAGCAAGGTTGCCGCCCGCCTCTTCACCGGCGACGAACAGCATCGACTTCTTGTGCGCAAACTCCGGGCAGCGCGCGCGCATCGAAGTCAGGATGGAATAGACTATCTCAAGCGCCGCCGGGAACGGGTTGAGACAGGCTGACGAATATTCCGGCGACACGACCACCGCACCCGCCTCGGCAAGTGTTTCGGCGACGCGCTCGCAGGCGCCCAGACAACTGGCCGAGAAAGCGCCACCGTGAAGGTGCAGCACCACCGGCGGCGGGGAGAGCAGCTTTGTCCCCCGGTAGATGCGCGCCTTGCAGGTGCAGTCGCCCGCCTGTCCCTGGGCTTGACCATGAAGTCGCCCATGAACCTGCAACGTCTCTACACTAAACTTCTCGCACATCTTTTCTGGCCTTCATGTATAAAGCGGTTCTGTCACACGGAATCGTCCAGACCGCCCTATCCATTCTATTTCCACGTATTTCCGAACGCAAAACCGTTTCACGCTTCCGGTCCGAAAATGATGCGTCTGGAGCAGGACACGCCTATATATGGTTCGCGCCCACGCTCCGGCTGTTTGCTGCGCCGCATTCATGCCTGTCAGGTGATCTCCACCGGGCTGCACGATGCGCCGGAGCATTTCTGTCTGAACGGAATCGTCGGAAATGCTCTGGCTGTATTCACGCAAGTCCTTGCCCCAAAACCGGTTCCCACTTTTGGGGGACATGCGCTAGCGGCAAACTGCCATGATCAGATATTATCATTGTCTATGAACTGGAATAGTCCCCTATAATTGGTTACACTGTCCAGAATCTCGAACAATAACGGCTTTTTGATAATGGACCAGCTTTCGGCCATGCGCGCCTTTCTCCGGGTTGTCGAAACCGGGAATTTCACGCGCGCCTCCGCCTCGCTCAACATGCCCAAGGCAACGATCAGCAATCTCATTCAGGGATTGGAAGCCCATCTTGGTACGAAGCTCCTCAATCGCACCACCCGCCGCGTTCTGGTGACGCCGGACGGCGCGCTCTATTACGAGCGTGCGGCCCGTTTGCTCGCCGATCTTGCCGAACTCGACGGCAGCCTGTCTAGCGCGCAGACCTTGCCCAAGGGGCGCCTGCGCGTCGAAATGGCGGGCGCGGTCGCCAATCTCATCATCATTCCGGCGCTGATGGAGTTTCACCAGCGCTATCCCGATATCCAGATCGATCTCGGCGTGTCGGACCGGCCTGTCGATTATGTGGCGGAGAATGTCGATTGCGCCATTCGCATCGGGGAGCTGGCCGACCAGTCGCTGATTGCGCGCCGCATCGGCGACATGCATTTCATCGCCTGCGCTTCCGCCGAATATCTCGACCGTTGCTCCACGCCGCTTCACCCGTCGGACCTCAGCCGTGACTGTACTGTGGTCGGCTATTTCCGGCCATCGACCGGCCAGCAGATGCCGTTCCGCTTCAGGAAGGGGACGGAGGAGATCGAGGTCAACGGGCGCTATGTGGTGGCGGCGAACGAATCGACCACCTATCTTGCCGCCGCGCGGGCCGGGCTCGGCGTGGTGCAGGCGCCCTTGTTCATGGTGAAGGACGATATCGCCAGCGGCACGCTGCGCCCCGTCCTGCAGGAATGGGAGATAGAGCCGACGCCGATCTATCTGGTCTATCCGCCCAACCGGCATCTGAGCAACCGCCTGCGCGTCTTCGCCGACTGGGTGGTCAAGACCGTCGCGAGGTCACAGCTCAACGGGAGTTAGCGTGCGCAGCGCCGCTTGTTGAGCCGGACCTTGATCTTGTCGGGAGAGGTGCTTTTCGCCTTGTGGCCGGACGAGACGATATGCGCGCGCACTGTGCAGTCGCCGGCCAGCACCTCGAAATTGTTGGAGCGGATATACATCACCGTATTGATAGGCTGGCCGGGCAACTTCTGTGCCACGGCGTTGACCACCGCTGTGACTTCTCTGGCGCGCTGGCTGGAACTGCCGTCGCTGGCGGCGAGCGCCGGGCTCTGCGCGGATGAAAATGCGAATATGCCCGCAAACAGAAAAGCAGTTTTAGCTTTCTTCATTGGCATGGCCTCCGATTGAGCTGGAATTGAATGGACCAACATAGGCCCCAATTGCGTCAATACCAGTCCCGGACCAGTACCTTTTAACGGTTCTTTGTCTCGCTTATTCCGTTTGCGATGCGCTTGACGGTGGTCGCGGCCAGAAGCAGGCAAAGGAGCGGTTGCAGCCAGAACATCCAGTCCGGCAAGGTGCCGTCGATGGCGATCCAGGCACCAAGCACGCCGAAGACCACGGCGCGGTCGCTCTTGCCCATCGGGCCGTCATAACGGCGGCTCGCACCCACGGAAGCCCCGGCAAGACCGGCAAATTCCGTCAGCGTGGCAAGGAATATGACCGCGAAAATCCACGGGCCGGTGAACGGGGCGACCAGCGCGAAAGGGGCATAGAGCGCCGCGTCGGAAACCACATCGCCGATCTCGTTGAGATAGGCGCCCAGCGTCGATTTCTGCCCATGTTCGCGCGCCAGCATTCCATCGACGGCGTTCAGGGCCATGCGGAGGAACAGCCAGACCGGGACGAGCGCAAACCATGCCGCATTTCCGCTCCACGCCAGAAAAGCCCCAAGTATGATCGAGACGAGCGCGGCGGCGACTGTAACCTGATTGGCGGTTACACCGCCTGCGGCAAGTCGCACGACCAGCGGCCTCAGTAAATTCTGGAAACGCGACTTGAGTTGATAAACGGACATCAAGAATCTCTTGGGAAACGAAGAATAAGTATTGAACAGCTATTTGCGGTTCGCTCCAGCTCGTTTAAGCAAACATTTTGTTTCACTCAATAGAAATTGGGGGCAGCCGCCTCGCGAGGAAACGCTGTGGAGAGGGATGCATGGACGAGCAGGCAGTAAAACCGCATCGCGTGGCGCAGGAAAGCCGGTTCGCGACCCATGACGGCACGTCGCTGTTCTACCGTTTCTGGCCGGCGCTTTCCGGAAAGCCGAAAGGCGTCATCGTCCTGCTGCATCGCGGGCACGAGCATAGCGGCCGTGTCGCGCACCTCGTCGATGAGCTGGGGCTGGATGACTACGCCTTCTATGCCTGGGATGCGCGCGGCCACGGCCAGTCGCCGGGCGTGCGCGGCTTCTCGCCATCCTTCGGCGCGTCGATCCGCGATCTCGACAGTTTCGTCACCCATATCCGGCGGGAAACCAGCGCGGCCATCGAGGACGTGGCAATCATCGCGCAGAGCGTCGGTGCGGTGCTTGCTGCCGCATGGGTGCATGACTATGCGCCGAATATCCGGGCGCTGGTGCTGGCTTCGCCCGCCTTCGACATCAAGCTCTATGTGCCATTCGCCAAGGAAGGCATCGGCCTGTGGCAGAAGCTGAAAGGCACTTTCTACGTCAATTCCTACGTCAAGCCGCAGTTCCTGACCCACGATCCGGAACGCATCGAATCCTATCGCACCGATCCGCTGATCGCACGGCCCATTGCATCGCATATCCTGCTGCAACTCTACGAGACGGCGAAGCGCGTGGTGGACGATGCGCGGGCGATTACCGTTCCGACGCAACTGCTCATCTCCGGCAGCGATTTCGTCGTGCGCCCCGCGCCGCAACATCGCTTCTTCGAGAACCTCGGCAGCCGCATCAAGGAGCGGCACGTGCTCAAGGGCTTCTACCACGACACGCTGGGCGAGCGGGATCGCAAACCGGCCATCGAACGCATTCATGATTTCATCGAGGCGCGCTTTGCCGAAGCGCCGCAGCGCGCCGACCTGACGGAAGCGCATATTGCAGGCCACACGCGCGACGAGGCGGACCGGCTGTCGACCCCGCTGCCGCTTCTGACGGCGCAGGGGCTTTACTGGGCGTCGACGCGGGCTTCGATAGCCTTCGGCGCACTGTTTTCGGAAGGGCTGAAAGTCGGCAGGCGCACCGGCTTCGATTCCGGTTCGACGCTCGATTACGTTTATGAGAACGAAGCGCGCGGTATTGGACCGGGCGGCAAGCTCATCGACAGGCAGTTTCTGGAAGCGATCGGCTGGCGGGGCATCCGGCAGCGCAAGGTGCATCTGGAAGAACTGATCGGCGTGGCGATCAACCGGCTGAAGAGCGAAGGCCGCTCGACCAATATTCTTGATATTGCCTGCGGCCATGGCCGCTACGTGATCGACGCGGTGGTGCGCGCCGGCGCGATGCCGGACAGCATCCATCTGCGCGACTATTCGCCGATCAATGTGCTGGCGGGCAACAAGCTCATCAGGGATCGCGGGCTGGAGGCCATTGCCCATATGGAAGAGGGCGATGCTTTCAACGAGGAAAGCCTTGCCGCTGTCACGCCGCAGCCGGACCTTGCCATCGTGTCCGGTCTTTACGAGCTTTTCCCCGACAATGCACTGATCAATCGTTCGCTGTCGGGGCTTGCCCGCGTGCAGAAGCCCGGCGCACTGCTGATCTACACCAACCAGCCATGGCATCCGCAGCTTGAAATGATCGCGCGGGCGCTGACCTCGCATCGCGGCGGCGAGGCATGGGTGATGCGCCGCCGCACGCAGGGCGAGATGGACCAGCTTGTCGAAAAGGCAGGCTATCGCAAGATCGAACAGCGCATCGATCAGTGGGGCATTTTCACCGTCTCGATTGCAGAGCGGGTCGGAGACGGCAAGGCGTGACGGTGCATCTGACGGAACGCGAGGGATATTCGCGGCGGCCCGTGGTCCGTCGCGCCATCCTTTGGCTTCTGTTTCTCGCTCCCTTCTTCTACCTGACATACGGCACGGCCAACTGGCTCGCATCGCAGCAAAGCCATGTGCCGAACCTTGCCTTCGCGTGGGAAAACCGGGTTCCGTTCATCGCGTGGAGCATCGTGCCCTATTGGTCGGTCAATCTGTTCTACGCGGTCGCGCTGTTCGTCAATGACAGTCCGGAACAGGTGGACCGGCTGGCGAAGCGTTATCTGGCGGCTCAGATCATCGCTGTTCTCTGCTTCGTCGCCTTTCCGCTGACGGCGACCTTCGTAAAACCGGCAACGGCTGGCATTCCGGGCTTCATGTTCGATGTGCTCGGCGGTTTCGACAAACCCTTCAATCAGGCACCTTCGCTGCATATCGCGCTTCTGATCATCATCTGGGACCAGATGCGCCGCGTGATGGGCGGCGCCGTGCGCGTGGTCTGGCATGTCTGGTGCCTGCTGATCGGCCTGTCGGTGCTGACCACCTATCAGCACCACGCGGTCGATATTCCGGCAGGCGCTTTGCTCGGCCTGTTTGCCCTGTGGCTTTTTCCGCGTAGTGGGTCGTCACCATTTGCCGGTTTTCAGTTGACCACGAACCCAAAAGCGCGTCGGCTGGGTCTATATTATCTGGCGGGCGCTGTGCTTTTTCTCGCGCTCGGCATTCATGGCCTCAGCATGACTGGCTATGCGATCTTCTGGCTTTGGCCCGCAACCGCGCTGGCCATCGTGGCGCTTGGCTATTTCGGGGCCGGTGCTGGCATTTTCCAGAAGCAGACGGATGGATCGGTCAGTCTTGCAAGCCGCTGGCTCCTTTGGCCCTATCGTCTTTTTGCCGGGCTGAATGTGCGGTTCTGGACCCGCAGGCTGCCGCCGCATGTGGAGCTTGCCGACGGGGTGTTTCTGGGGCGTTTTCCTAGAGCCGCAGAACTTTCATCCTTCGCGACCGTCATCGATCTGGCCGCTGAAATGGTGCCGCCGCCGCATGACGCGGAATGGAAGAGCTTTGCCGCGATCGATATGGTCGCGCCGCCATCGGAAAAAGTGCAACTGGCCGCCGATGCTGTTGAAGCGGCTCGCCATCACGGTCCGGTTCTCATCTGCTGCGCGCTCGGTTTCCAGCGCAGCGCCACGGTTGCGGTGGCCTGGCTCGTCTCGACTGGCCGCGTGGCCAATGCGCGAGAAGCAGAAACGCTGATCCGCGCCAAAGGCTGGCCCGTTCATCTGCATCTGGCGGGGGAGGCGGCATGAACGCGCCTGCATCCTCCACGGCGGTCTGGCTGCGCCGCAACGCCTTTCCCGGCATTGCCGTCGCGGTGGTTCTTCTTGCGGTCGCGCCCTTCCTGCGCCCGGTGCACGATCTGGCTTTCTGGCTGATCTGGCCGCTGCTGCTTGCAAGCGCGCTGATCGTGCTCGGTATCGCGGCGCATCTTCTGTTCGATGCAGCGCTTTTCCGGCTGATTGCCGCTTCCGGCGAAACGGGCCTGAGCGAGGTGGACCGAATTCTGGAACGCATGGGCCTGCGCACCCATGCCGGTCCTGTTCGTCCGCTTGCGGCGAGGATCGAGGGTTCGCGGCGCATCGTGGAGCGCCTGCGGTTCTTCATGGGGGTTGAGATCGTGCTTTTCATTCTGCTGGCCGTGGTGCCATCGGGTCAGGGGCTGTGACATGCGGGAACTGATCCGGCATCAGGTGCAATCGATTTTCGGTTCGTTTCTGGCAATCCTGTCGCGGGGGATTACCGGCGTGCGGCCGATCTGGAGCGGCACTGGCCCGTCGCGCAACCAGCGCATCTATTTTGCCAATCACACAAGTCATGGCGATTTCATCCTGCTCTCTTCCTGTCTCGACCAGGAAGAACGCGCGCGCACCCGTGCCGTCGCCGGCGCGGATTACTGGCGGGGCAACCGCGTGCGCCAGTTCATGGCGGAAGTTCTGTTGCGCACCGTGCTTGTGGAACGCAACTGGGTGGAACGCACGCAGGACCCGATGGAAGTGATGCTGAAGGCGCTGGCCGACGGCTATTCGCTCATCATCTTTCCCGAAGGCACGCGCAACATGACAGACGAGGCGCTGCTGCGCTTTCGCTCCGGCATCTACAATCTGGCGCTGGCGCGCCCCGATGTCGAACTGGTGCCATGCTGGATCGAAAACATGTCGCGCGTGCTGCCCAAGGGCGCGATGCTGCCGGTGCCGCTTCTGTGCCGTGTCGTTTTCGGCGCGCCGGTCCAGCTTCGCGAGGGTGAGGACCGCAAGGAATTTCTCGCCCGCGCCCGCCAGAGCCTTCTCGATATACAGCCCCGTAACGGTAAACAGCCATGAGCGAAACAACCCGATTATTCCTTGGCCTCATGGGCGTTCTGATAACGGCAAGCGCCGTGGCCGGTGTTCTTTCATGGCGCGCGCCGAAGCCGCTTTCATCCACGCTGGTCAATCTCAATGCCCGCATCAAGGCATGGTGGATCATGGTTGGCGCCATGTGCGTCGCTTTCCTGTTCGGGAAGGGTGGCGTGATCGTGCTGTTCGCGATGATCTCGTTCGCGGCCCTCCGCGAATATGCGACGCTGACCCAGACAAGGCGCGCCGACCACCGCGTGCTGCTCGGCATGTTCCTGCTGGTCATTCCAGTGCAATATTACCTGATCTG
This sequence comes from Brucella ciceri, assembly GCF_041930145.1. Taxonomy (NCBI): domain Bacteria; kingdom Pseudomonadati; phylum Pseudomonadota; class Alphaproteobacteria; order Hyphomicrobiales; family Brucellaceae; genus Brucella; species Brucella ciceri. The sequence goes on along the minus strand of NZ_JBHEEV010000001.1, from coordinate 566,936 downwards.
GATCGACTGGTACGGGCTCTATTCCATCTTCATCCCGGTCTATTGCTTCCTCGCAATGCCGGTGCTGACGGCGCTTTCCGGCGACACGTCGCGCTTTCTGGAACGCATCAGCGAGCAGCAATGGGGCATCATGCTGTCGGTCTATTGCATCAGCCATGTACCGGCCTTGATGACGCTGGATATTCCCGGGTTCGACGGCAAGAAACTGCTGCTGATCGCGTTTCTGGTGGCCACCGTGCAGGGCAGCGATGTGCTGCAATATATTTTCGGCAAGCTGTTCGGCAAACATCGCATCGCGCCCAGCATATCGCCGTCAAAGACCTGGGAAGGCTTTGTCGGCGGGGTTGCGGCGGCATCGCTTCTGGGTGCGGGGCTTGCCTGGCTGACGCCGTTTTCGCCGCTCCAGGCGGGCGCGCTTGCGGCCGCATCCTGCATCATGGGCTTCTTCGGCGGGCTTGTCGCCTCCGCCATCAAGCGCGATCGCGGCGTGAAGGACTGGGGCCACATGATCGAAGGGCATGGCGGCATGCTCGACCGGGCCGACAGCCTCGTCTTTTCAGCCCCGGTCTTCTTCCACACCGTGCGCTATTTCTGGACCTGAACATCCTGCGCAAAACCGCGCCACACTTCAGCTGGAAATGCTGTGGCCGGTCATGTCGCTTCAGGGCAGCTTCAGGGCGATGAACTGCGAAACCTGTCCGTGGCTGAAATTGTTGTCGGAAGCGAGGACCAGCGTCCTCTTCCCGTCCACCACCGGCCCGAAGGTGACGGCCTCGATATTGTCGATGTCGAGGCCGAAATCGCCTTCGTCGAGCTGGAGGAGGAGCTGCTTTGACAGCGGCGTTACCGGCTCGCTGGCGAGCGACGGAACGTCTTTCACATTGCTGGCGCCATCGAAGGATGCGCGATAGAGCGTGATCCGGTTGCCCACGCCCATGGCGAAGGAGCGCTCGACGGTGAGGAGATCGTTTCCATCGGCAACGAATTCCGACATGCCGTTATCGTTCCAGAAGGGCGGCTCAGTCGCCTTGGTGAAGATCGGGCCGGTGTCATAGGCATATTGCGCCGTCACATTGCCTGATGCGAGATCGAAGGCGATGATGCGCGAGCGGCTGCCATGGTCGAGCGTCGCCTTGTCCCCGTCCTGTACCAGCGCGTTTTCAGTACCGGCCAGAAGCGTCTTGCCGTCAGGTGTGATCGTCAGGCTTTCAAAGGAAAGATTGTTGCGGATGCCGCGTGTCCTGCCCTCGTCGGGAATGTAAGCTTCCGGCAAGGCAAATTCGCGGATGAAGCTGCCATCGGTCTTTGCTTCGCCGACAAACGGTCTGCCATTCCTGTCGCCTTCGCTCGACCAGTAGATGGTGCCGGTGGCCGTATTGAAGCGGATGCTTTCCGGGTCCACGTCCTTCAGTGCAAATGGTTTGCCCGCCTTGTCCAGAAGCGTAACCGTTTCCAGAATATCGAGGCTCTGCATGCCGGAACCGTCGATGGCGAGCTTGAGCTTGTAAAAGCGCGCTGGCGCGTTTTCCGAACGGTCGTCGGATATGGCGTAATAGACATCTGCACGCGGGTCGTAGTCGAGGCCGGATATTCCGCCGAATTCGACGCCGCCGATTTTCAGGCCGGTGGGCAGGGTGAAAGCGCCGATCAGTTCGGGCTTGGGCATTTCATGCGCAACGGCGCTGGTTGCAAGGGCGAGAAACAGTGCAGCAAGAGGTGCTTTCATGACGGCGGCCCGTTCGATCGAGAAAGTCACCGGATAGTCGTTCTGTTTGACAGGAAGATGAAGGCTGCTGATCTCAAATTCTGTCGAATGCGCGCGCCGGTTCCTGCCTGTCGATCAGGTGGGAGGGGGCCGCAAATTGCAGCAGCTTGTTCTTGTTGGTGATCTTGATCGCCGAGGCCTGCACCGTGACGCCATGCGAACCGAGTGTCGCGAAATTGCGTGACAGGTTCTCCGGCGTCATGCCGAGATAGGCGGCGAGCGTGCGTTTTTCGTAAGGAATCATCACCACGTCGGCGCCGTCGTTCAAAAGCGATTCCTTGACGATCCAGTTGGCGAGGCGCTGTACGCTGCTGCGCAGCTTCTGCGCCTTCAGTTCCTTCACCAGACGGCGATAGGCGCGCGCGGTTTCAAAAACGATGGCGCGCATGAAGCCGACATCCTCGCTCATCAGGTCGCGCACCAGGCTGGAAGGCACCATCAGCACGCGGGTGGGGGTCAGCGTCTGCGCGGTTTGCAGGCACACATCATCGTTCAGCACGGCTGCGAGGATGAAGATGTCTTCGGCGCGCAGTATCTCCAGCGCGGTCTCGCCATCGTCCGATTTCGCCGACATCAGCACAAGCCCGTCCAGGATCACGAACAGGAAATCCGCAGGCTCGTCCTCCCTGATCAGGGTCGTGCGGGGCGGAAACGACTGCACGAAACTCGGGCGCACCAGCCGCTCGAACGTGGCGTCGGCCATGTCCGCGAAAAGCGGCAGATTTCTCAGCGCGTCGATTTCTTCTCTCCGCATCGATCCTCACTTCAGGGGGCAAGTTATTGCCCGCTAATATAATTGATAAATATCAATCGTGCAATATGCATTAATCAATACTTGGGCCAAACTCGGTTTATTATTGTCCTTAAGTCACCAAGAACTAAAATTCAACTTGAATAGTCTAAAGATATTGATCTTAATCAATGTATTCATCTCGCAGTCGACGCATAAGTGCATACGAAACCTCCCAATGGTATTCAATTCGGAGTACGCCTATGCAACATGTCGCAGGGGAAAATCCCAGGGCGCAGACAACGGCGCTAGCGATGAGTACGACCGCTTTTACAGTCTGTTTCGCGGTCTGGACCATCTTCGCAATCATCGGCATTGAAATCCGGTCCGAGCTTGGACTGAGCGAAACGCAGTTCGGCCTGCTGGTCGGCACGCCCATCCTGACCGGATCGCTGATCCGCGTCATCCTCGGCATCTGGGCGGACCGCTATGGCGGCCGCGCCATCTTCACGCTCACAATGCTGGTCTCGGCGGTCGCCACCTGGCTTCTGACCTACGCCACCACCTATCCGCAGATGCTGGTTGCAGCGCTTGGCGTCGGCGTGGCGGGCGGGTCGTTCTCGGTCGGCGTCGCCTATGTGTCGCGCTGGTATCCGCCGGAAAAGCAGGGCGTCGCGCTGGGCATTTTCGGCGCGGGCAATGTGGGCTCGGCGGTGACGAAGTTCTTCGCGCCGATGGTCATGGTTGCGTTTGGCTGGCACGCGGTCGCGGAAGTCTGGGCGGCGGCGATGGTCGTCATGGCGCTCATCTTCTATTTCACCACGAGCGACGATCCGGTTCTGGTCGAGCGCCGTCTCAAGGGCATAAAGCCCACCAGCACGCTGATGGAGCTGGAACCGCTGAAGAATGTGCAGGTCTGGCGTTTCTCGCTCTACTATTTCTTCGTCTTCGGCGCCTTCGTGGCACTCGCGCTGTGGCTGCCGCAATATCTGATCCATGTCTATGGCGTCGATATTCGCCTGGCAGGCATCATCGCGGCGTTCTTCTCCGTCCCGGCCAGCCTGTTCCGCGCCTATGGCGGGCATCTTTCGGATGTCTATGGCGCGCGCCGGGTCATGTACTGGACCTTCGCCGTCTCGCTGGTCGCAACCTTCGTGCTGTCCTATCCGCCGACGGATTACGTCATCCAGAGCGATAACGGCCCGTTGGCCTTCCATGCCGAAATGGGCGTGATCGGCTTCACCATCACCGTCTTCATCCTCGGCTTCTTCATGGCGCTCGGCAAGGCTGCGGTCTTCAAGCACATTCCGGTCTATTATCCGGGCAATGTCGGCTCTGTCGGCGGCCTCGTGGGCATGATCGGCGGCCTTGGCGGCTTCATCCTGCCGATCCTGTTCGGCGTGCTCCTCGATCAGACCGGCCTCTGGACAAGCTGCTTCATGCTGCTTTTCGTCATCGTCGCCGTGTCGTTCACATGGATGCATGTCTCGATCCGCCAGATGGAACGCGCCTCGCAAGGCGCGGCCACGGAAGAACTTCCGGCCTTCGCCGAATTGCAGGGCCTGAAGAAGGCCGAAATCAAGCCGGCAAAAGGCGATTCCGTCCTCACCGACTGGCGTCCGGACGATCCTGCCTTCTGGGAGCAGAAGGGAAGGAAGATCGCCAGGCGCAACCTGTGGCTTTCGATCCCCGCGCTTCTGCTGTCCTTCGCCATCTGGCAGGTCTGGTCCGTGGTGGTGGCGAAGCTGCCGCTGGTGGGCTACCAGTTCACGACCGACCAGCTCTTCTGGCTGGCAGCGCTCCCCGGCATTTCGGGCGCGACCTTCCGCATTTTCTATTCCTTCATGGTGCCGATCTTCGGCGGTCGCCTGTGGACCACACTGACCACCTGGTCGCTGGTCATTCCGGCCATCGGCATCGGCTATGCGGTGCAGAACCCGAACACGCCTTATTTCATCTTCCTTCTGCTGGCGCTCTGCTGCGGCTTTGGTGGCGGCAACTTTGCCTCCTCCATGTCCAACATCTCGTTCTTCTTCCCCAAGCACGAGAAGGGCAATGCGGCAGCGCTCAATGCGGGCCTCGGCAATCTCGGCGTCAGCGTCGTGCAGTTCGTGGTGCCGCTGGTCATCACCGCCGGTATCTTCGGCAAGCTCGGCGGCGATCCGGCAATGGTCGCGACCGAAGCGGGCAGCGCACCGCTGTGGCTGCAGAATGCCGGGTTCTTCTTCGTGCCGTTCATCATCATCACGGCCTTCGCCAACTGGTTCGGCATGAACGACATCGCATCGGCCAAGGCTTCGTTTGCCGATCAGGCCGTCATCTTCCGCCGCAGGCACAACTGGATCATGTGCTGGCTCTATACGGGAACCTTCGGCTCGTTCATCGGCTATTCGGCAGGCTTCCCGCTTTTGACCAACATCCTCTTCCCGGAAGTCAATGCGCTTCAGTTCGCCTTTCTCGGGCCTCTCGTCGGCGCGCTGTCGCGGTCGGGTTCGGGCTGGCTTGCCGATAAATACGGCGGTGGGCGCGTCACCATCTGGGCATTCGTGCTGATGATGATCGGCGTGGCGGGCGTGCTCTACTTCGTCGGCATCAAGGATCAGCCGAACGCGTTCTGGGGCTTCTTCGCTTCCTTCATCCTGCTGTTCTTCGCAACCGGCATCGGCAACGCCTCCACCTTCCAGATGATCCCGGCGATCATGTCGAAGGAAATGGACAGGCTCATGCCCAAGGCCACCGCGGAAGAACGCCGCCACGAAGCGGACAAGGAATCCGCGGCCATCACCGGCTTCACCTCGGCCATCGCTGCCTTCGGCGCCTTCTTCATTCCGAAGGGCTACGGCACCTCGATCAGCATGACCGGCGGGCCGGAAGCCGCACTCTGGGCCTTCCTGATCTTCTACGTGACATGCCTCGTCATCACCTGGGGCGTCTACACCCGAAAAGGCGGGCTGCTCTACGACGTGGAGCACCGCAGCAAGCCAGCCGCTGCTGCCGCCTAACGAACCAAAATGAGGATAAAATCATGAGTCTACTCCTCGATCGCCTGAACTTTCTTGCGCGCAAGAATGTCGGCACCTTCTCGGAGGGCCATGGCGTCACCACCAACGAAAACCGTGACTGGGAAGACGCCTATCGCAAGCGCTGGCAGCACGACAAGATCGTGCGCTCCACCCATGGCGTGAACTGCACCGGCTCCTGCTCGTGGAAGGTCTACGTCAAGGGCGGCATCATCACCTGGGAAACCCAGCAGACGGACTATCCGCGCACCCGCGCCGATCTTCCGAACCACGAACCGCGCGGCTGTTCGCGCGGGGCAAGCTATAGCTGGTATGTCTATTCGGCCAACCGCGTGAAATATCCGCTGATCCGCTCGCGCCTCCTGAAACTGTGGCGCAAGGAACGTGCGCTGAAAACGCCGGTCGGAGCTTGGGCTGCGATCCAGCAGGACCCGGCCAAGCGCGCCGACTATATGAAGGTGCGCGGTCTCGGCGGCTTCGTTCGCGCCACGTGGGAAGAAGTCAACGAGATCATCGCAGCCGCCAATGCCTATACGGCCAAGACATACGGCCCGGACCGCGTGATCGGCTTCTCGCCGATCCCGGCCATGTCGATGGTGTCCTATGCGGCGGGTTCGCGTTACCTGTCGCTGCTCGGCGGCGTCTGCATGTCGTTCTATGACTGGTATTGCGACCTGCCGCCCGCGTCACCCATGACATGGGGCGAACAGACCGACGTGCCGGAATCGGCAGACTGGTACAATGCGGGCTTCCTGATGCTCTGGGGTTCCAACGTGCCGCAGACCCGCACGCCGGATGCGCATTTCTATACGGAAGTGCGCTACAAGGGCACCAAGTCGGTCGTGGTCTCGCCCGACTATTCGGAAGCCGCAAAGTTCGCCGACCTCTGGCTGCACCCGAAGCAGGGCACCGACGCCGCCCTTGCCATGGCGCTTGGCCATGTGATCCTGCGCGAATACCATCTCGACCGGCAGGTTCCCTATTTCGAGGATTATTGCCGCAAATATTCCGACTTCCCGATGCTGGTCATGCTCTCGAAGAAGGACGGACGCTACGTGCCGGACCGCTTCCTGCGCGCCTCGGACCTGAAGGACGATCTGGGCGAGGCCAACAATCCCGACTGGAAGACGGTCGCCTTTGATACGAGATCGGGTACCTATGTTGCCCCGCAGGGCTCCATCGGCTTCCGCTGGGGCGATGACGGCCAGTGGAACCTTGAAGAAAAGGATGGCCGGGGTAAGGATGTGGAACTCGCCAAGAGTTTCATTGCGGCGGGCGCGCACGATGCCGTCGCCGATGTGGCGTTCCCTTATTTCGGCAATCGCGAGCACGATTATTTTGAAGGCACCGACCATGACAGCGTGCTGGTGCGCAAGGTCCCGGCCCGCAAGCTCAAGCTGAAGAAGGGCGAAGTGCTGGTCGCGACCGTGTTCGACCTGTTCGCCGCCAATTACGGCCTCGATCGCGGGCTTGGCGACGAGAACTCCGCCAGGTCCTATGACGAGGGCCTGCCCTATACACCGGCCTGGGCGGAGAAGATCACGGGCGTCCCGCGCGACCAGATCATTGCCGTCGCCCGCGAATTTGCAACCAATGCCGAAAAGACCAATGGCCGTTCCATGGTCATTCTCGGTGCCGGTCTCAACCACTGGTACCACATGGACATGAACTATCGCGGCATCATCAACATGCTGGTGATGTGCGGCTGCATCGGCCAGTCGGGCGGCGGCTGGAGCCATTATGTGGGACAGGAAAAGCTGCGCCCGCAGACCGGCTGGACCGCGCTTGCCTTCGCGCTGGACTGGAACCGTCCGCCGCGCCACATGAACTCCACCTCGTTCTTCTATGCGCATACCGACCAGTGGCGCTACGAGACCGTGAAGGTGCAGGACATCCTTTCGCCCACCGCGCCCGAGGGGGCGTGGGAAGGCACGATGATCGACTACAACATCCGCGCCGAACGGATGGGCTGGCTGCCTTCCGCGCCGCAGCTCCAGACCAACCCGCTGGAGCTTGCCAGAGAGGCAGCCGCAGCGGGCAAGGAGCCGAAGGACTTCATCGCGAATGCCTTGAAGAACGGCACTGTCACCATGTCCTGCGAGGACCCGGACCACGAGGCCAACTGGCCGCGCAACATGTTCGTCTGGCGCTCGAACCTGCTCGGTTCGTCGGGCAAGGGGCATGAATATTTCCTGAAGCACCTGCTCGGCACGTCCAACGGCTTGCTTGGCAAGGATCTGGGACAGGAAGGCGCGCAGGAAAGCCGCGAGGCCGTGTGGCATGAGAATGCGCCGGAAGGAAAGCTCGACCTTCTGGTCACGCTCGATTTCCGCATGTCCACGACCTGCGTCTATTCCGATATCGTTCTGCCGACTGCCACCTGGTACGAAAAGAACGACCTCAATACCTCCGACATGCATCCCTTCATCCATCCGTTGTCGAGTGCCGCCGACCCGGCATGGGAAGCACGCAGCGACTGGGACATCTTCAAGGGCATCGCGAAGAAGTTCTCGGAAGTGGCGCCGGAAGTGCTGGGCGTCGAGAAGGACATCGTTCTGGTGCCGACCCTGCATGACACGGCGGGCGAACTGGCGCAGCCCAAGGATGTTCTCGACTGGAAGAAGGGCGAAGTCGAGCCGATCCCCGGCAAGACCATGCCATCGGTCGTGGTCGTGGAGCGCGATTATCCGAACCTCTACAAGCGCTATACCTCCGTCGGGCCGCTTCTGGACAAGCTTGGCAATGGCGGCAAGGGCATCTCGTGGAACACCGAGCATGAGGTCGAGCTTCTCGGCAAGCTGAACGGCAGGGTTCATGAGCCGGGCGCAACCGAAGGGCGTCCGCGCATCTATACCGATGTCGACGCAACCGAGGTCATTCTCTCGCTTGCGCCGGAAACCAACGGCGAAGTGGCGGTCAAGGCATGGGAAGCGCTGTCGAAGTTCACAGGCCGCGACCACACCCATCTGGCTCTTCCCAAGGAAGACGAGAAGATCCGCTATCGCGATATCGTCGCGCAGCCGCGCAAGATCATCTCCTCGCCGACATGGTCGGGGCTCGAATCCGAGCATGTCTGCTATAATGCGGGCTATACCAATGTGCATGAGCTGATCCCGTGGCGCACGCTGACCGGCCGTCAGCAGCTCTATCAGGATCACCTGTGGATGCGCGCCTTCGGCGAGGGCTTCTGCGTCTATCGTCCGCCCATCGACACCAAGACGGTCAATCCGGCAATCCGCGAAAAGGCGGACGGCCAGCCGCATCTGGTGCTGAACTTCATCACGCCGCACCAGAAATGGGGCATCCACTCCACCTATACGGACAATCTCCTGATGCTGACGCTCAATCGCGGCGGGCCGGTTGTCTGGATTTCGGAGCCGGATGCGGCAAAGGCCGGCATCGTCGATAATGACTGGGTGGAAGTCTACAACGCCAACGGCGCCATCGTGGCCCGTGCGGTCGTCTCCCAGCGCATGAAGGATGGAACCATCTTCATGTATCACGCGCAGGAGAAGATCGTGAATACGCCCGGCTCGCCGCTCACCGGCCAGCGCGGCGGCATTCACAACTCCGTCACCCGCATCATCACCAAGCCGACGCATATGATCGGCGGCTACGCCCACCAATCCTATGGCTTCAACTATTACGGCACCGTCGGCGCCAACCGCGACGAGTTCGTGGTCGTGCGCAAGCTCGACCATGTGGACTGGATGGAAGGGCCGCTTGAAGAAGGCAACCGCAACTCCGCCGTGAAGGAGGCAGCAGAATGAAAATCCGTGCGCAAATTGGAATGGTGCTCAATCTCGACAAGTGCATCGGCTGCCACACCTGCTCGGTGACGTGCAAGAACGTCTGGACCAACCGTGAAGGCGTGGAATATGCCTGGTTCAACAACGTTGAGACCAAGCCCGGCATCGGTTTTCCCAAGGAATGGGAAAACCAGAAGAAGTGGAACGGCGGCTGGGTCCGCAAGAAGAACGGCAAGATCGAGCCGAAGATGGGCGCAAAATGGCGCATCCTCGCCAAGATTTTCGCCAATCCGGACCTGCCGGAAATCGACGACTATTACGAGCCGTTCGACTTCGATTACGGCCATCTGCAGACGGCAGGCGAAAGCAGGACCATGCCGACCGCCCGCCCGCGCTCGCTGATTTCCGGCGAGCGGATGGAAAAGATCGAATGGGGGCCGAACTGGGAGGAAATTCTCGGCGGCGAGTTCGCCAAGCGCTCGAAGGACTACAATTTCGAAGGCGTCGAGAAGGAAATCTACGGCCAGTTCGAAAATACCTTCATGATGTACCTGCCGCGCCTGTGCGAGCACTGCCTCAACCCCACCTGCGTTGCGGCCTGCCCGTCCGGCGCGATCTACAAGCGCGAGGATGACGGCATCGTCCTGATCGATCAGGAAAAGTGCCGCGGCTGGCGCATGTGCGTCTCCGGCTGCCCCTACAAGAAGATTTATTACAACTGGAGCTCGGGCAAGTCCGAGAAGTGCATCTTCTGCTATCCGCGCATCGAAGCAGGCCAGCCGACCGTCTGTTCGGAAACCTGTGTCGGCCGCATCCGCTATCTGGGCGTGATGCTCTATGATGCAGACCGTATTTCGGAGGCCGCTTCCACGGCCAATGAACAGGACCTCTATCAGGAACAGCTCAACATCTTCCTCGATCCGAACGATCCTGCCGTGATCGAACAGGCGCGCAAGGACGGCGTGCCGGAAGCCTGGCTGGAATCCGCCAGGCATTCGCCGGTCTACAAGATGGCGATGGACTGGAAGATCGCCTTCCCGCTCCATCCCGAATACCGCACCCTGCCGATGGTCTGGTATGTGCCGCCGCTTTCGCCGCTGCAATCGGCTGCGGCTGCCGGCAAGCTCGGCATGGACGGCCCGCTGCCGGATGTCCGCTCCATGCGCATCCCGGTCCGCTACCTCGCCAATCTCCTGACCGCAGGCAAGGAAGAGCCGGTCATCTCGGCGCTGGAACGCATGCTCGCCATGCGCGCCTATATGCGCGCCAAGACGGTCGATGGCGTCATCGACGAGGCGATTGCCGACCGCGTCGGCATGAGCGGCGCGATGATCGAGGAAATGTACCACATCATGGCGATTGCCAATTACGAGGACCGCTTCGTCATCCCGACGACGCATCGTGAAATCACCGAGGACGCCTATGACGTGCGCGGCTCCTGCGGCTTCACCTTCGGCAATGGCTGCTCGGGCGGCACGTCGACGGAAGATCTGTTCGGTGCCAAGCGCCAGAAAGTGGTCCAAACGCCGACCGATATTTTCAGGGAGCAGGTGTAATGAACAGGACCCTGAAAATCATTTCGCTGCTGCTTTCCTATCCCACGCCCGAGCTGCAACTGGGCGGAGAGGAGCTGAAAGAGGCGCTTGCCGGGGAAAGGCTTTCGCCCGGCATCCGCAGGCTTCTCGACAGTCTTGTCGATTATGTCTGCGACTGCGACCTCTACGAGGCGCAGGAACGCTATGTGCATCTTTTCGACCGCACGCGGTCGCTGTCGCTGCATCTTTTCGAGCATGTGCATGGTGAAAGCCGCGATCGCGGCCAGGCCATGGTCGACCTGATGAAGATGTATGACGACAACGGCTTTGTGGTGGATGCCAGGGAACTGCCGGACTATCTGCCGCTGTTTCTCGAGTTCCTGTCGACGCGCTCGCCGGAGGAAATCCATGATCTTCTCACCCAGACCGGCCATATCACGGCGGCCATCGGCGAGCGGCTGCGCAAGCGCCAGTCGCCCTATGCCAACGCCTTTGCGGCGCTCCTGCATGTCGCCAACGCCAAGCCGGACCAGAGCCTCGTCGGAGAATTGCTTCGGCAGGAAGAAGACGACCCGAACGACCTCGCCGCGCTCGACCGCATCTGGGAAGAAGAAGCGGTGACGTTCGGCGGCAATGCGGGTGAAAACGCCTGCGGCCCGGACCGGTTGCGCATGCAGATGCGTGCGGCACAGCGCAAGCCCGGCTCCCCGTCCAACCCTTCACATCTATAGGAGACGGAAAATGGCTTACCTCCATACGTTTCTTTTCGGCATCTATCCCTATATCGCGCTGAGCGTGCTCGTGCTCGGCTCGATCTTCCGTTACGACCGCGAGCCCTATACCTGGCGTTCGGGCTCGAGCCAGCTTTTGCGGCGCAGGCAGCTCATGTGGGGTTCGGTCCTGTTTCACGTCGGCGTGCTGTTCATCTTCGCCGGTCATTTCGTCGGCCTGCTGACACCCATCTGGGTGTTCGACATGCTTGGCGTCAGCCATGAGGCAAAGCAGATTCTCGCCGTCGTGGCGGGCGGCATTGCCGGGGTTATGGCAATCATCGGCGCCAGCATGCTGGTGCATCGCCGCCTGTTCGATCCGCGCGTGCGCGCATCTTCAAGGCCGACCGACACGCTGATCATCATGCTGTTGTGGGTGCAGCTTCTGCTGGGCCTCGGCACCATTCCGGTTTCGCTGCAACATATCGACGGCGGCGAAATGGTGACATTCATGAACTGGGCGCAGGGCATCTTCACCTTCAACCCGGCTGCATCGAGCTACATCACCGATGCGTCGTTTGTCTTCAAGATGCATATCTTCCTGGGGCTGACGATCTTCCTGCTGTTCCCGTTCACGCGCCTTGTGCATATGCTGAGCGCACCGGTGCGCTATATCTGGCGTCCGGGCTATCAGGTCGTGCGTGAGCGCAACCATACGGCTCAGCCCTCGCATATGCGCGTTCCTGCGGAGTAAGGCTCATGGTAACGCTTTTCGACCGGAAACAACCCGCTGCCGGGCAGCACAATCACCCGACCGGCTATACCACCTATCAGGAGCCGGATACGCGGGTGCCGCCCAAGCCGCGCCCGGTTTTCGATGCGGTGTCCGTCAATGGCGTGGCGATCAACGAAACCGACATCCTGACGGAGGCGCAGAACCATCCGTCGGACAATCCCGGCGCGGCGCTGCTTGCCGCGGCCCGGGCGCTCGCGGTCCGCGAACTGCTTTTGCAGCGGGCGAGGGAGGCGGGCATCGTGCCGGAACGCGAGAAGGACGCCGAGGGACGCAGCGAAACCGACGAGGATGCGCTGGTGCGCATGGTGATCGAACGGGAGGTGGAAGTGCCTTCCGCCACGCGGGAGGAAGCCTTGCGCTTCTACGAAAACAACCGCCACCGCTTCACCAGTGCGCCCATTCTGGAGGCGAGCCATATCCTGATCGCCGCCGATCCCGCCGACAGCCAGGCCCGCGAAAAGGCCCGCGCGACCGCTGCCCGCCTGGCTTCGGCGGTGATTGCCGAGCCTGCCACTTTCGCCTCGGTCGCGCATGAATATTCGTCCTGCCCTTCGGGCGCGCAAGGCGGCAATCTGGGCCAGCTCACGCGCGGCAGCACGGTGCCTGAATTTGAAAGGGCGCTGGAGCGCATGGCGGCAGGGGAAATCACGGCCAATCCCATTGAAAGCCGCTTCGGTTTTCATATTGTGCGGCTTGACCGCCGCATCGAAGGCGAGGAACTGCCGTTCGATTATGTGGCCGACCGGATTGCGGGCTGGCTGGAAGCCTCCACCTGGTCGAAGGCGGTGTCGCAATATATCGCGATCCTCGCAGCCGACGCTGAGATTACCGGCATCGATCTGTTGTCGAACGAGGGAGCCGAGGCATGAGGAACGAACCGACGCTTGCGGCCATCCTCGCCGCCAAGGATGTGCCGGTGGACCAGCTTCTGGCAGGTGCGGCGCATCGGGCAAGACAGGCGGGCCTGCGCGTGGCCGGCTTTCTGCAGCACCGTGAAACCGGCGGCGAGGAATGCTGCCGCGATATCGAGATCGAGCATATCGGCACCGGCGTCACGCAGATCATTTCGCAGGCGCTCGGTTCCGGGTCGAAGGGTTGCCGCCTCGATCCGGCGGCCCTTGCCGATGTGGCAGGCGCGCTTCAGACGGAACTCGATGACGGCGCGGATATGCTGATCCTCAACCGTTTCGGCAAGGGCGAGACGGAAGGGCATGGTTTCCGCTCCATCATCGAAACGGCCTATGCGCGCCAGATTCCGGTGCTGACCGTGGTGCGCGAAACCTATGTCGAGGGCTGGAACGACTTTGCCGGGGATTGCGGCGTTCTTCTGGCACCCGACAGCAAGGCCGTGCTCGGATGGTGCGACCGCGTGATGGAAGCGCGGCGATTGCCCGAAGCCGTATGACGATGGATGCTCTATAGATCCAGCTGGTCGCGGCGGTCTTCCGCAATCAGCTTGCGGATCTGATAGACGATCTGGTCGCCATGCGCCTTGCCGAGCAGATCGGCGGTGTCGACATCGCGCTCTTCGATGGCGCGGATCATGTCCTCATGCTCGGTGACGTAACGCTCCGGCAGGCGGTCCGCAAAGGACTGGTAATAAAGGCGCAAGAGCCTGCGCCCTTCGTCGAGAAGCCGCGAAAAGAACGTGGTGTAGAAGGGATTGCGTCCGGCTTCGGCAATGGCCGCATGAAAATCGCGGTTGGTCGCGATCATTTCCAGTGCGTTCTGCGAGCGGACGGCGCGGGCAAAGGCTTCCTGATGCGCGCGGATATTCTCAAGATCCTTGTCGGTCCGGTTGCGCGCTGCAAGTCGCGTCGTGACGCGGTACATCAGCGTCACCGCGTCGAAAAAGGCGGGCAGGCTCAGGAAGTCGATATTGGACACGACAGTCGAACGATTGGGGAGCGTGGTCACGAAGCCGTCGCTTGCAAGCCGCACCAAAGCCTCGCGGATCGGCGTGCGCGACATGGAAAAGCGTTCTGCCAGTTGGTTTTCATCGATGGGACTGCCCGGCGCGAGCGAAAGATCGATGATCTCGTCGCGCAGCACGTCGTAAACCAGCTTGACACCTGAACCCTTCTTCCGGTCGGCTGTCTGGTTGGCGTCGTCTTTGTCCATGATCTTTCTGCCTTCTTACGGTGTATTTGGCGCGGCACAACCGCATTCTAACAGCAGTTTAAGTTCCACCGGTCAAGCAATCCTATCCTCATTTAAAATTTTGGTCGACAAGAAAAATACAAAGTGTATATTTGATTGCAATACAAGGTTCGACAGAGCGATTGTAGGTTCAGCTCGCGCGAAAGCGCCCAAGGAAAACGCCAAGGAAAGACGCTATGACTTCTAACATTTTCTCCGGCTGCATTCCGGCCCTCATGACCCCCTGCAAGCCCGACCGCACGCCGGATTTCGATGCGCTGGTCCGCAAAGGCAAGGAACTGATCGCGAAGGGCATGTCTGCGGTTGTCTATTGCGGCTCCATGGGTGACTGGCCGCTTCTTTCGGACGAGGAACGCATGGCTGGCGTTGAAGCGCTTGCCAAGGCCGGCGTGCCGGTCGTCGTCGGCACCGGCGCGGTCAACACCAAGATTGCCGCCGCCCATGCTGCCCACGCGCAGAAGGTTGGCGCGAAGGGCCTGATGGTCATTCCGCGTGTTCTGTCGCGCGGCTCGTCCATCTCGGCGCAGAAGGCGCATTTCAAGGCGATCCTGTCGGCTGCTCCCGATCTGCCTGCCGTGATCTACAACAGCCCTTACTATGGTTTCGCCACCCGCGCCGACCTGTTCTTCGCGCTGCGTGCGGAACATCCGAACCTGATCGGCTTCAAGGAATTCGGCGGCGCGGAAGCCATGCGCTACGCCGCTGAAAACATCACCAGCGCCGATGACAATGTGACCCTGATGGTCGGCGTCGATACCGGCGTTTTCCATGGTTTCGTCAATTGCGGTGCAACCGGCGCAATCACGGGCATCGGCAATGTGCTGCCGAAGGAAGTGCAGCATCTGGTTGCCCTGTCGAAGGCCGCAGCCACCGGCGACGTCGAAGCGCGCAAGCTGGCGCTGGAACTGGAAGCCGCACTCGACGTGCTGTCGTCCTTCGATGAAGGTCCGGACCTCGTTCTCTTCTACAAGCACATGATGGTGCTGACCGGCAATCCGGAATATGAACTGCATTTCAACGAGACGGACAAGCTGTCCGATAGCCAGCGCGGCTATTGCGAAACCCAGTTGAAGCTGTTCCAGACCTGGTATGCCGACTGGAACAAGCAGGGCAGCGCAGCAACGAAATACGCTGCCTGAAATCAGTTCAAAAAACAAAAAGGCGCCGGTTTCCGGCGCCTTTTTGTTTGGGATCACGACACTGCGTCGAGACCCTTTTCCTTGAGCTTTTCCAGCAGCGCCATTTCAGCGGCGGTGAGTGTGATGCCCTTGCTGAGTGAATCGCGGCGAGCGGCAAAGCGGCGCTGCGACGGCAGGCGCGCGCCCTGTCCGGCAATCGCTTCGATCAGGACTTCGCCGCGCTCTTGCGGATTGCCACGACCGCCCGCCATGCGGGCAGGGTCGAAGGCAATGATGAGTTCGCCATGGCGCGGCGCAAGCGTCGTCGTGCCAAGGAAGTCGAGCGCTTCAGGACTGGTGAAGTCACCGATCATCACACCAGCCAGAAGTTCGATCATCGTGGAAATGGCCGAGCCCTTGTGCTCGCCGAATGGCAGCATCGCGCCTGCAAGGGCTGCTTCCGGGTCGGTCGTGGGCTTGCCGTCCGCATCGACGGCCCAGCCTTCGGGCAGCTGCTTTCCGGCGCGGCGATAAAGCTCCAGTTCGCCGCGCGCGGCCACGCTGGTGGCAAAGTCGAACACATAAGGATAATCGCCGGGGCGGGGCCAGCCGAAGGCGAAGGGGTTGGTGCCCAGAAGCGGCTTCGTTCCGCCTGCTGGCGCAACGGTTGCATAGCTCGGGCACATGGCGATTGCGGCAAGCCCCTGTTCGGCAAGCGCCTCGACTTCCGGCCACAGGGCGGCGAAATGGGTGCAATCGTTGATCGCCAGCGCCGCAATGCCGAGCTTGCGTGCCTTCTCGACCAGGGCAGGGGCGCCACGTTCAAAGGCCAGATTGGCAAAGCCGCCCTTGGCGTCGACGCGAACAACGGCGCTGTCATCGGTCGCGACGACCGGATCAGCATCGGCGACCACCTTGCCGCTTTTCAGCGTGCGCAGGCAGCCTTCGATGCGGTAGACACCATGGGATTTGCAGCCGTCGCGCTCGCCCGCCACAATCGTCTTGGCGATGGCTGCGGCATGGTCGGCGCTGAAACCCGCCTTGTTCAGGATTTCCCGCACAAGCCCGGCGAGTTCTTCTGTCGAAATCGAAATGGTGTCGCTCATTCTGTCATTCCTTGCCGGTTCTTGAGGCAGTGCGGATAGGGGCGAATAAAGTTCGCTGAAATGCATACAAGATGCATGCAGGGTTGTCATGCCGGGGAGGCGGGCCGGGGCCTGCGGCAAAAGGGCTTCACCCGAAATGGTGCGGTGGGCCGACGCGGAAAATCAACCCTTTTTATTCTGAGAGTCATTATCATGAATAACGCAACCTGTTTGATCCAGATCAAAGAGAATGGCCTGCGGCGGGTCTAAATCCCGTCGTGTGGCGTGTAAAGCCGAGACGGCAGCTGCGCCCACCCGATGGAGATCAGGACGAAAATGCGTAAACTCGCAATCAAATTTGCTGCAGCAGGCATTCTTGCGGTGCTGGCGGCCCCAGCCCTTGCCGAAAATATCGAAGTTCACATGCTCAACAAGGGCGCCGAGGGCGCCATGGTTTTCGAGCCCGCCTATATCAAGGCCAATCCCGGCGACACGATCACCTTCGTGCCGGTGGACAAGGGGCACAATGTCGAATCCATCAAGGACATGATCCCGGAAGGCGCGGAGAAGTTCAAAAGCAAGATCAACGAGAATTATGTGCTGACGGTTACGGAACCCGGCGCATATCTGGTAAAGTGCACTCCGCATTATGCAATGGGCATGATCGCGCTGATCGCCGTGGGCGACAGCCCGGCCAATCTCGAACAGATCGTTTCGGCCAAGAAGCCGAAGGTCGTTCAGGAGCGGCTGGAAAAGGTCATCGCCAGCGCCAAATAATGCGGGCCAGTAATAGGGGCCAGTAATACCGAAACTCGATGAGCCGGACTTGACCGGCTTCATGGCGAGGACATCATGACCAGACAGCCAGGCCTGCAGGCAGTACCTGCTGCGATGCCATCCGATCAAAAAGGTATGCCGCGCGGACTGAAGATGACCGGTCCCGTCCTCCTCAGCTATGGCTTCCGCCCATTCTTTCTGGGCGGAGCCATATGGGCCGTTCTGGCCATGCTCTTCTGGATATTGTCGCTCACTCTTGGAACGCCGTTGGGCGGTTCCTATGGCGGGCTGAACTGGCACGCCCATGAAATGGTGTTCGGTTTTTCTTCCGCCGTTCTCGCAGGCTTTCTGCTGACCGCCATTCCGAACTGGACAGGCGGCCTGCCGGTATCGGGCACACCGCTCGCCATTCTCTGCGGGGTATGGCTTGCAGGACGGCTCGTCTTTCTCGAGCCTGACCTGATCGATGTGCGCTTTGCAGTCGCTGTCGAAAGTCTGTTTCTGCCCTCGCTGCTTTTCATCTGCGCGCGGGAAATCATTGCCGGGCGCCAATGGAAAAACCTGAAGGTGCTGGTTGGCGTGGCAACGGTGATGGTTGCCAATCTCGTCTTCCATTATCTGATCCTGACCGACGGTGACGTGGCATTGGCCGACCGCATCGGGGTCAGCGCCTATGTCCTGCTGGTTATGGTGATTGGTGGGCGCATTGTGCCAAGCTTCACCCGCAATTGGCTCAACAAGATGGGGGAGACGCGCTTTCCGGTGCCTTTCAACCGCTATGACGGTTTCAGCATTCTCGTCGGAGTGGCTGCCTGTATCGGCTGGATCGCCGCTCCCGACCAGACGATAACGGCGGTACTGGCGTGGATTGCAGCCCTGTTTCACATCGTGCGGCTTTACCGCTGGCGGGGATGGTCTGTGGCGCGGGAAAAGCTGCTGCTGGTTCTTCATGTCGCCTATGCGTTCATCCCGCTCGGTTTCATCGCCATCGGTCTCTCGGCCATTGATCGCCTCAATCCCTATTCCGCACTGCATGTTGTGACGGTGGGTGCGATCGGCTGCATGATGCTGGCGGTCATGACGCGGGCCACCCGCGGCCATACCGGGCGCGAACTGACGGCATCGCCCGTCACGCAGGCCGCTTATCTCTGCCTTGTCGCGGCGGCGTTGATCCGTCCGTTGGCGGAAATCATGCCGAATTTCTTCCACACCATCCTCGCCGCCTCGGCCTTGCTCTGGATGGGCGCTTTCGGGCTTTACGTTCTGGAATATGGTCCGATGCTGTTACGCGAGAGACGCCAGCGCATGGCGGGCGCGTAATCCGCCCCATCGCAAGGATCATTCAAATGACAGTCCGCGGTCGCCCGCGGGCTGTCTTTTTGTTTTGCGGGGGTGAGTCGCGGCGCCGATCCTGCGATTCTGCCCGTCCAAAGGGCCTGAAACGGGGGTGTGGAAAGAAAAATCACACTCAAGATCACATTTAAATCGTTATAATGTTATGACCATATTGTTATGCTTTTGAAACGGTGTTACCGGAATTGGTGCCCGGGAGGCTGGTCCTGAAGGGACCGCGCAAACCCGGGCAGCACGAGCGCATTGCATCCAGTCGGCGTAACGCCCGCGTTGCATAATGCGCCGTGGCTTTGTTGTTTATACGCATGCCGGTGCCGGAACCCGGGTTTCGCCTTGCCGGAAATGCCTGAGACTTTGCATTTGGCAAGGAGGTTGCCGCCGATGAATTTCGCCCCGCCCGTATCAGATATGCTGCAACTCGCCAACTGCATTCGCGCTCTCTCGATCGATGCCGTCGATGCCGCCAATTCCGGCCATCCGGGAATGCCACTCGGCATGGCCGACGCCGCAGCCGTTCTGTTCTCGAAGCACCTGAAATTCGACGCGTCGGCCCCCAACTGGGCCGACCGCGACCGCTTCGTGCTTTCCAACGGCCATGGCTCGATGCTGCTTTACAGCGCGCTCTATCTGGCGGGCTACAAGGACGTGTCGCTCGATGAGCTGAAGAACTTCCGCCAGTGGGGTTCTAAGACCGCCGGTCACCCCGAATATGGCCATACCGAAGGCGTCGAACTGACCACCGGGCCGCTCGGTCAGGGCCTTGCAAGCTCCGTCGGCATGGCAATCGCCGAACGCGCGCTCGCCGACCAGTTCGGCAAGGATATAGTCGATCACCGCACCTATGTTTTCTGCGGCGACGGCTGCCTCATGGAAGGCGTGGGCCAGGAGGCGATCTCTCTCGCCGGGCATCTTCGCCTCGGCAAGCTGATCGTGCTTTATGACGACAACGGCATCACCATCGACGGCAGCACGGAAATCGCCTTCACCGACGATATTCCGGCCAAGTTCAAGGCGTGCGGCTGGAATGTCGAAAAGGTCGACGGTCACGATCACGACGCCATCGATGCGGCGTTGACGCGCGCCAAGGCTCAGGCCGACCGCCCGACGCTGATCGCGCTCAAGACCGTCATCGGCTATGGTTCGCCGAACCGCGCCGGTACGAGCGGCGTTCACGGCGCTCCGCTTGGTGCCGCCGAAAATGCGGCCACCAAGGCAGCGCTCGGCTGGACGGCGGAAGCCTTTGAAATTCCTGCTCCCCTGCTCAATGCCTGGCGCGAAGCCGGTGCCCGTGGCGCGTCGGAACGCGATGCATGGCAGAAGCGCGTCGATGCGCTGCCCGCAGCCGAACGTGCCGAATTCGACCGCCGGATCGCCGGTGTCCTGCCGGAAGGCTTCGCTGCGGTTGTCGCGGACGCAAAGCAGCGCCTTCTCGACAAGCCGCAGAATGTCGCGACCCGCAAGGCAAGCCAGATTGCGCTTGAAAGCCTGACGGCGGCGCTCCCGGAAATGATCGGCGGCTCGGCTGACCTTACCCATTCGAACCTCACCCGCGTTCCGGCTGTCGACAGCGACTTCACGCCGGAAAAGAGCGGCCGCTATGTGAGCTACGGCGTGCGCGAGTTCGCAATGGGTGCGGCCATGAACGGCATTGCGGTCCATGGCGGCTTCATTCCTTACGGCGGCACCTTCATGGTGTTCTCCGATTATGCCCGCAACGCCATCCGGCTCTCGGCTCTGATGGGCGTGCGCGTCATCCATGTGCTGACGCATGACTCCATCGGTCTTGGCGAAGACGGCCCGACCCACCAGCCGGTCGAACATCTGGCCAGCCTGCGCGCCATGCCGAACCTGCATGTCTTCCGCCCGGCGGATACGATTGAAACGCTGGAATGCTGGGCTGTTGCGGTTTCCGATCCGAACACGCCTTCGGTTCTGGCCCTGTCGCGCCAGAACGTGCCGCAGTTGCGCACCGACAATGGCGAGAATCTTTCCGCACGCGGCGCCTATGTGCTGCGTGAGGCGAAGGGCGAACGCCAGATCACATTGCTTGCCACGGGCACCGAAGTCTCGCTCGCCGTGAAGGCTGCCGAAAAGCTTGCTGAAGAAGGCATCGCAACCGCGGTCGTCTCCATGCCGAGCTGGGACCTGTTCGAAAAGCAGAGCAAGGAATACCGCAAGGGTGTTCTGGGCGATGCGCCGCGCATCGCTGTCGAAGCTGCGGGCAAGTTCGGCTGGACACGTTATGTCGACAGCGAAGACGATGTGATCGGCATGGACGGCTTCGGCGCTTCGGCCCCTGCCGAGGTGCTTTATGAGAAATTCGGCATTACGGCCGAGGCGATTGTCGCCCGCGCCAAGTTCTTGCTGGAGCAGGGCGAATGACGATGGCTGGCAATTTTTCTCCGCTGGTTCTGGTGGGCGACAGCGAGCGCGTGGAAGCCGAAGCGGTCGGCGCCTATCTGGACAACTGGGCTGGCAAGGATGGTCTGCGTCTTGCGACCGCCGATGCGATCAAGGCCATTCTGGCGGGCGCGACACGGCTTGCCGGTCGCATTGCTCGCGGTTCGCTTCCCGGCGATCCGGGCAAGCTCGTCGGCGTCAACAGCGATCAGGACCAGCAGAAGTGCATCGATGTCGGTTCGCACGACCTGTTCGTCGAGCTGCTGATTGCTGCGGGCGCGGCCTCAATTCTTTCCGAAGAAGCGGACCTGCCGGTGGCTGGCAAGGCCGATGGGCTGATCGCCGTCGCCATCGACCCGCTCGACGGTTCCGGCAATGTGGGCCTCGGCGCACCGCTTGGCACGATCTTCTCGATCTTTCCCGCCGATGTGGAAGAACCGTTCCTGCAGCCCGGCAACCGCCAGCTCGCCGCCGGTTATGTGTCCTACGGCAATTCGGTCGATCTCGGCTTTTCGGTCGGCGAAGGCGTGATCTTCGCGACCTTCGATCCGGTGAGCGGGATTTTCCATATCACGCGCCGCAATGTGACGTTGCCCGAGCGCACCTCCGATCTGGCGTTCAACGCATCCGTTTATCGCCACCTTTCGGCTGGCATGAAAGCCTATGTGGATGATGCCTATAACGGCAAGGACGGTCCGCGCGGGCGTAACTTCAACATGCGCTGGCTTGGTGCTGCGGTGGGCGACATGCACCGCATCCTGCAGCGCGGCGGGCTGTTCTTCTACGTGAACGACAGCCGCCCCGGCTACGAGAAGGGCCGCCTGCGGCTCGTCTACGAAGCCAATCCGATTGCTTTCCTCGCCCGTGAGGCGGGAGGCAAGGCGACCGACGGTTCGAGATCCATTCTCGATATCGTCCCGCAAACCTATCACGAGCGCAGTGCGCTGGTGTTCGGCGTTGCCGAAGAGGTGGACATCCTCGGCGAGTACTTCGCGAAATAACCTGACCTGACATCGCCTGGAGCATTGCAAATGCTCCATCCAATTGTTTTGCAACGCGCATCCTGTTCCGAAAACCGTTTCACACTTTTCGGGATGCGCTCTAGGAGGCTAGAAATGGCGCGCATTACGCTGCGGCAATTGCTCGATCACGCCGCTGAAAAGGGTTACGGCGTCCCGGCATTCAACATCAACAACATGGAACAGGCTCTGGCCATCATGGAAGCGGCGGATGCCGTCGATGCGCCGGTGATCCTGCAGGCTTCGCGCGGCGCGCGTGCCTATGCCAACGACATCATGCTTCGCCACATGATGGACGCGGTGACGGAAATCTATCCGCATATCCCGGTCTGCGTCCACCTCGACCATGGCAATGAAGCCGCAACCTGCATGACCGCCATTCAGGCAGGCTTCACCTCCGTCATGATGGACGGTTCGCTGAAAGCCGACGGCAAGACCCCGGCCGACTGGGACTATAACGTTTCGGTCACGCGTCAGGTCAGCGAGATGTCGCATCTGGGCGGCATCTCGGTGGAAGGTGAACTCGGCGTTCTCGGTTCGCTCGAAACCGGCATGGGCGATGCCGAAGACGGCCACGGCGCGGAAGGCGTGCTGTCGCACGACCAGCTTCTGACCGATCCGGACGAAGCCGTGAAGTTCGTGCGCGAAACCAAGGTCGATGCACTGGCGATCGCCATGGGCACCTCGCATGGCGCCTACAAGTTCAGCCGCAAGCCGGACGGTTCCGTGCTCGCCATGCATGTGATCGAGGAAATCCACCGCAAGCTGCCGAACACGCACCTCGTCATGCACGGCTCGTCTTCCGTGCCGGAAGAATTGCAGGAAATCATCAACAAATATGGCGGCCAGATGAAGCCGACCTGGGGTGTTCCGGTCGAGGAAATCCAGCGCGGCATCAAGCATGGCGTGCGCAAGATCAACATCGATACGGACAACCGCATGGCGCTGACCGGCCAGATCCGCCGCGTCCTGCAGGAAGACCCGAGCGAGTTCGATCCGCGCAAGTACCTGAAGCCGGCAATGGCTGCCATGACCAAGCTCTGCAAGGAGCGTTTCGAGCAGTTCGGCACTGCCGGTCATGCCGCCTCAATCCGTCCGATCCCGCTTTCCGACATGGCAAAGCGTTATCGCGATGGTTCGCTGGACCCGAAGTTCAGCTAAGTTCTGCTGTTTAACCAAGTCTTGCTGAGACTTGGTTAAGCCCGTGCGGCGATTGAGCATCTTCAGGGCGTGATGCGTTAGCATCTTAGCGCCTTGCTATAAGCTAAATGAAAAGCGGAGGGGAAATCCTCCGCTTTTTGTTTGCACGGTCGAGGGTCTTGATAATAATTGATAAGAAATCTATCTTGTCACTATCGCAGAGCGATGGAGGCAGGACAGATGATCAGTGCAGAACTTGGCAAGCAGCTTGAAAGCTACGTACAGGACCTTGTCGATACGGGACGATACGGCTCGAAAAGTGAGGTTCTGCGTGAGGGCGTGCGCCTCGTTCAGGAGCGGGAAACCCGTCTTGCTGCGCTCGACGCCTCCATCATGCGCGGGGTCGCCGACGCTGATGCAAGCCGGACAGCCGGCGCGGAGGACGTTTTCGGGGCCTTGCGTAAACGCTATCAGGCAATGTTGCCGGACACGACCGAATGAAGGTCCATTTCACGGACGAAGCGACGAATGACCTCCTGCGGATAGGCGATTATATCGCGAGGGACAATCCGCTCAGAGCTTTATCCTTTATCGATGAAATGGAACGGGAATGCCTGGCGATTGCCGCCTCTCCAAAGGCTTTTCCCAAGGTGCCCCGATATGAAAAGCAGGGCATACGCCGAAAGGTTCACGGCAATTATCTGATCTTTTATCGCCTTGATGGTGAGCAGGTGATTGTCGTCCACATCCTTCACGGTGCAATGGACTTTGCTGCCGTCATTCCGGAAAGCTGAACCGGTTTCGCCACCGGCCCGAAAAGCGGAAGCGTTTCGGGCCGGGACGTCAAATAAGGGCGATCAGCCCTTGTTGTATTTCGCGTCGACTTCGTTGATCGCGTTGACGTTGCCAGCCGAACGGCCGTTTTCGTCGAAGGTCTGTGCGAGGAAGGCGTCGGCAATCGTCTTGGCCACTTCCGAGCCGATGACGCGGGCGCCCATGGTGATGATCTGGGCGTTGTTGGAAAGCGCTGCGCGTTCTGCCGAATAGGTGTCGTGCGTGAGCGCGGCGCGAATGCCCGGAACCTTGTTGGCTGCGATGCACACGCCGATGCCGGTGCCGCAAACGAGGATGGCGCGGTCATAGGTGCCGTCGAGAACTGCGGAAGCCACGCGGTCGGAAAGGTTGGCGTAGAATGCATCCGCGCCAGCATCCGTGCGCGAGATTTCCGAAACCTCGAAACGGTCCTTCAGATAGTCGGCGAGAACCTTGGCCAGACCTTCGCCGGCGCTGTCGCCTGCTACTGCTACTTTCATGGGATTGCTCCTTTAATTGGATTGAATCTTTCTGGCGCACTTGTCCAAAATGTCGAGATAGCCTTCCACGTTCCACGCCGAGCGGCCGATGAACAGGCCGTCGATATGCGGGCAGGCGATGAGTTCTTCGCAATTGCCGGGATTGACCGAGCCGCCATAGAGGCAAGGCACGCGGCGTCCGAGCACACTTTCGGCAACCGCGATGATTTCGGCCTGCCGCGCGTCGGCATAATCGGCGGAAGCGGGAATGCCGTTCTCGCCGATGGCCCATACGGGCTCATAGGCGAACAGGATTTCAGCCTGTTTCTGGTCGTCGGAAAGCCGGGAAAGAGCGCCGCGCACTTCTTCTTCCAGCACTTCAGCCGCGCGTCCGCTTTCGCGGTCTTCCAGCGTTTCGCCGATGCAGATGAGGGGGATCAGGCCGTGGCGCACGGCGGCTTCGACCTTGAGGCCAACCGTTTCGTTGGTCTCGCCGAAATGCTCGCGGCGCTCCGAATGGCCAAGCTCAACGATGTCGAGATTGCAATCTTTCAGCATCAGCGGTGAAATTTCGCCGGTCCATGCGCCCTGATCGGCCCAGTGCATGTTCTGCGCGCCGACCTTGACGGAGGTCCCCGACAGGATTTCCTTCACTTCGCGAACGGCGGTGAACGGTGGAATGACAAAGCGCTGGATATCGGCGGAACGACCGCCATCGGCAGCCTTCAGCGCTTCGGCAAAGGCGCGGGCCTCGGCCAGCGTCTTGTTCATTTTCCAACTCGTTCCAACCCAGAATCTGCTCATGCGTAACTGTTCCTAGTCTGCTGCTATTGTCAGTCTGATCCCGGCCTGCTCGAGTTCGTCCAGTATGGCGGCGCCGGGTGATGAATCGGTGATGATCGCGTCAAAATCGGAGAGATTTGCCATGACGTGGAGGGCAGGGCGCCCGAACCGCTGGTGATTGACCAGAAGGCAGGTGCGGGCCGCGGACGCCGTCATGGCGCGCTTGGTGCGCACCACGTTTTCATCCATGTGATAGACAAGCTGCCCGTTGACGGCGGGCGACGAAACGAAAGCGATGTCGGCACTCAAATGCGACAGCGCTTCTTCCGTCAGTATGCCGAAAAAGGCGTTGAACTTGGCTGAATAGGTTCCGCCGAGCGCGATCAGATTGATCCCGTTCTCGCCCTTCAGCTCATCGACGATGACGGCATTGTTGGTGATGACGGTCAATGGGCGCTTTTCCAGCAACATGCCGCCGAGGACAGCTGCCATGGAGCCGTCATTGACCATCACGGTCATGCCGGGTTCCACCAGTTCCAGCGCGGCGCGGGCCATCTTCTGCTTGGCTTCGCCGTCCTGCCGCTCGCGGAAACGAAAATCGCTCTCGAACTGGGTGCCGGTATCGATGGTCGCGCCGCCGCGCACCTTGCGCAGCACGCCGGAATGTTCCAGCGAATCCAGATCGCGGTGGATCGTCATCTTGGAAACAGCAAACCGGTCCGCCAGATCGTCGAGGTCGACGGCCTGATTTTCGATGAGAAGGTTTATGATCGCCTGTCGTCTGTCGTCGCGCTTCACGCTGTTTCCGATCTCATTGGCGGAACATTTATCGCATGAAGTTAGATCACAAAATCACAAAAAAATCCACGAGAAAAATGTGATTTTGTTATTTTCCATCTGGCTGTCGGATAAGAGCCCTTGCGGTGCGCTCATCGGTGATGAGGCCGTAAAGCCGGCCGCTTTTCAGCACGGCGCGAATGGCGTCAGCCTTGGAAATTCCGCCGGCCAGCCCGATGATTCGGCTCATATCAGCGTTTTCCACCGAGGCGGCGATGGTGCGGGCGGTGAGCGCGGTTTCGAGGCGCTGGCCGTTTGCATCGAAGAAATGGCCGAGCATTTCGCCGACGCCGCCGAGGTTCGCAATCTCCTCAACTTCGCTCAATTCTATCATGCCGGATGTGACGAGCTGCGCCTGCGCATCCACCGTGCCGATGCCCACGATCTTCAGTTCGGCGCGGCAACCCATGTCGAAAACCGTGGTGACGCCGCGCTGGGCGAGCAGCACTTCACGGTCTTCCGCCGTGTTGGCGAAAAAGGGAACCGGCATCACATAAGCGGGCATCCCCGTCTTTTCCGCGATGCGGTGCATCACATCATGCGGGTTGGCGGCGAAATTGCGCGTCAGGCCGCCCAGCAGGGATACGAAACGTACATTGCTGGCCGCGACACGCGGCATATAGCTGACGGCGGCAGAAAGCGTGCGCCCATGGCCGATGCCGATGACTTCGTGATCGCCGTGCTCGATCTCGCGGCGCAGAAAATCCGCCCCGGCATGGCCGAGGACCATCAGCGGCAGGCCTTCCTCGCCAATGTCGGGCGCAACCTCGCAATAATCGAGGCCGTACATGTCGGCGAGGCGGTTTTCGAGGTCGATGCATTCGGTAATGTCACCGTCGATACTTACCTTCACCGCACCATCGGCGACGGCCTTGGCAATCAGGCGATGCGCCTTCACCGAAGGCAGGCCGAGGCGCTTGGCGACGGCTGACTGGGTCATGCCGCCCACAAAGTGAAGCCAGGCGGCGCGCAGCGCCAGTGAATCGTCAGCATCTGCCATTGAAAACGGTCCGGTTCCTGAAATTACCTATATTTTCAAGTCCTTGGCGCCGGTGTCAATGTGGGGAGCCCAGAAAGCCACACTTTCCGCAATCTGCGGGATGACTTCGCGGTCGTTCGGCTCGCGCTCCTTGAAGGAAAGCTCCAGGCAGATTTCATTATCAACCGCGCCGCCTTCGGCAAAGGCTTTGAGGAGTGGTTCCGGCTGGATGCGGCCCTTGGCGTTGAACGCGGCGGTGAACGGGCGATGCCCGCCCTTGTCCATCAGGCTCTGCTTGATGTGAATGATCGGCGAGACCTTCGGCACGGCCCGCGCCCAGGCGTAAGGGTCATAATCGTCCGGGTTGGACGAGGTGACGTCGCCATGGTCGATGTCGGCCATCATCCACATGGGGATCGCCATGTCGGCGGCGGTGAGGCGATCCTGAAGCTTCATGCATTCGGCAATCGTCTCGCCGAACTCGCGCCCGATGCTCATCGGCTCCCAGAACACATAGTCGAGACCGGCGCCAGCCGCATGTTCGGCCACTTCGGCCCAGCAGTCGATGGCGATCTTGATCAGGTCTTCGCGGCGCGCCGGATCATCGAAATCCTTGTAGGTGAAGATAGCGAACTGCGTACCGACCGACTTGCCGCCAAGGTCGCCGATAATGTCGGCAAAGGTCTTGAACCAGTCGACATAGTAGCGGCGCACTTCCGCATCGGGATGGCCGAAATGGTTGAGGCGGCCATAGGGGCCGGTCATGCCCGAAGTGACACGGACGCCGGTGCGCTGCAAGGCCTTGTCCATGTCGCGCGTCAGGCGACGGATGGTCGAAGCCTGCCAGCTCGGATTGATGAATTCATGGGTCAGCTGGAGGTCGCGCAGGCGCAGGTCGCGGGCAACCGTTTCGATCAGGTCGCCCGGCTCGGCAAAGCGGTTCACAAGCGGATTGGTATTCAGCGAAAGCGTCAGCGCCATGATGTGTCCTCAAGCGACGATTTTAGCGTTGTCGAACCATTCCACGAATGCGGCGCGTTCGGCTTCTGTCAGGTGCAGGTAATGCTTGGTGCGGCGATAGAGAATGTCTTCCGCCGTCTTCGCCCATTCTTTTGCCACCAGATAGCGCACTTCCGCTTCATGGAAGTTGCCGCCGAAATGACGGCCAAGCCCTTCGAGGTTCTGCGCGCCTGCAACCACGTCCTTCGTGCGTGCGCCATAGAGACGCCCGTAATGATGGACGAGCGTGCGCGGCATCCACGGATAGGTGTCGCGCAGGGAATTGGCGAAGGTTTCATAATCGGCATTGGCGATTTCGCCGCCGGGAAGCGGTGCGCCATGCGTCCAGTCGCCGCCCATTTTCGGGAAAATGTGCTTGAGGCGATGCATGCCGCGTTCCGCCAGTTCGCGGAAGGTGGTGATCTTGCCGCCGAAGACGTTGAGCAACGGCGCATCGTTGGTTTCATCGAGGTCGAAGACGTAGTCGCGGGTGACGGCGGAAGGATTGCCCTTGCCGTCGTCAAACAGCGGGCGCACGCCGGAGAAGGAATGCAGCACGTCTTCACGCCTGAGCTTTTCCTTGAAATAGCGGTTCACGGCGGTCAGCAGATATTCGATTTCCTTCTCATCCGCCGCAACATCTTCGGCGCGCCCTTCATAGGCGATGTCGGTGGTGCCGATCAGCGCCTTGTCGCCCTCATAAGGGTTGATGAAGATCACGCGCTTGTCGTGGTTCTGGACGAGATAGGCATTCGCGCCCGACCAGAATTTCGGAACGATGATGTGGCTGCCCTTGACGAGGCGCACATTGCGCGACGAGTTGGAACCGGCGACATTGTGAATGACATCCGTGACCCATGGTCCGGCGCAGTTGACGATGCAGCGCGCGCGGAATGTGCGGGTCTCGCCCGTGTCGCGGTTCTTCGTTTCCACGATCCAGCCGCCTTTCTCGCGACGTGCGGAGACGACAGGCGTGCGGGTGAGGATGGTTGCGCCCTTTTCGGCAGCGCCCACCGCATTGAGGGCCACGAGGCGGGCATCGTCCACCCAGCAGTCGGAATATTCAAAACCCTTGGTGTATTGGTCGAGGATCGGCGTGCCTTCCGGGTCGCGGCGCAGATCGAGCGTGCGCGTGCCGGGCAGCTTCTTGCGGCCACCGAGATGGTCGTAGAGGAACAGGCCGAGCCGCACCAGCCAGGCCGGACGGTCCTGCGGGCTGTGCGGCAGCACAAAACGCATCGGCCAGATGATGTGGGGAGCGGCGTTCAAAAGCACTTCGCGCTCGATCAGCGCTTCCCGTACGAGGCGGAATTCATAATATTCGAGATAGCGCAAGCCCCCATGCACCAGCTTGCCGGAGCGCGACGAGGTTCCCTGCGCCAGATCGTCCTTTTCCGCCAGCACGACCTTGAGGCCGCGCCCGGCAGCGTCGCGGGCCACGCCCGCGCCGTTGATGCCGCCGCCGATTACAAACAGGTCGCAGGTTTCCGGTTCAGCCATTTCAATATTTCCTTATTTGCCGGAAGCGAGCTTGTCCCAGACCGGCGTCAGAGCCAGTCGCGCTTCCCGATAGGCAACGAAAAGTTCTTCATAATGCCGTGCGCGCGCCGCATCCGGGGCTTCGCCCGCGCCCAGCAGCGGTTCCACCCATTCGGCGATGCAGTCGTCCATGGTCGGATAGGCGCCGATGGCCACGGCGGCCATCATGGCAGCACCCGCCGCGCCCGCTTCCTCGCGGGCCGAAACGCGCACAGGCGCGTTGACGGCAGCCGACAGCGTGCCGCGCAGCGCCTTCGAGCGGGCAGCGCCGCCGGTGATGCGCAGTTCGGCAGGCATTTCGCCCATTGCCGCGTAGCAATCGCGCGTCGCCATGCCGAGGCCTTCCACGACCGAACGCACCAGTTCCGGAAAACGGTCGCGGCTGGAAAGCCCGATGAAACCGGCCCGCGCATCGGCATTGACAAAGGGGCCGCGCTCGCCAGCTTCCGAAATATACGGGTGATAGAGGATGGCGCCGGGACGGCTGGCATTGAACCAGTCATCGAGGCGGGGAATGAGATCGCCAAGCGAAACCGGCTTGTCCGGCGTCGACATGAGATCGGCTGCGACCTGCAATATCCAGTCGATATTGATGGTCGCGCCCATGTTGGTCTGCACCTGCGTGACGATGCCGGGGATCGGCAGCGCGATGACGTAGCCGGTGCCTTCCTTGTTCAGATGAATATCGGCCACCGGCTTTGCGCGCATATGCACGCCGGTGGAGCCGATGGTCGAGCATCCGGCGTCAGCCGTACCGCCGCGCACGCCCGCACCAAGCGCAGTCATCGCCATATCCACATAGGCAAGGCTCACCGGCGTCCCCGCCCGCAGACCCGTTGCAGCCGCCGCTTCGGGGGATAGCGGATGCTGGACTTCGGTGCCGTCGATGATCTCCGGCAGCAATCCGCGGCGCTTCGTCAGGCCGAGGGCCTCGATCACCACGTCATCATACTGACGATTGCGGAAATTGCCGAAGGTGAAGCTTGCTTCCGACGGATCGGTGGCGCGAACGCCGGTGAGATTGAGATAGAGCCAGTCCTTGCAGTGAAGGGCTGCTTCCGCATTGTCCAGAAGCTCCGGCGCGGTGGCGTCCATATGCGCCATCTGCGAGCCCTGCTGGCAGGTATTGAGTCCCGTGCCGGTCGCTTCAAAGCGCGCGCGGTTCATGGGCCCGGCGGCAAGCCGCGTGACGGTGGAGGCGGCGCGGGCATCAAGCCACAGCCAGGCGTCGCCAACCGGCTGGTTGCCGTGGCCCACAAGCCAGGTTCCGTCGCCCTGTCCGGTGACGGCAATCGCCGCGGTGCGTTCGGCAAGGCCCGGCAACTTGGCGCCGAGATCGCGCAAGGCGCGCGCGCAATCCTGCCATGTCTGGGAAAGCGACTGGGTAACCGCGCCATGGTCGCCGGTATCGTATTTGTTGCGAACCGCCGCGGATTCGATCTGGCGTCCGCTGAGGTCGAAAGCGACTGCCTTGAGCACGGACGTGCCCGCGTCGATCCCGATGATGATGTCACCTGTCTTACGCATGGCGGATATCTGCCTTCATTGACATTTGGATTCCTCCCGCGACTGAAAATACATCGCTCGCGGCCCCGTTTATAATGAAATCGGGCAATGGCGTAAGCTGGAGATAACATAACGCTATCACCTTGTCTGTAAAATTTTCGAGAGTGCGCATTTTTTTTCACCAAAGAGTGAATGTGGAGAAAATCGCTATGCGGCGGCTTGCGGTTTTGTCCGGGTTCTTCCGCGATATGTTGAGCTGTCTTCTATGTTGGCTTCAATTTAAATATTTGAATATAAATGATAATTTAAGTGACGCGGATTGCTGATCCATCCGGGCTGGCGATGAATGTCAAAGCTGCGAATAACGCGCCCGATAACGGATTATGTAGTGGATTTCGCTGGATCGTGATCGGGATTCAGCGCGAAATTATGCTAATTCACCGGCGTTTGGAAAACATCCGATTGACAGCTTTGGAGCTTTATAACATCATTATTGGAGTTAATAACACGCCGCTATCATAAGTTCCGATGGGCGGCGCATCTGTTCCAGGATGCACGGAGGAGCGGGGCCCTGGAATTCACGTGGAGGATATCATGATCTCGTCTGCCGCATCTTGCACCGCTCTCGCGGAGGCTTTCGCCTACCCGGCAGGCGTGATGGTCGAGGATGATCTCCGGGCGGTCTGAATTCAGCCGCATCTTCTGTTTCTATAACGACAATCCGGCAGAATTGCTGAAGGCGTTTGATAATGAGTGCACAAACCAGTCAAGTTTCACAAAAACCCGCCAAGCTGAGCCGCGCCATCGTCTGGAGCGTGATCGCTGCGGTTGTGGTTGTCGGCGCGATTGCTTTCGACACGAAGGTCGTGAAGATCGGGTCTGATTCCGATGTGCGCCAGCAGGCTTTCTCTCCCGATGCCTATGGCGCAACCGAATTTCCCAAGGTCAAGGCCAGCGTCGAGCAGCGCGCCGTCGATGCCGTGGAAGTCGGAACGGCTCTCGCTGCCGATAAGGCTGCAGCCGGAAAGAAATATGGCGTGGGCGACGTCAATCCGGTCATCCCGGTCAAGTTCACCGGCGTCGTGGAAGAGCGCAAGTCCAACTACAATGTCGTGAAGGTTGAAGGCCTGCCGGAAGGCATGGCGATCCGCATCCAGACCGGCCCCGCCGTCAACGGCACGGACCTGCGCGATGCCACCGGCGAAATCCAGTTCGGCCAGTTCAAGAACCAGATCGAATATCAGAACGCCGGTTCGGCGCTGAACAACGAGATGAAGAAGCAGGTGCTTTCGGGCGTCGATGTAGAAAACCTGACGGGCAAGACCGTTTCGGTTGTCGGCGTGTTCAAGCTGGTCAATCCCAAGAACTGGCTCGTCACGCCTGTGGGGCTCGAAGTGAAATGAGCACCGCTCCCAAAATCGAAGGCAAAAACGGCGATGTCGTTCTTGCCGCGCATAACGTCGCCAAATCCTACGGTCGCATTCATGCCCTGAAAGGCGTGAATTTTGAAATCCGCCGTGGTCAGGTCACGACGCTTTTCGGCGAAAACGGCGCCGGGAAATCCACCTTGATGAAAGTGCTGTCCGGCGTCATCCAGCCGACTTCCGGCACGATCATTCTCGACGGCGAACCGGTGACGTTCAACTCGTCCACCGAAGCGCGCGACCACGGCATCTCGATCATCCATCAGGAGCTGAGCCTCGCGCCCAACATGAATGTGCGCGACAACATCTTCATGGGACGCGAGATCCGCACCGCCACCGGCGTCGATTTTGCCGAGGAAGAACGGCTGACGCGCGAGCTTCTGGCCGAACTGGAAGAAGACATCGACCCGCTGACGCCGGTCGAGGAACTGCGTCTCGGCCAGCAGCAGGTGGTGGAAATCGCCCGCGCGCTTTCGGTCAATTCGCGCATTCTCATCATGGATGAGCCCACTTCGGCGTTGAGCGCCTCGGAAGTGGAAGTCCTGTTCAAGGTCATCCGCGACCTGACGGCGCGTGGCGTCGCCATCGTCTATATTTCGCATCATCTGGAAGAAGCGCTGCAGATCACCAATCATGCGGTTGTGCTGCGCGACGGAACGATGACTGCCTATGCGCCGCGTGAGGAAATCGATCTGGAATGGATCGTGCGCAACATGGTCGGCGAGAACTTCGATCTCGGCTCGCCGCCCACCGGATATGAATGGGGCGATGTGGCGCTTTCTGTCGAAAACCTGACCGTTCCCGATCCGGGCGGCGCAGGCTTTTCGCTGGTCGACCGCATGTCGCTCAATGTGCGCGCCGGTGAAATCGTCTGCATCTACGGCCTCATGGGGGCTGGTCGCACGGAATTGCTGGAAACCGTTGCCGGTCGTCTCAAGGCTAGCGGGGGACGCGTGCTCCTGAAAGGGCAGGACGTTTCCGGCCTCACCATCGCGCAGCGCATCGAGCGGGGCCTTGTGCTGGTGCCGGAAGATCGCCAGCGCGACGGTCTCGTGCAGACGATGACGGTCGGCAAGAACCTGTCGCTCGCCAGCATCGCCGAGATGACCAAGGGCCTTTTCACATCGCGCAAACGCGAGAAACAGATTGTCGATCAGTCGATCCGGAATGTGCACATCAAGACCGATGGCGGCGAAGCGGCAATCGGTTCGCTTTCCGGCGGCAACCAGCAGAAGGTCGTGATCGGCAAGATGCTGGCGACCGAGCCGGAAGTCATCCTGCTCGATGAGCCGAGCCGCGGCATCGACATCGGCGCGAAGGCGGAAGTGTTCAAGCTTCTGGCCGAAAAGGCGAAGCAGGGCCTGGCCGTCGTCTATACGACCTCGGAAGTCGGCGAATGCCTCAGCATCGCTCATCGTATCATCGTCATGCACCGTGGACGCATCTCCGCCGAATTCGGATCGGACGTGTCCAAGGAGAAGATCATGGCCGCCTCGGGCGAAGCCATGGTCGGTCATTAGAGCATTTCCAGCAAAAGTGCGAAGCGGTTTTGCGTAGGATAATGCGTAAAAACAAATAGATAGAGCGGTTCCAGCGCCCCTTTCCTAGAAACGCTCAAGAATAGTTATGGAGCACTGATAGAATGTCAGTCACAAGCACCAACAAGGAAACAGCCGCTCCGAACGGCGCGAAGCGAAAGACCAGCCTCGTGCACCTGCTGCTCGAAGGCCGCGCGTTCTTTTCGCTGATTGCGATCATTGCAGTTTTCTCGTTTCTTTCGCCGAATTATTTCACGGTCAACAATTTCCTCACCATGTCGTCGCATGTGGCGATATTCGGCCTGCTTGCCATCGGCATGCTGCTCGTCATCCTCAATGGCGGCATCGATCTTTCGGTCGGCTCTACTTTGGGGCTGGCGGGCGTGGTTGCCGGTTTCCTGATGCAGGGCGTCACCTTGCAGCATTTCGGCGTCATTCTTTATTTCCCGGTATGGGCGGTCGTCATCATCACCTGTGCGCTTGGCGCGTTCGTCGGCGCGATCAATGGCGTGCTGATTGCCTATCTGCGGGTTCCAGCCTTCGTTGCGACGCTTGGCGTTCTCTATTGCGCGCGCGGCGTGGCGCTGCTGATGACCAATGGCCTGACTTACAACAATCTCGGCGGACGGCCGGAGCTTGGCAATACCGGCTTCGATTGGCTCGGCTTCAACAAGCTGTTCGGCGTGCAGATCGGTGTTCTGGTTCTGGTGGTTCTCGCCATCATCTGCGCCATCGTTCTCAACCGCACCGCATTCGGCCGCTGGCTCTATGCATCGGGCGGCAATGAACGTGCGGCTGAACTGTCCGGCGTGCCGGTCAAGCGCGTCAAGGTGTCGGTCTATGTCATTTCCGGCATCTGCGCTGCGATCGCCGGTCTGATCCTTGCTTCGCAGCTGACGTCGGCAGGCCCGACGGCAGGCACCACCTACGAACTCACGGCAATCGCCGCCGTGGTTATCGGTGGCGCTGCGCTCACTGGGGGGCGCGGTACTATACAGGGCACGCTTCTCGGCGCCTTCGTGATCGGTTTCCTTTCCGACGGCCTCGTGATCATCGGCGTGTCCTCCTACTGGCAGACCGTCTTTACCGGCGCGGTGATCGTGCTCGCGGTTCTGCTCAACAGCATTCAATACTCCCGGCGATAATCGAAAGCGGCTCTGCCCACCGTTCCGGGTGGGGCCGCTGAAATTCGGGCGTATCGAAAGGTTTCCGGAAAGGCGCATGATCTCGAAAACGGCCTGATGGAAATAAGTACCGCCGGGGAACCGGCATAACGCAAACGAAAAATGTTAAGGGAGTGAGACCATGTTCAAGAAGGGAATGCGCGTTCTGTTCGCCGCTGCGGCAGCGTTGCCTCTCATCGCCAGCACGGCCTGGGCCGAAGGACTGATGACGATCATCGTCAACGATCCGTCCAACCCGTACTGGTTCACCGAAGGTGAAATCGCCAAGAAGACCGCCGAAGGTCTCGGCTACAAGGCTGTTGTCGGTGGCCACAAGGGCGACACCAACACCGAGAGCAACCTGATCGACACCGCTATCACCAACAAGTCGGTGGCCATCATTCTCGATCCGGCCAATGCGGACGGTTCGGTCGGTGCGGTCAAGCGCGCAATCGCCGCCAATATCCCGGTTTTCCTCGTCAATGCGGAAATCAACCAGGAAGGCCTGGCCAAGGCGCAGCTCGTTTCCAACAACGCGCAGGGCGCAGCCCTCGGCGCGACCCAGTGGGTCGAAAGCGTTGGCGACAAGGGCAAGTATGTCGAACTGTTCGGTTCGCCGTCGGACAACAACGCCGCAACGCGCTCGAACGGCTATGATACCGTTCTGTCGCAGTATCCCGATCTGGTGAAGGCCGGCAAGGACGTCGCCAACTGGGACCGTACCCAGGGCCACGACAAGATGCAGGCCCTGCTTCAGGCCAACCCGGACATTATCGGCGTCATCTCCGGTAACGACGAAATGGCTCTGGGCGCGATTGCCGCTCTGAAGAAGGCCGGCAAGCTCGATCAGGTCAAGGTCGGCGGTTTCGACGGTTCGCCGGATGCGGTCGCAGCCATCAAGGCCGGTGAATTGCAGTACACCGTTCTGCAGCCGGTTGCCGTGTTCTCGGAAGCTGCCGTCAAGCAGGCCGACAACTTCATCAAGACCGGCAAGACCGGCGTCGATCAGGAAAAGCAGCTCTTCGACTGCATCCTGATCACCAAGGACAATGTCGACAAGTACACCTCGCCGTTCGTTCTCGAACAGTAAGGTTTGAACAAGGCGCATCCCGGCAGCCCAGCCGCTTCCGGGATGCGTATTTCCAGAAGTCCCTCTCC
The DNA here is from genome assembly GCF_041930145.1 of Brucella ciceri. Taxonomy (NCBI): domain Bacteria; kingdom Pseudomonadati; phylum Pseudomonadota; class Alphaproteobacteria; order Hyphomicrobiales; family Brucellaceae; genus Brucella; species Brucella ciceri. The sequence continues at coordinate 530,361 of NZ_JBHEEV010000001.1, read as the reverse complement.
TCAAGAAAGTCCCATGCAATCACTCGCTGGATTTTGGGGCTGAAGACCGCGCAATATGAAGCCTATCAGGCGATTCCGGAGCTTTCGGAACGCGCAAGCAAGGGGACAAGTGACGGGCATGGCAGTGAGCAACAAAGCAAGCATTGACAAGCTTATGGCGGAGCAGGTGCCGAATGACAGTCGGCATGCGCGTCAGCTCGTCCGGCGCCAGCAGATTGCGGAAACTGTAATGGCTGAAGGCTCGATGCGGATCGAGGACCTGACCGAAAGGTTCGGCATCAGCCTGATGACGGCGCATCGCGACGTCGATGAACTGGTGAGCCGCGGCCTGTTTCGCAAGTCGCGCGGCATCGTGTCGGCGGCGCCGACAAGCCTGATCGAGGCAAGCGATCTTTATCGCGTCACCCGCCAGTCGGAAGAAAAGAAACTGATCGCCGAAGCGGCAATGCAGTTCGTCGAACCCGGCCAGGCGATTTTCTTCGACGATTCCACCACCGTCCTGCAAATGGTGCCGCACCTGGCCGAAAAGGGGCCGCTGACCGCTATCACCAATTCGCTCATCCTGATGAACGAACTGCGCGACATGAAGGACGTGACGCTGCTCGGTCTCGGCGGCCAGCTCTATAATTGGTGCAACGCCTTCGTCGGCGGCATGACCATCCACGAAATTCGCCGTCTTCGCGCCGATGTGGCCTTCATATCGATTGCCGCGATCACGGATGATCTTCTGTTCCACCAGTCACCGGAAATGGTGGAGACCAAGCGCGCCATGCTGGATTGCGCCGCCAAACGCATCCTGCTGGCCGATCATACAAAGTTCGAGCGCCGCGCCCTGCACAATTTCGGGGCCCTGACCGATTTCGATGTCGTCATCGTCGATGAGAACACGCCCTTTGCGCATATCGAGCGCATGGAGGCGCAAGGCATCAATGTCGTCGTTGCGCGCGCCCGGACAGGCGGCAGGCCGGACTAGCCTCAGCATATTTATCAGGAATACGATACATGCCTTCTCTGCTCGGAATCGATAGCGGCCTCACCGTCACCAAAGCCGTATTGTTCGACGTTGACGGAACCACCCTTGCCGTTGCGCGCCGCCGCGTTGCGCAATCGTTCCCGCGCCCGCGCCATGTCGAACGCGACATGGATGAATTCTGGAATGCGACCGCCGATGCGATTGCCGAAGCCATCGCCAAAAGCGGACGTCCAGCTTCCGACGTTCTGGCAATCGCCACCACTGCGCATGGCGACGGCATCTATATGCTCGACAAGGATCGCCGGCCGCTCGGCGCGGGTATCCTCTCGCTCGACAGCCGCGCCGTGGATGTGGCGGAGCGCTGGGTGAACAGCCCGGTCGCGGACCGCGCCATCGCCGTTACCGGCCAGTTGCCCCATGCGTCGGCGCCATCGGCCATTCTGGCATGGGTGAAGGAAAACGAGCCGGAACGCTACCGCCGCATCGCCCATGTGATCGCCTGCAAGGACTGGCTGCGCTTCTGTCTCACCGGTGACGTGGGCACGGATCGCACCGAAGCCTCCACCTCCTTTACCGATGTGAACACGCAGGAATACTCGAAGGAAGCGCTCGCTCTGTTCGGGCTCGATGCGCTTTGGGACGCGCTGCCGCCCATGTCGCGCTCCGATGAGATTGTCGGCAAGGTCTCGGCTGAATGCGCGAAGCGCACCGGTCTCGTTGCCGGTACGCCGGTTGTCGGCGGGCTTCATGACGTGACGGCCTCCGCGCTCGGCGTGGGCGGGCTTGGCATCGGAACCGTTGCAGTGGTTGCCGGAACCTATTCCATCAACGAAACGCTGTCGTCCGAACCGCGTGTCGACAAGAGCTGGTTCTGCCGCAACGGCATTGCGCCGGGCGAATGGAACAACATGTCGATCTCGCCCGCATCGACGGCCAATTATGACTGGTTCCTCGACAAGCTCTGCCCGGCGGAACGCCGCGAGGCGGAGGAAACAGGGCGATCAATCCACGACATGCTGCGCCCGGAAATCGATTCGGCACTGGCGAAGCCTTCGACGGCGATGTTCCACCCTTATCTTTTCGGCTCGCCCTATGGGGCGATGGCGAGCGGCGCGTTTTTCGGTCTGCGTGGCTGGCAGGATCGGGGCGACATGCTGCGCGCTGTGTGGGAAGGCATTGCTTTCAACCACCGCATCCATGTCGATCATCTGAAGGACGGATTTGCGATTTCCGCCGCGCGGCTTACGGGTGGCGTGTCGCGCAGTCCGGCTTTCGCGCAGATGTTCGCCAATGTGCTCGGCATGCCCGTTACGGTGACGGATACGGATGAAGCGGCAGCATGGGGTGCGGCGCTGTGCGCTGGCAAGGGCGCCGGTGTCTTTGCCGATGTCTACAACGACCCGCGCGATCTCGATGCCATCGGCCGCACCTATCAGCCGGATGCGGAGCGGAGCGCGCTCTATGAGACGCGCTATCAGCTGTTCAAGGAAATCGCGTCGGCACTCGGGCCGATCTGGCCGAAGATCGAAGCCCTCACGGATTGAAATGAAGGGCGTCCTTCGCCCAGAGAGACAGTGACATGAATGATTTCGTAAGTCTGGCCCAGATGAAGAACCGCATCGGACAGCTTGAGGCCGAAGGCGTGGATGTGCTCATTCTCGGTGCGGGCGTCAACGGGGCAGGGCTCTTTCGCGATCTAAGCGAGCAGGGTGTGAACTGCCTGATCGTCGACAAGGCGGATTTCGGTTCCGGCACCAGCGCCGCCCCGTCGCGGCTGATCCATGGCGGATTGAAATATCTGGAAACCGGAGAGTTCGGTCTTGTGGCGCAGTCCACGCTGGAGCGCAATCTGCTGCTGAAGAACGCGCCGCACAATGTGGAGCCTCTGCCGACCTTCATTCCCGTCTTTTCATGGACCAAGGGCATCACGGCGGCGCTGCGCACCCTGTTCGGTTCCACGACCGCGCCGCGCAGCCGTGGCGCCGTGCTGATCAAGATCGGTCTGGCGCTCTACGACTATTTCGGCGCGCGCGAACGCGTCATGCCGCGTCACCGTTTTCTGCTGAAGGAAACGGCGACGAAGGAAATGCCCTATATCACGCCCGCAATCGTGGCAGGCGGCATCTATCACGACGCAAAGGTCAGCCAGCCGGAACGTCTGGTCTATGAACTCGTGAGCGACGGCCTGCGCGCCAGTCCGAAAAGCGCTGCCGCCAATTTCATGACGCTCATTTCCGCTGAAAACGGCGTGGTGGGCTTCGAGGGGCCGGACGGTGCGAAATTCGCCGTCAGGCCAAAGCTGGTCATCAATGCGGCCGGGCCATGGATCGACCGGGTCAATGCCGCGCTCGGGAAACCGACCAAGATGATCGGCGGCACCAAGGGCTCGCATATTCTTGTCGACCACCCCGAACTGGTGAAGAGCCTTAACGGGCGGATGATCTATTTCGAGGCGGATGACGGGCGCATCTGCCTTGTCTACGACTATCATGGTCTGGCGCTGGTGGGTTCCACCGACATTCCATCCGATGATCCCGACAATGTACGTTGCGACGATCACGAGACCGATTATTTCATCGACAGCCTGCGTTCGCTGCTGCCGAAGCTCAAATTCGACCGCAGCCAGATCGTCTATACCTATAGCGGCATCCGCCCGCTTCCGGCGTCCAACGCTTCCGAACCGGGCCTGATCAGCCGCGATCATTCCGCGCCAGTGATCGAGCCGGACAGCGAACGTCCGTTCCCGATCATTGCGCTGGTCGGTGGCAAATGGACAACGTTCCGGGGCTTTGCCGAGGAAGTGGCCGACAAGGTTCTGACCCGGTTCGGCAAGACCCGGCAGGTGTCCACGCGCAATCTCGCCATTGGTGGCGGCAGGGACTATCCTGCCGATGATCGCGCCCGCAAGGCCTGGGTGACGAAATATGCCACCGAAACTCGGTTGCCCGCCGCACGGGTCGAGACCCTGTTGAAGCGCTATGGCACGACGGCCCTGCCCATCCTCCGCGAGGAAGCCGGGGCCTCGGTAACGATGTTGCCGGAAACCGAAACGATCAGCGCGACGGAGATCGCATGGATCGCGCGCAACGAACTCGTCGTGCACCTGGCGGATGTCGTACTGCGGCGCACGACCCTTGCCATCGACGGGGCGCTGACGACCAGCAATCTCGCTGCGATCGCCAGCATTGTTGCGCGGGAACTCGGCTGGGACGATGCGCGCAAGGCGCGGGAAATCGAGGCGGTCAACGTCGAGCTTGAAAAACGGCATAACGTGATTTTGCAGGCGCACCCCGCCAAAAGGCGCTGATCTCGTCGCGGACTTGATTTATGGTGCGTCTCTCTTATTCGAAAGGAAACGCGCCATGGATATCAAGCGAAACGGAACCGATCCTTCCGGCAAAGGCCCAGCCGACTGGTTTACGGGCAATGTCCGTATCGATCCGCTGTTCTCTCCAAACAATGCCAGGCGCGCGGCGGCGGCGACCGTGACTTTCGAGCCCGGCGCTCGCACGGCATGGCATACGCATCCGCTTGGCCAGACCCTGATCGTCACTGCCGGGCTTGGCCTCGTGCAGCGTGAAGGCGGGCCGATCGAGGAAATCCGGCCCGGCGACGTCGTCTGGTTCGAGCCCGGCGAGAAACACTGGCACGGCGCATCGGCCAACATCGCCATGACCCATATCGCCATTCAGGAACAGCTCGACGGCAAGGTCGTGGACTGGATGGAGCATGTCAGCGACGCGCAATATGGTGCGGGCAGGTAAATTTCGTCCCGGTTTTGGGCAGCTTTTCCAAACCTGCCCGGACGGTTGAGGGCCAAAGGCTGCGCAAAACGCAAAGATGATTGCGTATATTGCGAAGAGGTATTTCCTGTTTCCCCTATCATGTTGTTCTCAATAAAAACAAAGGGGAGAAGATAATGAAACGCATACTTCTTTTGCTTGCAGCCAGCGTCGCCAGCCTTGCCAGCGTGCAGGCGCAGGCTGCCGAAAGCGAAGCCTGCAAGTCACCCAAATTCTCCGATGTCGGCTGGACCGACATTACCGCAACGACGGCGCTTGCCTCCCTGCTGCTGGAAAAAGCCGGGTATCAGCCGCAAACGACTATTCTTTCCGTGCCTGTCACCTTCCAGTCGCTGGAAAACGGTCAGATCGATATTTTCCTCGGCAACTGGATGCCGCTTCAGGAGGAAGCGCGCAAACCCTATATCGAGGGCAAAAAGGTCGAGCAGGCCGGTGTGAACCTTCAGGGCGCGAAGATCGGTCTTGCCGCCACGGGCAAGGATCTCGGCATCAAGAACTACGCCGACATAGCCAAATTCAAGGATCAGCTTGGCGGCAAGATCTATGGCATTGAGGCTGGCAGCAGCGCCAATGCCACGATCCAGTCGATGATCGAGAAGGACAAGTTCGGCCTGAAGGATTTCCAGCTGGCGGAATCGAGCGAGCAGGCCATGCTTTCGCAGGTTCAAAATGCGGTGCGCAAGGATGAACCTGTCGTTTTCTTCGCCTGGACGCCGCATCCGATGAACATTCGCTACAAGCTGACCTATCTGCAAAATGGCGAAAACCTGTTTGGGCCGGACGATGGTGCGGCCACCGTCGAGACCCTGACCCGCAAGGGGTATGCAACCGACTGCCCCAATGTCTCGCGCTTCCTGTCGAACCTGAAATTCAGCACGGAGATGGAAAGCACGATGATGAACATGATCCTGAACGACGGCATGGAAGCCAAGGATGCCGTCACGAAATGGATCAAGGACAACCCGGCGCAGCTCGATGCATGGCTCGACGGTGTGACCACTACCGACGGCAAGCCGGCGCTTGCTGCGGTAAAGTCGGGTCTCGGTCTGTAAGTCGTTTACTGCCTCAATTTGCTCGGCGACTGACCGAAATGCCGCTTGAAGGCGCGGGACAGCGAACTGATCGACGAAAAGCCGGTCTGTTCTGCTGTGTCGGCCATGGAAAGACGGGTGTCGAGGATCAGCCGCCGGGCAGCTTTCAGCCGGAGCGACAGATAGTAGTTGCCCGGTGACTGGCCGATCACATTGGCAAACAGCAATTCGAGACTGCGCGTCGAAAGGCCCAGCCTGCGCGCCACGCTCGACACAGGGATCGGGCGATCTATGTGGGTTTCCATGATCTTTATCGCGTCGGCCAGTCGCGGCTCGCGATTGAGCAATCTCCCGAGGGAGACCAGCGGCTGCGCATCCGAAGCCTGTTTCACCTCATCATAGACGTAGAGGCTCGCGACATCGAGCGCGATTGAGTAACCATGGCGGGCGCGAATGAGCGCCAGCATCATGTCGAGCGCCGGGGCCGCACCCCCGGTCGTCAGAAGTGCCCCATCCCGCACCCAGCGATCCGATTGCATTTCGACTTCGGGAAAGCGCTGCGAAAATGCTTCCAGGTCTTCCCAGTGCGTGGTTGCCTTGCGGCCGTTGAGCAATCCGGCCTTTGCCAGGACCCATGATCCGGCTTCCACACCCACGATGAGCTTCGATTGCTTGGCAGCCTGCCGCAGCATGGCGAGAAGCTTCGGCGTCGCATGTTCCAATGCGTGAAAGGCGCTGACGATGATGAGGATGTCCTGCGCGCCAGCCTCGAATTTTCCGTCCGCCGAAACCTTGAGGCCGCTCGACGTGACCGGATCGCTGCCGTCCGGCGAGACCACGCGCCAGCGATAGAGCGAGCGGCCCGTCACGCGGTTGGCGCCGCGCATCGGGTCCAGCGTCGCGGCCAGCGACATCAGCGAACAATCCGGCAGGACAAGCAGCGTAACGGTCAGTTCTTCGTCCGACGGTTCAAAGATCATGCTCTTCGCTCTTCGCTCTTCGCCAAATAGATTTCGTAAAATGATAATCCCGGCATTTCGGGACCTGTCAAGCTCAGTGAAAATTGAGGGAAACGAACATGCCTTTAAAGCCTGCCCGCGAAATATTCATCACCGCTGCCGTCACCGGCGCCGGAGCCACCACGCATCGCTCGAACAAGGTGCCGGTCACGCCGCGCCAGATCGCGGACGCGGCCATCGAAAGTGCCGAGGCGGGCGCCGCCGTCGCGCATATCCATGTTCGCGACCCCGAGACGGGCGAACCGTCGCGCAAGCTGGAACTGTTCCGCGAGGTGGTGGATCACATCCGGGCATCCGGTGTCGATATCGTGCTGAACCTGACCGCAGGCGTTGGCGGCGATCTGGTTCTGGGCTCCTCCGAAGCGCCATTGCCGCCGGATGCCGCCAAGACCGACATGGCGGGCGCGACGGAGCGGCTCGCCCATGTCGCTGAACTCCTGCCGGAAATCTGCACGCTCGACTGCGGCACGATGAATTTCGGCGAGGGCGATTATGTGATGACCAACACGCCCGCCATGCTCAAGGAAATGGCCGCGCAGATACAGCGGCTCGGCGTGCGCCCGGAGATCGAGATCTTCGATACCGGCCATCTGCCGCTTGCCCAATGGCTGCAGCAGCAGGGCCTGCTTGACGATCCGGTTCTGGTGCAATTGTGCATGGGCATCCCGTGGGGCGCGCCCGATGATCTGGCGACGCTGGTTTCGATCCTCCACAACCTGCCGGACAACTGGATTTTCTCGGCATTCTCCATTGGCCGCAATCAGTTGCCCTATGCAGCGCTTGCCGTGCTGGCAGGCGGCAATATCCGGGTCGGACTGGAAGACAATATCTGGCTCGACAAGGGCGTTCTGGCGTCCAATGGCGATCTGGTCGAACGGGCCAAGGCCATCGCCGTCAATATGGGAACCAGGGTCCTGACGCCTGCCGAAGTCCGCGAAAAACTCAAGCTTACGAAGCGCTGGTGATATCCATGAACAGCCATCCTCCCAAGATCGCCTGTATCGGCAGCGGTGTCATCGGCAGCGGCTGGGCCGCACGCTTTCTGCTCAACGGTTTCGATGTTGCCGTCTACGATCCGTCGCCGGACGCCAGGGCGACGACCGAACATATTCTCGACAATGCGCGCAAGGCGCTGGCGGCGCTGACAACCGTGCACCTTCCGCAGGAGGGGCGGCTGTCCATTTCCGCTTCGCTGGCGGAGGCGGTTGAAGGGGCCGTGCTCATTCAGGAAAGTGTGCCCGAGCGCCTCGACCTGAAGCTTGCCGTAATGGCCGAGATCGAGGCCGCCTGTTCAGACGATGCGTTGATCGCGTCATCCACTTCCGGCTTCCTGCCGAGCAAGTTGCAGGCCGGGTTGCGGCATCCCGGGCGCCTGCTGATTGCCCACCCTTACAACCCCGTTTACCTGCTGCCGCTGGTGGAACTCGTTCCCGGCGAAAAGACCGCGGCGGCAACGATTGAAAGGGCTTCCGCACTCTATCGCCAGACCGGCATGGAGCCGGTCGTGCTCGAAAAGGAAATCGACGCTTTCGTCGGAGACCGGCTTCTGGAAGCGCTGTGGCGCGAGGCCCTGTGGCTCGTGCGCGACGGTATCGCCACGGTGGAGCAGATTGACGACATCATCCGCTATTCCTTCGGGCTTCGCTGGGCGCAGATGGGGCTTTTCCAGACCTATCGTATTGCCGGCGGCCCGGCAGGCATGCGGCACTTCCTCGCGCAATTTGGTCCTGCGCTGCAATGGCCATGGACGAAACTGACGGATGTGCCCGACCTCGATGACAGCCTGATTGACCGCATCGCCGATCAGTCGGACGCGCAGAATGAAGGGCTTTCCATCCGCGATCTGGAGCGGATTCGCGACGAAAACCTTGTTGCGATCATCCGGGCTCTGTCGCAACAGCAGCAGGGCAAGGGCTGGGGGGCGGGCGCGCTTCTCAACAACTATACCGCGCGGCTTGAGACGGCGGCGGACCGCCCCGATGCGGGTTCCGGCCCGCTTCGGCTTCTCGATGCACGTGTGATCCCCGAATGGATCGACTATAACGGACACATGACCGAGCATCGTTATCTGGACGTGTTCGGGCAGGCGACGGACAGGTTTCTGGCGCATATCGGCGTAGATGACGCCTATCTGAAATCCGGTCACAGCTACTATACGGTCGAAACCCATATCATGCATCGCGGCGAGGCGAAGGCGGGCGACGAGTTGCATGTCGAAACGCAATTGCTTTCCTTCGACGAGAAGCGCGCCCATGTCTTTCACAGCCTGCGGCGAGGCGATGCGGAAATTGCCAGTGCGGAACAGATGCTGCTGCATGTCGACAGCAAGGCGGGCAAAGCGGTGGCGGCAAAGCCCGGCATCCGGGAAGCCCTTGAGCGGTTGTTCCATTCCCATCAGGAGATGCCGACACCGATTGCCGTCGGTCGGCATGTCGGGATACGCGGCTGACACGGCCGCGTTTGAACTACAGCATTTCCAGCAAAAGTGCGTAGCGGTGCCACGGTTCCTTGTGAAATGGAACTGCTCCAAGTCCCACCCGGCTGGCGGCGGCGGGTTTTATTCCGCCGCTTGCCGCAGCGAACAACGGAAGCTCAGGCCCCCGAACAGGCTTCCGTTGTTCGCATCGCTTGACATTTAATCAATCGATTGATTAAATCGGTATATGAGCAGATCGAAGAATATCGGGCAGGAGCAACCGCAGCCGTCGGTCGAACAGACGCGCGCCGCGCTTATCCATGCGGCATTGCAGCTTTTCGGGTCGAAGGGCTTCGATGCCACGTCTACGCGCGAGATTGCTGCGCTGGCCAAGGCGAATATCGGTTCCATCGCCTATCATTTCGGCGGCAAGGAAGGGCTTCGTTTGGCGGCGGCGGACTATATCGTGGAGACGATACAGGGGGTGGCCGGTCAGGCTCTCGGTCATTACGGGGTGATTGGCGCCTCCGCCGGGACCAGGGAAGAAGCGCGGCAAATGCTTGCCCTGGCGGTGGAGCGCATGGCGCAGTTCATCGTGGCGCAGCCGGAATCCGGCGAGATCGTCCAGTTTCTTCTTCGCGAGCTTGCGCATCCGACGGCCGCGCTTGATCGCATCTATTCCGGCGTATTCGAGCCGACCCATAAAAGGCTCTGTGCCATCTGGGAAGTCGCAACGGGCGAGCCCGCCGAAAGCGAAGGCACGCGGCTTCTCATCTTCACCCTGCTCGGGCAGGTCATCTATTTCCGTATTGGCCGCGAGGCGGTGAAACGGCGCATGGGCTGGTCCGCGATGGGTGCGGAAGAGGCCGGGGCGGTGGCGGCAGTTGTGCGGCAGAACCTGATGGCCATCCTTGCGGCGAAGGACGCTGCGAAAAACGGCGAGGTGTCGTCATGAGCCTTCTCTGTGTTCTCCCTTTTGCGTCCTATCTTTTCGCCGCATGCAGCGCACAGCCTCTGGCTGTCGGCTATGTCGAGGGCGAGTTCGTGCAGCTTGCCCCGCTGGAAGTGGCGCAGGTTCAGTCCGTGGCCGTCAGGCGTGGTGACCGTGTCGAACCGGGCAAGCCGATTGCACAGACGGAGGACGCGGACGCAAAGATCGCTGTCGCGCAGGCCGAGGCGGCACTGGCCCAGGCACGCGCCCAACTGGCGGATTTGCAGGTCGGCAAGCGCCCCGACGAAATCGCCGTTCTCGAAGCGGCGGTCAGGACCGCCAAAGCACAGGCCGACGATGCCCGGCGGACGCTGTTGCGCACGCAGGATCTGACGAAGCGCGGGGTGATGACGCAGGCGCAGCTCGATGATGCCGCCACCAAGGTCGAGGTGGCCGAAGCGTCGATCAATCAGGCGACGGCCAATCTTGCAGTGGGTCGCTTGCCCGCCCGTCCGGAAACGATCAAGGCGGCGGAAAATGCGGTCAGAAGTGCCGAAGCGCAGCTTGATTCCGCCCGCTGGCATCTGGCCAAGCGGACGATCGAGGCCCCGGCGGCTGGGCGGATCACCGACGTCATTCGCAATCCAGGCGATATTGCCGGTCCGTCCGCACCGGTTTTGACCATGCTGCCCGACGGTGCGGTAAAGCTGAAGGTCTACATACCGGAGGACAAGTTTTCCGCGATACGGGTTGGCGATATGCTGTCGGTGCGCTGCGATGGCTGCGCTCCGGGTTTGCAGGCTCGCGTCAGCTATGTTTCGCCCGACCCGGAATTCACGCCGCCGGTGATCTACTCGCTCGAAACGCGCCAGAAGCTTGTATATCTGGTCGAGGCGCATCCCGTCGATCCCGCGTCGCCTCTCCAGCCCGGCCAGATCGTGGACGTCGATCTGGCCCCCCGGTAAGCGGAGGCGGCAATGTCGAACGCCATCGATGTCAAAGGTCTCGTCAAGCGTTTCGGCGACGCTACCGTCGTCGATCATGTGAGCATGTCGGTGGCTGAGGGGGAGATTGTCGGCTTTCTCGGGCCAAACGGTTCTGGAAAGACCACAACCATCCGCATGATGTGCGGGTTGCTGACGCCCGACGAGGGGGAGGGTCAGGTGCTTGGCTTCGATCTTCGGACGGAAGGACTGAAGATCAAGCGTGAAGTCGGCTACATGACGCAGCGCTTTTCCTTCTACGAAGACCTGACCATCGCCGAAAATCTCGAATTTGTCGCGCGGCTCTACCGGTTGAAGCCGGTGAAGGACCATGTGGCGCGGACACTTGAGGAACTGGGCCTGACATCACGCGGAAACCAGCTGGCGGGCACGCTTTCCGGCGGCTGGAAACAACGGCTCGCGCTGGCCGCCTGCATCATGCACAAGCCGAAGCTTCTGCTGCTGGATGAGCCGACCGCCGGTGTCGATCCGAAGGCGCGGCGCGATTTCTGGGACGAGATACATCGTCTGGCCGATGGCGGGCTGACCGTGCTTGTTTCAACCCACTATATGGACGAAGCCGAGCGCTGCCACCGCATCAGCTATATTTCTTATGGCAAGCTGTTGGCGACGGGAACGGTCCGCGATGTCATCGATAAGGCGGGGCTGACGACCTTTATCGTCAACGGTCCCCGGCTTGGAGACGTGGCACGCGAACTGGCTGGCGAACCGGGTGTCGAGCAGGTTGCGCCTTTCGGTGCGACGCTGCATGTCGTAGGGTCCGACAGGGCGAAGCTCGAGGCGGCTCTGGAAAAGATCAGGCATCGTGAGGGCATTAGCGTCGAGGCGGGCGAAACCAGCCTTGAAGATGTGTTCATCCAGTTCATGGCCAATGCGCAGGACAATATGTCGAAAGACAGGGCGTCCCGGAGCGGTGAGCAATGAACGGCTGGTTCTCCTTCGAGCGGCTTGGCGCGATGCTGGTGAAGGAATTCATCCAGATGCGGCGTGACCGCATCACCTTCGCCATGATGCTGGTCGTTCCGCTGATGCAGCTCCTGCTTTTCGGCTTTGCCATCAACAACGATCCGAAGAGCCTGCCGAGCGCTCTGGTGGTGACAAGCCAGGACCATTATACGCGGGCCATGATTTCCGCTCTGGAAACAACGGGCTACTATCGCTTCGACCATGTTGTGCAGAGTGCGGCCGAAGCGGAAGCGCTGATAGCCAGCGGCGCGGTTTCCTTCGTGGTGACGATCCCGTCGGATTTTGCAAGGCGGGTCGATGCGGGCGAGCAGCCGCAGATCCTGATCGAGGCTGACGCGACCGATCCGTCGGTGGCAAGCGGTGCGATTTCCACGCTCGGAACCGTCGCCGGTCAGGCGCTTTTGCGTGAACAGGGCAAGCAAGCCGAAGCCGCCGATGCAGCGCGGGGGCAGCTACAGGTCGTCGTGCACCGCCGCTATAACCCGGAAGGCGTTTCGCAATACAATATCGTTCCCGGCCTGCTGGGGGTGATCCTGCAAATGACCATGGTGATGATGACCGCCATGGCGCTGACCCGCGAAACCGAGCGCGGCACGATGGAAAACCTGCTCGCAATGCCCGCCACGCCCGCCGAAATCATGCTGGGCAAGGTGCTGCCGTTTCTGGCCGTCGGCGGTGTGCAGGTCGTGGTGGTGCTGGCCGCAGCCAAGCTTTTGTTCGGTGTGCCCTTCGTGGGATCGCTGGCGCTTCTGCTGACCTGTGTCCTGATCTTCGTCCTGTCGCTCGTCCTGCTCGGCTATACGATTTCCACAGCATCGCGCACGCAGATGCAGGCCATGCAGCTTACCTTCTTCTTCTTCCTGCCTTCGCTGATGCTGTCCGGCTTCATGTTCCCGTTTCGGGGTATGCCCGATTGGGCGCAGGCGTTGGGGGAGATCTTTCCCCTCACGCATTTCCTGCGTATCGTCCGCGCCGTCATGCTGAAGGGCGCCCACCTTTCCGACATTGCCGGAGAGGTGAACGCCCTCTTGTTCTTCGTGGTGCTGTTTGCGTCGCTGGCGCTGTTAAGGTTCCGGCGGACGCTGGATTAGCAGGCCGATGGAGCCAGCGCCGCTTTCGGACGGCGCGAGAGCGTGAACAGCAGTCCGGCTGCCGCCAGCAGGCCGCCTGCGACCGGAATGGCCGCATAGCCATAGCCTGCGCTGATCACGCCGCCGCCAAGGGCCGCGCCCACCGCATTGCCGAGGTTGAACGCGCCAATGTTGATCGACGATGCCAGCCCCGGCGCTTCCGATGCGGCCTGCATCACGCGGGTCTGAACCGGGGGAACGATGGCGAAGGCCGCAGCACCCCAGGCGAGGAGGCCGATTGCAGCGCCGATATGGCTGCCCAGCAGCAGCGGCAATGCCAGGCTGATGATGGCAAGTGCTGCAAGGAATATCCGCGTCGCACCATTGAGCGACCAGTCGGCAAGGCGTCCGCCGAGCGCGTTGCCAATCGTGAAGCCCACGCCGATGAGGATGAGCGCCAGCGTCACGAAACCTTCCGAAGCGCCGGTGCGGTCGGCCAGTACAGGCGCTACATAGGTGTAGAGCGTGAACATGGCGCCAGCACCCATGACGGTGGTCGCGAGCGACATCAGCACGGTCGGGCGCATCAGCACGCCAAGCTCGCGGCGAATGTCGGGCATCTTGCCTGCTTCACCACGCGGCAGCGAAAGCCAGAGTGCCGAGATGGCCAGCAGGCCCAGAACGGCAGTGCCGGCGAACGACATGCGCCAGCCGATCTGCTGGCCGATCCAGGTTGCAGCCGGGACGCCCCCGATATTGGCTATCGTCAGGCCCATGAACATGGTGGCAACGGCGCTCGCCCGCTTTTCAGGCGGCACGACGCTGGCTGCAACAATGGAGCCGAGGCCGAAGAATGCGCCGTGATTGAGGCTTGTTACCAGACGCGCTGCAAGCAGCGTCCAGTAATCCGGCGCAAGGGCGGAAAGGATATTGCCAACCGTGAAGATGCCCATCAGGAGCATCAGCGCCGTGCGCTTTCCAAAGCGCCCGAAGGCAAGCGTCATGATCGGTGCGCCGACCATGACGCCGATGGCATAGGCGCTGACCAGAAGGCCCGCCGTCGGAATGGAAACGTCGACGCCATCGGCAATAACCGGCAGCAGGCCCATGGGCGCAAATTCCGTGGTGCCAATACCGAAGGCACCGATTGCAAGCGCCAGAAGCGGCCAGTTGAAACCGGCCGTGTTCGTTGCGCTTTCCTGTGCATTTGCAGCACTCATCTGAAATTCTCCGTTATTTCTTCAATTGTCCCAGACGGGCGCCAGTCCGGCAGGGCTGACCAGTCGTCCATCGGGGCGGGCGAGTTTGGAAATCGCCGTCATGTCTTCAGCGCTGAGATCAAAGTCGAATATGTCGAAATTTTCAGCGACACGTTCAGGCTTGGCCGTCTTGGAAAGCGCGATGAAGCCGCGTTCGATCAGCCAGCGCAGGCCTACCTGAGCGGCTGTCTTGCCGGATCGGGCGCCGATGGCCTGCAGGGCGGGATCGCGCGGCACTGCGCCGTCTGCCATGCCGTAATAGGCGGTGATGGCAACGCCTGCGGCTTTTGCGGCATCGGCCACGGCATTCTGGTCGAGATAGGGGTGTGCCTCGATCTGGTTGGTGACGATGGGTGCGGCACTGCGTTCGATGGATTGGCGCATCTGGGCGACATTCTGGTTGCTCACGCCGATGAAGCGTGTCCTGCCTGCCGCCTGCACCGCGTTCAGCATGTCGATCTGATCGGCGATAGCCACCTTGTCGGCGGGCCAGTGCAGAAGCAGGAGGTCAACCTGATCGACCTTCAGCTTGTCGAGACTCTCATCGACGGACGCGCCGAATTTTTCCGGGCTGTAATTGTCCACCCAGACTTTCGTGGTCAGGAACAGGTCTTCGCGCCGTGCGCCCGCTTTTTCCAGTGCACGACCGAGGGCCGCTTCGTTCTGGTAGATCTGCGCCGTATCGAAATGGCGGAAGCCGGCTTCCAGCGCCGCCGGGACAACGCTTTCCACTTCGGCATCCGTCATGCGGAAAACGCCGAAGCCGAGCGCGGGTATGGCCGCGCCATGTGCGTTCACGATTTTCATGTCATCTCCTGTCGGTTGGCCTTCGGCGTATCGCGTCGGTTGCGCGAGCTTGGGAGGCTCATGCTTCGGGCCATGAATTTTCAGAGCCTTGTACCAGTCAGCTTTCGGTCAGGTCTGATCTCGGCTGCACAGATAGGACAATCGCGCGGGCTTGAAAATCCGCTCGGAATCCACATTATCTGTGAAACGATTTCACAGATGGAGCGGGCGATGGACAATCGCATCGGCGAAATGCAGGTTTTTATGCGGGTCGTGGAAGCAGGCAGTTTCTCGGAGGCCGCCCGGCTCCTGCGCATGAACCCTTCGACCATCAGCAAGCTCATATCCCGTATCGAGGCGCGGCTCAGCGTGCGGCTTCTGGAACGTTCGTCCCGACGCCTGTCGCTGACGAGCGAGGGGCAGATTTACTACGAACGCAGCCAGGGATTGCTGCGCGATTTCGAGGAGGTCGAACGCGAGCTTTCCCAGGGTTCGGCAAGCACCGGCGGAACGGTGCGCGTCAATGCTTCGGTGGCGCTGGGTACGCTGGCGCTGGAGCCGCTATTGCCGGAATTTCTCGCGGCTTATCCGAATATCGTCATCGACCTCTCCCTGTCGGACGAACTGGTCGACCTTTATCTCGACCGCACCGATGTGGCTTTCCGCATCGGCACCCTGCCCAATTCCAGCATGATGGCGCGCAAGCTCGGCACGGCCCGGCGCAAGATCGTGGCGGCTCCCGCCTATCTGGAGCGCCGCGGCACGCCCATGACTGTCGATGATCTTGCCGAGCACAATTGCATCGGTTTCAATTTTCGCCGCGCCGCGCCCGTCTGGCCGCTGAAGGAAAGCGGCCGCATCGTGGATCGTGCGGTCTATGGTTCTCTGTTGGCCAATAACGGGGAAACGGTCCGGCGCATGGCGGTCGCAGGTTTGGGGCTCGCCCGGATCGGCGACTATCACGCGCGGAACGACCTTGCTTCCGGCGCATTGGTGGAAGTTCTCTCGGAGGCTGTGGAGAACGACACGGAGGAAGTTCACGCGGTGTTTCTGGGCGGCGCCCGGCTGCCGCAACGGGTCCGCGTTTTCCTTGATTATGTCGTGCCGCGCCTGCAGGCCTATCTCGCGGCGCAATAGGCGCGTCTGTCGAATCATCAGCGGTGATCCCTCGGAAATGCCGGATTTCCGGGGCGAGACGGGCGCTTTTCCGAAATTATTTTGGTTTCCGATAGCTTAACGATTTCAGCTTGTTGCTGTGGCGCGCCCGCGTGTTCACGATGAGGTGCTCCGCTTTTGTGTTGACTATTAACATTCCGTTAACCACAGTTTGTTGCAATATGTTACAAAGCGTTATCATCCTGTTTTCAGAACGAGGTGTGGATTGGACAAAAAGCGGCAGACCAGACAGCTAACCTTGCAGGCAAGGGAGAGGTCTGCCGTAGCCGACATGACGTCGTTCTGGGGGCTGATGCGCGCCTACTGGATCTCCGATCGCTGGAAGGAAGCCTGGGTTCTTACTCTCGCGATCTTTCTGATGACGGCTTTCGTGAGCAAGACTACCGTGTGGGTGGCCGAGGCTTCGGGCCTCCTCATGAATTCCATCGTCAATGTCAACACTGCGCCTGTGCAGCACCCTCTCATGACGATAGCCGCCAATGCGGGCATTCTTGTTCTGCTGATGCTGGCAAAGGACGTGATGCTGGTCGGCTCCCGCCATTTCCTGTCCACCACGCTGCATCGCAAATGGCGCAAATGGCTGAACGACCAGTTCTCCACCGCGCTGTTGAACGGCAGGCACACGCATTTCCATTTGCAGCAGGGCAGGGGCAAGGACCAGCCCGACAACATCGATCAGCGCCTGCAGGAGTCGATCAAGGGAATGACCGGCGGCGCCATTGGCCTCGTCATGGGGATTGTCGGCGTGTTCCTGTCGGCTTTCTTCATCGGACAGAAGCTGATCGAGATGTCTACCCACGTGGAGGGGCTGGATTTCCTTGGCAGCTACGGCAGCGCCGTTCTGGCCTTTGCGGCAATCGTCGTCTATGTCCCGCTCGGCACGCTGGTCGCCATCAAGATCGGCAAGCGACTGGAGCGTCTCAATCTCGGCATCCAGAAAGCCGAAGGCTCCTATCGTGGTGAGTGGACGACGCTGCTGCGCCGCAGTTTCCAGATTTCTGCATCCGGCGGTGAGGCAGTGCAGCGCTCTGTCAACGACCGTCTGTACAAGGATGTCGACGGCACTTGGAACCGGCTCAACCGCTTCGATGCCGCCTATCTCGCCTTCTCGCAGGCCTATGGCTTTCTCTCGAACCGCATCGTTGCCTATATTCCGGGCCTTCTGCCCTATATGAGCGGCTCCGTCAGTTTCCGTAATTATGTAACCGGCGCTGAACTTGTCGCGGCGATGATCAATGACTGCTCATGGTTCATTCAGGTCATGCCTGCGATTGCCAATCTCCGCGCCAATGCGGGCCGTGTGACCGGTCTCGCGCAGGCCATCGAGAATGTTCAGGAGCCTGCGGAGTTCTACAGCCGGTCGGGCATCAATCGTTTCGCCTTCGCGCAACAGCATCCGCGCTTCGGACTGTCCGTGCGCAATCTCACGCTTATGCAAGGGCCGGACAGTGAAGCACCGTTCCTGCGCTCCGGCGTGATCAATATTCGCGCGGGCGACTGGGTTTACATGCGTGGCGAATCCGGTTCCGGCAAAACTTCATTCATGAAGGCGCTCAACGGCCTGTGGCCCTATGGGACCGGCGATATCATCTACCCGCAGAACGCGACCTCGCTTTATGCGACGCAGGAGGCCAAGTTCCCTTCCGTAACGCTGAAACAGCTTGTCGCCCTGCCTGCCGATGAAGACCGTTTCAGCGACCTTGCTGTCGCGGCCGTCCTGCACGAGGCGGGACTGGGCGAATTCATCGAACGCATGAACGATGCGGACGCCGATGGCGCGCCGTGGGACATGATCCTCTCTGGCGGCCAGAAGCAGAAAATCGTGCTGGCGCGCATTCTCCTGCACAAGCCGTCGATCATCTTCCTCGATGAAGCGACCGGGGCGCTCGATCCCGCTGCGAAGACGCGGTTCCATGAGGCGCTGAAGACGCGCTGCCCGCAGGCCATCGTCATCAGCATCATGCATGAGGACAAGCTGCCGCTGCTGGAAAACGGCCAGAATGTCTATTCGCACGTCCTGGATATCCGCAACGGCTATGTCTCGCTGCGTCCCGTTCATTTCGATACGCTGCCGGATATCGCTGCCGAAACCGCTCTCATCGCCGCCGAATAGAGCCTTTCGCTCCGGGCAAAACAGCGTAAGGTTGCATTAGTCCAAATTTGGACTATATTCTGATCTGGACGATCGGAGGCAATCATGGCGCGAAACAAGGCAATGCTGGAAACCAAAATAGGCAAGGGACCGGATATTCTCGATGCCGCCCGCTTTGCTCCTCACTCGCGCAAGCGGTTGAGCGGGCCGGGCCTCCGCACCTTCCTGACCATCGCCGATTTGTGGGGGCTGGACGAACAGCAGCGACTGATGGTTCTGGGCCTGCCTTCCCGGTCGACCTATTACAATTGGGTGAAGGCGGTACGCGAGCGCCGCGATATCACGCTCGATGTTGATGTGCTGATGCGCCTGTCCGCAGTGCTCGGCATACATCAGGCGCTGGGGGTGCTT
This sequence comes from Brucella ciceri, assembly GCF_041930145.1. Taxonomy (NCBI): domain Bacteria; kingdom Pseudomonadati; phylum Pseudomonadota; class Alphaproteobacteria; order Hyphomicrobiales; family Brucellaceae; genus Brucella; species Brucella ciceri. The sequence continues at coordinate 511,424 of NZ_JBHEEV010000001.1, read as the reverse complement.
TATCCCGATGAAAGGGCCGGTATTCGCTGGCTGCACACACCCAACCAGGCTGGCGTCTTTGGCGGACATCCACCATTGCAACTGGTGACGAGCGGGCTTCAGGACGGGTTGCTGACGGTCCGCCGCTTTCTGGATGCGGCGCGCGGCGGGCTTTATATGGAGCCGAATGAACTGGATCGCGCGTTCAAGCCCTATCGCGATGAAGATGTGGTGTTTTCGTGAAGCGCAGTCCTGCACCGCAGCCGAGCTATCGCCTGATCCCGTCGCGCTTTCCGCCCATCGGCCTCTTCGATACGGTTGCCACGGCTGCCGATCTGGAAGCGGTGATGGAGCTGGCGGGATGGACGAATGATCGCCTTCTGGCCGAGCGATTGCAGCGCCTTCCCCGCGAGGAGTGGGTGTTCGGCAGGCCCAATTCCAGCATCGTCATGGCAACTTTCCTCCATGTCGCGCCAGGCGGCATGCGCTTCAACGGGCCGGAGCTAGGCGCATGGTATGCGGCAGCGCGGCTTACCACATCCGTCATCGAGGTTGCGCATCACATGCGTCGCGAAGCGGTTGCGACACAGCAGGACGGTCTCGCCCGCACCTTCCGGGTCTATACTGCCAAGCTGGAAGAGGATTTCGTCGATATATGTGGTGAGCAGGCAGCGCTGCCTGCCGTCTACGACCCGGCAGATTATGCCGCGTCGCAGAAGTTCGGCGAGGAAATGCGCAAGGGCGGCGAGTTCGGGATTTTGTTCGACAGCCTGCGCCACCAAGGCGGCATCAATGCTGTTGCTTTTCGCCCGAGCAGGATCGCGGATGTTACGCAGAGCGATCACTATGAAATCACGGTCGAAAGGGCATCCAACCGCATTCTGGCGAAAAAACTGAGTGCCTGAGGAGGCAGGCGTCGCCTGCCTCGTTCATCGCGCTATGACCAGCCATATTCCTCATCGAGATCCTGAAATTTTTTCAGGTCAACGATGTCGCAATATTGCTGATAGGTAATCATGTCGCCCGCGCGGGCCTTCGGCGTCCCGTCACGTTTCAGCACCGACAGCGTGTCGCTCACCGCCTTCACTGCCGAAAACAGCGTGGACAGCGCATAGAACACAACATTGAAACCCATCTGTTCGAGATTGGCGGCTGTCAGGGCCACGGTTTCGTTGCCATCGACAATGCTGACGACCTTCGGTCCTTCGACGTGCCGGGCGACGGTTTCGATTTCCGCGATGGTCTTGATGCCATCGACGAAAACAAGATCGACACCCGTATCCTGATACATTTTCGCGCGGCGAATGGCTTCTTCCGCTCCGGCCGCAGGCATGGCGTCGGTGCGGGCGATGAGGAGAAGGTCCTTGTCGGCCCGCGCCGCGATGGCGCATTTGAGACGACGCACATTTTCTTCCGCCGGGATCAGCCGGATACCGGCAAGCTGGCCGCAGCGCTTCGGCGCCATCTGGTCTTCAAGATGAATGGCTGCCACACCGGACTGGATATATTCCTCCACCGTGCGAACGATATTGGCCGGGCCTCCATAGCCCGTATCCGCATCGGCGATGACGGGAATATCCACCACGCGGGTCATATCCCGTGCATGGGTCGTCATCTCGGTCTGGGTGAGAAGGCCAAGATCGGGCGTGCCGAGACGGTTTGCCGTCGCGCCGAACCCGGTCATGTAGATGGCAGGAAATCCCGCCTGCTGCACGAGGCGGGCGGTCAGCGGATCAGGCGCTCCCGGCGCCTGAACGATGCGGCCGGTTTCGATGAGGTTTTTCAGGGCCCTGGCCTGTGTCATCGTCGTCTCCTAGAACATTTCCAGCAAAAAATGAGAAACGGTTTTGCGCTGGATAATGCGACAAAACAAATAGTGAGAGTGGCTCCGGCGATCCTGTTAAAACAGCAACCGCTCTATCGTCCGCCTGAAACATCAAGCACGACGCCGGTGATATAGGCCGCGCCCGGCGACAGCAGCCAGATGGCCGCGTCGGCAACTTCATCGGCGGTTCCAAGCCGTTTCAGCGGAATGAGGTCGGCCATCTTTGCGATGTTGGCCGGATCTGCGAACACGTCTTTCTGGATTTCCGTGTCGATCACGCCGGGGGCGAGAGCGTTGACGCGGATTTCCGGCGCGAGTTCCTTGGCAAGCGCATAGGTATAGGACGCGATAGCGCCCTTGGTCGTGGCATAGGCGATGTTGCCGACCATGCCGCCGGTGCGCCCGGCGATGGAGGAAAGGCCCACCACGGATTTGTTCGGCTTGGCTCCCGGATTGTTGAGGAAAGCACTGGAAACGTAGAACACGCTTTTCAGGTTGACGGCCAGAACCCTGTCCAGCTCGTCCGCATCGAAATCCTTCACGGTCATGCGCTGGCCGATGATGCCTGCATTATTGACCAGATGGTCGATGCCGCCCCATCTGGTGCCGATGTCTTGCGCTGCGCGGTCAACCGCGGCCTTGTCCGAAACATCCACAAGGGCCGTCAGAACCTGCTCGCCGTGCCTTTCCGCCATTTCCTCAAGGCGCGCGCCGTTCACGTCCCAAAGCACGACCCGCGCCTTGAGCGGGATGAGCTTTTCGGCAATCGCCTTGCCGATGCCGGATGCGCCGCCGGTGACGAGCACCACGCGGTCCACGAAGAAATCGGTCGGGAACGCTGGCGGGGCGTTGTATGCGGTCATGAATTATCTCCTCCTCGAAAACGAACGCCGCAGCGCGCTCATGGATCGCCGATGAGAATCCCTGGGACTCGACCATATGGCGACGGTGACTTTAAAAGCCATGTGAGCGGCAATCTGTCAATCTGAGGTACAAGATTTTGTATGCTACTTGTAAAGTGATTGTTGCCGGGCTAATCATTGCAATGGAGCGAGGCGACAATGACCGGAATTGCGCCGATGGGCATCCGTGCGGGGTTGTCCGTTCGGGAAACCCTGTCCGACTGGTCCGGTCAACTTTCCGCCGAAGCTCCAAACGGGAGGCGCGCACTACCGCGTGACAGCTTCCGCAACGATTATTGCATGCCGCTCATGCTGGGACATGGGCGGAGATCTGGGAGGATATCGTGGTCAATTCCACTGTGAGCGCGGTCGGCGCAACGCCCGACCTGCGCGACAGCACCATTCGCAAGCTCAATCTGCGGATCGTTCTGTTCTGCTTCATCTGCTTCATCGTCAACTATCTCGATCGGGTGAATATCGGCTATGCCGCGCTTCACATGAACAACGATATCGGCCTGACACCCTATATGTTCGGCGTCGGCGCGGGCATCTTCTTCATCGGCTACATGCTGTTCGAAGTGCCGAGCAACATGATGCTGCACAAGCTCGGCTCGCGCGTCTGGATAGCGCGCATCATGGTCACGTGGGGGCTCGTGTCCTGCGCCATGGCTTTCGTGCAGGGGCCGGTTTCGTTCTACATCCTGCGCTTCCTGCTGGGCGTTGCGGAGGCCGGTTTCGCGCCGGGCGTTCTGCTTTATCTCACCTATTGGTTCCCGGCCAAGGAACGCGGCCGCGCAACGGCGCTGTTCATGACGGCAACCGTACTTTCCATCGTCGTCGGCGCGCCATTCTCCGGCTGGCTGATGGATGCCGGCGAGGGGCTTTTCGGCCTGCATGGCTGGCAGGCAATGTTCATTCTTGAAGGGCTTCCCGCCGTGATCCTCGGCGTCGTGACGTTCTTCTATCTGGTCGATAGTCCGGAAAAGGACAAGCACTGGCTGAACCCGGATGAACGCGCCTGGCTGATGGCTGAACTTGCCAGGGAAAATCAGGGCAAGCAACCCGATACAAGGCATTCGCTGAAGGAAGTTTTCAGCGACTACCGCGTCTGGCTTCTGACGCTCGTCTATATGTTCAACGGCATTGCTGTTTATGGCGTCATCATGTGGCTGCCGCAGATCGTCAAGAGCCTTGGCGATTACAGCGCGGCCCAGACGGGGCTTATTTCCGCCATTCCGTTCGTGTTCGCAGCCATCGGGCTTGTGGTGATCTCGCGCAGTTCGGACCGTACCGGTGAACGCAAGATACATACGGCGATTGCGGGTCTGTTCGGCGGCGTGTTCCTTGCCGCCAGTGCGCTGTCTCCATCACCGGTCCTGAGCCTCGTGCTCCTGTCGGTCTGCGCCTTCTTCCTCTGGTCCTATCTGGGCGTGTTCTGGACGCTGCCGACCCAGTTCCTGTCGGGCGCGGCTGCCGCAGGCGGACTTGCCGCCATCAACGGCTTCGCGCAGCTTGGCGGCTTCACTGGGCCTTATCTCGTCGGCTGGGTCAAATCCACGACCGACAGCTTTTCGCTGTCGCTGCTGGCCCTGTCCATATTCCCGATAATCGGCTTCTTCCTCTGCATGAGCCTGAAAGCCAAACGGGACTGATCCGGGTGACGGGCCTGTTCTTCGATCAGGCCCGTTATCGTCACGAGTGTAATTCGAGTGCGGTTTCAACCGCTCTATACGTCGCAAGAAGGCGTCTGTAAGATTCGGACATGAGAGAGATTCGAGGCAAGAGCAAGAAGTCGCTGGCAAGCAGCATCGCGGAACGGATTCGCGGTGCGATCGTCGATGCGGAGTTTCTATTCGGTGAAAACCTCTCCGAAGATATGCTCGCTGCGGCTTTCGATGTCAGCCGTACGCCGGTGCGCGAGGCGCTCAACATTTTGCAGATGCAGGAACTGGTCCACATCGTTCCCAAGTCCGGCACCTATGTTTTCACGCCCACGCAGGAAGACATAGCCGAACTGTGTGATTTTCGCGTCGGCCTCGAAGATCAGGCCATGCGCCTGGCGCTGGTCTGCAATCGCAAGAAACTCGTTTCACAATTGAAGAAGCAGTACGATCTCATGCGTGCGGCCATAGACGACGACGATCTGCGCGCCTATGGGCGCTGTGACACCGAGTTCCATCTGGCGTTCTTCCGGGTCTGCGGCAATCGTTATCTCGCGCGCGCCTATGACAGCATTCTGGGACGTGTCGCAGCCTTGCGGACACATCTGGCAATCGGTGCCGAAGGCGAACCCGCCCGCTCCTTTGCTGACCACGCCGTCATCATCGAACTCGCCGAGGCCGATAAGCCCGGGGAACTGAGGGAAATTCTGGAAGCGCATATCATGCGCACCAAGACCAATTACCTGAATGCCTTCAGCCGGTTGCCTCGCCAGCCGGGCGACAGCCGCACGATGCGCCTGCGCCGACAATTGTCGCTGACGAACGAATAAGGTTCCCGATCAGTCTGCCCATTCCACATCGGTGGTGAAAGCGATGGTCAGCCACCGGTCCGGCCCTTCGCCCCCGAGCGCATCGCCGATTTCATCACGCAATGCATCCCATTCCTCAAGCTTTCGGGGCGGAAGATTGGGCGGAACGATGAAATAGAGTTCGATCTGCTTGCCGCGGCCGACCTTGGCGACATAAGCGCGGTATGAGAGAAAGCCGTGCTGCCTGACGAACTGTTCCGCAATGGCATCGACGTGCTTTTTGAGGTCCAGAGGCGTCACGAGGAATATGTCAGCCAATGCCTGTCTGATCGTCCCGATCGGCATCGGAATGATGACAAGACAGACGACCGCCAGAACCGCGGGATCGATATAAGGCGTCAGCCAGCCGAGTTCTGTTCCGTCGATGACATAGCCGACCGAAAAAGCGATCAAAAGCGCTGCCGTAATGCCGCCCGACATGATCCAGGCTTTGGCGTCGAGCGCGACGAAATCCGATTTCAGGGTCCGGTTTGCGCGTGTTTCTAGCAAGGCCATGCCGAGGCACGCGATCAGGGCCACGACGGCATAGAAGATCGCATAGCTGAATTCGAGGTCGCGTCCGCCATCCATCAGGCTGCCGACAGCGTTTATGAGGGCGTAGATTGCGACGCCGGTCAGCATCATGCCGTTGAGGCCAAGCACCATTGGTTCCAGATGCCAGAAACCCATCGTGAAGCGATCACGCAGTTTTCCGCGGGGTTGTTCCGGCAGGGCCGAGAGTGCGATGAGACGCGAGACGAGAAGGGCAAGTCCGCTCATGGCTGCGTCGGCAAGCATGTAAACGCCGTCGAATACTATAGAAAATGAGCCGGATAACAGGCCGAAGACGACGCCGAAACCAGCAACCAGAATAGTAACCGCTATTGATAGTTGAAGAATAGATTGTTCACTGCGCAATTTGTACTCCGATTTAAACCACATGCAACGCGGTTTGGCTTCGGAGTGCGCTTCTTCAAGCGCCGAGCCAATTCCGCGTTGCACGGCAAATCTACACCGGCAGCGTGAAACTGGCAAATCGTGTCAGCTATTCGATATTTTCAGGCCCATTCCGGTACGCGGGTGGCCGATTCCCGCAGGATGAGCTCGACCGGCCATAATTCATGGATATCGGATGCGGCGCGTCCGTCGAGTATGTCCATCAGGAGGTCGGCGCAACGTTTGCCGGCTGCGCGCATGGACGAGCGTGTCGCGGTCAGCGAGGGGACCATATTGTCGGCGCTCAGAAACGAGATGACGTCATCGTGGGCGATGACGGAAATATCCTTGCCGATGGTCAGGCCGAAGGAGCGCGCCGCCCGGTATATGCCAAGCGCGGTCATCATGGAACCGGCAACGAATGCAGTCGGGCGGGGGTCGCGCTCCAACAGCTTGCGGGCGAGACGATAGCCGATTTCATCGGTGAAATCGCCGTGCTGGACGAGATCTGGGTCGAAGGCGATGCCTCTGCTTTCGAGGGCTTTGCGGTAGCCTTCGTCACGGTGAAGCGAGAAGGTGAAGCCGTAGCGGCCATTGATCATGGCGATGCGCCGATGGCCGAGATCGAGCAGATGGGCAGTCGAGCGATAGACCGCCCCTTCATTGTCGATGTCGAGCCAGGCGTGCGGAATGCCGGTTTCGGAACGTCCGTGCACGAGAAAAGGCATGCCCAGTTCATGCAGCATGCGGATGCGCTCGTCGTTTGGCTTGGGAGAGGTCACGATGATAGCATCGACGCGATGGCTGGTGGCGAGCCGTCTGCACAGTTGCACTTCGTCATCGGTTCCGTTGTTGGCAATCGGGCTGACAAGAATATCGACTTCATCCTGGCAAAGCCGTTCCGCCATGCCCCGCATGAACTCGGCGAAATGAAACTCGCTGTTGCGTCCCATCACGACACCGATTGCACCGGCGCGACCGGTCACCAGCCTGACCGCGTTGACGTTGGGGCGGTAACCAAGGCGCACAGCCTCGTCCATCACCCGCTTGCGCGTGCTTTCCGCCACTTCGGGATAGCCGCTCAACGCCCGGCTGACGGTCGTGGCCGAAAGGCCCAGATGTTTGGCGAATTCACGGAGCTTCATTTGGCTTTCGAATTATACAGGCAGGCAAGGCGGCGGATTATAGCCGCTTCCCTGCGATTAACAATTGGTCGGCTGAGTTCTTTGATACGCTGCAAGATATAGGGTGCACGAAAACCAAACCGATTTCAAGTTTGTTTGAATTCTTACTCCTGCATGCTGCAACGAAACCGAGCCCGAAATGCTGATCAACAACGAAATGAATCCATAACCCTTTGAATTATCGTGCTCAGACGTTCGGAAATGCGTAAATAGGGTCCGCTCCGGATTCTGCTGCTTGACAGAAATGCGGTCCTCTGCAACCTTTTCGTCATCCAAACCGTTTTCGATTTTATCAAACCGCTTACAGAATGGATGGGAGGAGGGAACTATGAAGGTTTTTCAAGGTGTGCTCGCAGCGGGCGTGGCGCTTGGTCTGGCGACGGTGAGCGCCCATGCGGTGGAGATTTCCATCGCCGCCAATTCGACGGGCAACAACATCAAGTTTCTGCAGGAGCAGATCGTCAAGTTCGAGAAAGATACCGGCAACAAGGTCAATATCGTCTCGATGCCGCCGTCGAGCAGCGAGCAGTTCAGCCAGTATCGCCTTTGGCTGGCAGCCGGTAACGCTGATATCGACGTTTACCAGACCGACGTGGTCTGGGCGCCGCAACTGTCGGACCAGTTTGTCGATCTGACAGAGGCGACCAAGGACGTGACCGGCGCTCACTTTCCTTCCATCATCGCCTCGCAGACGGTGAACGGCAAGCTGGTTGCGCTGCCATTCTATACCGACGCGCCAGCGCTTTTCTATCGCAAGGATCTGCTCGAAAAATACAATAAGCAGGTTCCAAAGACCTGGGACGAAATGACGGCAACCGCCAAGGAAATCATGGACAAGGAGCGAGCGGAAGGAAAGTCCGACCTCTGGGGCTTTGTATTTCAGGGTAATGCCTATGAAGGCCTGACCTGCAACGCGCTCGAGTGGGTCAAGTCGTCGGGCGGCGGCCAGATTGTCGAAGCCGATGGCACCATTTCCATCAACAATGAAAAGGCGGCGGCGGCCATCGACCGCGCCAAGGGCTGGATCGGCTCAATTTCGCCGCAGGGCGCGCTTGCCTATCAGGAAGAGGAATCGCGCGGTGTCTGGCAGACCGGCAATGCCGTGTTCATGCGCAACTGGCCTTATGCCTATGCGCTCGGCAACAGTGCCGATAGCGGCGTGAAAGGCAAGTTCGACGTGGCGCCATTGCCTGCCGGGGCGGAGGGCGATGCACCTTCCTCGACGCTGGGCGGCTGGAACCTTGCCGTTTCAAAATATTCCACCAAGCAGGATGCAGCCATCGCGCTGGTCAAATATCTGGCCTCGCCGGAAGTGCAGAAGGTGCAGGCGATAGAGATTTCGCGCCTGCCGACCATCGAAGCGCTTTATGATGACAAGGATGTCATTGCAGCCCAGCCTTTCATGGCCAACTGGAAGCCGATTTTCCAGAATGCCGTGCCGCGCCCGTCTGCTGCGACAAAAGTAAAATACAATGAAGTCTCATCGAAATTCTGGACGGCGGTGCACAAGACGCTTTCGGGCAACGGCACGGCTGCGGAGAATCTCGAAATGCTTGAGGTCGAGCTGACCGAGCTGGAAGGCTCCGGCTGGTAGCCCCGTCAAGCCGCGTTCGGGCGGCCTCCCAAGCCCCTTTAGGGCAGTCCGAACGCTCCAATCTCCCTGAGCACGACCAAGAGTGGGATCATGACGGAGACTTCTCTCGATATTTCGGGGAATTCGGCCACGAACAGCCGGGTTCATTCCGATCTGCGCGCGCAGCGTATCAGGTCAGCCTGGCTGTTTCTTGCGCCCACGCTGGCGGTACTGGCGCTGGTGGCAGGCTGGCCGCTGCTTCGGACTGTCTATTTCAGTTTCACCAATGCATCCCTGACGAGCCTTGGCACGGCGGAATTCGTCGGCTTCAACAATTATCTGTCATGGGTGACGCTGAAAAGCGGGCGCACCGTCTATCGTGGTCTGCTGGCTGACCCCGCCTGGTGGGGCGCGGTCTGGAATACGATCCGGTTCACCGTTCTGTCGGTCAGTCTGGAAACTGTCTTCGGATTGATCGTCGCACTGGTGCTCAACGCGAACTTCCGGGGGCGCGGGCTTGTGCGCGCCGCAATCCTGATCCCCTGGGCCATCCCGACCATCGTTTCGGCCAAGATCTGGCACTGGATGCTCAACGATCAGTTCGGCATTCTCAATCATATTCTGCTCAATCTGGGGCTCATAAGCCAGAAGATCGCATGGACCGCCAATCCGGACACCGCAATGATTGCGGTTCTGATCGTCGATGTCTGGAAGACGACGCCCTTCATGGCGCTGCTCATTCTGGCCGGTTTACAGATGGTGCCAACGGATATTTACGAGGCAGCCAGGATAGATGGCGTGCACCCGCTGAAGGTGTTCTGGCGGGTGACGCTGCCGCTGATCCGTCCGGCGCTGATGGTGGCCATCATCTTCCGGATGCTGGATGCCCTGCGCATATTCGATCTCATCTATGTGCTGACGCCCAACAATGCGCAGACGAAAACCATGTCGGTCTTCGCGCGCGAAAATCTCTTCGATTTCGACAAGTTCGCCTATGGTGCGGCGGCATCGACGATGTTGTTCCTCATCATCGCGGCCATCACCGTGCTCTACATGTTCTTCGGGCGCGTCAACGTCGGCAGGGGGGACTAGCATGATGCATTATGTAAAAACCCTGGGCTTTTATCTGCTGGTGGCACTCATCATCCTGATCGCAGTGTTCCCGTTCTACTATGCGATCATCACCAGTGTGAAATCCGGAACGGCGCTGTTTCAGGTCGATTACTGGCCGACCAGTTTCTCGATTGAAAACTATGCCAGCGTGCTGACCCAGGGCAGCTTCCTGCGCAGCCTCGGCAACTCGCTCATGGTGGCGACCGTGGTGGTGGCAATCTCGCTGTTGCTGGCGGTGACAGCGGCCTATGCACTGGCCCGTGTAAGTTTTCGCGGGCGAGGGCTGCTGCTTCTTACCATCCTTTCGGTGTCCATGTTCCCGCAGATCGCCGTTCTGGCAGGGCTGTTCGAGTTGATCCGCTTCCTCGGCATCTTCAACACGCCGCTGGCGCTGATCTTCTCCTATATGATCTTCACACTGCCGTTCACGGTCTGGGTTCTCACCACCTTCATGCGCGACCTGCCGGTCGAGATCGAAGAAGCCGCCATCGTGGACGGCGCATCACCATGGGTCATCATCACGCGGGTTTTCATGCCGCTCATGTGGCCCGCGCTGGTGACGACCGGGCTGCTCGCCTTCATCTCGGCGTGGAACGAGTTCCTGTTTGCGCTCACCTTCACCTCCTCGGGCAGCCAGCGCACCGTGCCGGTGGCCATCGCGCTTCTGTCCGGCGGCAGTCAATTTGAAATCCCATGGGGCAACATCATGGCGGCTTCCGTCATCGTGACGGTTCCCCTCGTCATCCTCGTGCTCATCTTCCAGCGGCGGATCGTGTCCGGTCTGACGGCAGGCGGCGTAAAGGGTTAGGTACAACCATGGCAGAGCTTCAATTGCGCGATGTGCGCAAATCTTTCGGCAATTTCGAGGTCATCCGGGGCGTGGACATGGATATCCGGCCCGGCGAGTTCATGGTTTTCGTCGGCCCTTCCGGCTGCGGCAAGTCCACGCTGCTGCGCCTCATTGCCGGGCTGGAGGAAATCTCCTCGGGCAGTCTTTCCATTGACGGAACGGTGGTCAACAGCTTTGCGCCGTCGAAGCGCGGTATCGCCATGGTGTTCCAGTCCTATGCGCTTTATCCGCATATGACGGTCTATGAAAACATGGCCTTCGGCATGCAGCTTGCGGGCAAGGACAAGCAGGAATGCAAGGCCCGGATTCAGGCCGCCGCGGAGATGCTGCAACTCACACCTTATCTGGAGCGCCTGCCGCGTCAGCTTTCGGGCGGCCAGCGCCAGCGTGTCGCGATTGGCCGCGCCATTGTGCGCGATCCGAAGGTTTTCCTCTTCGACGAACCCTTGTCCAACCTCGATGCGGCACTACGTGTGGCTACAAGGCTTGAGATCGCCAAGCTCCACGAGAGCATGGAAGACACCACCATGATCTATGTGACGCACGATCAGGTGGAGGCGATGACCCTGGCTGACCGCATCTGCGTGCTGCGCGATGGACGCGTGGAGCAGATCGGAACGCCGCTTGAGCTTTACGAAAAGCCGAATTCGCTTTTCGTCGCCGGGTTCATCGGGTCGCCGAAAATGAACTTCCTGACCGGCAGCTATAGTGAGCCTTTCGGGGCGCATACGGTGGGTCTGCGCCCCGAACACCTCGCCATCGTTGCCGAGGGAGGCCACTGGACCGGTCGGGTGATTCATAGCGAAATCCTCGGTTCCGATACCTATGTCTATATCGATCTCGGCCTGGAGGAGCCGCTGGTGGTCCGCGAAAGCGGCGTGGCAGCGCGTAAATCAGGCGAGACGCTCTCGGTTTCCCCCTTGGGGGACGACATTCATCGCTTCGATGAAAAGGGCCGCGCCGTCTGACGCCGACCTCCCAAGCTCAACGACACATGAGACAAATGGGCGGTGACGCCCGCAGCAAGGAGAATATTCGTGCCTATTCGTACAATCGTCTGGGGTGAAAACATTCACGAGCAGATCAATGAAACCGTGCGTTCGGTTTATCCGGACGGTATGCACAACACCATCGCAGGCGCGCTGAATGAGGACAGTGCCATCGAAGCGACGACCGCCACCTTGCAGGAGCCTGAGCACGGCCTGACCGAAGAGCGTCTTGCCGAAACGGACGTGCTGGTCTGGTGGGGGCACAAGGACCATGGCGGCGTCAGCGACGAGGTTGTGGAGCGCGTGGCAAGGCGCGTCTTTGAAGGCATGGGCCTGATCGTGCTCCATTCAGGGCATTTCTCCAAGATATTCAAGCGGCTGATGGGAACGCCCTGCGCGCTGAAATGGCGCGAGGCGGGTGAGCGCGAGCGGCTCTGGGTAGTCAATCGCGGCCATCCGATCACACAGGGGCTGGATGAGAATTTCGTGCTGGAGAACGAGGAAATGTACGGGGAGCAGTTCTCCGTGCCGGAACCGCTCGAAACGGTTTTAATCTCGTGGTTCGCCGGCGGTGAAGTCTTCCGGTCGGGGATGACCTGGCGGCGCGGTGCAGGCAATGTGTTCTATTTCCGTCCCGGTCACGAGACCTATCCTACCTATCACGATGCGAATGTGCGGACAGTCCTGCGCAATTCGGTGAAATGGGCCTATAATCCGCAACCGGCATGGGCGGGCATCCATACCGCGCCGAATGTCCCGGTGGACCAGGCGCCGGAGCCGATCGTGGAGCGTGGTCCGAAATTGCACAAGCCGGGCGAAGCCGGCTATCGCTGAGGTGCATCATGCGTCTTCTTATTCTTGGAACAGGCGGCATGGCGAAGAACCATGTCGAAGCCTTCAAGGCCATCAACGGTGTGGAGGTTGTCGCGGCTTGCGATGTTTCGGCGGTGCGTGTCGATGCGTTTTCGGAAAACCATGGCATTCACAACCGCTTCACGCGGCTTGAGGATGCGCTGGAATGGAACCGCTTCGACGCGGTTGCCAATGTGACGCCGGACGCCATTCACCACCCGACCACGCTTGCGCTGGTCGGGGCAGGCAAGCATGTCTTCTGCGAAAAGCCGCTGGCTGAAAGCTACGAGAAAGCCGCCGAAATGGCCGACGCCGCCGAGCAGGCGGGCGTCGTCAACATGGTCAACCTCACCTATCGCAATGTAGCGCCGCTGCAGAAGGCGCGCGAAATGGTGCTGGCGGGCGAGATCGGACAGGTGCGCCACTTCGAGGCGTCCTACCTGCAAAGCTGGCTGGTCTCCAAGGCGTGGGGCGACTGGAAAACCGAGAGCAAGTGGCTCTGGCGGCTTTCAACCCGGCACGGTTCCAACGGCGTTCTGGGCGATGTCGGCATTCATATTCTCGACTTCGCGACCTATGCGATCGGCAGCGATGTGGAGCGGGCTTCGGCGCGTCTCAAGACTTTCGAGAAGGCGGACAACAACCATATCGGCGAATATGTGTTGGATGCCAATGACAGCTTTGTCATGATGGCCGAATATGCCAATGGCGCGCTGGGTGTCATTCACGCCAGCCGCTGGGCGACAGGTCATCTCAACGAGCTGCGGCTGCGTATCCACGGCGACAAGGGCGCGCTGGAAATTCTTCACACACCGACCGGCTCGAGCCTGCGTGGTTCCATCGGCGAGGATATCGAAACCCCGGTATGGCGGGACATTGATGCGGGAACGGTGGAGACGAATTACCAGCGGTTTGCCCGCGCGGTGGCCGACGGGGCGCAACTGGAACCGGGTTTCCGCCATGCGGCCAATCTGCAACGTGTGCTCGATCATGCGATGATCGTGGACAGGCCGTTGCCGGAGGTTGTTGCCGGTTAACATCTCCAGGAAATGAAACCCTCCCGCAAGATGCGGGAGGGTTTATGCATCAGGACTGCTGGTCCTTCACGAAGGTTTGGTCCACTTCGCCGCGGAAGAATTCGCGGCCATAGATCAGCAGGCAGAGGATGACGCCGGTGGCGAAAGCCCATCCGGCACCGCGCGTTGCCAGTACCGCGCCTGTAATGCCTGCGATGCCGAGGTCGCGCTGCGAGCGGGCTTCCATGACACCGATACGCACCGAGACATAGCCCTGGATCAGCAGAGTGAGCGTCAGCGCCACGCCGAGGATCGGCTGGACAAGTGTCACGATCGGCATCAGGAACAGGCCGGTATTGGTGCCCCAGCGGAACGAACCCGCGCCGCCGAAGATCGAGTGCATCGACTTCTTGCCCTTGGAAAAGCGCTCGCAGATAACCACCTGCATTGCCGCCCATACCGGGCCGCACATCGTCACATCGGGACCTAGGATCGACATTCCCGTATTGCGCATGCCGAAAACGAGGTGCGCGCGGTTGGGATTGTAGTCGATCTTCTCGTCGGGGCGGTGCTGCTGGGCTTCCCCGATAATCGACTTGGTTTTCAGAACATCGCCGAACAGGACAATATAAGTTGCAAGCACCGTTGGCAGAGCCGTGAGGAACATGGAAAGCGGCGGCATGCCGAGGCCGAAGATCGTATATTCGCGCCACAGTGTCGCGAAATCCGGAGACGAGATCGTCCACTGGAATTCCGGCCATTTGGCCTCCCCGAATAGCGGGGCAATCACCACGGCAAGCAGGATGCATGGCAGTACGCCGAGCTTTCCGATAAGGCCGAAAAAGCCGCCATTGCGCGACAGGCGGTTAAACTGCGGCGAGAACATCAGGTAAAAGCAAAGGCCGATGGCAATCGAGATCGTGAACGGAAACGTGTCGAAATTTCCGCCGATCTTGAATACCGAAATGACAGCCGAAAAACCGGCGCCGATGATGATGCCGGATTTAATCGCTTGCGGGATCGCGGCGATCACTCTGTTTGCGATGCCGGTCGCGCCGATGAAGATGGACAAGAGCCCCAGCATCATCTGGAAGGACACAAGCGCGTGTATGCGTTCCGGGCCTTCAGGGAAGGTCGAGCAATAGGCCATGATGAGGGGGACGGCAGGCGTGATCCAGCCGGGAACGACCGGGTCGCCGAGCAGATGGTGGGTTAGATAGAAAAGCCCGTTCAGCACCACCACGGCAAGCGCCACTTCGAAGGGCATTCCAAGAAGCTCCGCCATGAGCGGGATCGCCGACAGGTCGACGGCGCACATGAGAAGCCCCTGGCAATAGTCAGGCCACTCGAATTTGTAATGGACAAAAGGCAAGCGAATTTTGAACGGTCCGGCAGGCCAATAGGGCTGCTCCTGACCGTCGATACGTTCAGTGCTCAATTTATTCTCCGGGACATAGGAAAGGTTGCGCGGAAGCGGCTATCAGCACGCTTCTGCGGTCCTCAACCTTCAGGTCGTTGTGGCAGAGCGGTTCCGGTTAACGCAGAGCTGTCGGAACCGCACTAAAGATTTGCTGTGTCGCATTTCCAGAAAAAAGCGCGTCGCATTTTTGCTGGAGATGCTCGCGCTCAAAAAGCTTCGCGGTAAAGCGCCAGGGCGTCGGCCTCGGTCACGTCGACCGGGTTGTTGCCCAGAAGCCGTGTCTGCAGCATCGCATCGCGTGCCAGCGTTTCGAGGCTGTCTTCCGTCACGCCGACATCACGCAGGCGGCGCGGCGCGCCCGACTTGTTCATCAGCTCTTCCATATAGGTTACGAAAGCCGCTGAACGCTCTTCCGTCGTGCCTTCGGATTTCTCCAGCAGCAGATCGGCAAGTTCGGCGTAAAGCGCGGCTGCGCCTGCCATATTGTAGCGAAGCACCGGCCCCAGCATCAGCGCATTGGAAAGGCCGTGCGGCACATGGTAGTGGCCGCCAAGCGGGTAAGCCAGCGCGTGAACAGCGCCGACAGGCGAGTTGGAAAAGGCCTGACCGGCATAATTGGCGCCGAGCAGCATGGCCTCGCGGGCATGACGATCATTGCCATTTTCGCAGGCCGCAATCAGGTTCGCTGAAAGAAGCTTCAGCGCCTCGCGGGCGAACGCATCGGAGAGCGGGTTCTTCTTGATCCGGCTCGTATAGGCTTCGATCGCATGAACCATGGCATCAATGCCGGTCGCAGCCGTATGAAGCGCGGGAAGACCGCAGGTCAGTTCTGCATCGAGGATTACGAAATCAGCGTAAAGCTGGCGAGCGACGACGCCCATCTTCGTGGTTTCGCCCGTCGTCAGAATGGTGATGTTCGTGACTTCCGAACCCGTTCCGGCGGTGGTCGGAATCTGGATCAGCGGCAGACGTCCGCCCTGTACCTTGCCGATACCGTAGAGCTCGGAAAGCTCCTGTTCGGAAACAATCAGCACGGCGGCGAGCTTGGCGATATCCATGGAGGAGCCGCCGCCCAGACCAAGCACGATATCGCAACCGGCAGCCTTTGCCTGCTCGACGCAGGCAAACAATACGGATTCCGGCGGATCGGCTACCACGTCGTCGAACACGCTGATACCGAATCCCGCCTTTTCGAGCGAGGCCAGCGCATGGTTGAGGACGCCGGCCTTGTGCAGGCCCTTGTCCGTCACGATCAGAATCCTGCGTTCCGAAAACCGTTCGCCGAGGATTTCGCCGAGGCGCTTCGCAGCGCTCCATTCGACGAGCATCGAGCCGACGGTGTCGAACGAAAATGGCTTGATCTCTGTTGTCATCATTCCACCCTTTTCACTTTCACCAGCGCCGAGGTCTCTCATTTCCTCACCGGCGCACAACGCTGGGCTATCCCGGAAACGCTCCTGTCTTGGGAAGGAGGCGTCCGGTAATTCTCCGATGCAGCCGATGCACCGGCAGTTCTGAAAGAAAAGCCTTGGGAGAAACTCTTCGCTTGTTCAATATATTGAACAATGTTCAAAACTGAATGATCGATACAGGATAAGAAGCCGGACTGTCAATTTCTCCCTTCGCCCAAGACGCTGAAATCCCTGCTGGAAAGTTCATCGGTGCATGCCCCCAGAGCAATAAACGATTGAAAATGTTCTCGTTCTTGGCGAGTGCCATCAGGCCGTTCGGTGAATATTTCACTCGAAATAACTTGCGGGGCTTCGTCCGAGGCTGCGCTTGAACGTTGCGGCGAAAGCGCTTGCGCTTTGGTATCCGCAATCAAGCGCCACGGTCACGACAGGCACGCCTGCGGCAAGCGCAGGCAAGGCAGCAAGCAAGCGGGCCTGCTGCCGCCAGCGACCGTAGGTCATGCCGGTTTCACGCTCGAAATGACGCATGAAACTGCGCCTGCTCATGCCAGTCCGCGAGGCGGCAGCATCGAGCGATAACTCCGTATCGGGCTCCGCTTGCAGCGTCTGGCAAAGGGTGCGTAGCCGGTGATCCGATGGCATGGACAGACTGAGGGGTTCGGCGGGCAGAAAAGTGAGTTCCTCCAACAGCAATTCGCAGACGCGGTGAGCGAAGGGTGTAGCTGGCCGGTCCTGCAATTCCACAAGACGCAGGATCAGTTCGCGCAGCAAGGAAGAAACTTCCACCACGCCGCAGGATGAGGGGAGGGATCGCGCGGCATCCGGATGGATAAAGATCGTACGAAACTGAACAGGTCCGTGGCTGCGGGTTGCGTGCTCCACCATCGGCGGCACCCACACGGCGCGATTGGGAGGAACGACCCAGCTACCGTTTTCGGTTGCAACGGTTACCACGCCGGACCGCGCATAGATCAATTGCGCATCGCGGTGACGGTGCGGCGGCCCTGCAAAGGATGCATCGTCCTGCGCGATGGTGGATATGGCGAGTGCAAGGGGCGCTGGATAATTCAGTGACATGGATTGACCCTTTTGCGCTCAATAATGGCCTTAAAGCGCAGGAATGCCAATATCCATTGACATATGATGGAGTGGAGAAGCCATTTTTAAGAAAGCCCCGCAGTGTCCGCTTGCGCCAGCCACAAGACACTTGTTTCAACGGAGTTGAACGCTCCGGCTGGCTGCGCACGCTTCGCTTTTTCGCTTCTTCTCCTTCGACTTACCGGCGACCGTTGGGCCTGATGGCATCCCGGCGGTCGTAACCTGCCGTCAATCCCATTTCCCAATTGTCGAAGCCGCTGCTCTCGCAGCCGAAGGAACTATTGTCATGATGCCAAACCCGGATAGCAAATATCGTCCTTTCATATCTCCGATCGAATTGCCGGATCGCGAGTGGCCGAACCGGCGGCTGGCGCAGCCGCCGCGCTGGGTCTCGACGGACCTGCGCGATGGCAATCAGGCGCTCGCCGACCCGATGGACGGCGAAAAGAAGATGCGTTTCTATCGCATGCTTCTGGAAATCGGTTTCAAGGAAATCGAGGTTGCGTTTCCTTCCGCTTCGCAAACGGAGTTCAACTTTGTTCGTCGGCTGATCGAAGAGGAACTGATACCTGACGATGTGACCATTCAGGTGCTCACCCAGTCGCGCGCTGACCTCATCGCACGCACTTTCGAATCCCTGCGCGGTGCACGTCAGGCCATCGTTCATCTTTATAATGCAACCGCGCCGCTGTTTCGTCGTGTGGTGTTCAACATGGAAAAGGACGAGATCGTCGATCTGGCGGTCAGTGGAATAACCGCCATGCTGGAAGAAAGCCGGAAACAACCAGAGACACGCTGGACTTTCGAATATTCGCCGGAAACCTTCTGTTTTACCGAGCCTGATTTCGCGCTGGAAATCTGCGAACGTGTTCTGGATGTCTGGCAGCCAACGCCCGAAAACAAGGCGATCCTCAACCTGCCGGCTACGGTCGAGGTGGCAATGCCGAATGTCTATGCGGACCAGATCGAATGGTTCTGCCGCAACCTGTCGCGCCGCGACAGCGTCATTATAAGCGTGCATCCGCACAATGACCGGGGGACGGCGGTGGCCGCCACGGAACAGGCCTTGCTGGCAGGCGCTGATCGCGTCGAGGGTTGCCTGTTCGGCAATGGCGAGCGCACCGGCAATGTCGATCTCGTTACGCTGGCGCTCAATTTCTATACGCAGGGCATCGACCCGAAGCTTTATTTCCCGGAGATGCGCTCCGTGGTGCGAACGGTCGAACATTGCAATGACTTGCCGGTTCATCCGCGCCACCCCTATGCGGGCGAACTGGTCCATACTGCTTTTTCCGGCTCGCATCAGGATGCGATCCGCAAGGGTTTTGCCGCGCATCAAAGCCGCAATGACGGCATATGGGAAATGCCCTATCTGCCCATTGATCCGAAAGATATCGGTGAAAGCTATGAAGCCGTCATCCGCGTCAACAGCCAGTCAGGCAAGGGCGGCGTGGCATGGGTGCTGGAGCAGGACCGGGGGCTGAAACTGCCGCGCCCGCTGCAAATCGATTTCAGCCGTCGCGTGCAGGCATTCGCCGACGATACCGGCAAGGAAACGACCGCCGAAATGATCTGGTCGCTGTTCCGCGATGTCTATCATCTGGAAGAGAATGCTGATTTCGAGCTGCTGAACTACAGGGAAAGCAGGCCCGCACGGAGCGGAGAGGCGCGTGTCTTCGCCGGGCGCATTCGGCATCGCGGGCAGGAAATCGCCATAACCGGGCGCGGCAATGGTTTGATATCAAGTGCGGTCTCGGCATTGCAGGCCGGTTGCGATATCGATCTGGAAATCGTCGACTATCACGAACATTCATTGAAAAAGGGCACTTACGCGAAGGCTGCGGCTTATATCGAATGCCGTACGCATGATGGACGGAAAGTTTTCGGCGTCGGGATCGACGACGATATCGCAACCGCGTCGATACGGGCTGTGTTGAGCGCTGCCGCGAATTTTTCCACGAGCGATGTCTAAAAAATGAGGAAGCAGACGAGATTTGCTCTTGACCTCAACCAAGGTTGAGGAACTAGAGAAGCATGGCCGATCATCTGGAGTATCGTCCATGCGCTTGTCGCTTCTTCTTGTTCCCCTTGCTTTTTCCACTGTCCTTCTTGTTTCGACAGCCGCCTCTGGTGAAGGGGCAGATGCTGCGGCCGGGGAAAAACTCTTCAAGCGATGCTCCGTCTGCCACACGGCGGATGCCGACGAAAGCAAACGCGGCCCATCACTGAAAAGCGTGGTGGGCCGCAAGGCCGCCTCCTATCCGGGCTATCCCTATTCGGATGCGATGCGCAAGGCGGCTGCCGAGGGGTTGGTCTGGAACGACGAGGAGTTGAAGGCTTTTCTCAGGAAGCCGCAGGCCGTGGTGAAGGGCACCTGGATGGCTTTTGCCGGACTGACCAGGGAAAAAGACCTCGAAAACATGATCGCCTATCTGAAACAGCATTCCGAATAGCTGTTTGGAACCGATATGGCCGAACGGACATCCCGACGTGAGGCCATGGCCGGTCGGAAGCGCTGCGGGGCGTTTTCCGACCGGCGCTATCAGGGACAGAAGCCGAAGGTTGCCTGACATGATGAACAGAAACGTGCTGCATATAGACCGCGACGCAATCGGCGCCGTTTCGAAGCGAGAGTTCGCGGATGCGATGTCGCGGATGGCCGCAACAGTGTCCGTGGTGACCGCATGCGATGCCGGTGAAGCCCACGGTCGCACGGTGACAGCGGTGTTGTCGCTTTCCGCCGAGCCGCCCATGGTTTTGGTTTCGGTGAAAAGCGACAGCGCGCTGGCAACGGCGATCCTCTCTGATGGCGGCTTCTCGCTCGCCATGCTCGCGGAAGGGCAGGAGATGATCGGCGATGCCTTCGCGGGAAAGGTTCCCCACGCGCAGAGATTTCTCATTGGTGTGTGGAGCGAATGGCCGTCTGGCAGGCCGCGTCTTTTCGGGGCTTCGGCCGCCATTGACTGCGAACTGGCGGGCAGCGTTCCAATGGCGGATCACACGCTTTTTGCCGGGCTGGTAACAAATACCGATCTGCCGCTGCATTCGCGCCCGTTGCTATGGGCACGCCGCAATTATCGCGCGTTGAGACATGACGCGGATTTATGACGCGTCTTGCAATTATGCGGGGCTGCGGCCTACACATTCGGCATGATCGAGTTTGACGATATGGAACATTCAGGTCTCAAGAAAAGCCTGACGGTTGGTGACGTTTCCCGGCGCGCCGGTGTGGCGGTCTCTACGGTCCATTTCTATGAAACCAAGGGGCTCATCGAGGGCTGGCGCACAGAGGGCAACCAGCGCCGCTATCACCGCGCCGTGCTGCGCCGCATTGCCATTATCAAGATCGCGCAACGCGCGGGCATTCCGCTTGCGATCATTCATGAAGCGCTGGAAGACCTTCCCCACGACCACGTGCCGACGGCGGAGGACTGGAGACGTTTTTCGGAAGCCTGGAAAGACATGCTTCAGGAACGCATCGACAGTCTGATGCAGCTTCGTGACCAGATAACGAGTTGCATCGGCTGCGGTTGTCTCTCGCTGTCCGAATGCCCGTTGCGAAATCCCGACGACATCCTCGGTCAGCAAGGCGCCGGTCCCCGAAGATTGATGGTCAAGCCCGGCAATCTCATCTGACTTCCCTGCATCTGGGACGAACCTTTCCGACGCTGCTGCGGCTCATTCGCGGCGGCGATCTTGCGGCGTTCCATGCCACATTTTGCAACAGTCAAAAGCCTTCGTTTCCAGTGGAAATAGCCTATTGACCTCAACCAAAGTTGAGGTCCTATAAACCTGTCGGCAACAATTCAGTTCACGGAGGCCGACAGTGCAAAGTTCGATCGAAGAAACAACACCAGCGGGAATTGCGGGACATGCGCCTGCTGGCTGGGGGGAGCTTCTAAGCGGTAAAAATGGCCTCTATGCCCTGGCTTTGGCCGGAGGTGTCACTCTCCATGCGGTCAATATGTATATCGCGACTACAGTCATGCCGAGCGTGGTGCAGGACATTGGCGGCATGGATTTCTATGCCTGGGCGACGACCTTGTTCGTCGTTGCCTCCATTCTGGGGGCTGCACTCACCGCGCGGCTGCTGAAAAGTGCCGGTCCAAGAGGCGCCTATGTCGTGGCGACCCTGCTGTTCGCAGCCGGCACACTGATCTCATCTCTGGCCATCAACATGCCGGTCATGCTGGCGGGGCGGAGCGTGCAAGGCCTCGGCGGCGGATTTCTTTACGCGCTCGCCTATGGTCTCACCCGTGTCGTGTTGCCGGAGCGCCTGTGGGGCCGGGCCATCGGTCTTATTTCCGCTATGTTCGGCGTGGCGACGCTCATCGGTCCGGCGATTGGCGGCATCTTTGCCGAATATGGCGCATGGCGCGCTGCTTTCTGGTCCTTGCTGCCGGTATCGGGTCTTTTCGCTGTGGTGGCATTCGCGACTTTGCCACGCTCGAGCTGGGATAGAAACGAGCGCGTTTCCATTCCGGTTCTTCAACTCATCCTCCTCACCGGCGCTGTCCTTGCGGTTTCAGCGGGGAGCCTGTCAGAGGAAACGCTATGGAAGATCGTCGGTCTGGGTGCTGCGATATTCATGATCGCCATCATCGCAGTCGTGGACCGCGACGCCAAGGCACGTCTCCTGCCGCGCCGCTCGTTCAGCCTGTCGACACCGCTCGGCGCTCTTTACCTTACGATCGCGCTTCTGATGCTCAGCATGCAGCCCGAAATATACGTGCCTTATCTGCTGCAGCACCTGCATGGCCAGTCTCCGCTCTGGGCAGGATATCTGGCGGCACTTATGGCAATCGGCTGGACGGTGGCATCCTTCCTCAGTTCCAGATGGCAGGAGAAGGGGGGCGACAGGCTTGTCGTTGCCGGACCCGTTCTCGCGCTTGCCGGTCTTGTCCTGCTCGCCATATTTCTCCCGATCCATGGCAACGGCAACTGGTCGCTGCTCGCGCCCGTCTGCCTTGGGCTCATCCTGATCGGTTTCGGGATTGGCCTTGCCTGGCCCAGCCTCGTTACCCGCGTCTATCAGAGCGCTCCCCTGACCGAGCAGGATCTCGCAGCGGGTGGAATGACGACCGTACAGCTCTTCGCCATAGCCTTCGGAACGGCGTGCGCGGGGATGGTTGCCAATTTTGCCGGTATTGCCGTGCCGGGAGGTGTGGAGGGCGCGGCAAATGCCTCGCTCTGGCTGTCGGTGATATTCGCGCTCGCGCCAGCAATTGCCGTGGCAGTCGCATTCAAGGTTATCCGTATCACGGGCGGAAAGGGCTGACCGATGCCGCGTTTCATCGCCAACATCCTCGATTCCCGTGCCAGCCTTTTGCTGGCGCGGGTGGTCCTTACCTTCGTTTTCTGGTCGAGTGGGCTGGCCAAGCTCTTCGACTTCGGCGCCAATGCTGCGGAAATGGAAAGCTTTGGTCTTCATCCGGGCTGGCTGTTCAACAGCGCAACTCTGCTTTTGCAGATTGGCGGATCGCTGATGATCATCTTCAATCGCGGAACCTGGCTGGCTTGTGGCGCGCTTGCCGTCTTTACGATCCTGACCATTCCCGTTGCCCACCCGTTCTGGGCGAAGGAAGGAGAAGAAGCTTTCCGGGATATGACGGTGGCGCTGGAGCACATATCGCTGATCGGCGGTCTCGCTCTCGCTGCAATTCTATCGCGCAAGGTCTAAACCACTGGACGCACTGATTGCCCTGCCTGTACCTTGCCTGTCGTCGGATCGATAGGCAGGGGAGGGCCTGGCATGGACGTGACGATCATAACGGGAGCATCGGATGGTATCGGCGCTGAAACCGCGCGGCAGATCGCCCAGCGCGACCGTGCCAGTGCTGCTCTGGTGCTCGCTGCGCGCAATGTGGACAAGCTGGAGAGGCTTGCCGCCGAATTGCGGCAACTGGGCAGCTCGGCCCTTGTGATACCCACCGACGTTAAGGATCGCGCTGCCTGCATCGCCCTGATCGACAAGGCGGTTTCCGCCTATGGCCGCATCGATACGCTGATCGTGAATGCGGGCATGTCGGCCCATGCCAATTTCGCCGAAATCAAGCCGGATGATCTCGATTGGATGCATGACCTGATGGAGTTGAACTATTGGGGCAGCGTCTGGCCTATCCATGCCGCACTTCCATATCTCGCTGCCAGCAGGGGGCGGATCGTCGCTGTCTCATCCGTGGCCGGATTCATCGGCGTGCCGGGGCGTACGGCCTATAGCGGAACGAAGTTCGCCCTCTCAGGCTTCTGCGAGGCGCTTCGCGCCGAACTGACCCCCAGCGGCATTTCCGTGACAATCGTCTATCCGGGTGTCGTCAAAACCGACATTCGCAAAGTAGGCTATGGCGCAAGCGGTGCCGCTCTTGGAACGAGCGGCGTGCGCGAGGATGACATGATGCCGGTCGAGGAAGCCGTGCGGCTGATGCTGGCGGGTGTCCAGGCGCGCAAACGCGAAGTGTTGATGACCAGGCAGATGCGGCTGGGGCGGTGGTTGAAGCTTATAGCTCCCGCTCTGGTGGACCGCATGGCGCTCAAGGCTATCAAGCCGGAATTCAGGCCGAAACCGATCACGCCCGCTAAATAGGCAGCGACAATGCCCGCTATTGAGGGGCGCGCTCGAACGACCCCGCTAATTTTCATGCCTTGTCACCAACTATCCGTTGACGAGTTTTTAACTTCGACTACTATATATAGTGTTCTAGGTTCTTTCGATTCGTCGGATCGAAAGCTAAGACGGGAATCCGGTGCGTTTCATCCATGATGGATGCGACAATGCCGGAGCTGCCCCCGCAACTGTAAGCGGAGAGTTCTGTCCATCACGTCACTGGCTCAGGCTGGGAAGGCGGGCAGAATGTTGATCCGTGAGCCAGGAGACCTGCCTTGAACGAGTACGTCCACGGGCGGGGTGTCCGGTTGGCGCGCAATCTTGTATGGCAAGCTTTGCCTTGCCGGTTGCTGCCTCGAACTTCCCGCTTTGTTTTTACGCATTCCCCGGCAAAACCGCTTTGCACTTTTGCTGGGATTTAGCTTCGGGGTGAAGTCCATGTTCAGTCTATTCAGTTTCAGTTCCGGTCCTCCCTTCCAGGGATAGTTTGTGCGGTCAGGCTGCTTGTTGGTGCGGCTGGCCTTTCCCCTGTCATGTGCCTTTCAACGCGCATTTCGCGATGCGCGAACGGCTTTTTGCGTCCTTCCAGGGCATTCCCTGTTTTTTCATGAACCGTTGGAAATGCTCTGTCTGTTTGTCTTGTCGCGCATCTCATCCGAAACGGGTTCCCACTTTTCGGGATGCGCTCTAACCAGCGAGAAAAAAATGAACGTCACCGTTTACAGCAAGCCCGCCTGCGTCCAGTGCACCGCCACCACGCGCGCCCTCGATCGTCAGGGCATCGAATATGAAGTCATCGATATTTCTGCCGATGCGGACGCCTTCGATCTCGTGAAGGGCATGGGCTACCGCCAGGTGCCGGTGGTTGTGGCAGGCGAATCCCATTGGGCGGGCTTCCGGCCCGATATGATCAGCTCTCTAGCCTGAGGCCTGTGGTCACATGAGCCTGATCGTCTATTTCTCCAGCCGGTCGGAAAATACGCACCGGTTCGTTGAACGGCTTGGAATGCGGTCAAACCGTATCCCGATGGACGGTTCAGGCGGATTGCAGGTGCGCGAGCCCTTTGTGCTCGTCACGCCCACATATGGCGGCGGCGGTTCCAAGGGCGCTGTCCCCAAGCCTGTGATCCGCTTTCTCAACGACGAGAGCAATCGCTCTTTCATCCGCGGCGTGATCGCCGCGGGAAACAGCAATTTCGGCGAGGCTTTCTGTATCGCCGGCAACATTATCTCCGCCAAATGTCGGGTTCCCTACCTCTACCGCTTCGAGCTTCTGGGAACCGACGAGGACATTGGCAATGTCAAAAACGGGATGGAACAATTTTGGACACGGCAGACACAACCCTGATACGGGAGCGAGAAGCTCGGCCCTTGGTGCAGGATGGACTGCAAACGGCGGGCTCCAGCAGCAAACCGTCAAAATCCACCGACGGGCTGGATTATCATGCGCTCAACGCAATGCTGAATCTTTATGACGACGAGGGAAAAATCCAGCTTGACCGCGACCGGCAGGCGGCGCGCCAATATTTCCTCCAGCACGTGAACCAGAACACGGTCTTTTTCCATAACCTTCGGGAAAAGCTAGATTATCTGGTGAGCGAAGGCTATTATGAGCAGGAAGTGCTGGATCAGTATTCCTTCAACTTCGTGCGCGATCTTTTCGACGAAGCCTATGCGAAGAAATTTCGCTTCCCGACATTTCTCGGCGCGTTCAAATATTACACCAGCTACACGCTGAAAACATTCGACGGGAAGCGATATCTGGAGCGCTATGAAGACCGCGTCTGCATGGTGGCGCTGGCGCTGGCGCGTGGCAATGAGCAACTCGCACGCGATCTGATGGAGGAGATTATCTCGGGACGCTACCAGCCTGCGACGCCGACTTTCCTCAATGCAGGCAAGAAGCAGCGCGGTGAGCTCGTTTCCTGTTTTCTGCTGCGGGTCGAGGACAATATGGAGTCCATCGGGCGCTCCATCAATTCGGCTTTGCAATTGTCGAAGCGGGGCGGGGGAGTGGCCCTGAGCCTTACCAATATTCGCGAGGCGGGGGCACCCATCAAGCAGATCCAGAACCAGTCATCCGGCATCATTCCGGTGATGAAGCTTCTTGAAGATTCCTTTTCCTACGCCAACCAGCTTGGCGCACGGCAGGGCGCGGGCGCGGTTTATCTGCATGCGCATCACCCGGACATCATGCGGTTTCTCGATACGAAGCGCGAAAATGCCGACGAGAAAATCCGCATCAAAACACTGTCGCTCGGCGTCGTCATTCCGGACATCACCTTCGAACTGGCGAAGAATAACGAGGATATGTACCTCTTCTCGCCCTATGATGTGGAGCGGGTTTACGGCATGCCGCTGACCGAGATTTCGGTCAGCGAAAAATACCGTGAAATGGTCGATGATGCACGCATTGCCAAGAAGAAGATCAATGCCCGCGAGTTCTTTCAGGTGCTGGCGGAAATCCAGTTTGAATCCGGTTATCCCTATATCATGTTCGAGGACACGGTGAACCGCGCCAACCCGATCGACGGGCGCATCACCATGAGCAATCTATGCTCGGAAATCCTTCAGGTGAGCGAGGCGAGCGTTTTCCGCGAAGACCTGTCCTATGATTATCTCGGCAAGGATATTTCGTGCAATCTCGGTTCGCTCAACATTGCAGCAGCAATGGACTCGTCCGATTTCGGCAAGACCATCGAGACCTCCATCCGGTCCCTGACTGCCGTTTCCGATATGAGCCATATCGGCTCCGTGCCGTCGGTCGCCCGCGGCAATGATGAAAGCCATGCCATCGGCCTCGGTCAGATGAACCTGCACGGTTATCTCGCCCGCGAGCGGATTTACTATGGCTCGGAGGAGGGCGTCGATTTCACCAATATCTATTTCTATACCGTGACATATCACGCGATCCGCGCATCGAACCTGATTGCGGTTGAGGCGGGCAAGTCGTTCAAAGGGTTCGAGAAGTCCAAATATGCATCGGGCGAATATTTCGACAAATATACCGAGCAGCTTTGGGAACCGGCGACCGAAAGGGTGCGCGAAATCTTCGACAAGGCGGGCATTGCCATTCCTACACAGGATGACTGGCGTGACCTGAAGAAAGCGGTGATGGAGGGCGGACTTTATAACCAGAATCTTCAGGCCGTGCCGCCGACAGGCTCGATCTCCTATATCAACCATTCGACCTCATCGATCCATCCGATCGTGTCGAAGATTGAAATCCGAAAAGAAGGCAAGATCGGTCGCGTCTATTATCCGGCAGCCTTCATGACCAATGACAATCTCGATTATTATCAGGATGCCTATGAGATCGGGCCGGAAAAGATCATCGATACCTATGCGGCGGCGACGCAGCACGTCGATCAGGGCCTGTCTTTGACATTGTTCTTCCGTGATACCGCAACCACCCGCGACATCAACCGTGCGCAGATCTACGCATGGAAGAAGGGCATCAAGACCATCTACTACATCCGCCTGCGCCAGATGGCGCTTTCCGGCACGGAAGTGCAGGGCTGTGTTTCCTGCGCCCTTTGACCCTGGTGACGACGAATGAATATCCAAGTGAAAACCAAGACCCCGAAGCCCGCCGCAGTGCGCGCGATCAACTGGAACCGGATTGAGGATGAAAAAGACCTTGAGGTCTGGAACCGTCTGACCGGAAATTTCTGGCTGCCGGAAAAAGTGCCGCTTTCCAATGACATTCAGTCATGGGAAACGCTGAAACGGGAGGAAAAGCAGCTGACGATCCGCGTCTTCACCGGGCTGACGCTTCTCGACACGATCCAGAATGCAGTTGGTGCAGTGAAGCTGATGGATGACGCTGTGACACCGCATGAAGAAGCGGTGCTATCCAACATCTCCTTCATGGAAGCGGTTCATGCGCGGTCCTATTCGTCGATTTTCTCCACACTATGCCTGACACCGGATGTCGATGATGCCTATCGCTGGTCTGAGGAAAACGAGTTTCTACAGCGCAAGTCCGTTCTCATTCTCGATCAATATCATGCTGGCGATCCACTGAAAAAGAAGATTGCCAGCGTCTTTCTGGAAAGTTTTTTGTTCTATTCGGGCTTCTATCTGCCGATGTACTGGTCGAGCCGCGCAAAGCTCACCAACACGGCCGATCTCATCCGGCTTATCATCCGCGATGAGGCAGTGCATGGCTATTATATCGGTTATAAGTTCCAACGCGGGCTGGAACGTTTGAACGGAGAACAGAAGCAGGAAATCAAGGATTTTGCCTTCGAACTTCTTCTGGAGCTCTACGACAACGAAGTTCGCTACACGGAAGCGCTCTATGACGGCGTGGGACTGACGGAAGATGTCAAGAAATTCCTGCATTACAACGCCAACAAGGCCCTGATGAACCTCGGCTATGAGGCACTGTTCCCGGCTGATGCGTGCAAGGTCAATCCGGCGATCCTGTCCGCGCTTTCGCCCAATGCGGACGAGAACCACGACTTTTTCTCCGGTTCCGGCTCGTCCTATGTCATTGGCAAGGCGGTGGCGACCGAGGATGAGGACTGGAGTTTCTGACGAGGCCTTGGGCGAGTTTTGCAGCGGGAGCGCGGTGCGCCCTTGCGGGTGCGCGGCGCTCCACGCTCAAAAGGCGAGTTTAGCGCAATCTACATCGAAAAAGTTCATTTTTTATTTGGCTTCTGTCGCGGTCCCGTTACAAGAGAGGCTCGGGCGGTAAAGGGCTAAAAATGGACACGCGGGGGCAGAACAACAAGGATGTGCCGCTTGCAGTCGATCTGGACGGAACTCTGGTTTCGACCGATCTGCTGTGGGAGGGGATTTTTCTTCTTCTGAAGAAGAACATTCTGTTCGTCTTCATGTTGCCGGTCTGGCTGTTCTCGGGAAAGGCATATCTCAAGCAACAGGTGGCGGACCGCGTAGCCCTCGATGTCTCGCGGCTTCCTTATCGAACCGAATTTCTGGATTTTCTGCGTCGAGAACATGCATCGGGCCGAATATTGGTCCTGATCACCACAGCCATTGAACCGATAGCCCGGGCTGTGGCGACGGAGCTGGGTATTTTCAGCGCTGTCTATTCGACAACTGCAGCGAAGAATCTCTCAGCAGCAAGCAAGGCCGATCTGCTGGTGGAGCGCTATGGGCGACACAGGTTCGATTATGCCGGAAGTGATCGCGACGATCTACCGGTTTTCGATGCGGCCCGACAGGTGATCCTGGTCGCGCCTGATCGTGCGGCGGCGCAGTTCCAGAAACGAACGGACTGCCAGGTTTTCCTTGCTGAAAAGCCGACCATCCGAACCTACGCCCGGATGCTGCGTGTCCATCAATGGCTGAAGAACCTGCTGGTCTTTGTTCCTGCTGCTCTGGCTCATGATATAGTGAAGCCCGACGTGTTCATTGCGGTTTGTCTGGCATTCGTCGCTTTCTCTGCGACGGCGTCTGCAATCTATATCGTCAACGATATTATCGACCTTCCGGTCGACCGGAGACACGTGCGAAAAAATCAGCGGCCCTTCGCGAGCGGCCAGATATCCATTCCTTTCGGCCTCGGTGTCGCGGCTCTGCTGCTGCTGTTGACGGCCGCCGTCTGTTTCTTCCTGCCGCCCGCTTTCACACTTGCGATCGTCACTTATCTGGTTTTCACTACCGCCTATACATTTGCCCTGAAGCGCATGTTGCTGGGCGACGTGATTTGTCTCGCGGGGCTTTACAGCTTGCGTCTTTTGGGTGGGTCGGCTGCCTCCCAAGTTCCGCCGTCTTTTTGGCTGATGGCCTTTGCCATGTTTTTCTTCCTTTCGCTGGCATTGGCGAAGCGCTATGTGGAATTGCAAGGCGCGATGGCGACGGAAAAGGACAAGATTGCCGGGCGAGGCTACCGCCCTGAAGACCGCGATATCGTCGGTCAGTGCGGGGTTGCCGCCGCATTTACCGCGGCACTGGTTCTGGCCCTTTATATCAACAGCGATGCGGTCAAGACCCTCTACACCTATCCCTGGCTGATATGGCCGCTCGGCCCGATGGTCCTCTACATGAACGTCCGCATATGGATATTGGCGCACCGGGGGGACATGGATGACGATCCGGTTCTCTTCATGGCCAAGGACTGGCGCAGTCAGGTCGTGATCGCGTTTGGCGCTGCACTGCTACTTGTGGCTGGACTGCGCTGATGGAACAGTCTTTCGACAGTTTCGGGCGTGTTGACCGGCGGCAGCGGCGCTTTCTACCGCTGGATCTGCTGGAGGCCGATTTCGCCGGTGCCTTGCACGAAGGTGCGAGCCTGCTGCCGTTTGGAAATGGTCGTTCCTATGGTGACAGCTGTCACAACGATGCAGGCTTCCTCGCGCCCATGCAGGCCCGAAGGAGGATACTCCAATTCGATCCCGATACGGGATTGCTGTCGGCTGAAAGCGGTACGCTTCTGAGCGATATCATCGCGCATGTCGCGCCGCATGGTTATTTCCTGCCCGTCACGCCCGGCACCCAGTTCGTCACATTGGGCGGGGCCATCGCCAATGACGTGCATGGCAAGAACCACCATCTGCGGGGAACGTTCGGGTGTCACGTCGACGGGCTGGATCTGCTTCGCTCGGACGGTGTTCGTTACAAATGTTCCGACGCCGAAAACATCGACCTGTTCCGGGCCACGATCGGTGGAATGGGGCTGACCGGATTGATTCTGCGTGCAACGATCCGGCTCATGCGGGTGGGCGGCCTCGATATTGAGGAAAAGATCCTGCCATTCGGTAGCCTCGATGCATATTTCGATATGGCAGAGGTTGCGGACCGGGAGAATGAATATGCCGTTGCCTGGGTCGATCAGCTTTCCGATGGGCGGGGCCTGCTGATGGTCGGCAATCATGTGAGGAAGGCCAGCGGCCCGCAGCCATCGAGAATGGGGCGGTTTGGCGTGCCTTTTGAACTGCCGTTCTCCGTACTGAACAGGACAAGCCTGTCATTGTTCAACGCGGCCTATTTTCGGCGCAAGGGACGGCTCAGAACGGCACACAGGGTGCCATATCGAAATTTTTTCTATCCGCTCGACAGCATCAGAAACTGGAACCGGCTTTATGGCCCAAGGGGGCTTTATCAGCATCAAAGCGTCGTTCCGTTCGATGCGGCGCGAAAGGTCATTCCCGCAATGCTGGAAGCAAGCCGCGCGGCCGGGCAGGTCTCGTTCCTGACGGTACTCAAGCGTTTCGGGTCGGTGAAGTCTCCCGGTCTCATGTCCTTTCCGATGCCTGGATATACGCTGACAATGGATTTTCCCAATCGGGGCGGCAAGACGCTGGAATTGTTGGATAGTCTGGACCAGATGGTCGTGGGCGTCGGGGGCCGGGTCAATCCGTACAAGGACCAGCGGATGAGCGCGGAGGTTTTCGCTGCAAGCTTTCCAGGCTGGCGCGACTTCGAGGTTTTTCGCGACAAGGCATTCAATTCCAATTTCTGGCGCCGCACGGCATTGACGTCCGGTGCGGCAGTTTAGGAAACGTGATGAAATATATTCCCTTCATCCTGTTCACAGTCATGACCAACGCTGCCGCGCAGTTGATGCTGAAATATGGCATGCTGTCGCTCGGCCCGATCAGTTTTTCCGCTGAAACAATGATCCAACGCATATTCCAGATCGTGTTCAACCCCTGGGTTTTTGCGGGTCTGCTGACCTTTGTGATCTCGATGGCATCGCATCTTTACGTGCTGTCGAAGGTGGACCTTTCCTTCGCCTATCCATTCCTCAGTCTTGCATATGTGGCGGTCGCGTTGTTCGCCTGGCTTTTGTTCAAGGAGGAACTGGGCGCATACAAGATCGCGGGCATTGCATTCATCTGCATCGGGACGGTGTTGATCGCGCAAAGCGGCAAATCGCCCGAACCGCAGGCGGATACGGGTGTGAGCCGGCAGACGCAAGGTTGAACGGGGCGGTATGATGAGACACGTAATTTTCGGTGGAGATGGATTTGTCGGTCGGTATCTCGCGCCCAAACTGCTCGCCGACGGTCAAGAGGTCATTGTCGCAGATATCGTGAAAAGCGATCTGCCGCATTATGCTGACGCCGTTTTTTTCGCGACCGATGTAACCGACCCGGCAGCAATCCGCAGACTGGGTATCCGCGCTGACGACGTGGTCTACAATCTCTCTGCCAAGATGCTCTCGCCGATACAGGTCCGCGCGAAGCGGCATGATTTCTTCTTTCCCGTCAATTATTACGGGACGGAGAACATCATCAAGGCAATGGATGTTGCCGGTGCGAGCAAGCTGATCCACTTCACCACCGACATGGTGTATGGCCACACTTATGTCTGGCCGCAGAAGGAAGACCATCCATGCAAGCCGCTCGGCGAGTATGGGCTTTCCAAGTTGAGAACCGAAGAACTCGCCGCTGAATGGCGCGAACGTGGAATGCATATATCCCTGTTCCGTCCTCGCCTTATCATCGGTCCCGGCCGTCTCGGCATTCTGGAAAAGCTGTTCAAGCTGATAGATAAAAATCTGCCGGTGCCGATGATCGGCTCGGGCAGAAACCCGTACCAGTTCGTTTCGGTGTTCGATTGTGCGGAGGCGGCACGCGCCGCTTTCAAAGCGGGTATCCCCAACGAGGCCTACAATCTCGGATCACTCAACCCGCCTCCCGTCCGCAAACTACTCGGTGATCTCATCCGTCATGCAGGATCGAAATCCATTCTGTTGCCGACGCCCGCCTGGGCAGTAAAGCGGACACTGGATCTGCTCGACTGGATGAACATGCCGATCATGGACCCGGAGCAATATCTCATCGCCGATGAAATGTGTGTTCTGGATGTTTCAAAGGGCGAGCGCGAGCTTGGCTGGGTGCCGCAATATCGGGACGAGGACATGTTGATCGCAGCCTATAGCGAATATCGCAGGAAAATCGGCGCGGCATCCTCGGGTGTACAGGCTTCTGAAACGGCATAGGGGCAAAAAATGACCAGGACCAACGCAACGCCAAAGCCGAATCTGCTGACCGTAAGCGAGGCGAAAGCGCTCGATCTGCCACGCATGACCGAGCTGTTCACGACCCACCTTAATCCGGGCCAGCTTCATTTCATGAAGCTGCTCGGCTTTCACAAGGTGAAGATCGAACGAGCAGAAGGCATGTATTATTACGATCAGGACGGGCGCCCGATTCTCGATTTCTTCGGCGGCTTCGGGTCGCTTGCTTTTGGTCACAACCATCCGCGTATTCTCGAAGCACGTCGCCAATTTGAGGAAGAGATGCGCCACGAGATCGCGATCGCCTTCATGTCGCAATATGCGACTGCTCTTGCTTATGACATTGCGGCCTGCTCGCCAGGCGATCTGGACATGGTGTTTCTGGGGTCCTCCGGTTCCGAGGCGATGGAAGCGGCGATCAAGGTTGCCGAGCGCGCCGCCGGTCCGGAAAAGCCGAAAATCGTCTATGCGGAAAACTCATTTCACGGGAAGACCAAGGGCGTTCTGTCCGTCACGGATGGCGGGCTTTATCGCGGCGAATTCAAGCTTGTCGACAACACTGTACGGGTTCCCTTCGGTGACATTGCTGCCGTTGAAAACGCGTTTCGTTCGGACCCGGAAATCGGGGTGATCGTGCTGGAGACGGTGCAGGGCGGCGGCGGTATCATTCAGGCGGACGCAGAGTTCTGGCAGAAGCTGCGTCGCCTTTGTGACCAGCATGGTGTGATCTGGGTTGCCGATGAAGTGCAGTGCGGATTGGGCAGGACCGGGAAATTCTATGCTTTCGAGCATTATGGCGTCATACCGGACGTCACTGCGCTGGCGAAATCGCTGGGCGGGGGAAAGACGGCTATGGCCGCGATGATCGCCCGCCGTGGCATCTATATGAAAGCCTATGGCACGCCGAAGACTGCGATGATCCATGCAATGGCGACCTTCGGCGGGATTGGCGAAGCCTGCATCACGTCAATCGAAGCCTTGAATGTTCTCTACGATGAACATCTGATCGATAACGCTGCCGATGTCGGGGATTATCTTCTGGAAAGGCTGCGTGAGTTGCAGAGCCGTTATCCAGCTCTTCTGAAAGATGTGCGCGGGCAGGGGATGATGGTGGGACTGGAGTTCCATGATTTTTCCCAGACCATGCCGGCTGTGTTGCGGCCGGTTCTGGGGATGCTGGATGAGAAGCTCAAAGGCTCGCTCCCCGGCTTCATCGGCAGCCATCTGCTGCGCGATCATGGGGTTCTGGTTGCCTTTACCGAATACAATCGAAATGTCATTCGTCTTGAGCCGCCACTGATTTGCGGGCGCGAGCATGTGGATGCGTTCATCCAGGCGCTGGATGAGGTGCTTTCACGCGGGATCATCCGGATTGTGCGGGATTTCATCAAGGCTCAGATCAAGTAAGGGCCGATTACGGAAGAAGACCGGGGCGAAGCAGCAAATCCCAACAGGGGTTCAAAGCGATAACTGTGCGATCCTGTAGCGCCTCGAGGTATATCTTCTGCAAGGCAAGGCGATTGGTCGTTGTCGGGCATTTCGGGCGCATTACGCCGTCCGTTGCTTCCACGGCGGCTTTCGTTTCTTCGGACAGAACCGGGACCGTGCGGAACGGATCGGCGCCGATCTGGATATGTCGCGTAGCATCACGGTCCAAAATCCAGGCGAACGGGTTGACGAAATCAAGCGTCATGATGCTTTGCAGGCGAATGTTGGTGCGGGTTTCGAAGGATTTCAGGTCCGTCACCATCTGGTTTGCAGACAGGAGCCAGAAAACCTGGAAATCGATTTCCGAGTAAAGCTGCCAACTGGGTAGTTGTCCCTGTTTGGCCAGTGCTTCATACGCCGCGTTGTTCTGCGGATAATGGGATTGGAAAAGCTCTGCCCGCTGCAGGAAATCGGGCCGTGTCAGCACCTGACCCAGATTCTTCAACTCCGGCAAAGAGGGCTGGACATAAGTTGGCGCTACAGCGACGGCCCGCAAGGTCGTGTGCGCAACCTTGGCGAAAGTCGGAATGGAACAGAAAGCGGCCAGTGTCAGGAAAGCGATCTTGAAGTTCTGACTGCGAAGCTGCACTCGCCGAAAGATCATGATCAGAACAGGCCAAAGAAAAATAAACTCCTGGCTCCCGGTGTTCTGGGTTTCAAGGAAGACGCTGCCGATCAGCCCGACAGCGAGCCACACGGAGCTCCGGTCGAAGAAGTGGGGTTGTTCGCTGGAGGCCTGAGCACCGGACTGGCGCTGCTCGTTCCAGAAAAGCAACAGAACAAGGATTGAAGCTGGTAGAATGACGTCGAGCTTCAACGATATGACGGTCAGGAACCGCGGAAGCAGAGCCCCTTCATTCAGCGCCACCAATGTAGCGATATCGCGAACATATGCGCCGATGATTCCGTTATGCAACTCAAGAACAGACAGCGCCGCAGAAGCAACGGCCGCTGCGAGAAGGACATGGCGAATCGAAATTCTGCCAGCCAGAAGTGCTGTGAGTCCGAACAGCCCGCCTGCTAGAAAACCGGTTATTTTCATCAGGAGCAGGGCGGACATCGTCGCTGCGCAAAAGAGCGCAAGCTTCGCACTATCCCGCATGAACATCAGCCCGCACATGAGCACGTAAAGCAGAAGCGACGTGTGGCGGTTATAAATACCGAAACCATCCAGGCCGGGATATGGATAAAAGCTCTGTGTATTGGCGGGAAAGATGGCGAATACCAGAAATGGGACAAGGATAAGAAATCCGGTTGTTCGATTCCGAGGGTGAAGCTCAGCCAGCACTCCGAACATTAGCGGCGCTGCGACGATCAATATGGACCACTGAACGAGCAACAGCGGTTGCGCTTTCGGAAACAGGGATTGTCCCCATGCAAAAAGATAATAGCCAAGCGGTCCGACCGGTGTGGAGAAGTCCACATTGGGAACCTGGCCCGTCCTTATGCGCTGGGCCGCATCGAAATAGATGTAGCTGTCCCAGTACATCGGGCCGATAGGGACATTGAGCCGGAATGACAAGAGAACGACCAGCAGTATGAGCGTGAAAGCCAGCCAGAACATCGGCGCGCTCAGCAATGGCGCTCGTGCAATTTTGAAGCTCTTGCCGAAGAACATGAAACCCCACCCCCATGCGTCATGCGCAAAAACTAGCCGCAAACCCTTAAAACTACAGAAACAGCCGGAGGCCGTTGGATTCAACTCGATTTCAAAAGGGAGAAGACTTCCAGAAATGAGAACGCCCACTGCACTGGGAGGAGGAGTGTGCAGTGGGCGAATCTATAAAGCGCGATTGGGAGGAGGAGTATCGCGCTTTGGGTCCGGTTTTTGGGAGGAGGAGTAAAACCGAACAAGCCCAAAATAGGAATACGGCGTGCCGGTTACAAGGGGCAAGCTTGCAATGCAGATATGCATTTTTGGGTAGCTAAAAAGAAACCGCCCCGCAGCGGTCTAGCGCGCTGGGGCGGTACTCCCTCCTCCAAGTGAGAGGAACAATAACTCCGCTTATGGAGAAAGCAACCCCTTAATATAACTACACGATTTTCAGAAAATACTGAAAATTATGTACGGTTAGTAAATCGGTCGGGACTCAAAATGAGCGGTGGGAAAGCAGTCACAACGACATTGCAGTGCGTTTTATGCGAATCTTGTTGATGTGCTTGGATGGCCGATCGCAGGGAATTGTTCGGAAAGACAAGTGGCCTCAACCTCCGGGCGATATTGTTCACGGGTTTTCTAACAATGGTGCAAATTGCCTATTTATTTTTTTCAAAGCTGTGATTAAGTTCCACCATCTTCTTCGATTGGGGGCTTTCGAGGGAGATACGCCGCCTCAGCGCGTTCAGTCGCCGCGGGGCGGTTTTTGTTTGGGGGGTGGAAAGTGCATATCAGCAATGCAAGCTTGTTGATTGAGTGGGCGGGGCGAAGGGATTATTGAATATCCGTCCTGGCTTGCTCCTCCTCCCAAAAGCCGGGGCCGAGCGCGATACTCCTCTTCCCAATCGCGCTTACTGATCAAGCCCGCAACGCTCACCTCCTCCCGAGCCTTGCGGGCTTTTCTGTATCTTAGTCACGTAATTTTTCAGGCTGGAATGTATTGTTAGTTCCAGAATCGCAGCTAACGTTCCATTTTCATGGTGCGTGCACTCCTGAGAGCTCGCCCGCCTCGCGCCCCTAAGCCCCCCGCCCAAACGCGAGGCGGTTCCTTTGAGCGGGAACCTTCTCATAGCTTTATATTCCAGCGCATCTGGAAGAAGTTATTTCCAGCTGAAGTAGGCTGAGACAAACCGCGTCCGAAAGTCTGCGTTTTTCCGGCGGCTCATGCCCATTTCTGCACGCATTCCATCGCTCGGAAAAACGGAGGCACGTGCTTTATGTTGCGTATTGCTTCCGAAATTCTGAAGTTGGTCTGCTGAGAGAGGAACACCTCTTTACTTTTGTGTGGTGTGAAATAACTAAAATACACTTCGAAAACTGACGGATGAAGTTTCAACAATTCAGTCGGTGTGCAAGTTTTTCTGTTCATTTGGCTAAATAAAATATATTATAAATTTATAATACATTACGTAGCGTCACTTTTGATTGAAATTTAAGTTTATATTTTTCTGCATTGTCTTCTGTGGACGGTCGAAGAAACGTCAATTATCGCCCCAATTATCCGTTTACAATCAGGAGAAGGCTGAGTCGCTTTCGTTCTTGAGGCGCCTCTGGCTGTTCGAGCGGGCATGATGTTGCGTTCTGTGCCTGATGCGGATTCCCTGCGGATAGTTATTCTCTGATCGTCGGAAAGGAACGGATTCTCCAACTCAAGGAACCGTTCAAGCCCCGGAAATTAACCATCTGTTAACCATTGCGCATATAGACCGGATAAACCGTTTTTTAACCAAGATGAATCAAGTGCTAACACAGTCTCGTCCAATCCGCCTGAAAGGAAGGTCCTTTCTGGCGCTGGTCCTTTCGCCTGAATTGCCGCTCGATGGCTGGCTCGACAAGCTGGACGATCTTGCAGCGCGTTCGGTTGGGTTCTTTCTCAATCGTCCGATCGTTCTCGATCTTGAAAATGTAACGATCGAGCGCCCGCAACTGGTGCAATTGCTTGAGGATCTGGTTAGCCGCGGCGTCTGGATCACTGGTTTCGAAAATGCACGGCCTTCGCTCCTCGGTCCCGGCATGCCGCCGGCGATGCGGGGCGGACAGCCTGCAGCCGATTTCGATCCGGAGATCGCGGAATCGAAACCGAAGGAACGCGCGCCGGCTGCGCCAGCATCGGTGCAACTGGTCAAGGCTGTACCATCCATGGTCGTCACCGAGCCGGTCCGGTCGGGGCAGTCGATCTATTTTCCAGATGGCGATGTGACGATTGTCGGTTCTGTTGCATCCGGAGCGGAAGTGGTGGCTGGCGGATCGATCCACGTCTATGGCGCATTGCGCGGCCGCGCGATGGCGGGAACAGCCGGAAACGCCGATGCGCGCATTTTCTGCCGCAAGATGGAAGCCGAGCTTGTCGCTATCGACGGCCTCTACAAGACGGCGGAAGACATGGAAAGCAGATTGCGCGGACAGGCTGTCCAGCTGTGGCTCGACGGCGACTATATGATGGCCGAAACGCTGGGCTAGCACGTTTCCAACAGGCGAAACGCCTTTTGGGAGCGCAGGTCCCGAACTGATTTCAGGCACGTTTGAGTGCCGCAAAAGAAAAGCAGAGCATCTCATATCCCGGGTAACGGATGCTCTGGAGGCGCGCGGGAGATACAGGAGACAAATATGGCAAAAGTGATTGTTGTAACTTCCGGTAAAGGTGGCGTTGGCAAAACGACATCTACCGCCGCAATCGGCGCCGCGCTGGCGCAACGCGGCGAGAAGACCGTCGTTATCGATTTCGATGTCGGCCTGCGCAACCTCGACCTCGTCATGGGAGCGGAACGCCGCGTCGTGTTCGATCTGGTCAATGTCATTCAGGGCGATGCAAAGCTTCCGCAGGCCTTGATCCGCGACAAGCGTCTTGAGACGCTCTATCTGCTGCCGGCTTCGCAGACACGCGACAAGGATAATCTGACCATCGAGGGCGTCGACCGCGTCATGGAAGACCTCAAGAAGGAGTTCGACTGGATCATTTGCGACAGCCCTGCCGGAATTGAACGCGGTGCCACGCTGGCAATGCGCCATGCAGACATGGCGGTGGTCGTCACAAATCCCGAAGTATCGTCGGTGCGTGATTCCGATCGCATTATCGGCCTGCTGGACGCCAAGACGCTCAAGGCCGAGCGTGGCGAACGTGTGGAAAAACATCTTCTCCTGACCCGTTACGACCCGGTTCGCGCTGAACGCGGCGATATGCTGAAGGTTGAAGACGTTCTGGAAATCCTGTCCATCCCGCTTCTGGGCATCATTCCCGAAAGCCAGGACGTTCTGCGGGCCTCCAATATTGGTTCCCCCGTGACGCTTGCCGATCAGCGCAGTGCGCCTGCATTGGCTTACCTCGACGCAGCCCGCCGCCTTGCCGGTGAAGAAGTGCCGATGACTGTTCCATCCGAAAAGCGCGGCCTTCTGGGTAAACTTTTCGGAAGGAGAGCGGCATGAGCCTGTTTCGTTTCTTCAGCAAACCTGCTTCCGCGCCACAAGCGCGCGAACGGTTGCAGGTTCTGCTCGCCCATGAAAGGGCATCGCACGAACATTCCGATCTTGTCGCGGTATTGCGGGAGGAAATCCTTGCCGTCATCGCCAAGCATATCCAGATCGATCGTGACAAGGTCAGCGTGAAAATGGATCGGGGCGACCAGATGTCGACGCTGGAAGTCGATATCGAGCTTCCACTGAAGACGAAAGCGAAGGTGCGGGCAGCCTGACGAACACCGAACTTGCGGATAGCCAGAAAGATGGAGGGAAAACCATGAACCGCGGTGCACTTCTCACCAGATTGAAGGAGCTTCAGGAGCTTCCAAAGTTTCAGAAGCGGGATATCTGTAGCATAAGCGCTTTCTTGCAGCTCGAGGCACTGGCAGAGCACGTCAGGGTCTGTGAAGAGGCAGCAGGTGTCGCGCAAACGGGGCAGGATCATTGATCCTGCCTTTTTCTTGTTGTTCGCTTGGGCGATAGACAGCTCTTCGGAAAGCCAGCCGGAAGAGCGCGCCGGATATTCGCGCCTTCACGGCACGGCAAAGAACATCTGCAAATAGCAGCCGAGGAAAACAAGGGCGATCAGCGCCGCGATGAGGAACAGGAGCTTCATTCTTCATGCATCGCTCAATCGCTGTTCACGTTCAAGAAAACAGATGGTGATTGACCGAAGGGTAAGGAAAAGCCTTGTCTGGTTTCTCGCCTTGCGACAGCGCGCCCGGTTGGATGGCAGTCATTTTTGAGGAAGGGGCGCAAGTTCCCGGCGCGCTGTCGTGAGGACGGTCTGCGTCAATCCTGCAAGTCGGTCGGCCGCCAGGCGGTTCACTTGCCAGAACAAGGGAATATCCAGAGCCGTATCGGGGATTAGCTCAACCAGCCGCCCGGCTTTCAGATGCTCGCCGACCAATTGCACCGGGTTCATCCCCCATCCCATGCCTGACAGGCTTGCATCGACGAAGGCCTGCGTCGAGGGAAGCCAATGCGTCGGGCAAGTCATATCGGTTCCGAGAACAGAACGGACCCAGCGATCCTGCAATCTGTCCTTTTGGTTAAATGTCAGCGCGGGGGCCTTGGCAATCGCATCGCGGGTTACTCCGTCGGGAAAATACCGGGTGATGAAATCCGGCGATGCTGTGGCGCGATAGCGAAGAGTACCAAGCGGGGTGAGACGGCAGCCTTGCACGGGTTTGGGCAGGGAAGTGACAGCGGCGACGACGCGTCCCCGTTGCAGCCATTCGGCGGTGTGATCCTGGTCATCGACGGCAATGTTGAAGAGATAATCCGATGCGGTGCTGAAATGCGAAATCGCATTCAGAAACCAGGTGCCAAGGCTATCGGCGTTGGTGGCTATATGAAGCGTAACGCGCTGAGCACTATTCTCGCTGCCGGACAGTCCTGGCAATTCCGCCAGAAGCTCTCGTTCGAGCATGCCGACCTGCTCGATGTGACGGCATAGCCAATCACCCTTTTCAGTTGCCGTGCAGGGCGTTCCCCGCTCAATCAGGACCGCGCCCAGCCGCTCTTCCAGATGTTTGACGCGCTGGGAGATCGCAGACGGCGTAACACTCAAAGCACGTGCGGCTTTTTCAAAGCTGCCTGTCTGCACTACCATTGCCACTGCTCTCAGAGCAGAATAGTCGATCATTAGGTTTCCTAAACTGAGTTTATCAGATTTAACTATTCTAATGGGCTTCCGTCCGCTATCCAAGGGCCAACTTACTCCCAGATGGCGACCACTCATGAATCCTTCCGTCTACGTCACCGGCCTCACCATGGGCCTCAGCCTGATTGTTGCTATTGGCGCGCAAAACGCCTTCGTGTTGCGGCAGGGATTGCGGGATGAGCATGTGTTTGCTGTCAGTCTCGTTTGCGCCATATCGGATGCCATATTGATCCTTATTGGCGTGACGAGCTTCCAGAAGATCGCTGCCATCATGCCGGCGCTCGATCCCATCATGCGATACGGCGGAGCGGCTTTTCTGATCTGGTATGGTGCCCGAAGCCTCCATTCGGCCTTCACATCCTCTGCCGTACTGGCGACGGCGAACGGGGCGTCCGTAAGCCTGACGAGGACGCTGGCAACCTGTCTGGCGCTGACATGGCTCAATCCGCATGTTTATCTGGACACGGTCGTTCTTCTCGGAACGATCTCCACGCAGTTTCCCGGTTTGGAAACATCGTTTGCCGCAGGTGCGATCACTGCGTCTTTCGTGTTCTTCTTTTCGCTCGGTTTCGGTGCCCGCTGGTTGCGCCCGATTTTCGCCCGTCCATCTTCCTGGCGTATTCTGGAAGGCGTGATTGCACTTACGATGTGGTCAATTGCGCTGAAGCTCGTGATCGGCATGTAAGGAAAAAGCCGGAAGCGATAAACGCATCCGGCTTTTTTGAGTTTTCAGTGGGACGTTGTCTATAGTCCCATTGCCTTGAGTTCCTGAAGCGGAGGGATCGTCTCGAACATGACAGGATCGAGGCGGTCCCAGATGATCCCGCAGGTCGGCTTATGCGGGTCTTTAACCTCTATGGTGCGGGTGGGCGTGAAAATCACGTCCGCAACCGTGTCGTAGATATCGGGCGTCAGCTTTTCGGACAGAACCTGACAATCATGCACGACAGCGGCTGCCGGCGTAGCGGCGGTGATGCGACCCAGACGGTAGAGCATGCCCCATTCGGCATCGAAGAAACCATGCCCCTTGCCGAAACGGACCCCTTCCAGATTGATGGCCCCGGTGCCCGTGACCATGTAGTCGATGACCGGCAGGGCCGAGATGTCTTTCAGCGTTACCGGCTGCCCGACACGCTCCATGCCGTCAAGCGTTGACGCATAGAGGTAGTGATCCGGCGAAATCAGTTTCGGATCGAGAACCCAGAAGCCGCGCCTGATGGAGTAAGTGGTTATCAGAACGGTCTTGCCGTCCTTGAGGGCCTGAAGGCGAAGGCGGTCGAGACAATTGTCGGGCGTGATGAAGATGAAATCGGCATTCTGATAATAGCGATGGCTGGTCAGGCGGGCGACCGCCTCCTCGCCGCCTTCAAAATCCGCGATGAATTCGCCAAAGTCGAAATGGAAACGGCTATCCGGAACAGCGACCTTGCGCAACTCGCTCCACACACGTTCGCGAACGGAAGCTTTGTGATCGGTGATTTCCATGGGGACTCCTTGCATTTTAGTCTGCCGGGCTCATACCCCGGCGGGCGAGCACACGGCGCTCGCAGAGGGCTACGATCTGGTAGAAAAAGACAGACAGCATGACGGAGACCACGGCGACGGCCCAGATCATGCCGTAGTCGAGATATCCGCGCGATTGGTTGAGCAGGTTTCCAAGGCCTGTTCCGGTGGCCAGCCATTCGGCGATCATGACCCCGAGCAGAGCGCGCGGCACGGCGAGGCGGATGGCCGCGAAGAGATAGGGCAGGGACGCTGGCACCGACACCAGGCGTATCTGTTTCCAGACATTCGCGCCGTATGCGCGGGGTACATCCAGCGCAGCCCGGGGAACCAATGCCATACCCTGCGCCATGGTGACGAAGGCGG
Source organism: Brucella ciceri (assembly GCF_041930145.1). NCBI lineage: Bacteria > Pseudomonadati > Pseudomonadota > Alphaproteobacteria > Hyphomicrobiales > Brucellaceae > Brucella > Brucella ciceri. The sequence continues at coordinate 468,091 of NZ_JBHEEV010000001.1, read as the reverse complement.
GAAAGAATGTGACCGAAATGGTGATCCAGAGGATGACGGACGGCCCGCGCCCCAGCAACAGAACGAGCAGAGGCGTCAGTGCAACCAGAGGCATCGTCTGAGTGACGAGGGCGACAGGCATGAAGCCGCGCACGATGGCTGGTTTGGCGACGGACGCAATGGCGAGTGCAAAGGCAAACAGGATGCCGGCGGCCATGCCGAGAAATGTGAGCGGCAAAGTCTGCAAAAGCGCTGTCAGCAGTTTGGTCTGGGCGGCGGTCGCGGACGGAGCGAGGAACAGATAATCGAACAGTCCGGCAGGTGTTTTCGCTATCATGGCTGGCGTTCCCATGACGACAAGCAACAGCCACCACAAAAGGAACGGAAGCGCGACTGAACAGACAGTGAGAACATAGTTCAGCCCGCGAGAGCGGTGTTGGACAACATCTGGAGCGCTGGCCGGGACGGTGATTGCCTTGGTGCTGCCCGTCAGTACCTTCGCAACAACAGAGAATAGCGCATAGGCCAGCCCCGCGAGCAGGGTAGCGCACAGGCCGATGCCCCATAACCGGGTCGGTTCGGCTCTCCCGAGAGAACCGATCAGATAGGCACCAAGACCGAAGCGACCTCCTCCGCCGAATTCGGCCAGGATGGAACCCAGAACCGCATTCGGAGCAGCAATGCGTAGACCCGCGAGAATCGACGGAAGTGCAGATCGCAATTGCGCCAGGCGCAGCACTTTCCAGCGGTTGCCGCCATATGCACGAACGATATCGATCATGCGGCGGTCCGTCTGGCTGATGCCTGTTACGGTGGCGGCCATGGTGATGAAATAACAACCAAGCGCTGCCAGCGTAATACGCGGCGTCATGCCCGAAAAGGTCAGCACCAGAATGGGCGATATGGCGATTGGAGGCAGTGCGAAAATCGCGATGTTGACGCCACGTCCGAGCTTTGCAGCAGCAGGAAATAGCGCGAACAGGATGCCTGCTGCCACGGCGATGAGATTGCCGATGATAAATCCAGCGCCTGCGCCTTCAAGTGTTGCCAGTATATGGGCGGGATAGTCGGCCCGATCTATCCAGAGACGAGCCAGTATAGCCGACGGTGCCGGAAGGGCGCCATCTGCGATCAGTGAGAAGCGACCGCATATCTCCCATATCGCAAGAAGGATAATCCAGTTGCGCAAGGTCGAGAGATGGGTGGACGGCTTCACGTCAGCCATGCAGGGCCTCCGCGATGGCATCCTCCAGCGCGTGGAACTGCGATGTGCTGAAAATCTCGGGGCTGCGCGGGCGCTCCAATGGAATATCGATGATCTGCGCGATGCGTCCGGGGCGACTGTGCATCACCACGATCCGGTCGGCGAGGAAAACCGCCTCGTCTATGCCGTGGGTAACAAGCAGGGTGGTCGCCTTGCTTTCCAGCCATATGCGTTGAAGCTCAATATTCATCTGGCGGCGCAATATCTGGTCGAGTGCGCCGAAAGGCTCGTCGAGAAACAGAACGCGCGGATCGGTAACCAGTGAGCGGGCAATTGCGACGCGCTGGCGCATGCCACCGGAAAGCTCGCCCGGAAGCGCCTTTTCGAAGCCTTTGAGACCGACAAGAGCGATAAGCTCGGCAATTCTGTGAGACTTCGCAGAACGCGAAAGACCGAGGACATCAAGCGGCAAAGCGATATTGTCTTCGACGCTGCGCCAGGGCATGAGCGCCGCGTCCTGAAAGGCCACGCCCGTCAGCCCGGCTTTTGCCGCCTTGACGGGGCTTTTATCCATAACCGAAATCGCGCCGCTGTCGGGTCGGTCAAGACCGAGTGCCAGCCGCAACATGGTCGACTTGCCGCAGCCCGATGGCCCGATAAGTGCTGTGAACGACCCGGCCGGGCATTCAAGGGAGACATCGGATAATGCAATTACATTCGTGCCACGCCCTGAAAAGGAGCGTGTCACGTTTTCAAGTTTGATCCCGGACATTTCTGGCATCAAATCTCTTCAAGAAGCGTGGTGTCGAAATGATCGCGCTTGGCGGCGATGCCGATCGTACCGAGAGCCGCGATCGTTTTTTCGATGGCTTCCTCGCTCATGGAGAATATGCCATGGGGGGACTCGATCAGCGGCTTCTGGGCAGTGTTGAAATAGACTTCATTTTCCACTGACCGGCCCGTACCCTTAAACCAGCTGTCGATAAATTTGGGCGGGTAGGCTGCCGGGTCCTTGAGGTTTTCATCCCAGCCCTTGCGGCTTGCGCGAAGGAAAGCAACAATATCCTTGCGCTTCGTCTTGAGCGTTTCTTCCGTAACGACCACCGTATCGTTGAAGATGGTGAAGCCGAAGTCATAAAGCAGGAAGAATATGGCCTCTTCACCGGCCTGCTTGATGGTGAAGGGAACGTTGGTCGTAAAATCAAGCGACGCGTCGATTTCACCCTTGATAAGCGGCGTTGGGTCATACGCGTAAGGGACGATGTTAACCTGGGACGGATCGATCCCCGAAATCTTCAGCATTGCCTCGACCGAGATGACATTGACCGGCGGTACCGCAAGGGTCTTGCCGATGAGATCCTTTGGTTCCCTGATCGGATTCTTGGCGAGCGAAACAATGCCGATGGGATTCTTCTGATATTGGGCGCCGATGATCTTGAAAGGTGCGCCCTGTTCGACGATAGCCTTGATCGTCGTGTCCGGAGTGGTGAGTGTCAGGTCAGCCTTGCCCGCAATGATCGCGCTTTCGGGGATGACATCCGGACCGCCGGAAATGTAATTGAGATCAAGGCCTTCTTCTCGATAAAAACCCTTGTCGGCCGCAACAAAATAGCCGCAGAATTCCGCGTCATTGATCCAGGACGCTTGAAAGTTGAACGGCGTATCGGCATCGGCAAAGCGGCTCATCGCAGGAAAGGTGGCAGCAGCTCCCATAAGTCCGAGAAAACGGCGACGATCCAAGGCAATATTCATCGAAACTTCCTTTTGGTGCTGAATTTTCAGGCTATGCCGCGTATGCGGGCGAGTTCACGCAATGGTGGAATCGATTGTATTTCCTCTGCCGAAACCTCGTTCCAGCGGACGCCGCGCGGTCGGCGACGATTGCGCGTTATTTCAATCAGACGGCTTGGTGTGGCAATGAAATCGAGAGCAATATCGCTTTCGGAGACGTTGAGGCGCTCTTCCACGATCTGCACGTCGTGGACTGCTGCGACAATCAGGGATTGCTCGTCTGCAAGCCCCAGGTCGGTGAACATGCCCCATTCCAGATCGAAGAACGCATGGCCTTTGCCAAAGCGGACTCCATCAATGGAAACAGCGGATGCGCCAGTCGCCACGACATCAAAACGGCCGATATGGGTCAGGTCTTCGAGGCTGACCGCTCGACCGAAATGTTCCATCCCGTCAAGCCAGGCTGCGGCTTTCTCCAACCCCGGGGGAACGGATCCCGGTTGCAGTAGGAGAAAGCCGCGCTGCATGCCGTAAGTCGGCATGATGAATGGTGTACCCGACTTGATCAGGCGACGGCGCAACTCGATCATGGAATTATCCGGAGTGACAAAAACCAGATTGGCCTTTGCAAACCCTTCAAGCGCCAGCAAACGATCGGTAGCTGCCTCGACACCCTCAAAGTCCGGAATGAATTCCGAAAATTTGAGGTGGAAGCGTGCATCAGGACGTGCGACATCTTTCAGTCGCTCCCAGATGCGCTGCCGGGTATTGCGGGAATACGCCATGGAGATTCCATGAATTTCAACGTTTCACTATCAATGAAACAAATGTTTCAGTATTGCAAGAGGCAATGATAAGCTTTTTTGGTGCATTAGAGATTCGGAATAAACGCACATGGCTTCACGTCTGGTACTGCGCATACAGGAGCGCTACGCAAAGCTCACGGCAGGAGAGCAGAAAATCGCGCAGCTAGTACTTGAGCGCGAGGACGATATTCTGATTCACTCCGCCACTGAAATCGCGGAGATGGCCGGTGTATCCAAGGCAACGACGGCCCGTTTCTTTCAACATCTGGGCTATGCCGATTTCAACGAAGTAAAACTTCAGGCGCGCGAGGAGCGCAATCGCACCGAGCCCTACGAATATTCGGCCACAATTGATGAAGAAGTGCCGCTGGTGCGTACCATCAGCGCGCATCTTGATCTGGAGATCGCCAATATCACGCGAACCTTCGAGGCGCTGCGTTCCGACAAGATGCGCGAGGCTGCGGAACTGATCGCGGCCGCGCCGCGTGTCTGGGTGATAGGAATGGGGGATGAGGAAGGGTTCGCACGCTATGCGCGGCTCCTGTTTTCCAGGCTGCGGCACAGCGTGATGATCCTTGGCATCAATCAGGGTTCATGGGCTGAAGATCTGGCCATGACCGGCCCGAAAGACGTGCTGTTGCTGATCACGCTGCCACCGCATCGGGCTCTGTTAAAGCAAATTCTGGGATATGCCGCTACGAGCCGGCTGAATATCGTGACCATTACGGACCGTGGATCGGTTTCAGAGGCGCAGCGATATGCCCGCGTCGTCCTTCCATGCCATGTCGACAGTTTCGCATTGGGGGCATCCTATACGGCTGTCAGCAGTGCCATTCGGCTTCTCGCTTTGACCTATGCTTCGCTTGCAGGGAAATCGGCGCAACAGCGACTGGAGATCGTTGCCGGGATACACGACGAACTTGACGATATAGACTGAAGTCTCCCCTTAGTTGCTGCGCACGTGCTCCGGGCGGAAGCCGACGCCGATCAGTCTGCCCGCGAGGTGCGCGAGGATTGGCCAGCGGGCGAGATACCGCATGAAAGCGGGCGGTCCATCCGGCCTCCCGTTTTTCGTCTCGCGTTTGCGGCGATCGCTGCGCATCATGAGTTGCAGCTTTTGCGTCGCCTTTGTGGGAAAGCGGCGTCGCGCCTCGACGGCTGCAAGATGGCGGGACAAGACGTCGTTACTCTTGAGCGGCGCAGCCAGATTATTTGCGGCCGCTACAGCATCCTGAATGGCAAGATTGACTCCGAAACCACCGATAGGCGACATGGCATGGGCGGCATCGCCGATGCATAAAAGTCCCGGTTTCCACCACTTCTTCAGTCGATCGATGCGCACACTCAACAGATGGACGTCGTCCCATGTATGTATTTCGTCCATCCGGTCAGGGGGCAATGGGGATACTTTCGCTACCGCTTCCCTGAATGCATCGAGCCCTTTCTGTTTTACCTCGGCGAAAGTCTGCTTGCGCAGCACATAACCGCATTGCCAGGAGTCGCCGCGATCGATCATGACGAACCCCTGCCTGGGGCCGCCATGACCCATCGTATAGGGCGGGTCATCGGGAAGGTGAGACAGTTTCATCCAGAGTATCTCGCTTGGCGAACCAAAGCTCTCGATCTCCATACCGGCTTTTGTGCGCACCACGGAGTTTCTGCCGTCGGCACCCACTACGAGTTTAGCGCTGATATCGATCGTTTCAGCGGGCGTTGCCGCAACTAGACCGGTGACGTTTCCGTCCCGTTCAATCAGTTCCACTACGTTGGCCGGCATTATGAGTTTGAAATTAGGATACTTCGCAGCTTCGCGTGCAATGTAATCCAGAAATTCCCATTGTGGCATGAAAGCGATGAATCTGCACCGCGCTGGAATCCTGGAAAAATCCGCTATCGTTATGTCCTGGCCGCCGATCTCCGCATGTAAGCGGTACGCCTTGGTATGGGGTAACGCAAGCAGGCCGTCCAGCAAGCCAAGCTCATGCATGATCTGAAGAGTGGATGGATGAATTGTGTCGCCACGGAAATCCCGCAGAAAATCCGGGTGCTTCTCGAGAACCGTCACGCTCACGCCTGAACGGGCAAGCAGAAGACCTAACATCAAGCCTGCTGGCCCGCCGCCCGCTATCACGCAGTCCGTCTTTATGGAGTTGCTATGCGATGTGACTGGCTGCGTCATGACTTATCCACTCAACCATGCTGGTGCGGTCCAAAAGACATAAAAAGACCGGCGCTCTCGTAGGTCAAGCGCCGGCTGGAAGTCTACGCGACCAGAAGAGGTCAAAACATGAATTAAATTATCATGTTTTATTTGTCAAGTTATCAGCCAACGACCGGAAGCCGCAGAAAATGAATGCTATAATGTTATAAACTCAAAACAGCACGTTTTTTGGGGGGCTAGCCGAGAGCGGGCGGCTTGCTTTTACCGAGCTGACGTTCCCGGAAGACAGAAAACAGTCCGGCGCCTACGACGATAAGCGCACCGGCGACAATGTTCCATGTCAGCTGTTCATGGAATACCGTAACTGCGATACATGCGCCTATAACAAGTTGAAGATAGGTGATGGGCTGCACTTCTCCAGCCTCCAGAATGTCATAGGCACGGATCAGGAAGTAGTGACTCGCGATGCCGCAGGCGCAAAGAGCCGCCATCCAGAACCAGTCGCTCCGTGCAATCGGCATCAGATAGAAGCTGCCTACGAATGTAAGGGCCGCAGCACCAGCCATCCCGGTATAGAAGAAGCTGGTCATGGCGTCGTCGCTTTTGCTGACGGCGCGCGTCGCAACAGCATAGACGGCGAACATGACCATCGCTGCAACAGGCAGAAGCAGGGACGCGTCGAACTTGGCATTGACGGGATTAATGATCAGCAGGACACCGATCAGTCCAACGATGATCGCCGTCCAGCGCCTCCATCCCACCTTTTCACCCAAAAACGGTACGGAAAGCATGGTCACCAGCAGCGGTGCACCCTGAAAGATCGATTGCGCCGTTGCCATGCCTGCACGGCTGAGCGCGAAGATGAAGGTCACGATTTCGGCGGCAAGCAGAATACCGCGAAAAAGCTGCAGAAATGGGCGGTTCGTCGCGGCAGCTTTGGCGATGCCGCCGGAGCGAATGGCAAGCAGAAGAACGAAAGCTGCAAAAACCCAATAGCGGATCATCGTTATCAGGATGGGCGAATAATGCGTACCAAGGTACTTCGAGATACCATCCTGCGTCGCGAAAATGGTAACCGCGAGAAGTGTGAATAGATAGCCTTGGCCTTTGCGTGTCATGGCGCACTCATATCGGGACAATCCCGCAGGTGCTACCCATAAATTCTCATATGCTCAGATAGTATGGGGCCGGACTTTATCGACAGAAAGGCCGGCGATTAGCGCCGGCCTCTCCGTGGTCAAAACTGCTTTCGCTCAGTTTTCGGTATGGTGCTGCTTGGCGAGGTCCTCAACGCTCACGTCCGGTTCATTGCGGGTTTTATAAAGCGAATACAGTACTCCGCTTGCGAGGATGGCCAGCGTCGCGACAAGCGACAGCAGCGTGTTGATGTGAACGCCGAGCGGCACGAGGAAAATCTTGATGCCGATAAGCACCAGAATGATTGCAAGCGAGACCTGCAGATAGCGGAACCGGTTCATCGCAGCGGCGAGTGCGAAGTAAAGCGCACGCAAACCCAGAACGGCAAAGATGTTCGAGGTGTAGACAATGAACGTGTCCTGGGTAACGGCGAAGACGGCCGGGACAGAGTCGACCGCGAAGATGAGGTCGACTGTTTCCACCATGATCAGAGCAACTGCCAGTGGTGTCAGCCAGGTGACCATCTTGCCGGTCTTCGGATGCGGTTGCTTGACCGTAAAATTGCGGCCATGCAACTCGCTGGTGATGTTGAACCGACGGCGCAGAAATTTGAAAACGGCGTTCTGTTCGATGTCAGGCGTCTCGTCCTTGTGACCGAACATCTTGAAGCCGGTGAAAACAAGGAACGCGCCGAAGAGGAAAAGAATCCAGTTGAACTCGTGCACAAGTGCCGCGCCCAGCCCGATCAGGATTGCTCTGAAGGCGATGACACCGAGAATACCCCAGAACAACACGCGGTGCTGATAAAGGCGCGGAATGCCGAGAAAGCCGAAGATCGTGGCGATGACAAACATATTGTCCATCGCGAGGCTCTGCTCGATCAAGTAACCGGTATAAAACTCCAGGCCGGCTTCCGCTCCGCGCTGCCACCACACCCAGCCACCGAAGGCCAATGCGATCAGAACATAGAAGCCATAAAGCAGGAGGCTTTCCTTGGCTTCGATCTCGTGTTCGTCACGATGGAGAATGCCGAGGTCGAAGACAAGCAAGCCCACGACGACAACAATGAATGCCGCCCAAAAATATACAGGTGTACCAAGAAAATCGCCCGATAGGGCTACAATAAGCGAATCCATCGCCGGACCATCTCCATTTGAACAAGTGGAGCAGCCCCGACATCGCCATAGCGGTAGCCATGACCAGAGGGGCCCGGCGCTGCATTTCTTCAAATGTGTATGGTTTGGCCAAGTTCAAGAGTGGAAACTGAATTTTTTGTAATGTTGCTCGAATTCGAAATAGCCAAGGAGATCGCGGGCCCGAAGGGGCCCTATTCCTGAGTGTGTGCAATGGATACTGATAGTTGGGGTCAGGCACCGAACGCCGAGCACTGAGGGAGCATTTTTTTGGCAATGGCGACATGAACTTGCCGCCAAAAAGCTAAAAAGTATCCAAGCTTTTTCTCGAAAGCAAATGGCTGGGGGACCTGGATTCGAACCAAGACTAACGGAGTCAGAGTCCGCTGTTCTACCCTTAAACTATCCCCCAGCAGGGATTTGCATACGCCTTCAACTTGGAGGCCCGCAAGCGCGACAGAAGCGTGTACTCGTTCGCGACGGCCCCCATCTAGCGAACTCAAACACCGAACGCAACACTTTTCTTTGAAAAAAATCAAAGCGATTTCAGTTATCCAGCGATTGCTTATTTCGAGTGTTCGGACCGTTGCGAAATGGCTTGCAGAGAAGTGTCCTTCCCAAGCAGCCACATAAAAAAGCCCGGCCAGCGGAGGAGCGGCCGGGCAATGGGCAGGCTGGCCGGGAGGGGGCCCGGCATGTGAAGGTGGCGCCTGCCAGATGTAGAGACTACCGGTTCAGCATATCCGGCGTGTTGCCTTGATCCGCAGACGTGCGTCTGCTAGTTCGCTTAGAACCTGGGTAGGATCCTCAATGCCTCGATAATGCACTGCCGTGTAGATATCCTCACGGCGCAGCCCGATATCGCGTAGCATGTGATCGTCAAAGTCGCTCAGGTTCAGCAATTGCCGTCGACCCTTGGAAAACGCCCAGCGACGCATGATCGACGTGAATACGGCTTTCACCATTTGCGTGAGCGTGGAGGTCGAGGCGCTCGTTGCCGGTAAATGCGTGGTCGTTATCTTGCTTGTCGCTGTCATGTCCGCTCTCCTTTGATTTAGCGGGGCTAGGTTATCCTCATCGTCAGGGTCATTCGCTTGCGCGGCTCCTTTTCCTTTACGATGGCGGCTTTATCCAACAATCGAATTGATTGTTCCAGCGAATGTTTTTAATGTCATTCTTCAATAATAGTGATGGATCACGCTAATGAGCACGCCTCTGGATCTCGATCAGTTGCAGACCTTCATAGCCATCGCGGACATGGGCAGTTTTACGCGTGCCGCGGACGCTGTTTTCAAGACGCAATCAGCCGTTTCGATGCAGATGCGCCGTCTGGAAGAGCGCATCGGCAAACCTTTGTTCGAACGCGACGGACGGACCAATCGTCTTACCGAAGAGGGGGAGCGGCTATTGCTCTATGCACGCCGCATGATGCAGCTCAATGGTGAAACCATCGCGGCCTTCGACGATACTCAACTGGAAGGCCACGTTCGCATCGGCACACCGGACGATTATGCCGATCGCTTTCTGCCGGAAATCATGGCGCGGTTTGCACGATCGAACCCGCGCGTCGAATTGTCGGTTGTGTGCGAACCCACCGTCAATCTGGACGAAATGATCCGTCGTGGAACGCTGGATATTGCCCTAGTCACCCAGTGCGATGACAAACGCCGGTCCGAGGTGGTTCGCACGGAGCCCTTGCTTTGGGTTACGTCCGCCAACCACGCGGTGCACGAAGAAGCCGTATTGCCGCTGGCTGTCGGGCGTCCAACCTGTATCTGGCGTCATGCCGCTATCGATGTGCTGGAAGCGGCCCGGCGTGATTATCGCATCATAATCACGAGTTGGTCTGCGACAGTGCTGGCGGCGGCAGTTCTTTCCGGGCTTGCGGTTTCGGTACTTCCGGAGTGCGCGCTCCGCCCGGGTATGCGTGTTCTTGGCGAAGCTGACGGGTTTGGAATGCTGCCGGAATTCGGCATCGGCATCATGCGCGGCCATACAAAACAAAACGCTGTCGTAGATGCACTTGCGCAGCACATCATTGAAAGTCTAGACAATATATCGTCACCGCAACCGGGCGCGATGGCTTCGGCTGAAATATCGCCGTTTCCTGCGGTCCGCACGAGGAGGGTGCGAGCCAACGAATTGCTGCCAGGCTGGTGACGAAGCAGTAAATCGCCGCATGGCTTCTTGACCAGCCATGCCACCTGGTTGCCTATGATGGGATGAGCATGGGTTCCGATTCGAGTTTTACCGGCGCATCGTCCAATGTCGCTGAATATAGCGTGTCCGAGATTTCCGGCGCGTTGAAGCGCACGGTCGAGGATGTGTTCGGGCATGTGCGCGTGCGCGGCGAAATTTCCGGCTATCGTGGTCCGCATTCGTCGGGCCATGCCTATTTCGCGTTGAAAGATGATCGGTCGCGTCTTGAGGCCGTGATCTGGCGCGGCTCGATGAGTCGGCTGCGCTTCCGTCCTGAAGAAGGAATGGAGGTCATCGCCACTGGCAAGCTCACGACCTATCCGGGTTCTTCAAAGTATCAGATTGTCATCGAACAGATGGAACCCGCCGGCGCGGGCGCCTTGATGGCGCTTCTGGAAGAACGCAAACGGCGGCTGGCTTCGGAAGGCCTTTTCGATCCCGCCGTCAAGCAACTCCTCCCTTTCATGCCTCGTGTGATCGGGGTGGTTACTTCTCCAACCGGGGCAGTCATTCGCGACGTTATTCACCGGATTGCAGACCGTTATCCGCTGCACGTCATCGTCTGGCCCGTGCGTGTGCAGGGCGAAACAAGCGGTCCGGAAGTGGCCACCGCAGTACATGGTTTCAATACTTTGCCGGAGGGCGGGGCAATTCCGCGGCCCGACGTGGTCATCGTGGCGCGCGGTGGCGGCAGTCTTGAGGACCTTTGGGGGTTTAACGACGAAATCGTCGTTCGGGCTGTTGCCGCATCGCACATACCCGTGATTTCGGCTGTCGGCCACGAAACCGACTGGACCTTGATCGATCTCGCAGCCGACATTCGCGCCCCCACGCCGACCGGTGCGGCGGAAATGGCCGTGCCGGTAAAGGCCGACCTGCTGGCGGCGCTGGCGGGGCAATCCGCACGGCTTTCCTCGGCTATTTCCCGTTTTATCGATCTGAAACGGCGAAGCCACCGTTCGGCGGCGCGCGCTCTCCCATCGGCTGACCAGTTGCTGGCTTTGCCGCGTCGGCGGTTCGATGAAGCGGCTTCGCGTCTCACCCGTGCTCTTTTCGTCAACACGCAGAAGAAGCGGGTACACTTTGAAGGGCATGTGCGACAGCTATCGCCGCGCCTTCTGCAACGTCGGTTTACGGAACTGGAACGCGGTATTTCCGTTCTCGGGCAAAGATTGCCTCGAGCCCTTGAGACATTCCTGAGGGAGCGCCGAACGACCTTTACACATCGGGCAAATCGTCTATCGGCAGAGCCGATACTGCGGCGCACGAAACTTGCAACCAATTCCATGGAACAGCTGGACCGCCGTCGTGACCAGGCGGTGCGAATTCTCATCGAAAGAGCCAAACGGCGCGGGCAGGAACTGGAGCGCCTCATGCGCACGCTTTCTTACGAAAGCGTGCTGGAGCGTGGTTTTGCGGTTGTCTTCGACGCAGAAGGGAAGCCGATAAAGCAGGCTGCAACCGTATCGGCGGGTGACGCCTTGTCGATACGGTTTCGCGATGGTGACGTGGCTGTCATTGCGGATGAGGGGGGCGGGAGCGAGCCCGCAAAGCCCGTTCAAACAAAGAAAGTTCAATCTCCCGGATCCGGTAATCAGGGATCGCTATTTTAGCAACAGTCGCTCGCTGTATTTTCCGCTTTGTGCCGGGTTTGTGCAGCCTTAAGGCTGACTTAAGCTTGAGCATCTTTTTCTCGCGCATCTGTCATTGCTAGAGATTCAGGATGTCGCGTAAAAAATCCCAGGACGACCTTACAAATGGCTTCGCGAAGGCTGCTTTCAGCCGTCGCGGCTTTCTCATAGGCGCCAGCGCCTTTGCATTGTCGGGCTGTGTCTCGACGGTGCCAGAGCCGTCTCAACCGGTTAAAAAACTGCCTCAACCTGCGCCGTCGCGACCGGTACCGCTGATGTACCAGGCGTTGCCTGACGAACAATTCCCGATCCCGGCCGTCGATACGAGCAAGGTCGATCCCAAATTCTGGCGGCAGGAGGTCGATTATCCAACCGATGAAGTGAAAGGCACTGTTATCGTCGATACGCCGAACAAGTATCTCTACCATGTTCTCGGTAATGGCCGGGCCATGCGCTATGGTATTGGGGTCGGGCGCGATGGTTTTGCCTGGGCGGGACGCGCAAAGATCGCTTACAAGCGCCAATGGCCGCGCTGGACGCCGCCGGATGAGATGGTCGCGCGTCAACCCGCCCTGGAGCCTTACAGCATCGCCAATGGCGGAATGCCTCCGGGGATCAAGAACCCGCTTGGCGCACGAGCGATGTACATTCACAAGGATGGGCGGGACACGCTTTATCGCATTCACGGATCACCGGAAGCCTGGAGCATCGGCAAGGCGGTATCGTCCGGGTGCATCCGTATGCTCAATCAGGATGTAATCGATCTTTACAACAATGTGCGCGATGGCAGCACAATCGTCGTGATACCGGATCCCAGCAAAGGCCAGCAGGTTGTGAGCTGAAAAAAAGGGCGCGAATAACGCGCCCTTTTTTAATGGATGTGGTCGAGGCCTACGCTCAGTAGGCATATTCCAGAAAGATTGGGTCGACCGACCCTGCCCATACACTGTTATATGCTTTCAGCATGCGCTCGGCGTCTGTGATGCCAGCCGCAACGATTTCCTCAAGCGGTGCGAGGAAATGCGTTTCGTCATGGCCATCGCTGTTGAGCTTGTTGCGGTTCAAAAGGCCGAGCCTGGAAATTTTCAGAGTTTCGCGTGCGACCTGTTCCAGCGGCTTGCCGCGGAAGGTTGTATTCAGTGCCTTGGCTGGAACTTCGTTGCGCAGCGCGAGAACTTCTTCGTAGGTCCAGTCCTTGGTCAGAAGCTCGGCCGCCGTCAAAGCTTCTTCGTCGTAGAGCAGGCCGACCCAGTAGGCGGGAAGTGCGCAGATGCGGCGCCAGGGGCCACCATCGGCTCCGCGCATCTCCAGGAAGCGCTTCAGGCGCACTTCCGGGAAAAGAGTGGAAAGGTGGTTGGTCCAGTCGCCCATGTTGGGTAGCGGGTCACTTACTTCGCCTTTCAGCGCTCCATTCATGAACTGCCGGAACGTGACATGCGTGCAGTCATGATAATGACCGTCGCGCAGGATGAAATACATCGGAACATCAAGCGCCCATTCGACATAGTCAGCAAAACCAAAATTTTCCGAAAAGACGAAAGGCAGAACGCCCGAACGCTGATTGTCGGTATCGCGCCAGATATTCGAACGCCAGGACAGCAGGCGGTTCGGCTTGCCTTCCGTGAATGGAGAACTGGCGAAAAGTGCTGTCGCCACAGATTGCAGCTTCATGGATACCTGCATCTTGCGGCGCATGTCCCGTTCGGAACTGAAATCCAGATTCACCTGAATGGTTGAAGTGCGGTACATCATGTCCAGACCTTCATGCCCCACTTTCGGCATGTAGTTGGTCATGATCTTGTAGCGCGATTTCGGCATGATGGGCGTTTCGGCCAAGGTCCATTTCGGGCTGCCGCCAACGCCAAGAAAGCGGATGCCGAGCGGCTCTGCAATTTCGCGAACCTGGGAAAGATGTGCATTCACCTCACGGCATGTCTGATGAATGGTGGAAAGTGGTGCCCCGGAAAGCTCAAATTGGCCACCGGGCTCAAGCGAAATCGCACCCTGTCCGGTTGGTTCTACCAGACCGATGATGTTGCCTTCATCGATGATGGGCTCCCAGCCAAGCTTGGCCTGCATGCCTTCGAGGATGGCTTTGATACCGCGCGGACCCTCATAGGGAACCGGACTGTTGTCGGCTGTATAGAATGGAAATTTTTCATGCTCGGTGCCGATGCGCCAGGCGTCTTTGGGCTTGCATCCGCCAGCCAGATAACCTGCCAGTTGTTCAACGCCCGTCAGTGCCGTTTCGTCCGTCGTATCGCGCGCCATGCAGTCTGTCCCTAGTCGATTTTTCGCGTTTCAGCGTGATTGGACAAATTTGTCAAATCACGCAAGTCAATTCCATTGAACATCGGGTTTCGAGAATGTCATCCTGCATTGCGCCAGTCTCCGAGCACGGATTGCACCAAAGCCATGGCTGCGACGGCAGCGGTATCGGCGCGCAGGATTCGTGGGCCGAGGGGAATAGCCGTCACGTATGGGAGCCTTCGGAGTGTCTGGCGCTCGTCTTCGGAAAAACCACCTTCCGGACCGATCAGCAATGCGGCAGGGCCGGGCTTCATGGCTTGCAAGATGGTCAGCGGATCGTCCGATTCGTGTCCTTCATCGCAGAAGATCAGGTGACGGGTTTCGTCCCACTGCTCGATGAATCGGTCAAAGCGAATGGTTTCGCGGCATGCCGGCAAGGAAAGAACGCCGCACTGTTCCGCGGCTTCTATCGCATTGACCCTGATACGGTCGGTTCCGAGTTTCGGTACCTGAGTGTGCTGTGTAATGACCGGTTGCAGAACGCCCGCACCCATCTCCACTGCTTTTTGCACCATATAATCCAGCCGTCCCTGTTTCAGCGGGGCGAAGCAATAGATCAGGTCACTTGCTGGGGGCTGCGGACGCGTTTGATCGAAAGGTTCGAGAAAAAGCCGCTTTTTACCTTCCGGCCTCAGTCGTGATTTCCATTCACCGTCACGTCCGTTGAAGGCGAGGATTTCATCCCCCTCCTTCAATCGCAGGACATGGGTAAGATAATGTGCGGCCTGCGAGGCAACCTCGATCTGGCTGCCAGATTGGAGGTCGTTTTCGACGTACAGTCTCTGCATTTTGTAATTTGCGCGCATGTCAGCATCGATGGCAGAGGGCAGGGGCGGCGGTCAAGCGCTTTGGCGACGCATGTCGAGGCAATCGATGAGCATTCCTACACAAACAATTGATGGGAAATATCAGGGAAGTTGCATTTAACTAGATTGTATCCATATAGGTATGAAGCTATCTATTTGAATGGAATTGATGTGATGAAACAAGCGTGGGTCGAATTCGCGCCGCTTCTTGCCAGTACTGCCAGAGGATGGCGGAAAGCTTTCGATGCGGCGATGGCGGAACATGGTCTTTCCGACGCGAAAGCCATACCGCTGATGACCCTCTTGCGGCATGGAGATCGTATTCCTCAAGGTGTGCTGGCCGAAAGGGTCGGTATTGAGGGCGCCACGATTGTCCGGGTCGTCGATGAGCTGGAAAAGGATGGCCTGATCCAGCGGATTGCCGATGATGCCGATCGTCGCGTCAAGCTCATCCAACTGACAGGGGATGGCCGCGCTCTTGCCGCCAAGGTGGAAAAGTCTGCTGCCCGTCTTCGCGCTCTTTTCCTCGGCGATTTCGACTCCGATGCGGTCGATGTCGCCATGGAAGTCTTGCGCAAGCTGAATGAGAAATTTCAAACATAGTCTTTCTGATCGGCCGTCTGACCGGAAAGACGCAGTGCGTTCAACCGGTGCCCCCACAAGCCATGACGAAACCAGCCGAAACAAACCCCAAATTTTGGGATGTAGTCTTTTCATTGAAGACTTTCGCTGCGGGCATGCTTGCGCTGTGGATCGGTTTGGTGGCCAATCTGCCCAATCCTTACTGGTCCATTGCGGCGGTCTATATCGTGGCGCATCCCTTGTCTGGGGCCACCACGTCCAAGGGGTTCTATCGCCTCATCGGTACGATTATTGGCGGCGCGGTGACCATTCTGTTCGTGCCGCATCTCGTCAATTCGCCTGAAATTCTGACATTGGCCATCGGCCTCTGGATGGGGCTTTGCCTTGCAATCAGCCTGCTTGACGGCACACCGCGCAGCTATCTGTTCATGCTTGCCGGTTATACGGTGGCAATCGCCAGCTTTGCCGTTGTTTCCGTGCCGGAAACCACCTTCGACTACGCCGTGGGACGAGTGGAGGAAATCGCGATCGGCATCATTTGTGCCGCTGTCGTCAATCGTCTCGTTTTTCCGCGCCATAGCGGTCCGGTGCTCGTCAGTCGTATCGATAACTGGCTGCGGGATGGTTCAAAGCTCGCGCTCGCGAGCTTGCGGGGGGAAGGCGCGACGCCCGAATTCCTTCGGGATCGGCAGCGTTTGGCGGCCGATGCGCTGGAGCTGCGCAATCTGACCACGCATGTTGCCTATGACACCTCGTCGATCAGGAATGTCGGTGCGCTGCTTCATGTGTTGCAGCAGCGCATGGTGGCGGTTCTTCCGATCATATCAAGCCTGCACGACGTGCTGGCGCTGAAGCCCGGTGAAAACGAGAAGCCCTGGCATCCGGCGGTGCAAAAGCTCCTGGACGAAGCTTGCGACTGGATAGAAAGCGGCGAGAACCTGACGGAGGAACGCCGCGCCGTCCTGTTACGGCTGATCGAAGACATTGACCGGCACGGGAAAGATGCGACAAGCTGGGGCGAATTGCTGCCTTTCAACGTGGCTGCGCGCGTTCGCGATCTGGTCCAGATATGGAGCGATTGTATCACACTGCGTCAGGATATCCTGTCGGGTTCGCGGCATTCGCTACGGTGGCGCCGTTATGACGCCCATCTGAAAGCTCGCCCCATGCATCGCGACTACGGCATGGCGCTTCTGTCAGGCTTTTCGGCTTTTCTGGCCACCTGCGTGGCAACCGCTTTCTGGATCGCCAGCGGCTGGTCCCAAGGCAGCGCCGCAGCCATGATGGCGGGCATCTTCTGCTGCATCTTCGCAACGATGGACGATCCTGTGCCAGTCATGCGCAAGTTCAACTGGCTGCTTCTGATCGTCATTGCGGCTGCTTTCATTTTTGAATTCGCGCTTCTGCCGCTTGTGGACGGCTTCTTCCCGCTGGTTCTGGTGCTGGGGCTTTTCCTCATTCCGGCAGGCCTGCTGCTTGCCATTCCGTCGCAATTTTTGCTGGGAATGGTTCTTTGCGTAAATCTGCCGAACATGCTCATGCTGCAGGGCCATCTGACCCACGATTTTGTGAGTTTTGCCAACGCCAATCTGGCCACGGTTCTGGGGATCGTGATCGCCGCGGCGGTAACTTCGATTGTACGATCGGTGGGGGCGGAATGGAGCGTTCGCCGCCTGATCAAGGCGGGCTGGAACGACATCGCGCTTGCCGCCGAACGCCGCCCGGGACGACATCGCCGCCAGCGCATGAACCGCCTGCTGCTCCGCATGATCGACCGCATCGGCATGATGACACCTCGCCTGGCGCTGGTTGCGGCGGCTGATGTCGCGAAGGTCGATTTGCTGCGCGACCTGCGAAACGGCATGAACACGATCGATCTTCAGCAATATCGTTCCAAGCTGCCCGAAAACTGCCGGGCGGCTGTTGATGCGGTGCTGGACGGTGTCGGTGCGCATTACAGAGCCTTGGCCAGCAAGCCGCAGGAGGCTGATGAGATCGACAGAAATCTGCTCGTCTCCATCGACGAAGCGATCACGACCATCATCGAAAGCGGATCGCCGGCAAATGCCAAGCGCACAAGAATGGCGCTGGTCGCCCTGCGCTTCAACCTTTTCCCGAAAGCGCCGCCTTTTGCCTTGCCGCCGCGTCCGCTGATGGAACTTCCGCAAGCAGCCTAGAACAACAATGTGATTTGTGATGCAACCTGAACTCGACATTTACGGAATTTACATTCCGACCCTCGGCGTGCTGGCGCTCGGAGCCTATTTCGCAAACACGATTATGCAACGCCTTCTGGCGCGCGCCCGCTTCTACCGTTTCGTATGGCACCGGCCCCTGTTCGATGCTGCCATGTATTTTTGCATTCTCGGCTCAGCAGCCGTCATTCTCAATGGACCGCTATGAAAAAGCTCTTTGCACATTCAGGCCGTGTGTTTGTAACCCTCGTCATGGTCACGATGGCGGGGCTTCTTGGCTGGCATTTGTGGGACTATTACATGAACGCGCCTTGGACGCGCGACGGCAAGATTCGTGCGGATGTTGTGCGTGTTGCGCCGGATGTTTCTGGACTGGTTGGCGAAGTGCTCGTTCATGATAATGAAGCGGTCCACCGTGGCGATGTGATCTTCCGCATCGATCAGGCCCGTTACAAGCTCGCCCTGCAAACGGCGGAAGCCAAGATCGATAGCAGCAAGGCGGCGCTCGACATGGCCAACCGCGATCTGGTTCGCTATCGCCAGCTTAACGATACGACCGTGACGCGTCAGAAACTGGAACAGATTGAAACGACGGCTCAGCAGGCAGAAGCTGCCTATCGGCAGGCGCAGCTGGATCGCGATCTTGCAGCGCTCAATCTGGACCGTTCATCGGTGAAAGCGCCCGTAAACGGCGTGGTGACCAACTTCTCGCTTCAACCGGGTGACTATGTTTCCGCAGGTTCGGCTGTGACGGCTCTCGTTGACACGGATTCCTACTACGTCTCCGGTTATTTTGAGGAAAACAAGCTCGAACGTATCCAGGTAGGCGATCCGGTGGTGATCGATATCATGGGCAGCAAGGTTCAGCTCAAGGGGAAGGTCGAAGGTATTGCGGGAGGTATCGAGGATCGCGAGCGCAGCGACTCATCCAGCCTGCTGGCGAATGTTTCGCCAACATTCAACTGGGTCCGGCTGGCGCAACGCGTTCCGGTGCGTGTGAAGCTTGAAGACGTGCCTGATGGTGTACACCTTGTTGCGGGCCGGACAGTCAGCGTGTCGATAGTGAACTGATCGATGACCCCGCTGTTGTCCGGGTCATTTCCATGTTACCGAATGTGAAAGTCGGTGGGGGATTCTCATGGGTGTACTGGTCGTTCAAAACTACCAAGGCTCCGGGTTGGGGCAGATTGAACCCATACTGACAGATGCGGGTTTTTCCATCGATCTGCGTCATCCCTACGATGGGGATGCGCTACCGGCGGCCGACGATGGATATCGGGCCCTGATCGTTCTGGGTGGCGAACAGAATGCGCTCGCCGATGACGAATGTCCTTATTTCCCGCATTTGCTTGAACTGATACGCAAGTTTGGCCGCAGCGATAAGGCCGTTCTCGGCATTTGTCTGGGCAGCCAGCTCATAGCTCGCGCATATGGCGGCGAGAACATTCTGGATCGACCCATGGAGTTCGGCTGGCGGGAGGTTCAGCTCACGGAAGAGGGTAAAAGCGATCCAGTCCTGTCCGCGGCGGGTGAGGCCTTTCCAATCTTTCACTGGCACCGCGACACGTTTTCGCTTCCCGGGAATGCCATCCACATGGCCACCAGCGATATGACACCTCATCAGGCCTATCGCATCGGGCGTGCGGTCTACGGTACGCAGTTCCATTTCGAGGCAGACACAAAGCTTGTGGCAGAGTGGAACGATCAGCTTGGCGGCTTGATATCAGGCTTCGCACCTCAGTGGACTGAGCAGTACCCAGTCCTTGCAGAGACATTGGGGATAAAGGCAGATGCTGCAGGCGCTGTATTAGCAAAAGCTTGGGTTAGCCAAATCTAGACGCATCGTAACTGCCTTTTAACCTTAAGTCGCAGTTTTGCGTTGCCGCTTTGCCACACCGTTCAGCCAAACAGTGCTTCCCCGAAAAAAGCGGTGATCCGGCTGGAACCGTTCAGTTGCGGGTAACTTTTTTCGGGTGTAACTGAACGCCGTCTCCCCGGGCAGCGACCGAATGGGCAAGGCTGATCGCCATGCTCGCAAGTGGCGGCTCGTCTAACGAACTTTGTCCGGCCCCGTCGAAAGAGTTTCCGAATATGACCGCCAAGCATGCCGCTCTTCTCACCGTTCTGATGGTTTCCGCGATTGTGTTCATGGCAGTCGGCATATTCACCGTCGACGCAGGCGACAATGCTATGTCGACCGACGGGTACGGCATTTCGAGCGCGCACTAGATCGCGTTTCGATCTGATTGGATCAGGTCGGCGTTTTATCTCTTTTTGACGCGCGTCTTTTCCGAAAGCCGTTTCACAGTTTTCGGGATGCGCCCTAAGTGCATTATCTCGCTTCGATAAAACGCTTTTCCGCGCCATCGATCACGATGGCCGAAAGCTGTCCGCTTTTCCACGCATAGGTGTCGAGATTGACCCTGTTGGGTTGAATGTCGATGGCGCTTTGTGGGGTATGTCCGTGGACGACGACTTTTTCGAATGGTTCAGTCCATTTCAGGAAGGCTGTGCGAATCCAGATCAGCTCTTCGGGATCTTGTGTATCGAGCGGCACAGCGGGATTGATGCCGGCGTGGCAGAAGAAGAAATCGCCAAAACCGACCGAGCGGGGCATGGTGCGGATGAAATCTATATGACTTTGCGGAACGGCTTTGACGAGCGCGGCATGACCATGGCGGGCTGAAACCGCATCGTTAAAATCAATTTCCACACCGTAGGACCGAGCGGTGTCAATGCCGCCATGCAGCGCGAATATCCCGGCGATGTCCCCCGTTGCCAGATAAGTGAGAAAACCGTCGTCGTGATTGCCAAGCAGCGAAATCACGCGCTCGTCCCGTTCCGACGCATCGATCAGGAAATCCAGCACCTCCTTCGATTTCGGACCGCGATCGATATAGTCACCCAGATGAATGATGCGCCAGTCGTGAACGGGCCGGCGATCAAGGTCGGCACGGATCAGCCCATGCATATCCAGAAGCAAGTCCAGGCGGCCATGTATGTCGCCAATTGCATAAAGGCGGATACCGTCAGGCCCTTTCGCATCTTTGAAAACAACACTCATTCGCCGTTATCATCCTTCACGTCTTTGGCTGTCTTCACGCCGGCCCGCTGCCGGTAGCGCAGGCGCGAGACACGTTCGCGTTCTTCGTGAAGCTCGCGATCATGTGTCGCCTGCTCCACGAAACGGATGTGTTTTTGAACCGCTTCCCGGGCCGCTTGCGGATTGCCGGCCATCACTGCATCGTAAATGGCGCGATGCTGCGACAAAAACATGTCGGCGACGCCGGGATAGCTGTAGATAAGGCTGCGATTGTAAAAAACGCCATCCTTCAGCAGTTGATAGCATGACCGCAAGGTGTGCAGGAGAACGATGTTATGAGCGGCTTCGCCAATGGCATTGTGCAGTTCAACGTCTAGGCGCGCTTCCGTGTCGAAATCACTAGCGCCATGAGCCTTTTCCATGGCTTCCATGATTTCGGTCAAAAGCGCCTTGTCTGCCGGTGTGGCTCGAAGCGCGGCATATTCGGCGGCAATGCTTTCGATTTCGCGACGATATTCGAGATAGTCCGCTGTCGCCTTGCGGTGATCGGCAAACAGCTTCACGACAGGCGCGCTGAATACCTGCCCGATCACATCAGCAACGAACGTACCTCCTCCATGGCGGGAAATCAGAAGTTCTGCGGTCTCAAGTCTCTTTAGAGCGTCGCGCAGGATTGGGCGCGAAATATCGAACTGGCGCGCCAGCTCGCGTTCACCGGGAAGCCGGTCGCCGCCACGCAGAACGCCTTCGAGGATAAGCGTTTCGATCTGGTGCACAACATCATCTGCTGTGCGGCTTGCCTGTATGCGTGAAAAAACCGTTTCCGCCATGCCCTCTGAAGCCTCTCTGTAACGGCGGCAAAGTAGCCGTTAGCCCCATATCCGGCAACGGAATATATTGGAATTGAAAGCCCGGTTCATAAGACAACCGGGCTTTCGTGCTTTGTCATCGAAAAATGATCAGGCTTTATTGCGCTTGCGTGTTGCTACGAGGACGAAAAGTCCTGCGACCACGCCATACATCGCCCATTTGAATGGAAGTGCGTCTGCGGTCTCGCTACGGATGGGCAGTACGGTCACGGTGCCGGGACGGCTTTCCACACCGGGTTTGCCTTCGGCTTTAGCCTGTTCGATCTGCTGAGGGGAAACGACCCATTCGGCGCCACGCGATTTGTCATAAAACATGAAGCCGCAGCCAACGATCACGGCGACGATAATTGCAAGAATGAAGCGTACAGGTGTGTTCATCATTTTTCCCAGAAAATCAGGATAGCAGGAGGAGGGCATCCGATTCGCTTGAATAACGGAGTGCGGAGGGAGCTAAGTCTTTTGAATCAAAAGCTTAGTCAGCTTTATATGCTGGCACGCTGATATAAAGCACGTGGCTTATTAACCGACGAATGAAAGCTGGTCTATTTTTTTGCTGCTTCGTGGTGGGATGTCCCGCTCTCCCAATAGGGAACGGGGCCATAAAGATCGGCAAGGTAGTCGATGAACAGCCGGACCTTTGCTGGAAGAAACTGTTTCGATGGATAGACGGCATGAATTGCTACGTTGCGAGAAGCGGCATAGTCGGGCAGAACCTGTACCAGCTTTCCGGCCGCAAGTTCTGGCCCGATGTCCCAGGTTGAGCGCTGCGCGATACCAAGGCCCGCGAGCACTGCCTCCCTTACCATTTCGCTGGAATTGGTCTGCAAGGGCCCGACCGGACGGATGACGATCGGCCCTTTGGGGCCTTCCAGCCGCCAGGGGTCGTTGTTGTGCGGGGCAAGGCAGATGTGGTCTTGCAGGTCCTCAATCGTCTGTGGCGTGCCGCGTTCTGCGATATAGCCGGGCGATGCAACGAGAATGCGGCGCACGGGCGCTAGGCGACGTGCGACGAGTGTTGAATCGGAAAGTTCCGCGATCCGGATAGCAAGATCGTAACCATCCCCCACAATGTCCACCATTTCGTCGGTGAGCTGCATATTGACGGTGAGATCGGCATTGGCGCGCATGAAGGGCACGAGATAAGGCGCAATATGCATGCGACCGAAAGTCGTCGGGGCCGAAATTTTCAATGTACCCCGTGCGTCGGCGGAACGGCGGGCGACAAAGGCTTCCGCTTCCTCGATGTTGGAGAGAATGGCGAGAACGCGCTCATGATAGCCCTGACCGGCCTCGGTAAGTGCGATCTGGCGCGTCGTACGTTGAAGCAGGCGGGTTCCGAGCCGCTCTTCCAGACGTCCGAGGCGTTTTGAAACCACCGCTGGGGAAAGGCCCAGATCACGAGCGGCGGCTGACATGCTGCCCGTTGCCACGACGCGGGCAAAGATTTCCATATCTGCCAGACTGCTCATCATGCTCTGCTATCCCACTTCCTGCTGCATTTGCTAAAGCTTTGGGTTTTAAAAGCATCTAGCCGAGCGCTGGGAAACTAGGCAAGTAATTATGCCGCGGCGTGGAAACTGTTTAACCATCGGCTAAAGTGGTAAAAATGATTTACCACTTGACGAAAATGGTGTGGAGTGCACTTTGACCGCATAAGTGGTGGAGGAGAATATGAGCGGACTCATAATGCCGGAGCCGGACGCGTCCGTCATGCAAAAGCGTGAGCAGATCGTCGCGGACCTGCGCGGCATAGTGCCCGGCGAAGGCGTTGTCGATGCGATCAATGCGATGCGTGTGTTCGAGAGCGACGGTCTGACGGCACATCGCTCGCTGCCGCTGGTCGTCGTGCTCCCTGAAACCGTCGATCAGGTTGCGCGGGTTCTGCGCTATTGTCACGATAACAATGTTCGTGTCGTGCCGAGAGGGGCGGGGACTTCGCTCTCCGGTGGCTCCATGCCGTTGCAGGATGCCGTGCTTCTGGTCATGTCACGCTTCAACCGCATTCTGGAAATCGACTATCCTAACCGTGTCGCCGTGGTGCAGCCCGGCGTGACCAATCTCGGTATCACCAAGGCCGTCGAACATGAGGGCTTTTATTACGCGCCCGATCCATCATCGCAGATTGCCTGCTCCATCGGCGGAAACGTCGCGGAAAATGCCGGTGGAGTGCATTGCCTCAAATACGGGCTCACGGCCAACAACGTGCTCGGGATCGAAATGGTGTTGATTACGGGCGAGGTAATCCGGCTCGGTGGCAAGCATCTCGATAGCGAGGGCTACGATCTCCTCGGCCTGATGACCGGTTCGGAAGGGCTGCTCGGCGTCGTGACCGAAATTACGGTACGCATCCTGCAAAAGCCCGAAACAGCGCGGGCGGTGATGGTTGGCTTTCCCTCCAGCGAACAGGCCGGGCAGTGCGTGGCCGATATCATCGGCGCAGGCATCATTCCGGGCGGCATGGAGATGATGGACAGACCAGCCATCAAAGCCGCAGAAGATTTTGTGCGGGTGGGCTATCCGCTTGACGTCGAAGCCTTGTTGATCGTCGAATTGGATGGGCCGCCCGTTGAGGTGGACTATCTGATTGGGCGGGTCGAAGCGCTGGCGCTCAGAAATGGCTCGACAACCTGTATCCTGTCTCAGTCGGAAGAGCAGCGTCTGGCTTTCTGGGCAGGGCGCAAGGCGGCGTTTCCGGCAGTGGGGCGCATCTCGCCGGATTATCTGTGCATGGACGGCACGATCCCGCGCAAGGAACTACCGCGAGTGCTGTCGGGTATGCGCGACCTGTCGGAGAAATACGGACTGCGTGTCGCCAATGTGTTCCATGCGGGCGACGGCAATCTGCACCCGTTGATCCTTTACGACGCGAATATTCCGGGCGAGCTGGAAGCCGCGGAGAATTTCGGTGCCGATATTTTGCGGCTATGTGTGAAAGTCGGCGGCGTTCTCACCGGCGAACATGGGGTCGGCATAGAAAAGCGCGATTTGATGCCGGAAATGTTCAACGAAATCGATCTCGACCAGCAGATGCGGGTCAAATGTGCCTTTGATGCCAAGCATCTGCTCAATCCCGGCAAGGTCTTTCCGCAATTGCGTCGCTGTGCCGAACTTGGCCGTATGCATGTACATCGTGGGGAACTGGCTTTCCCTGACATTCCGCGATTCTGATCTGAGGTCTGGTTCATGAGTGATAGAACTATTCTCAAGCCGCAGGACGAAGCGGGCGTTGTTGACGCGGTGCAAGAAGCTTTGGCCGGTTCTACGCCGCTGGAGATTATTGGCCACGGTTCAAAGCGTGGCATTGGCCATCGGGTCGATGCAGGTCATGTGCTGGATGTGTCTGAACTTAAGGGCGTGACCTTGTACGAACCGGACGAACTGGTGCTTTCCGCCAAGGCAGGAACACCGATGGCCGTGATCGAAAAACTTCTGTCCGACAACGACCAGTGTTTTCATTTCGAGCCGATGGACTACGGCCCGCTGCTGTCGGGTGAAAGTGGCCGTGGTACGATCGGTGGTGCGCTTGCCGCCAACCTTTCGGGTCCACGCCGTCTTAAGGCAGGTGCTGCGCGCGATCATGTGCTCGGTGTGCGTGTGGTGTCCGGACGCGGCGAATTGTTCAAATCCGGCGGACGGGTGGTCAAGAACGTGACCGGTTATGACCTGTCCAAGGGGATGGCCAATTCCTGGGGCACGCTGGGCGTTGCCACCGAGGTAACGTTCAAAGTTCTGCCGAAACCGGAAACAGCGGCAACGCTTGCCGTGCGTGGTCTGACTGATGAACAGGCGGTGCGCGCGATGGCGATGGCCATGGGGTCGCGGGAGGAAGTCGCTTCCGCAGCGCATCTGCCGCCGACGGTTGCCAATCGCTTTCTGGATGGCAAGCTGGGCTGGGAGGCGGCAACTGTATTGCGGCTCGAAGGCTTTGCGCCTTCGGTTGAGCATCGCAGCCGCCAGTTGCAGGCGTTGCTCGGCGGGGTGGTTGACGTGCTCAATGAAGCGCAGTCGCACCAGCTTTGGCGCGAGGTGCGTGATGTCCTGCCTTATGCCAATGCGGGAGACAATCGCGCTGTGTGGCGGGTTTCGATGGCTCCGATGCTGGGTTGGTGCATGGTGGACGAGTTCCGTCGCTATGCCGGGGTCGATGCCTTCTACGACTGGCAGGGCGGTTTGATCTGGATGCGGATGGAAGCCGATCCCGAAGCGCAAACACTGCGTCAACTCATTGCCAAATATGGTGGTGGCCACGCGACGCTTGTACGTGCGCCGGAGAGTGTTCGTTCAAGCGTTGAAGTGTTTGAACCTCAACCGGCCGCACTTGCCGCACTTTCGCAGCGGCTGAAGCATCAGTTCGATCCAGAAAATATCCTCAATCCGGGGCGTATGCATCCCCGTCAGGCCGGAGCTTGAAACCATGCAGACCCATTTCAGCCCCGAGCAATTGCGCGATCCCGGTGTCAGTGAAGCGGAAAAAATCCTGCGCAAATGCGTGCATTGCGGATTCTGTACCGCCACATGCCCGACCTATGTGACGCTTGGCAACGAACTCGACAGTCCGCGTGGGCGCATCTATCTGATCAAGGATATGCTGGAAAATGGCCGTCCGGCGGATGAGGAAATCGTGCGCCATGTGGACCGATGCCTCTCCTGCCTGTCCTGCATGACAACCTGCCCGTCGGGCGTCAATTATATGCACCTGGTCGATCATGCGCGCGCGCATATCGAAAAAACGTATAAACGCCCGTTCATGAACCGCTTCCTGCGTGGGGTGCTGGCGCAGGTTCTGCCCTATCCGGGCCGCTTCCGCGCCGCGCTGAAGTTTGCAAAGCTCGGCAAGCCTTTCGCGCCGCTGCTGCGCAAAAGCCAGACTTTGCGACCGGTGGCGGCAATGCTCGATCTCGCACCGCGGAATTTGCCCGAGACTTCCAGGGTCGAAGCCATCAGTGCTGCCAAAGGGGAGAAGCGTGGCCGCGTGGCAATCCTCAATGGTTGTGCGCAGCCGGTACTCAATCCGGGCATCAATGCTGCGACCTTGCGTCTTCTGAACCGTTTCGGCATCGAGGTGGTGACGCCGAAGGGGGAGGGATGCTGCGGTTCGCTGGTCCATCATATGGGGCGCGAAGAGCAGGCGCTTGAGCAGGCACGTCATAATGTGGATATCTGGACCCGCGAACTGGAAGCAGGCGGGCTTGATGCAATCATTGTCACGGCTTCGGGTTGCGGGACGACCATCAAGGATTATGGTTACATGCTTCGGCTGGACCCTGCTTATAACGAGAAAGCTGCGCGCGTGTCGTCACTGGCCAAGGACATCACCGAATATCTCGCCGGCATCGAATTGCCGGAACCGGACGTATCCCAAGCCTTGACGGTGGCCTATCATTCTGCCTGTTCCATGCAGCACGGGCAGAAAATTACACGCCAACCCAAAGACCTGCTTTCAAGGGCAGGTTTCAAGGTGAAAGAGCCGCTCGAGGGGCATCTTTGCTGCGGGTCGGCGGGCACCTATAACATCCTGCAGCCGGAGATTGCCGTAAAACTTCGGGACCGCAAGGTAAGAAATATCGAGGCGACGGGGGCCGATCTTATCGCCACCGGCAATATCGGCTGCATGACGCAGATTGCTACGGGCAGCAAACTGCCCATCGTTCACACGGTAGAGTTGATTGACTGGGCCTATGGTGGCCCGAAGCCGCAAGGATTGTCGCAGATCTCTGCATAAAAAAACCGGGCAATCGCCCGGTTTTTTCGCCCGTTCAGCCAGCCGAGAATGTACTCGGGTTCGGGCCTATCCGGCCGTCGGCCTTGTCCAGTTTCGTAATCGCATCATGATCGGTTCCGTTGAGGCGGAAATCGAAAATATCGAAGTTTTCCTTGATGCGGGCGGGCGTCACAGACTTCGGAATGACGATATTGCCGGTCTCGATGTGCCAGCGCAGGATGATTTGCGCAACCGACTTGCCATGCTTTTCAGCGATGGCCTTCAGCGTGGCATCTTCCAGTATCTTACCTTGCCCGAGCGGGCTCCATGCTTCCGTTGCGATGTTGTGCTTGCCGTGGAACAGACGCAACTCGTCCTGCTGGAATTGCGGGTGCAATTCAATCTGGTTGAGAACCGGCGTTACGCCGCTTTCCTTGATGACGCGTTCGAGGTCGGCTGTGCGGAAATTGGACACGCCAATGGATTTCGCTCGACCCTCTTCTTTCAGCTTCACAAACGCACGCCATGTTTCCATGAAGAGGTCTTTTGAAGGCGTCGGCCAATGGATGAGATAGAGATCCACATAATCCGTGTCGAGCTTTTTCAGGCTCGTGTCGAACGCTTTCAGCGTCGATTCATAGCCTTGCTCGCTATTCCACAGTTTCGTGGTGAGAAAAATGTCGCCGCGCGCGATGCCGGAATTCTTGATCGCCTTGCCGACGCCCTCTTCATTGCCATAAATGGCAGCGGTATCGATATGGCGATATCCTGCTTTCAATGCTTCGCTGACAGCGGCGACCGCCTCGTCGTTGCCCACTTGCCAGACACCGTAACCGAGCTGCGGGATGTGATTTCCGTCGTTCAGTTTAACCATCGGTACGGTCATGTTTTATCCTTTCCCTCGAAGCACCCGGCGCAGGATTGATCCTTCGATGCGCTGGAATGCTATTTGACCTGCGTGCCGGGTCTTCCCCCGGCACGGACTGCCATGTGGCAGTCCTTTTCGTATCTTTCTGGACTTTGCCATGGTCAGCATATGGGTGTTCGCGGGAAAAGGAAAAGCCCTTTCAATCATGTTTCCAAATCTGCGATCATTCTTTCTGTGCAGAAAATTTGGTCGTTTCAGATTTATGAAAATAATGCGACCGCCCCGGTGAAAAGGCGGTCGCGAGAAGCTTGAAAATGACGGTTGTTCTAACGGACAACGACCTTCGCGCCGACCGGCACACGTTCGTAAAGATCGGTCACATCTTCATTGCGCATTCGAATACAGCCCGAAGACATGGCCTTGCCGATGGTCCAGGGTTGATTGGTCCCGTGGATCCGATAGAGCGTGGCGCCGAGATATAGGGCGCGCGCACCAAGAGGATTATTGATCCCCCCTTCCATGCGCGCGGGCAGGATGCGTCCCTTCTTGCGCTCGCGGGCCATCATTTCCTTCGGGGGTGTCCAGGTAGGCCATTCAGCCTTGCGGCTGATGCGCTGGGAACCTTTCCAGCTGAATCCCTGCTTTCCGACACCGACACCATAACGCATGGCTTTGCCGTCCGACTGCACGAGATAAAGGAAGCGCTTGCCTGTATCGATGACGATCGTGCCCGGCTTTTCTTTTCCCGAATAGGAAACAGTCTGCGGCAGATAAGCCGGGTCGATTTGGTGCTTTCGCACGGTGGTGGCAGGGTTTGCAGCCGGGCGTTGGTATGAAACCTGGCGATAGCTTGATTTCGCTCTCTGCTTTTGTCTGTTGGCAACGCGCGGTGCTGGCTGCAGATTTTGCGGCACGGCTTTGATGCGGGCAGGTTGCCCATGCAACTGCGCAACCCACGGAGCGGAAAGATCAGGGCTCACGCGTACCGGCGGGAGGGTGGCATAGCGATCATTGGCAAACGCCATGCTAGTGCTGACAATGGAAACGGCAATCGCCGCAAGCGATCCGATTAAAAGAAGATGACGTGGTTTCATAATCCAAATCCGTCTCTTTGCGCCGGAGACTCTTTATGGCGCAGTTGCCCCTTGCAGCTCCTGACATCGGTTGTCAGGAGAGCGGCCCTCATGCTCGAGTGGGGATTGTGCGCCGGAATGGAATCGTAAAGGTAAATTTCGGCCGCGTGTTTCGCCTGGCGCCCCTTCCAATTAAAGTTGTGGTTAGTGGCAAGTTGCGCGACATAATTAATTATCGATAAAACTTGGGAGGCAGAGCAATGAATGATGTTGCCGAGGCAAGAACCGGTCTGATTGTCGGTGCCGATGGAATGACACGTTGCTTCTGGCCGGGCGAGTTACCTGACTATCTTGCCTACCATGACAATGAATGGGGCGTTCCTGTTTCAAACGATTTTCGACTTTTTGAGAAAATCTGTCTCGAAGGTTTCCAGTCTGGGTTGTCGTGGCTGACAATCTTGCGAAAGCGGGAGAATTTTCGCGCTGCTTTCGATGGCTTTGATTTCCATCGGGTTGCCCGGTACGGGCAGGCGGATGTGGAGCGCCTTTTGGCGGACAAAGGCATTGTGCGCCACCGGGGCAAGATTGAATCGACGATCAATAATGCCAAACGCGCAATTGAACTGGTGGCAGAAAGAGGCTCGTTGGCGGCTTATTTCTGGTCTTTCGAGCCGGGTGCAAAAGATCGCCCCGTTGTCGTGGACTATCCAACCCTGATCGCCAATCCAAAGACCGAGACATCTATTCGCATTTCCAAGGATCTGAAAAAGCGCGGCTGGTCATTTGTCGGGCCAACCACGGTCTACGCCTTCATGCAGGCCATGGGGCTGGTGAACGATCACATTGAAGGTTGTCATTGCCGTGCGCACATTGAAAAATTGCGACAGAGTTTCAAAAGACCCAGTTAAGGCGGCCGATTGCTAAGCATCCTCATTTCTGCGAGAAACATCCGCCTTTGAAGATGGGAGATGGTCATGGATCTGGTGTCGTTGTTGGCATTTGCTGGCATTCTGGTTGTTGCGGCGGGGACGCCCGGGCCGAATGTCGGAGCGTTGGTGGCACGTGTCATCAGCCGCGGGCACAAGGGCGTCTTTCCATTCATGTTCGGCCTGTGGCTCGGTGACGCTATCTGGCTTTCATTGGCCGTCTGGGGACTGGCCGCACTGGCCAACACGTTCCACACAGCGTTTCTCATCCTCAAATATGTCGGCGTGGCCTATCTGATCTATCTTTCGTGGAAGATGTGGATCGCGCCAGTTGACGAAGTCGCAGATGAGAATGCCATTCCCCGTCAGGGGGAGGCCGGAAAGCTCTTCCTTAGCGCAATGGCAATCACGCTTGGCAATCCGAAGATCATGGTTTTCTACCTTGCCATCCTGCCGACGGTAGTCGACATCACCCATGTTTCGCTGGTTGGCTGGGCCGAACTGTTGCTGGTCATGTTCGTGGTTCTTGCGGCGGTCGATACCGCATGGGTGGTGCTCGCAGCGCAGGCTCGGCGGTTTCTTCGCAGCCCGCGCATGATGCGGATTGCCAACAGGACCAGCGCGGGGATGATGGCGGGGGCTGCAGTCGCCATTGCGACACGCTGAACATATTCCCCGCACTTGCCGCAACGGACTTGATCGGTTAGGAAACCGGCAACAGAATTGGTGCCGGCTCCAATCGGCATATATGTACAAATCAGCGATCAGGCGGGAAAAATGGCCGATAAAGCGGACAAGATGAAGGCGCGGTTGCCGCGCGGGTTTGTCGATCGGGTGCCGGATGATTTGCGCGCCGCCGAAAAGATGATGGCGACCATCCGCGAAGTTTACGACCTCTATGGCTTTGAGCCGGTGGAAACGCCGCTTGTGGAATATACGGATGCGCTCGGAAAATTCCTGCCGGATCAGGACCGTCCGAACGAAGGCGTGTTCTCGTTTCTGGACGATGACGACCAATGGCTGTCGCTGCGCTATGATTTGACCGCGCCGCTTGCGCGTTACGTCGCTGAAAATTTTGAGTCGCTGCCAAAGCCGTATCGCAGCTACCGCAATGGCTGGGTGTTCCGCAACGAAAAACCAGGTCCGGGTCGGTTCCGCCAGTTCATGCAGTTCGACGCCGATACGGTCGGCGCACCGAATGTCTCGGCTGATGCCGAAATGTGCATGATGATGGCCGACACGCTGGAACGTCTCGGCATTCGCCGCGGGGATTATGTGATCCGCGTCAACAACCGCAAGGTGCTCGACGGCGTGCTGGACGCTATCGGGCTGCAAGGCGAGGGCAATGCCGCCAAGCGTCTCAATGTGCTGCGCGCTATCGACAAGCTCGACAAGTTCGGCCCGGAAGGTGTTCGCCTTCTGCTCGGCAAGGGACGTCTCGATGAAAGCGGCGATTTCACCAAGGGTGCTGAACTCCCTGACGCCTCGATTGAAAAAATCCTGTCATTCACTGCTGCTGGCGGCGTTACCGGGGCTGATACGATTGCCAATCTCCACACGGTTGTGGCGGGTAACGCCAAGGGTGAAGAAGGCGTGACAGAACTTGCCGACATGCAGGCGTTGTTCTCGGCGGGTGGCTATGATGGCCGCGTGAAGATCGACCCGTCTGTCGTGCGCGGGCTCGAATACTACACCGGCCCGGTTTTCGAAGCCGAGCTTCTGTTCGACGTAACCAACGAAGACGGCCAGAAGGTCGTGTTCGGTTCCGTAGGCGGCGGGGGGCGTTATGACGGTCTGGTGTCGCGCTTCCGTGGTGAGCCGGTGCCGGCAACGGGCTTTTCCATCGGTGTTTCGCGTCTGATGACGGCTTTGAAGAACCTGGGCAAGCTGGACGTTTCCGATGTTGTCGGTCCCGTGGTTGTCCTGGTCATGGACAAGGACTCACAAAGTCTTGGCCGCTATCAGAAGATGGTTTCCGATCTGCGTCAGGCGGGCATTCGCGCCGAAATGTATGTCGGCGGCTCCGGCATGAAGGCGCAGATGAAATATGCGGATCGCCGCGAGGCGCCGTGCGTCATCATTCAGGGTTCGCAGGAACGCGAGGCCGGTGAGGTGCAGATCAAGGATCTGGTCGAGGGAAAGCGCCTGTCTGCTGAGATCGAAGACAATGTGACCTGGCGCGAGAGCCGCCCGGCGCAGATCACGGTCAAGGAAGAAGGGCTTGTCGAGGCAGTCCGCGAAATCCTTGCCAGTCAGGCGCGGGATCGCGCAGAACAGTCGAAGTGACGAAAGCCATGGCTGGATCAAACTCGCCCGGTATTCTCAGTTCTCTTCGCGCGGCCCTCGATGCGCGTGAAGCCGAACTTGTCGAAATTCCGCTGATTCAGCCGGCTGATCCATTTCTGGATATGGCGGGCGAGGATTTGCGCCGCCGTATTTTTCTGACCGAAAACGAAAACGGCGACAGTCTGTGCCTGCGACCGGAATTTACCATTCCTGTTTGCCGCAATCACATCGAGCTTAACGCAGCCACGCCGAAGCGTTACGCCTATCTCGGCGAAGTGTTCCGTCAGCGTCGTGACGGGGCAGCCGAATTTCTTCAAGCCGGTATAGAGGATCTGGGGGCTACCGACGAAGCGACGTCCGATGCCCGCTCCATCGCTGATGCGCTGGCCTGCGTTCGCGCGGCCGCTCCCGAAGCTGCGCTTGAGATTGTTCTGGGAGACCAGTCGGTCTTTGCCGGCATGCTGAAAGCGCTGGGCCTGCCGCAAGGATGGCGCAAGAAACTGTTGCGTTCCTTCGGCGATGCGGGTTCGATGGAGCAGGTGCTCGCTGAACTGACGGGCGCACAGCGACGCGATCCATTACCGGAAACGCTTGCGGTTCTTGTGGCGGAAGGCGACGAATCCGGGCTTGCGCGCATGCTGGAAGCAGAAATGCTCGAAGCTGGAATTTCGCCCGGTGCCGGTCGTTCCCCTGCCGAGATCGCGCGGCGGTTGATCGAAAAGGAAGACCTGGCGGCTACGCGCTTTCCGGCATCGGCGCTCGATCTTCTGAAGCACTTCCTCGAAATGCGCGTCTCGCTCGATTCCGCAGCCATCACCCTGCGAGCATTCGCTTCGGAACACGCTCTTGATCTGGCTGCGGTGCTGCAGAAATTCGAAGCACGCAGCGATGCGATTGCGAATGCAGGCATTGCCACCAGAGACATTATCTATGATGCGTCCTTCGGGCGCCCGCTCGATTACTATACCGGTCTCGTTTACGAAATCCGGGCTGCTGGCGTCGAGAAAGATGGCATTCTTGCGGGTGGTGGGCGATATGACCGACTTTTGACCATGCTTGGCGCTTCGGAAAACATTCCCGGCGTCGGCTTTTCCATCTGGCTCGACCGGTTGCAGATGCTGGCGGGAGAGAAAAAATGAGTGTGACGCTGGCATTGCCGTCCAAGGGGCGGTTGAAGGAGCAGACGCTCGCTGTGCTTGAAAGAGCTGGCTACAAGGTGATCCTGCCTGATGACTCACGCAATTATCGCGCCCGTGTCGAGGGCGAGCCTGATCTGGATATTCTGTTCCTTTCCGCTTCCGAAATTGCCCGTGAACTGGGATATGGCAGCGTGGATCTTGGCGTAACTGGCGAAGACCTCATTCGCGAGACGCTGGCGCACTCGGAAGAGCGTGTGGCTATCGAAGCCGAACTGGGTTTCGGTCACGCTGATGTTGTCGTGGCCGTACCGGAAGTCTGGCGTGATGTGACCAGCATGGCCGATCTGGACGATGTGGCAGCAGATTTCCGCCAGCGCCACGGTCGCCGCCTTCGCATCGCCACCAAATACTGGCGGCTGACGCAGCAGTTCTTTTCGCAGAAACACGGCATTCAGGTTTACCGCATTGTAGAAAGCCTTGGCGCGACCGAAGGCGCTCCGGCTGCGGGCTCCGCCGATATGATCGTCGATATTACGTCGACTGGCTCCACGTTGCGGGCCAACAGGCTGAAGATTCTGGAAGACGGCATTATCCTGCGCTCGCAAGCATGCCTCGTATCGGCACGCCGAAGCCGGGAGAACGCACGCGTCATGGACGTTGCGACGCGCATCCGTAAAGGGTTGAGCAGTTAGAGCATTTCCTGTTTTCATGAATCGTTGGAATGCTCTCTCTGTTTATTTTATCGCGCATCTCATCCGAAAACCGGTTCCCACTTTTCGGGATGCGCTCTAGTTCTTCGCAACACGATTTTGAAATAAGAAAAACCGCACCATTTTCATGGTGCGGTCTTTTCATTTTATTGCGATGAGAATGTCGATCAGCCGCGCTTGGCGTCGATCGAGAGGGCTCCAGCGCCGTGCAGGGCAAGAATGAACAGGCCGCCAGCAATTGCGAGGTTCTTCTGCGCCATCATGGCGTTCATGCCCTGCGAGAAGTCCATATGGGCAACGAGCGTCGCACCGATGGTGAAGAGGCCGACAACAGCCGCAGCAATGCGGGTCTGAAAGCCAACGAGAATTGCGAGGCCGCCTACAAATTCAACCAGACCGACGACAACAGCCGTAACGGTGGGGAGCGGAAGGCCGAGGCCAGCGAAGTAACCTGCGGTGCCGGCAATGGCGGTCAGTTTGCCGTAGCCGGCAATGATGAAAAGAACTGAAAGAAAGATGCGGGCAATGAGCGTAACAACGCCGTTGGACTGCGGGGTGATAGAGGACATGCGGGGCTATCTCCTGTTGAACTGGGCCATCAATTAACGACTGCGGACTGTCAAGGAAAGCCGTCTAATCCTCGACAGTTTGTTTACAGTATGAATACCAATTCACTCCGGCGCAATCATTCTCTCTGCGCGCACCAGTCGCTCATAATCCTCTTCCGACACGAGACCGCTCGCCAGCGCTTCTTCCCGCAAGGTCGTTCCATTCTTGTGTGCGGTCTTGGCGATCTTGGCCGCATTGTCATAACCGATAGCTGGAGCAAGCGCAGTGACGAGCATCAGCGAACGATCCAATAGTTCCTTGATGCGGCTCAGATTTGGCTCGATTCCATCCACACAATGATCGGCGAACGACACCATCACGTCGCTTAGGATGCGGATCGACTGCAGGACATTATATGCGATCACCGGCTTGAACACATTGAGTTCAAAGTGCCCCTGGCTGGCAGCAACCGTAATTGTCGCCTGGTTGCCGAACACCTGTGTTGCCACCATCGTCAAAGCTTCGGCCTGGGTCGGGTTAACCTTGCCCGGCATGATGGAGGATCCCGGTTCATTCTCCGGCAGTGACAGTTCACCGAGGCCAGAGCGCGGCCCGGAGCCAAGGAAACGAATATCATTCGCGATCTTGAAGAGATCCGCCGCCAAGGCGTTCAAGCTGCCGTGGAAGTCAAGAATCGCACCGTGGCTGGCAAGGGCTTCGAATTTGTTCGGCGCCGTCTTGAAGGGAAGGCCAGTTATTTCACTCACGGCTTCAGCAAAGCCTGTGTCGAAGCCGATTGGTGCATTCAGCCCCGTCCCGACTGCTGTCCCGCCCTGGGCGAGCAGAAAGACGTCTGCAAGCGATTGTTCTATACGGTGGCGCGCATATTCCAATGCAGCACGATAACCGGAAAATTCCTGTCCGAGTGTGACCGGGGTTGCATCTTGCGTATGCGTTCGGCCGATCTTGATAATATCCTTGAACGCTTCTTCCTTGATCTTGAGCGCGTTGGTCAGATGTTCCAGCGCCGGATAGAGCCGATGGACCGCTTCAACTGCTGTGGCGATATGGATCGCTGTCGGGAAGCTGTCATTGGACGATTGGCTCATATTAACGTGGTCGTTGGGATGGACCGGCTTTTTCGACCCCATTTCACCACCGAGGAGCTCGATAGCCCGGTTTGAAATGACCTCATTGGCATTCATGTTTGATTGAGTGCCCGAACCGGTCTGCCAGACGACCAATGGGAAATGATCGTCAAGTTTACCTTCGATCACCTCCGAGGCGGCCACCGCGATCACCTGACCAAGAACCGGATCGAGCTTTCCCAGTGCAATATTGGTTTCCGCTGCCGCCCGCTTGACGACACCCAGCGCATGAACCAATGGCAGCGGCATGCGCTCTCCACCGATTTTGAAATTTTGCAGCGAACGCTGGGTCTGAGCTCCCCAGTAGCGGTCGGCAGGAACATCAATCGGTCCGAAAGTATCTGTTTCGGTACGAGTAGCGGTCATTTCTGGTCTCCGGCTGACGTGGACTCGGAACCGAGCCGTGCACAACGAATATAACACCGCCATTTGGTGGCGGCTCATGTTTCTTCGTGAAACTTTAAAGCGCAATCATTTGATAAAATATGACGAAAAAAGTCAATTTTTATTGACCGTCGGCACTGTCAAGTATCGCTGTCTTCGTCGTCATCCATTTCGGATATCCAGGCGGTCGGTTCAATCTTACGCTGGGTTTTGCTGTCGGTGAACGTCCACCACCCGGTATCCGCCTCATCCCATTGACCGCCCCCGGCCTGCAGTTGGGCAAGTGTTCGATACTGTGCGATCGACTCGTTGCGCTGGTCGTCGTCGTCGGTCCAGACGACTGTTATCTTTCGGCCATCTTTCGGCGCCGTGGCGATGGGAAGTTCCTTGCGCATATGATTATCACTCCGTTGTAATCGGAAATAATCATAGGGCACACGATGCCCGCGGCAAGCCGGAATTCCGTGTTCCGGCTTGCCTTGTTCCTTATCAGCCGCGAGCGACCTTTAGTGCCTTGCCCCACCAGATCAACTGGTCCAGCATATTCTTGGCCGCTTCCGCCAGATGAGGGAAATCATCCAGCTTGTTCTCGCCTTTCACGACCGCAAGATAGTCGGGGAAGAGGATGTGGACGCCCGTTTTGACGGACATGGAGGACATTTCGACGGCGATCATCCGCAGTTGCTCGACAGCGCGAGCGCCGCCCACGCCTCCGTAGCCAACGAAGCCCATGGGCTTCTGTATCCAGTCGCCGTAGTCGATGGCATTCTTCAGAACGGCGGTCGGCGCGTGATTATACTCAGCGGCCGTAAGAATGTAGGCGTCGAACTCCCGCAGTTTCGTTTTCCATTTGTCGGCTGTTTCTGCCTGAGCGGTCGTGGTGGACGTGTCGCCATAGAAACCCATCGGATAATCCGCGACATCGAGAACTTCCACGTCCAGTTCCGGCCGCTCGGCAACGAGCCTGGCAATCCACTGGGCTGGAACGGGCGCAAAACGTTGTTCACGTGTGCTGCCGATGATAACGGCGACTTTGAGCTTGGACATTGATGACACCTTTATTGCAGTGGTAACCATTGGAGACCGACGCTATATAAGTGACCAAATTCCCACGCAAGGAGGCACTTTTATGAAACCCGGTGACTTCAAGGAAACCAATGCATGCAGGACCGTAACGGAGATTTTGTCGCGTGTTGGCGATAAATGGACTGTGCTCGTGGTGAGTTATCTCGGCAATCGCCCGATGCGTTTCAATGAATTGCGCCGAACCGTCGAGGGCATTTCCCAGAAGATGCTGACAACCACCCTGCGCAATCTGGAACGGGACGGTTTCGTCAATCGTACCATCTTTCCGACAATTCCGCCCAAGGTCGAGTATGAACTGACGGAAATGGGGCGTGACCTGTTGAGGCCTGTGCGTGCGCTGGGTGAATGGGCAATAGCCAATGAAGCAAAAGTGGTGATGGCGCGCGCCCGATATGACGCCCTCACATCGGTGAAGACGCAGAGCGACGCTGCAGAATAGAGGCTGGACTTGTGAAGGAGAGCAAGTGGAAAGACAGGCCGAAGCCTGTCTTTCCTGTTGCCTGAGACAGGACTTCCATAGTGCGGGGGCAAACAGGAAGTCCGTCTCTATGTCATCTCGGATTGATCATGATTGGTGGTAGAGTGTCAATCAGAAGTTTCTGAAATAACCGCTTCGCGGCGGCAAAGCGCAAGCAAAGTAAATTTTTCATAAATCACAAATAGTTACGTCACGTAAAAAGAAAGGCGGCCAAGGGCCGCCTTTCTCACATTCCATCGAAACGAGGACGTGGATTTCTTAGAAATCCATGCCGCCCATACCGCCCATTCCGCCAGGCATGCCAGCCGGAGCTGCATCCTTCTTCGGCAGTTCGGCGATCATGGCTTCGGTCGTGATCAGGAGACCGGCAACCGATGCTGCATTCTGCAGGGCGGTGCGGACAACCTTGACCGGATCGACAACGCCAGCCTTGATCAGGTCGCCAAATTCACCGGAGGCAGTGTTGTAGCCATAGGTTTCAGAGGCATTTTCAAGGATCTTGCCAACGATGACCGAAGCTTCTTCACCGGCATTGGTCGTGATCTGGCGAGCCGGAGCCTGCAGAGCGCGACGAACGATGTTGATGCCGGCTTCCTGGTCGGCATTGATGCCCTTGGCAGAAATCTTGGCCGAAGCGCGGAGGAGTGCGGTACCACCGCCAGCAACGATGCCTTCTTCAACCGCAGCGCGGGTTGCGTTCAGCGCGTCGTCAACGCGGTCCTTCTTTTCCTTCACTTCAACTTCGGTTGCACCGCCGACGCGGATGACGGCAACGCCACCAGCGAGCTTGGCAAGACGTTCCTGAAGCTTTTCACGGTCGTAGTCCGAAGAGGTTTCTTCGATCTGCTGCTTGATCTGGCCAACGCGAGCGTCGATTTCAGCCTTCTGGCCTGCACCGTCGACGATCGTGGTGTTTTCCTTCGAAATCGAGACCTTCTTGGCGCGGCCGAGCATGTCGAGCGTGACGGTTTCGAGCTTGATGCCGAGGTCTTCGGAGATAACCTGACCACCCGTGAGGATCGCGATGTCTTCGAGCATTGCCTTGCGGCGGTCGCCGAAGCCAGGAGCCTTGACAGCAGCAATCTTCAGGCCGCCGCGCAGCTTGTTGACGACGAGCGTTGCAAGAGCTTCGCCTTCGACGTCTTCAGCGATGATGACGAGCGGCTTCGAGGTCTGAACGACAGCTTCCAGAACCGGCAGAAGAGCCTGGAGGTTCGAGAGCTTCTTTTCGTGCAGAAGGATGTATGCGTCTTCGAGGTCAGCAACCATCTTTTCAGGGTTGGTGACGAAGTAAGGCGACAGGTAGCCGCGGTCGAACTGCATGCCTTCGACGACTTCGAGTTCGGTTTCAGCGGTCTTGGCTTCTTCAACCGTGATCACGCCTTCATTGCCGACCTTCTGCATCGCTTCGGCGATCATCTTGCCGATTTCGGCTTCGCCGTTAGCGGAGATCGTGCCAACCTGGGCAACTTCTTCCGAGGTGTTGATCTTCTTGGCCTTGCCGAGAAGTTCAGCAACGACTTCCGAAACTGCGAGATCGATGCCGCGCTTCAGGTCCATCGGGTTCATGCCGGCAGCAACAGCCTTTGCGCCTTCCTGAACGATAGCCTGGCCCAGAACGGTAGCGGTCGTCGTGCCGTCGCCAGCGGTGTCGTTGGTCTTGGAAGCCACTTCGCGCAGCATCTGTGCGCCCATGTTTTCGAACTTGTCTTCCAGTTCGATTTCCTTGGCGACCGATACACCGTCCTTGGTGATGCGCGGAGCGCCGAAGGACTTGTCGATAACAACGTTACGACCCTTCGGGCCGAGCGTTACCTTAACAGCGTCAGCGAGGATATCGACGCCGCGCAGCATCTTTTCGCGCGCAGTGCGGCCGAATTTTACGTCTTTAGCAGCCATTTTACTCTCCTGGGAATTGTCCCGGTCAGATTATGGTGAATTGGTTTCAGGTAAGGGCGAAACCGCCCGAGGCTTGATTAGCCAACGATACCCAAAATATCGGATTCCTTCATGATCAGCAGGTCTTCGCCGCCGATCTTGACTTCGGTGCCCGACCACTTGCCGAACAGAACCTTGTCGC
Organism: Brucella ciceri; assembly: GCF_041930145.1. Lineage (NCBI taxonomy): Bacteria > Pseudomonadati > Pseudomonadota > Alphaproteobacteria > Hyphomicrobiales > Brucellaceae > Brucella > Brucella ciceri. The sequence continues at coordinate 427,877 of NZ_JBHEEV010000001.1, read as the reverse complement.
CAGCCTTGACTTCCAGAGCAATCAGCTTGCCTGCTTCGTCACGAGCGCCAGCGCCAACAGCGACGATTTCGCCTTCCTGCGGCTTTTCCTTGGCGGTGTCAGGGATGATGATGCCGCCAGCGGTCTTGGCTTCCGATTCAACGCGACGAACGACGACGCGGTCATGAAGCGGGCGGAACTTGATATCAGCCATGGTATAACCCTTGGTGTTATAGACGTTGAACCCTGATAACGGATCGAACCGATCCGCGCTTGTTAGCACTCACCGTGTGAGAGTGCTAACGTGGTTCTGAGATAGAAGGCGCGTCTGATCTTGTCAAGATTGCCTGAGGAATTTGACAGGCGAATGATGGTTAATTTGCACCATCCTTAACGCAGAACCGCCATGGGCAGTCGTAGCCGATACCCGCATATGGTGATGCTTTTGCTGTTATCAATCGACGAGACGCAAGTTTGACAGTTCATCGCCAATCTGCCGAAAGGTCTCGCTCAGTTCGCCGCCGGTCGAATTCCAGAAGAGTTTAGCCGGTTTGCCGCCTTCCATGCGCACGCGTGAGTTTGAAGAGCACGATCTCAACAAGTCTATTTGTGCTTTCTCCGTGCTGTTTGCTTCGTTGAGATCGAGCGCGACCGTCATGACAATGATATTGGCGGCTTTGGCGTTGTCGCAGAGTTTGGCAAAGCGGGCATTCAAAGCCTTGGTGTATGTCGTGTTGTTTTGGGAAACTGAAACGCCGCTTTCCTGAAAGAGGCGGCTCTGGCTATATTTTTTGGTTATGCGGGCGGTATAGCCATGTGTCGAGTAATAGGACAGGTTTCCGGCACGGTCGGGCCCTGAGCCAGCCAGGCCGTCATATTTGTAATAAGTATTGGCACCATCGGTGAGTACGATCACCACCTTGTCATTGCCTCGTTCCGTTGAGGCCCGGGCTTCTGTGAACGGGGCGCCCTGGACGATGGTTCGCCAGCCCCAGGCCATGGCTTCGGGGACATTCGTACCGCCGTTCGGCACCATTGCCTTGATTGCCGTCTGGACCGTTTTCATCCCTTGTTCGGTTGTAACGTCAGTCAAAGGCGTGAGGGGTAATGTTGTGCAGCTATAGTTAGGGCCACCGCCTTCCGATCTTCCCTTCCGATAGATCTTGTCGAGGGAATCGCGCAGATAGTATTTTTTCAAGTCGCTTTGTCGGGGTGAGTAGGCAAGAGACATATCATCTTGCCACCAGCTGTTCAAAACTGTGGAAATTACATTTCCCCTGCTATCCACGTTGTAATATTCAGCCGGACCGAACATTGGCACAAACAACGTATCTGGATTATTGTCAGAAGGTGGCGTTACATCCAGCGCAAAAGGTCCGGGACGAGATTCGACGCACCCCTGCCAGGCGAGCCACGGCTCGCTTGATCTCCGTGTGAGGTCAGCATAAAGCTCCGCCCGTGAAAAAGGTTTGTTGTTACGGTCTCCCCAGCCGGTTCCCACTTTGTAATATCGTCCGCTGCCCGCGGGCTTTTCTTCTATCTTGCGGCTAGCGTCGATCGTGACGGGCAGGGTGAAATTTTCAAGATTGACGGAAGATTTGCCTTCCGGGTCCATCCAGGCCGCATTGAGATATTGTGGGCCGACATTCACAGAACCGGCGAAAGGAACCAGTGAAAATTGCACTGGTTTTTCGACATAGGTTATGAGCGCGGATTGTGAGGCCATCGTCTCCACAAGTTGCGAGGCGGCATCCTTTAGAAGATCGATGCGTTTTTTTGACGATCCGCTTCTTGTTTCATCCATTGATTTGGAGTTGTCGAGGACGAGAGCGACTTCGATGGTGTTCTTGAGCCGGACAGACGCTGTGAGCGTATATTGGTGTTTATCCCAATTGTCGCCTGTAAGGCGGGAGGCGACGACGCCAAATAGGGATTTGTAGGTGAATGCGGCAGTGGCCTGTACTTGCTGGTCCGTCGTCTTGTCCTGGGGAAAGGCAATCTGGAAATTGATTGCGTCTGCGCTCAGCGCGGTGACGTTGGCGTAAAAAATTCGGGCACCGTAGTCCTGTACGACCGTATGGCTTTCGCCCGTGGAGAACCTCTTGCCTACAGCCAAAGCGGCGGCATCCAGCGAAGCCTGCACGTTGTTGCGCACGCGCATGAGGTTTGCGGTGTCAACCGCAACCATGCCGGCCAGAAGCAGGGGGACGAGCACCAAAGCCGCGATCATGGCGAAATTCCCGCGCTCGTCTTTCCCGAAGCGCAGGATGGTCAATTGAGGCAAACAGCGAAAAACGCGCGCCTGAAGCCTGCCGGCTTTCGTGATCCAGTTCTTCATTTTGGCCCCCGCCGACGGTTGTGTTCGCAATTGATGAAATGGAAAGTTGTGCTTGCTCCTACCAGCATCTTTCTAACAGTCGGTCACGAAGCAGGGTAAATGAACGATGAAGAATCCCCTGGGATAATTGGACGCGCTTTAGCTGTCGGATTCGGGCCTAAAGGCCGTGACAGATGTGGTTGGCTACGCTAGATGGAGCGCTGGCAATCCATCAAACGGCCCTAGCGGTTCTCGCCTTACAGACGAATTATCAAGAGGAAACCATGAAGCAGCTTGAACGCCTCGACGATCTGACCGACCAGTACGATGTGCTCTTCTGCGATGTATGGGGTGTGGTACACAACGGCGTGGCCGCTTATCCGCCTGCAATCGAGGCACTGAAACGCGCACGCGCCAAGGGTGTTACGGTCATTCTTGTAACCAATTCTCCAAGGCCGCATCCCGATGTTGAAAAGCAGATGCTTGGCCTTGGTGTGCCCTCGGATACATATGATCGCGTAGTCACGTCCGGTGATGTAACCCGCGATCTGATTGCAGAAGGTCCGCGCAAGGTGTTTCACATCGGCTGCGAGCGCGAACTGACCATCTATGACGGTCTCGATGTCGAACTGGTCGAAGAATTTGAAGCTTCGGGCGTCGTCTGTACCGGGCTTTACGATGACGAAAGCGAAACGCCGGACGACTACAAGGAATTGCTCGTCCGGTTGCGCTCGCGCAATCTTCCGTTCATCTGTGCCAATCCGGATATCATGGTTGAACGTGGTTCGCGGCTGATCTGGTGCGCTGGCGCTCTCGCGCGCGAATATGGTCAGCTTGGCGGGCGAACCCTCATAGCCGGAAAACCACATCGCCCCATTTATGAGGCCGCTTTGCGGTTTGCCGAAGAAATTCGCGGCACGAAAGTCGAGAAAAGCCAAATTCTTGGGATTGGTGACGGGGTTCTCACCGATGTTAAGGGGGCTGCGGATTTCGGGTTGGATGTGCTTTACATCTCCGGTGGAGTTCATGCAGCAGACTATACGACCGACGGCACCGTTGACATTGCCCGAATGGAGGCGTTTCTCCAGAAGCATGGCAACCGCCCGGTTGCTGCGCTGAATGCTCTTGTTTGAATGAGAGCAACCTCCTACGACCAGTCAAAGACCAGATCAAAATGACCAAATCCAGCTTTCAGCGCCTTTCTGGAACGGATTCCCTGCCGGGACACCTGCACAATTGTGTGGTGGCAATCGGCAATTTCGACGGAGTTCACCGCGGTCATCAGGCCGTTCTCGAACGCGCGCTGGAGATTGCCGAAAAACGTGGCTTGCCGGCCGTTGTTTTGACTTTCGAGCCGCACCCACGCAGCTTTTTCAAGCCGGATGCGCCGATCGATCGTTTGACAGCAGCACCCAGAAAGGCCGAAATCCTACGTCTCATGGGGTTTGATGCTGTCGTTGAGCAGCCCTTCACCGTTGAGTTTTCCTCCCGGTCGGCGGAAGATTTCGTCGAGCACATTCTCGTCGAACGATTGCACGCAAGCTGTGTGGTCACGGGGTATGATTTTCACTTCGGTAAGGGACGGCGTGGAACACCGGAATTCCTTCAGAAGGCGGGAGAAACTGCCGGGTTTACGGTTACGCTTGTCGATGCCTTTACGGATGAAGGCGATAATCTTGTCTCGTCGACCCGCATAAGAAATCTGCTTTGCGAAGGCGATGTCGCTCAGGCGGCGGGACTTCTCGGTTATCGCTATATGGTCTGCGGTGAAGTCATCCACGGCAAGAAGCTCGGGCGAACGCTAGGGTTTCCTACTGCCAATATGCAAATCGATGCCCAGGCGGGCTTGAAGCATGGAATTTATGCCGTCAGGTTCCGGCGTGCGAACGGCGACCTTCACGACGGTGTTGCAAGTTTCGGTCGGCGTCCCACTGTCGACAGCGATGGTTCTCCGCTACTTGAAACGTTTCTCTTCGATTTTTCAGACGATCTATATGGCGAGACCGCTTGTGTATCGTTCTTCGGGTTCCTGCGGGGCGAGATAAAGTTCGATGGCCTTGATCCGCTTATCGATCAGATGAAGCGGGACGATGCCGAGGCACGAGCTCTTCTTGCGGGGGCGAAGCCGCTGTCTGAACTGGATCGCTTGCTTTCTTTCGCGTGAAGCGAATTTGTGGTTGCTTTTTCCACTTAAAATTTAAATCAAATTTTACTTATTCTCGACCAAAAGAGAAAAATGCCTCAAAACTAACTGGGGCGCTTTTTGTTGGAGTTTAATGTGGCACGTATTGTTCCTCGGGCACTTGTTGCAGGTGCCGCATTCCTGATGAGCAGCCCGTTTGCGTTTTCAGCAGACGTGCAGCAGCCCGATATTTATGCTGCGGAAACCGCGCAGCCAGCCCGCAAGCATTTTTGGTCCGGTGACTGGTATCTCAAGGTCGGTGCGGCTGGTCTCGTTGCTCCAAAGTTCGAGGGTTCCAACAAATATCGCTTTTCCGCACAGCCGTTGATCTCGCTGGGTCGACAGGGAGAAGCGACGCGTTTCTCGTCACGAAATGACAACGTATCCTTCGCCTTGATCGACAATGATCGTTTCCGCGTGGGGCTTGCAGGCAAGCTTCTCTTCGAACGCGATGACGATATCCATGGCCTGAAAGACACAAAGTTTGGCGGTGAGGCGGGCGCGTTTGTTGACGTTTATCCAACCGATTGGCTGCGCGTGCGCGGCGAAGTGCGTCAAGGTATTCGTGCGCATAAGGGCGTCGTAGGCGATATCGCTGCCGATGCGTTCTATGACGTTACGCCGACCGTTCGTGTGTCGGGCGGTCCACGTGCGACCTTCGCGTCCAAGGATTATTTCAAGACTTATTACGGCGTGGATGCCGAGGAAGCGGCAGCGTCGGGACTTTCAGAATATAATCCGGGTAGCGGCTTCAAGTCCGCTGGTGTCGGCGGTGCCATCACGTGGAAGGCAACCGACAAGATCGATACCAGCCTGTTTGGCGAATATAGCCGTCTGCAAGGGCCCGCGAAGGACTCGAGCATCGTCAAGGAACGCGGCTCGCGAGATCAGTTCATGGTCGGTGTCTCGGCAACTTATCGTTTCGATTTCTCGCTGGACTGATTTGAGCCGCATCAATGTAAACATTTTCCGGGGCAGGGATGCAGTTTTATTGCGTCTTTGCCCCTTCACCTCTTTATTCCTGTGAAGCTCATTGTTAAAAGCGTGCCCATGATGACGGATTTTCGGCTTATCATGACGGCCATACGAATTATTGGCCCGGCCTCCCGCTTTGCCTGAACGGCTGTTTTGCCAGGCAATATACGGCGCGGAGGTCCGGGAGCGACCGGCTGTGCTCTACAGTCCCCTGTTTTCTTTGATCCACATGCCCGCCATCTTTGGCCAGGGCTTCACAGGCGAATACCCTCATGACTGAGACGACCAAAATCGATTATTCCAAAACCCTTTATCTTCCGCAGACCGAATTTCCCATGCGCGCCGGGCTTCCGCAGCGCGAGCCGCTTTTCGTCGAGCGATGGGAGAACATGAACCTCTATAAGAAGTTGCGTGAGCAGGCGAAGGACCGTCCGCTTTATGTGCTTCACGATGGCCCGCCTTACGCCAACGGTAATATCCATATCGGCCATGCGCTGAACAAGATCCTCAAGGATGTCATCACGCGCTCCTTCCAGATGCGCGGATACAATTCGAACTACGTTCCGGGCTGGGATTGCCACGGCCTGCCTATCGAATGGAAGATCGAGGAGAAATATCGCGCCGAAGGCAAGAACAAGGATGAAGTGCCGATCAACGAATTCCGCAGGGAATGTCGGGATTTTGCTGCCGGCTGGATCAAGGTTCAGACGGAAGAATTCAAACGCCTTGCAATTCTCGGCGACTTTGAAAATCCATACACGACGATGAATTTCCACGCTGAATCGCGGATCGCCGGGGAACTCCTGAAGTTCGCTGCATCCGGTCAGCTTTATCGCGGCTCCAAACCGGTGATGTGGTCGGTTGTGGAACGCACCGCGCTGGCGGAAGCCGAAGTCGAATATCACGACGTCGAGTCCGACATGATCTGGGTCAAGTTCCCTGTCGCTGGCCAGAACGATCTTGCCGGTAGCGCAGTAGTGATCTGGACGACCACGCCGTGGACCATTCCCGGCAACCGCGCTGTGTCCTACTCCTCGCGTATCGAATATGGACTTTATGAAGTCACGGAAGCCGAGAACGACTTTGGGCCGCGCCCGGGGGAGAAGCTCATCTTCGCTGACAAGCTCGCCGAAGAAAGCTTCGCGAAGGCAAAGCTTCAGTTCAAGCGCCTGCGCGGTATTGCGGCTGACGAATTGGGCAAAGTCGTACTCGATCACCCGCTCAAGGGGTTTGGCGGCGGTTATGAATTCGTTGTACCGATGCTCGACGGTGATCATGTGACCGACGATGCCGGTACGGGCTTTGTGCATACCGCGCCAAGCCACGGTCGCGAAGACTTTGAAGCCTGGATGAACAATGCCCGCGAACTGGAAGCGCGGGGCATCGATCCAAGCATCCCGTTCCCCGTTGACGATGCCGGCTTCTATACCAAGGACGCGCCCGGATTCGGCCCGGACCGCGAAGGTGGACCTGCGCGTGTTATCGATGACAACGGCAAGAAGGGCGATGCCAACAAGTCCGTCATGGATCAGTTGATCGCCCGCGACAAGCTCTTCGCGCGCGGTCGCCTGAAGCATTCCTATCCGCATTCGTGGCGTTCCAAAAAGCAGGTCATCTTCCGCAATACGCCGCAGTGGTTCGTCTATATGGACAAGAACCTTGGTGACGGCACAACCTTGCGCTCACGCGCGCTGAAAGCCATTGACGACACTCGTTTTGTGCCAGCGTCTGGTCAGACGCGTCTGCGCTCGATGATCGAAGGCCGGCCGGACTGGGTACTTTCGCGCCAGCGGGCGTGGGGCGTGCCGATCTGCGTTTTCGTGGATGAGGAAGGCAACATCCTTCAGGATGATGCCGTCAACAAGCGCATCCTTGAAGCGTTCGAGGCAGAAGGCGCCGATGCGTGGTTTGCCGAAGGTGCGCGCGAGCGGTTCCTCGGCAGCCGCGCCAATGAAGGCTGGACGCAGGTACGCGATATCCTGGACGTCTGGTTCGATTCTGGTTCGACGCATACTTTCACGCTGGAAGATCGTCCGGACATGAAATGGCCGGCTGACGTCTATCTGGAAGGCTCGGACCAGCATCGTGGCTGGTTCCATTCTTCGCTTCTGGAAAGCTGCGGCACGCGCGGCCGGGCGCCATATAACGCCGTCGTGACTCATGGTTTCACCATGGACGAGCACGGCAAGAAGATGTCGAAGTCGCTCGGCAATACGGTCACGCCGCAGGACGTCATCAAGGAATCCGGGGCGGATATTCTGCGTCTGTGGGTTATGACGACCGATTACTGGGAAGATCAGCGCCTCGGCAAGAGCATCATCCAGACCAATATCGACGCCTATCGCAAGCTGCGCAACACGATCCGCTGGATGTTGGGCACGCTTGCTCATGATGAAGGCGAAAACGTCGCTCATGCGGAACTGCCGGAACTCGAACGCCTGATGCTGCACCGTCTGACGGAACTGGATGAGATCGTCCGCTCCGGCTATGACGCATTCGATTTCAAGCGCATTGCCCGCACGCTGATCGATTTCATGAATGTCGAGCTTTCGGCGTTCTATTTTGATATCCGCAAGGACGCCCTTTATTGCGATGCGCCGTCGAGTGTTCGCCGCAAGGCGGCGCTGCAGACCGTGCGTGAAATCTTTGATCGCCTGACGACCTGGCTCGCTCCAATGCTGCCTTTCACCATGGAGGAAGCCTGGCTTGACCGATATCCGCTTTCGGTTTCGATTCATGCCGAGCAGTTCCGCCCGACGCCAGCCCAATGGCGGGATGATGTGCTGGCCGAAAAGTGGCGCAAGGTTCGTGCTGTTCGCCGCGTAGTAACCGGCGCACTGGAACTGGAACGCGCCGACAAGCGCATCGGTTCGTCGCTGGAAGCTTCTCCGGTCGTCTATGTTTCCGACAAGAGCCTGACCGATTCGCTCGAAGGTCTAGATTTTGCGGAAATCTGCATCACCAGCGGCATTTCGTTCAGTGACGCCGATGCGCCCGAAGGAGCATTCACGCTTGGCGATGTGAAAGGCGTGGCTGTCGTGCCCGCACGTGCAGAGGGCGAAAAGTGTGCCCGCTCATGGCGGTATACGACGGATGTTGGCTCAGATCCCGAGTTTCCGGAAGTGTCGGCGCGTGATGCTGTTGCACTTCGCGAACTCAAGTCTTTGGGCAAGCTCGAAGTTTGATCGAATTCTGACGATCTTGCTCTCGGCAGTTCATATGCCGGGAGCTTCGGGAGGGGAAATGGGGTTGCAATCTCCGCTTCGGACATGGTGAAATAGCGGTTAACATCGGATTGCCGCATGAGTTGCACTCATGTACAAGGCATTCCTCGGATAATTTCAAGATCTGCCTTGGAGTTGCCGGTTTCTTCATTCAAGGCTCGCCTGAGCAAATCTTGGTGAAGATAAAATCGGCAAGCGTAAAAGAAGTGGCGCTAATGAAGATTGAAGGACGAGTTCTGGTGCTTATGACAGCGATAGCGGGAGTTTCGCTATCCGGCTGCGTTTCTTCGCCAACCTACGGAACCGACAAAACGGCGGGAGCACAGCTCCTGGACGATGTGTCGAATTTAGCAAGTTTCGGACAGGGTAAGAACAAGAAAGAGCGGATTGACTACAAGCCGCGTCCCGATCTTGTCCGTCCGGCACCGGGCGAAAAAGGCCAGTTGCCTGCTCCGCAGCAGAGTGTTGCCAGCGCTAACGATCCAAATTGGCCGGAATCGCCCGAGCAGCGCCGCAAGCGCCTGCGCGACGAGATTACCGCGAACCGTGACGATCCGAATTTCGTGTCGCCGGTCGTTCAGGATGTGCCCGTCGCGTCCAATATTCAGGCAGCGTTGCCGCGCGGTAACAGCCGCCGCGAAGACTATGAATCCCGCACGCCAACGTTCGATCCGGCAAAGGTCGCAGCCTATAAGGCAATGCGTCAGCAGCAGGTTCAGGGATCTTCCTCGACGCGCCGTTATTTGAGCGAGCCGCCACTTACCTATCGTCAGCCTGCCTCCACCGCTGCAGTTGGCGAGTTGGGAACAGACGAGGCGCAGAAAGAGCGTGAACGCAAGAAGGCCTCTGGTAAGTCCAAGGGCTGGCGCGATTACCTGCCTTGGAACTAATGTCGCCTGAATTTATTATTCTTAACAATAGGTCGCAGTGAAGGAAATTTACTGCGACCTATTTTTTATTATACCATATACTTGATTGGGCGAGGTTGAGCGCATAAATCCCATAATTGAAGCAAAAGATTAAATATTTTTAATGTTTTGGAATCTGACGAATATTTGATTTCAATCAAAGATTTCTTTGGTGCAGTTCGTCATCATGCCAACTCGGGATGGAAGGTATGATCTGATGAACAATACAAACACTATATGGGATAGGCCCTCGGGATATGGCCTTATCAGTCGAGCCCTGCATTGGTTGATGGCTCTCCTGTTTATTTGGCAGTTTGCGTCTGCATTGCTGCGGGTCGCGGCTAAAGACACAGCAATCTATAGCATCTTCTGGTCGGCGCACTATCAGCTTGGCTTTGCCCTTCTCGTGCTGGTGTTATTGCGCGGGGCGTGGGGGCTGCTGAACCTGAGCCGCCGCCCGCACAAGTCAGGCCATGTGGGCAAATTGGCAGCGCTTGGGCATATCGTTATTTACGGGCTTATGTTTGTAGTCCCCGCACTGGCCTTGCTGCGTACATATGGCAGCGGGCGCGGGTTTTCCTTCCTCGGTATCCAGATTTTCGAACAAACGGGCGTGCAGAACGCCGCGTTGACTGCACCGGGGAGCGCATTGCACGGTTTGCTGGGTTGGGTTTTGCTCGCCGTAATCGTCGGGCATGTTGTGATGGCCTTTATCCATCATTTTGCACTGCGTGACGATACGTTGCGCTATATGACCGGAAGAAAGGCTCTGAACTGAAGCTATCGTCTGTCGCGGAAGAATTCCCGCAGGATTTTCTGCGAATCTCCTTCGGAGAAACCGGCATAAATCTCCGGCACATGATGGCAGGTGGGCTGCGTGTAAAAGCGCGGCCCATGTTCGACGCCGCCTCCTTTGGGATCAGTTGCGCCATAATAGAGGCGACGGATGCGGGCGAATGAAATGGCGGCTGCGCACATCGCACACGGCTCCAGCGTTACATAAAGGTCGCAACCAACCAGACGTTCCGATTGCAGGGTCTCTCCGGCCTCGCGGATGGCCAGCACTTCGGCGTGAGCGGTCACGTCATTGAGTTCGCGTGTCCGGTTGCCCGCCCGCGCGATGATCGTGCCTTGATGGACGATGACTGCACCGATGGGGACTTCTCCACGTGCGCCTGCAGCTCGCGCTTCTTCGAGCGCGATCTCCATGGGAGTGGTATCATTCTGGTTCAGGACCTCGACCCCCTTGCTCATGCCTGCTCCATTTCGTGCGTTCTTTGGGAAATTTCGCTCGCAAGCCATGGAGCGATTTGTTACTGCATAATTCTCGAAATCGAAACCGATTTGCGAACGGATTTATACGGCGTTCCTGTTTCCGGCTGTCTCTTACCTGTGCTTAAGGGTGTAAGATGACACGGCAGCGCTGCTGAAAGGCCAATACCAGATGACTACAGATGACGACAACAAGGACGGCAAGCGTCCCCATGGCCGTGGAGGGCGCTGTGATCGCCCGGGCCGGCCAGATCGTGACAAAGACCGCGACAGCCGTCCGCGCCGCGACGACGGTGCCCGTGACAAGCCGCGTAAATTCGGACCTCGCAATGCCGAAGCGCAGGAGGATGCGAGCGAGCGTATAGCCAAGCGTATGGCGCGCGCTGGCATAGCCTCCCGCCGCGAAGCGGAGACGATGATTGCAGCCGGCCGTATTGCTGTGAATGGCAAGGTGCTCGAAAGCCCGGCAGTCAATGTCAAGCGCACGGACATTATCACGGTTGACGGCAAACCTTTGAAGCAGACAGAGCGCACTCGCCTTTGGCTGTATCACAAGCCGGCTGGCCTTGTGACGACCAATCGTGACCCTGAAGGGCGTCCAACCGTGTTCGAGGCGCTGCCTGCCGAAATGCCGCGCGTACTTTCGGTTGGTCGTCTCGATATCAATACCGAAGGTCTCCTGCTGCTCACCAATGATGGTGGGTTGTCGCGTGTTCTCGAATTGCCATCCACGGGCTGGCTGCGCCGCTATCGCGTGCGCGCGCACGGCAAGGTGACGCAACAGCAGTTGGATGAGCTGAAGAACGGGATCGCGGTTGATGGCGTATTCTACGGCAGCGTAGAGGCCGAACTTGAGCGCGTGCAGGGCGCGAATGTCTGGATCTCCATCGGGTTGCGCGAAGGCAAGAACCGTGAAGTGAAGAACATTCTGGGTGCCCTTGGGCTGACGGTCGGACGACTTATCCGTGTTTCATTCGGTCCGTTCCAGCTTGGCGATCTTGAAGAAGGTGCTGTCCGCGAAATCAAGGGACGCACCCTGCGAGACCAGTTGGGTGACAAGCTGATTGAGGAATCGGGAGCAGATTTTGATGCGCCTGTCCTGAACGAATTTTCCAATGCCGCGGTTCAGGGACGCACTCGCCGCGAGATGGAGGAAGGTCAGCCGGAGCAGGACGGCGAGACCCGTCGGGCACCGCGGGAGCGTGAGTGGATTTCCAGCCGCCCCGAACGCCGTCGCGGACGCGAAGACAAGACGGAAAAGGTCGAGCCTCGCCGTCGCGGGAATGCCAATGTCTGGATGGCTCCGGGCGCTCGCCCCAAGGGAGAAAAGGCTGCCGCAAAGCCGCCCCGCGTCGAACATCAGGTTCCGCACCGTTCCGCAAAGTTCAGTGGCGATCTGCAGATGCGCCCACGCCGGGCTGGCGAAGAGGAGCAGGGTCGCGAAGAAGGCGGTGAGCGTCGTTACAACAAGCGCCCGGAAGGTCGTTTCGACAAGGATTCCCGTCCACAGCGGCCGCGCCCGGAAGGAAATCGTTCGGAAGAGGGGCGTCCAGAGCGTCGCGAGCCGCGTGAGGATGGACGCAAGGAACGCCGCCCCGGAAAACGCGAGCGTGCAGAATTGCGCGATGCAGAAGGCCGCGTAGGTGAACGCGGCAAGGGCGGTTTCGAAGGCCGCAAGTCTGGTAAGCCGGGCGCGCCGCGGGGGGAAGGACGTTTTAGCGCTTCCGACCGTGATACGCGCTCAGGCCCACGTAGTAGCGGGCCGGGAGGCAAGTCAGGCGGCGGGCCGGGCGGAAAACCGGGCGGCGGCAAGCCGGGTGGTGGCAGAACTGGAGGCGGCGGTGCGGATCGTCGGCGGTAAGCTGCGCGGGCGTGCACTTGTAACGCCTTCAACCAACGCCATTCGCCCCACCACCGACCGTACGCGCGAGAGCCTCTTCAACATTCTTGCGCATAATTTCCCCGACAAGGTGGAGGGCGCACGCGTCCTCGACCTGTTTGCAGGGACTGGCGCGCTTGGCCTGGAGGCTTTGTCGCGTGGTGCGCGCTATGCGACCTTTGTGGAAGAATCTGCTGAGGGCCGTGGTTTGCTGCGCCAGAATATCGAGGCCTTCGGTCTGCAGGGACATACCAAGATATTGCGGCGCGACGCCTGCCAGTTGGGTATCGTTGGCACGATGGAGCCCTTCAATCTCGTTTTTGCCGATCCGCCTTATGGACGGCGCATGGGAGAAAAGGCGTTTTTGTCAGCACTTCAAGGCGGTTGGCTTAATCCTGACGCACTTTTGGTGCTTGAAGAAGATGGCGAGGCGGCACTTGAGCTTGATGAACGATTCGTCATCCTGGAAGAGCGCAACTACGGGGGCACGATCATTCGGCTGATCCGGCTGAAAGTCGCCGCTTGAATTCGCGGACAAATATGGTCCGCATCAAATTGATATGCTGTCCGGAAGAACCGGGCAGTAATGAAACCGATTGGAGATGTCGCTTGGTGAAGAACCCCTCACTCCGGCGCTTGCTATTGTCCACCGCGTTGGGTTTCGTACTGGCTTTGCCTTTGGCAGGCGGTGCCGTGCGGGCAGAAAGCCAACCCGCTGCCGCCACTGCTGAAGCACAGCCCGCGCCGGCAGCACCGGCAGCCGCTGAGCAGACAGCACTTCCCGAAATTTCCCAGTCGGACGGGGTCAGCCATTTCACTTTGCCGAATGGCTTGGAAGTAATCGTCATTCCCGATCATCGCGCGCCCGTGGTTACACAGATGATCTGGTACCATGTCGGATCGGCGGACGAAGCGCCCGGTGTTTCAGGCATTGCGCATTTCCTCGAACATCTGATGTTCAAGGGAACGAAAAATCACCCCGCCGGTGAGTTTTCAGCAAAAGTTGCCTCCATTGGCGGGCAGGAAAACGCATTCACTTCTTACGATTATACGGCCTATTTCCAGCGCGTATCTCCTGAAGCTCTGGAAATGGTGATGCAGTTCGAGTCGGACCGGATGGAGAATCTGGTACTCAACGAAGAAGCCGTGAAAACGGAACGGGATGTTATTCTGGAAGAGCGTCGCATGCGGGTCGATTCCAATCCCGCTTCCATGCTGATGGAAAATACCGATGCTGTTCTTTTCTATAACCATCCTTATCGCAAGCCCGTCATCGGCTGGCAGCAGGAGATGGAAAAGCTGAGCCTGAAGAACGCTATCGACTTTTATCAGCAATATTACACACCGAACAACGCGACGCTCGTGATCGCCGGAGACGTTTCGCCGGAACGCGTGCGCGAACTGACCCTGAAAACCTGGGCAAACGTTCCGAAACGCGCTGAAGTCCTACCGCGCGAACGTCCACAGGAGCCCAAGAAACATGCCGCCCGAATAGTGACGCTGCATGATGAGCGCGTGAGCACGCCTTCATTTCGTGTATCCTGGCTGGTGCCGTCTTATGCGAATGAAAAGCGGTTTCCGAATGCAAAGCCGGGGGATGCGCCCGCGCTTGATCTCCTGAGCGAAATTCTCGGCGGTTCGTTGCGTTCACGCCTTTATCAGGAACTGATAGTGAGGCAGGGCATCGCCGCCAATACAGGTGCGAGCTATGGCGGTGACGCGCTCGATGACGGCACGTTCTCCGTTTATGGCGCACCACGCAATGGGGCCACGCTGGGTGACGTGGAAAAGGCCGTCGAAGCCGAAGTCGCACGGATCATCAAGGAAGGTGTGAGCCAGACCGAGCTTGATCAGGCTCGTAACCGTTTCCTCAAAGCGGTTATTTTTGCACGCGATAGCCAGACAGGCATGGCGCGAATTTATGGTTCGTCACTGTCCGTTGGACAAACGGTCGACGATATCCAGAAGTGGCCAGAAGTCATCAAGCGCGTTACCGTCGACCAGGTTAAAGATGTTGCGACACGTTACCTTGTCGAGGACCAATCGGTAACAAGCTACCTGCTTCCACCGAATGCAGAGCCGCAAAGTGCTCGGGAAAACCCGGATGCATCACCTGAAGGCGTCGGGGCCAATGGTTCGGGAGGAGCGATCCAGTGAAGAACATTCTTATGCTGAAATTCCAACGTGTTCTCGCATTTCGCTATGCCCGCTCTATGGTTGGCATGTTCGTGGCATCAATGACAGTCTTGATCGTGTGCGCATTGCCCGCGCGCGCGATTGAAATTCAGGAGGTCGTCTCGCCAAAGGGCATTAGAGCCTGGCTGGTAGAGGATGACTCGGTTCCGCTCATTTCAATGCGGTTTTCGTTCAAGGGCGGCACGTCGCAGGACCCTTCCGGCAAGGAAGGTTTAGCCAATCTGATGACGGGGCTTTTCGATGAAGGCGCAGGCGATCTGAAATCGGATGCCTTTCAGGAACGGATGGATAATCTTGGCGCGGAAATGAGCTTTTCCGCAACGCAGGATTCGGTTTCTGGCGGCATTCGGATGCTTGCCGAAAATCGCGATGCGGTAACCAGCCTACTCGCTCTCGCCGTCAACAAGCCTCGTTTCGATCAGGACGCCGTTGATCGCATTCGTCAGCAGGTCGTTGCCAGTATCGAAGCTTCGCAACGCGATCCTTCAACGATAGCATCGCGCAAGTTTTCCGAAGTTCTCTACGGCAATCATCCTTATGCGCGGCCCAATGACGGCACGGTGAAGTCGTTGCAGTTGATCACGGGTGACGATCTGGTGAACTTTCATCGCAGGAATTTTGCGCGTGACCACCTGACGATAGGCGTCGTGGGAGCCATCAATGCGCAGGATCTGGGTGCGTTGCTGGACAAGGTGTTCGGCGAACTGCCAGCGATGGCTGAACTGGTTCCCGTTCCTGATGCCAAACTGGCGCTCGGTACAACGACCAGCCTCAATTTCGATATGCCACAGACCTCGATCAGCTTTGTATATCCTGCGATTCCGCGCAAGGATCCGGAGTTTTTCGCGGCCTACCTCATGAATCACATTCTGGGTGGTGGCTTCACTTCGCGTCTCTATGCCGAGGTGCGTGAAAAGCGTGGTCTTGCCTATTCTGTCTCCTCGTCCATGGTTCTGCGCGACCATGTTTCGGCATTGATGATTTCGACGGCAACCCGTCCCGACAAGGCGCAGGAATCTCTGAAAATCATTCGCGAGCAAGTTGCCGCGATGGCCGCCGATGGACCGACCGAAGAAGAACTTGCTGCTGCGAAGAGCTTCCTCAAGGGGTCCTATGCCGTTAATAATCTGGACTCGTCCGCGGCAATTGCTGAAACTCTGGTAAGCTTGCAGGAAGCAGGGCTCCCGCGTGATTATATCGACCGGCGCTCAGAGTTGATTGAGGCAGTGACGCTGGATCAGGTCAAAGCCATCGCCAGGAAACTTCTTGAAGCAGAACCAGCTATTCTGATCTTCGGTCCGGCCCAAAGCTAACAGGTGGCAGATTGGAAAAGGCAGTGCCGTCATCGCCCCGAATTGCCGTCGCTTTCGGCGGCGGCGGGGCGCGGGGTATTGCTCATCTCCATATCGTCGAAGTGCTCGATGAACTGGGCATCAAGCCGGTCGCCATTGCGGGTTCTTCGATAGGCTCGATCGTCGGGGCAGGAATGGCGAGTGGCATGACCGGCCACGAGATACACAAATATATGGCGGCGATTTTCAATCGCCGTTCGGAAGTCGCAAAGCGCATGTGGCAAACCCGTCCGGCCCGTTGGGTCGAATTGCTCAAGGGCGGCCTGCGTGTCAGCCAGTTCAATATCGAAAAGGTGCTGGACGTTTTTCTGCCTGAGAGCCTGCCCGCCAATGTGGAAGAGCTGAAAATTCCCATGAGCATCACGGCGGCGGATTTTCACGCCGCTCAGGAGATTCATATCCGCGATGGCGATCTGCATTCAGCGATAGCGGCATCTTGTGCAATACCGCCGGTTTTCGCACCCGTGCGCCGGGAAGGTCGAATTCTGGTCGATGGCGGCTTGTTCAATCCCGTGCCTTTTGATTTGTTATTCGACAAGGCCGATATCGTTATCGGTATCGACGTTGTCGGCACGCCTGTTGGCCCGGACGATTATATGCCCACTACGTTCGAAGCAGTGATCGGCGCCAACCAATTGACTATGTGCTCCATCATCGAGAACAAGTTTCGCATCCGTCCGCCGCACATTTTTATCCGTCCCAATGTCGAACGGATCGGGCTTCTGGATTTCCTGAAGTTCGAACAGATCCTGTCGCAAAGTGCCAGTGTTCGCGACGAACTGAAGCGCGCCATAGAACTGACGATCGAGGGGAAAGCGGCGCCGATAGGCTCAACTCTGGCGAATTGAGTCTATCGCCGCCGTAGCGCAGAGCTATTCTGCCGGGACGGCCTGTGCTGACGAGGCCGTTGCATCTTCCACCGCCTTGTCGATACGCTGGCCTTCGCGAGTGGGTTTGACCAGCGGCTCAGGCGTTACAGGCTTATTGAACAACAAATGTCGACCAGCCATGATGCCTTCCGAAGCCTGTACGTGGAGCCGGTCCTCGTCCCGCTGACGCACGTCTTCGCGAATTCCATAGGCTTGCGCTTCGGCCATGCCGAGCCCTTCGAGCGTGCGCTGACCGAAAAGCAGACCGGACTCGAACGTTTCGCGCAGTTCGTATTCCACGCCCTGGGCCCTTAATTGCAATGTATGTTCGCGATCATATGAACGAACGAACAGCCTTACGTCTGGATATTCCGACTGGATGAGATTGACGATGTGGTTGGTCGTTTCCCGTTTGTGGGTACAGACGGCGACGATCTTCGCCTTTCGGATTCCTGATGCTTCCAGCACGTCTTTGCGGGTGCCATCGCCGAAATAGATACGGAAACCGAATTTTCCGGCTGCGCGGACGCGATTGGGAGAACTGTCGATCACCGTTACGTCGATACCGCCAGCAAGCAGGATTTGAGCGGCGATCTGGCCATAACGCGAGAAACCGATCATCAGCACGTCGGAACCGGCGCCGTCAAAATTCTCCTCGATGACATCGACCGTCTTGTCCTTGATGAGCAGTTTCGAGCCGAGTGCGACAGAAAGCGGGGTGAGTGCCATGGAAACGGTAACCGCGGCCACAAGCTCTGAACCGAGAGCGCTGGAGATTATGCCTCCCGCAGTGGCCGCAGAGAAAAGTACGAACGCAAACTCGCCGCCTTGCGGAAGAAGAAAAGCGATCCGCACGGCATCATTATGGCTGGACCGGAAGGCGCGGCATAGAAGGTAAATGATCCCAATCTTGGCTGCCATGAAGACGGGAACAGCAAGAAGGATTATTTTCCAGTATTGAAGGATTACCGAAAGGTTCAGGGACAGGCCGACTGCGACAAAGAACAAGCCAAGGAAAATTCCGCGAAATGGTTCGATGTCGGCTTCAAGTTCGTGCCGGTAGGATGATTCCGCCAGCAAGACCCCTGCAATGAATGCGCCCATGGCCATCGAAAGGCCAGCAGCCTGAAGCAGACTGGCCGACCCAAGCACCACAAAGAGCGCGGCGGCGATCATGACTTCACGAGCGCCGGTATTGGCGATGATGCGGAACATGGGATTGATGAGATAGCGTCCCGCAATCACCAGCGCTGCAATGGCTGCGATGGCAGTGGCGAGATGAAAACCAGCACTGGCCTGGGAAGGCTCGTTCGGGGATAACGCTGGAATGATTGCAAGAATTGGTACGATCGCCAGGTCCTGAAACAGCAGAATCGCAAAGGCGCGCTGCCCGTGTTTCTGGTTGGTTTCAGCCCGGTCCTCCAGCACCTGCATGGCAAATGCCGTGGAAGAGAGCGCGAGGCCGAAACCGATGATGATTCCTGCTTCTGTGCTGAGACCGGCAAAGTAGATGCCAAGGGCAGTAAGTGCGGCTCCGCAAAGCAGTACCTGCGCGCTTCCAAGGCCGAAAATCGAATGGCGGAGAGCCCAAAGCCTTGACGGCTTCAGCTCGAGACCGATGATAAAGAGCAGGAACACGACGCCGAGTTCGGAGAAATGCAGAAATTCCTCTCCATCGGCGACAAGGCTTGCCACGGGGCCTATCGTAATGCCTGCCGCAAGATAGCCGAGGACCGTGCCAAGCCCTAATCGCTTGAACAGCGGTGCCGCGATAATCGCGCCGCCCAGAATCATCAGGCACTGTAGGTAGAGGTTTCCGCCAGTCGCAACCATGCCAAGCTCTTGGAATTTGGAGAAATGTGGGAGGACTTGCCTTGAAGCCCTTGGATTTCGTCAATATAGAAACAAGATATGGCTGTAATCAGCCCGATGTCGAACAATTTGACGATATTTTTTGACAAGTCCCGGTTTCGATCATGCCGCAGACTATGGTGCGTGGTCGAACCGCGAAGCGCTTGGGAAACTCGGATTATATAATGATTTCAGATAATTCGGCGGAAAAACTTGTCGATCGAGCCGCCGTGCTCGTGGCCGCTGCTAGGCGGGCAGGTGCCGATCACGCTGACGCAGTCGTGATGCGGGCGCGTTCTGTCAGCGTGTCGGTGAGACTTGGCAAGGTTGAGGGAACCGAATCGTCGGAGAGCGATGACTTCTCCTTGCGGGTTTTTGTAGGTCGCCGCATTGCCAGTGTTTCCGCGAATGCGAGTGCCGACCCTGACCGGCTCGCTGAGCGGGCTGTAGCCATGGCGCGTGTTGCACCGGAAGACCCTTATGAGCAACTCGCCGATCCCTCGCTGCTCGTGGTCTCGCCTCGCGATCTTGATCTCTTCGATTCAACGGAAATCGATACCGAACGTTTGACTCAGGATGCCCTTGCGACGGAAGAGGCGGCGCTTGCGGTTAAAGGCGTGTCGAATTCGGGCGGGGCTGGCGCTTCGCGCAGTCTGGGTGGCCTGGTGCTCGTCACATCAACAGGTTTTTCGGGGCACTATGCGGCTACACGATTTGGCCGGTCGGTCTCTGCCATTGCTGGCGAGGGCACGAAAATGGAGCGCGATTACGATTTCAGTTCGCGGCTGCATTTTTCCGATCTGGATACACCTAGCGAAATAGGCCGCCGCGCGGGAGAACGCGCTGTGCGGAGACTGGGTGCGCGTCAGGCAAAAACCGGTCCCGTCACAGTCGTTTATGATCCCCGGCTTGCCCGTGGTATTGCCGGGCATCTTGCCAGCGCCATCAACGGCGCTTCGGTAGCGCGCAAGACCAGTTTTCTTCGTGACAGTCTCGGCAAACAGGTTCTCAAGTCCGGTATAAATGTTACCGATAATCCGCTGCGTGTGCGCGGCTCTTCCTCGCGTCCGTTCGACGGTGAGGGGTTTGAAGGACAGCCGTTGATGATGGTCGAGGACGGCGTTCTCAATTATTGGCTGCTTTCAGGATCGAGCGCCCGTGAACTTGGACTGCAAGGCAATGGCCGGGGCGTTCGTTCCGGCTCTGGTGTTTCGCCAGCATCCACCAATTTTGCGATAGAGCCCGGTTCGCAATCGCCGGAAGAGTTAATTCGTTCCGTCGGCACAGGCTTTTACGTGACGGAAGTGTTCGGGCAGGGCGTGGACATGATTACCGGCCAGTACAGCCGTGGCGCGTCGGGCTTCTGGATCGAGAATGGGGAACTTGCCTATCCTGTAAGCGAAGTGACGATTGCTTCGAACCTCAAGGATATGTTCCTCAATATGACGCCTGCGTCCGATATTGACAGGAACTTTGGAATGGCGGCGCCGACACTCGTAATCGAAGGCATGACCCTTGCCGGAAATTGACAAGCACAACGACGTTTCTGGAGAACTGGCCCTGTTAAGAGATGCGGCCCGCGAAGCAGGCCGCATCGCGATGCGCTACTTTGGCAGGTCGCCGGAGGTTTGGCTGAAGGATGGCGTGTCGCCGGTGAGTGAAGCGGATCTTGCCGTTGACCGCTATTTGAAAGAGGTTCTTTTGAACGCGCGGCCGGATTATGGCTGGATATCGGAAGAAACTGTCGATGATCGGGCGGCGGCCAAACGCAGCCGTGCCTTTGTGGTCGATCCAATCGACGGCACGCGTGCCTATATCGCCGGACAGGATCAATGGTGTGTGAGCATTGCCGTCATCGAAAATGGTCGTCCTTTGGCGGGTGTGCTGGAATGTCCGGCGCGAGCGGAACTCATCGTGGCGGGAAAAGGTGTCGGCGCTTCGCAGAACGGCGCTGCCATTCGTGTCAGATTACCATCGCCCGATGAACAGGTGACAATAGCATCTGCGCGCAACATGGTGACGGCACTTCCGGAAAGCTGGCGAGGCCGCGCAAAGGTTCATCCCTATGTTCCGTCTCTTGCTTACCGAATTGCAATGGTGGCGCGTGGAGATATAGCTGGCACCTTCATTCGGCCCAATTCGCATGATTGGGATCTGGCAGCAGCTGATCTGATCCTCGGTGAGTCGGGCGGGGCAATCCTGACAAGCGATGCCTTGCCGATCGCATATGGTGGACCAACGCGGAGCCATGGCGCTCTCGTTGCCGCCAGCGGGAACCTTCTGCAAGAAATGTTGAGTGTTGTCGCGGGCTGACCCTTGGGTTAATCATGCCGCGAACCAAATTTGTTCAGGGATAATTGTCATGAGCGTCGAAGGCGACAAAAAGCAGCTTCTTCATCTGGTGTTTGGCGGCGAGCTGAAAAAGCTCGGTACCGTTGAATTCCGTGATCTTGAAAACCTCGATATCGTTGGCATCTACCCGGATTACGAATCGGCCAAGACCGCGTGGAAGTCCAAGGCCCAGCAAACGGTAGATAATGCCCACATGCGCTACTTCATCGTGCACCTGCATCGGTTGCTCGATCCCGAAGGTGTGACATTGAAGGCGGATTGAGCAGCGGCCCATACCGGATGCACAGTGAAAACAGCTCAGGTCAGGCAACCGGACGGAAAAAACAGGGATTCGCGAAGCGCTTATGGCGGCGCATTCGCGGACCGCTGGCGCAGTCTGCCGTGGTCAGATCTGTGCTTGTGTGGCTGATCACCGCATACTTCAAATTCGTCTATCTCACCAATTCGCGCCTGAAGGAATCTGCCGATCCGCAAGCACTCGTCGGCAAGGACGATCCATTCATCGTGACTTTCTGGCATGGGCAGCATCTTATGGGGCCGTTCATCTGTCCCCGGGGAATCGAATTGGTTGCCATGTTTTCGCGCAGCGCGGATGCGGAGCTGAATGCGCGTGTGGCGGAGAAGCTCGGATTGGTGACGGTGCGCGGGTCTGGCGGTCGCGGTTCTCGCTCAAAACCTGAAAAGGGCGGGGCACGGGCACTTCTGACGCTGAAGAATGCTCTCAAGAAAGGGCAATCGGCGTCAATGATAGCGGATATTGCTCACGGGAAGCCGCGTGAGGCAGGAGAAGGTATCATTTTGTTGGCGAAATTATCCGGCCGTCCGATAATACCGGTTGCTTATGCCTTCTCCCGGAACCATGTTTTGGAAAAGTCGTGGGATAAAACGGCGATTCCGCTGCCCTTCGGGCGTTCGATTATCGTGCGCGGCGACAATGTATGGGTCGACGCGGATGCCGATGAAACGCAACTGGAAGAAAAACGCATGGAGCTAACGCGCCAACTCAACGACGCGACCGCCAAGGCCTATGCAGCGTTGGAGAAAGCGAAATGAGCGAACGCTGGGCGCGCAATATGTTGTCTGCCTACCGCGTACTCGGCTCCGCGGCCTATCCTCTCATGGGGCCTTACATTGCCTACCGCGCTTCTCGCGGCAAGGAAGAACGCATGCGTCGTGGCGAGCGCTACGGCAAATCCATTATCGCGCGTCCCCAGGGGCCAGTCATCTGGGCTCATGCGGCGAGCGTCGGAGAAACAGTTGCAATCACACCGTTGATTGAGCGGATAGCTGCAACGGGTATTCATATCGTTCTGACAACCGGCACGGTGACGTCGGCGAAAGTTGTTGCGGAACAATTGGGTAACAAGGTTATCCACCAATATGCACCGCTGGACCTGCAGCCTGCGGTCAACAGGTTTCTCAACCACTGGAAGCCTGATCTTGCGATTGGTTGTGAATCCGAAGTCTGGCCGGCAACAGTCCTTTCACTAGGCAGCCGCCATACGCCGCAGGTTCTGGTCAACGGGCGCATGTCTGATCGCTCTTTTGCCGCCTGGCAAAAAAGACCGGCCCTGGCAGAAGCGCTCTTTGAAAATTTTGCCTATGTGGTCGCACAATCGGAACTCGACGCAGATCGCTTCCGGGCGCTGGGTGCACGGCCGGTAAGCGTTTCAGGAAATCTGAAGGTGGATACGAATCCACCACCAGCCGATCTGCAGGCGCTAGCTGCATTGCAACGCCAGATCGCCGGACGGCGGACATGGTCTGCCATTTCGACCCATGATGGTGAAGAAGCGATTGCCGCCGAAGTCCACCAGATGCTGAAAGTCCGTTATCCGCATCTTGTCACGATCATCGTGCCGCGCCATCCGGATCGCGCTCCCACCATTGAAGCCATGCTTGCTGAAAAAGGCCTGAAGGTTGCACGCAGGAGCGCCGGTGAGCCGATTGAAGCCGACACGGATATCCTTCTGGGTGACACGATCGGGGAGATGGGGCTTTATCTCCAGCTCACGGAGATTGCATTCATTGGCAACTCCCTGACCAAGGAAGGCGGGCATAATCCGCTGGAACCAGCAATGATGGGGACCGCCGTACTGACAGGGCGGAATGTCCAGAACTTCCGGGAATCCTTCCAGCGTCTCATCAAGAATGGCGGTGCGCGCATTGTGAAGGATCGCAACATGCTGGCAGGGGCGATCAACTTCCTGTTCAACAATCCCCAGCATCTGCGTGGCATGATCAATGCCGGTGTGAATACGGTGAAAGACATGCGCGGTGCGCTGGACCGGACGCTCGTAGCACTTGAGCCTTTCATCCAGCCATTGATCCTGCAGGCACAATTGCCCGGCAATCGCAATGAGGTTGCATATCAGTCGGGCGGACACTGACCATGGCGAGTGAGGCGCCGCCTTTCTGGTGGGAAAAGCCTGATTGGCGTGCGATGTCTCTGGCGCCTGCTGCCCTGCTTTACGGAGCGGTGGCCGGGCGTCGGCTTTTGAAGGCGGATCCGCCGCGAATTTCCCTGCCCGTACTTTGCATTGGCAATTTCACGGTGGGGGGAGCTGGAAAAACCCCGACCGCCATCGCCTTTGCCAATGGCGCAAAAGCGCGGGGTTTGCGCCCCGGTATCGTCTCGCGGGGATATGGTGGCGCTTACAGGGGATTGCACGTTGTCGATGCCGCACATGACAGTGCGCGCTACGTTGGGGACGAGCCGCTGCTATTAGCGCGCCATGCCCCGGTAGCTCTCTGTCCTGATCGACTGAAGGGAGCGCGACATCTGCAGACGCTCGGCTGCGATTTCATCATCATGGATGACGGTTTTCAGAGCGCGCGGCTTTTTGCCGATTTTTCGCTGCTGGTGGTGGATGCGGCACGCGGCATTGGAAATGGGAAAGTCATACCGGCAGGCCCGTTGCGGGCTCCGCTGACCGACCAGATGCGCAAGACCGATGCCTTGCTGCGCATTGGCAAGGGCGACGGCGCCGACTTCGTGATCCGTCAGGCAGCGCGAGCGGGCCGACCCATATATGAAGCGCGTCTTGAGCCCTCGTCTACAGCACCGGTCGCGGGTAATCGCTGGCTTGCATTTGCCGGTATCGGCAACCCTGAAAAATTCTATGCAAGTGTTGCTGAAGCAGGAGGTGAGATTGTGGAAACGCGCTCGTTTCCTGATCATCACAGTTTCGAAGCGGATGATATCCGCAACCTGACAGATGCTGCCCGCCGCCAAGGCCTGGGTCTGATCACCACGGCGAAGGATCAGGTGCGCCTGGCAACGATGGTTGGAGTCCCCGCCGGATTTCTGGAAAAACTTGCTGTCCTCGACGTCGACCTTAAATTTGATCGCAAGGATGCGCTCGGCCGAATTCTGGATACGGTCACAGAGCGCTTCAAAAGCCGCGTGACGAGCTAGTTTAAGCCTTCCTGCGGCTGCGCAGCTCGGGATTGACTTCCAACTCCCGTTCAAAAGAAATCAGCCCCGTTGCATAAGGCTCCTGCCGGGCTACGCTCCAATATTTCAGTTCATCGAGCGGGATGTGAGCGCCGGTCACTGCACATGCCACATAGGCACCATGCCGGACGATCTCGTAGTCACCGTCGAGATAGCGCAGAACAGCTTCGGAGGAACGGGGCGATTCAAATTTATTCATGTGTCTAAAACCTTTGTAACGGACTCTAGCAAGCGTCGCGCGTTGCGTCCAGCAGTACCGCATTTTGCTCTGTCGTAATTCTGTCAGCGCCTGCCGAAAAGCCGTTCGATGTCAGTCAGCTTCAGTTCGATATAGGTCGGACGACCGTGGTTGCAGGTGCCTGAGCCGGGAGTGGATTCCATTTCACGCAGAAGCGCATTCATTTCTTCAGGCTTCAACCGCCGTCCAGAGCGCACGGAACCATGACAGGCCATCGTCGCCGCCACATGGTTCAACATTGCTTTCAGCCCATCGGAAGTGTCGTGCTCCGCAATCTCGTCCGACAGATCGCGGATCAATTGCTGCACATTCATTTCTCCGAGCATGGCTGGCGTTTCACGCACGACGATAGCGCCCGGCCCGAATTGCTCGATCCCGAGGCCGAAGCGAGCAAGCGTTTCCGCGTGTGTTGCCAGCCGTTCGGCGTCCTCCTCCGGAAGGTCGACGATTTCAGGAATAAGCAACATCTGTCCCGGTATCGGGCGGGAATGCAATGCGTTTTTCAAGGCTTCGTAAACAAGGCGTTCGTGTGCAGCGTGCTGGTCCACGATGACGAGACTGTCTTCCGTCTGTGACACGATGTAGTTGGCGTGGATTTGTGCGCGGGCTGCTCCCAGTGGTTTCTGCTGTAGTTCCGCTGGCGCTTCGTGAACTGTTGCACGGGCATCCGCCGCGAGCACATTGACGGCTGCAAGCGTCGCCTGCTCGCTCTCCTGAAAAGATGGCGAGGTTGCGAAATCGAGTGGCCTATGGGCTGGATGCGCAGTCTGCGGAGACCATTCCGTCCGCGGGGCGGGAGGTGCAGGACGCCAGCCGCCGGAGGCGTAACCTGTAGAGGAAGAACGCGAGGCAAAGGAGGACGGCGAGGGCTGCAACCCTTCGGCGCGGAAGGCTTGCAGCATGGCATCGGCGCCGCTCGTCGCGGGCCTTATGCCCGATTGCGCCAGTGCCTGCTTGATCGCGCCGACGATCAGCCCGCGCACAAGACCCGGATCCCGGAAACGCACGTCGGCCTTGGCAGGATGCACGTTGACGTCGACCAGCGCGGGATCCAGCGTCAGGAACAATACGGCAACCGGATGGCGATCCCGCGCCATCACGTCTGCATAGGCTCCGCGCAATGCACCGAAAAGCTGCTTGTCACGCACCGGGCGACCGTTCACATAGGCGAACTGATGCAAGGCATTGCCGCGATTATGAGAGGGAATGCCGACGAAACCCGCCAGCCGCACACCGTCGCGCTCGGCATCTATGGCCAGCGCATTTTCGCCGAACTCTTTTCCCAATACCTGATTGATGCGCTCAAGCGTTGCTTCGGCGCCGCTGCCCGTTGCCGCAAGCTCCAGCGGCGTCCTGTCGCTGCCTGCAAGGGAAAAGCGGATATGCGGAAAGGCAATCGCGATGCGTTTGATGACATCGGTTATGGCGGAAGCTTCCGCGCGGTCAGTCTTCATGAATTTGAGGCGGGCCGGCGTCGCATAAAAAAGGTCACGCACCTCCGCTATCGTTCCGCGATTGAGCGCTGAGGGGCGGGGCCCGTCCAGATGCCCGCCGGAAACAGAAACTTCGAAGCCGGAGTCGGCGTCTTGCGGACGGGATTTGAGCACCAGCTTGGCCACCGAGCCGATTGATGGAAGGGCCTCGCCACGAAATCCCAGAGCACGGATGTCGTGCACATCGTCTGAAAGCTTGGAGGTGCAGTGGCGGGAAACTGCCAAGGGAAGTTCGTCAACGGGAATGCCGGACCCATTGTCCGTTACCCGCAACAAGGTCTTGCCGCCGCCCCCCGTTACGACCTCGATGCGGGTCGCTCCGGCGTCGATGGCGTTTTCGACAAGTTCCTTGATGACGCTGGCGGGGCGCTCGATGACTTCACCCGCCGCGATCTGGTTGATGATGGTTTCGCTTAAGTGTCGAATGGGCATGGGCGGACTATAAAAGGATTCGCTTCCGTAAAGAACACGCTTCTATCGCCCGCCAAGACTCGCCTATGCGCATTGGGAGGAATTGCCAAAATCCGCCTGCCAGCGTCATCCCGATAGTCAGCTTATTCTTTTGCGTAATCCTTGTGTGCGGGCAGGTTCAAATCCTTGAGGCTATCCGCATTGATAACTGCACGGGCCACGGCTTCTGCCATCACGGTTGCTGCAATCGCGCCTATTGCCGTTACGTCGGCCTCCACCCCCTTCGCCTTGCCTGTGGAAAGAGCGAAGATCGTGTCACCGTCCCACATCGTATGGATCGGGTTGATCGTGCGCGCAAAGCCGTCATGCGCCATGCCGGCGATCTTCTTAAGCTGCGCTTTGTCGAACGGGACATTGGTCGCTATCGCGCCGATCGTTGTGTTCGCGCCACCCGATTTAACCACGCCGTAACCCTGCATGATGGCTGACATCGTATCACGGAATCCCTTGCCGTCCTCGGTACGCGCGCCGGCCAGTATCCGGCGTGAGTTAGGGGCATAGACGTCACCGACAGCATTGACGGCAACAATGGCGCCGACCACGATTTCGGTGCCAGGGACCTTGTAACTCGCCGTGCCAAGCCCGCCCTTCATGGCATAGTCCATGCCGAACATCTTGCCGACAGTTGCTCCTGCACCCGCGCCGATATTGCCTTCGCCCGATGGTTCCGCCTTGGCTGCCTTGCAGGCAAGATAGCCGTCTTCCTCTCCGGGGCGGACAGAAAAATCGCCAACACCAAGGTCCATCAGGATTGCCGCCGGTACAATCGGAACAACGCCCTTGCCAATCTTGAAACCGAGATTGTTCTCTTCGAGATATCGCATCACCCCGGTGGCGGCCGCCAGACCATAGGCGCTGCCGCCGGATAGTAGGATAGCCTGAACCTGCTGCACATAATTGATCGGATCGAGCAGATCGGTTTCCCGCGTACCGGGTGCGGAACCGCGCACATCAACCCCGGCAGAAGCGCCTTCCTCGCAAAGCAGAACCGTGCATCCGGTCGGGCGCTTTGTCAGCGTATGATGACCCAGCTTAATTCCGGGCACATCCGTAATACTTCCACCCATGAGTTCCAGCACGCTTTCTCCTCCCTTGTTGGCAGCGGACGCTACATTGACGACAAGGGGCATTGCTCCAAGTCCTGCAAGCGACATGGCAAATCTTCTGCGATCC
Source organism: Brucella ciceri (assembly GCF_041930145.1). Classification (NCBI taxonomy): domain Bacteria; kingdom Pseudomonadati; phylum Pseudomonadota; class Alphaproteobacteria; order Hyphomicrobiales; family Brucellaceae; genus Brucella; species Brucella ciceri. The sequence continues at coordinate 399,689 of NZ_JBHEEV010000001.1, read as the reverse complement.
ATGAACAGTTTTCTCCTCCATTTTCACTCTGTGGTGAGTGCATATTCTTTAGCGTGCCGAGCGTCGCGGACATCGTTCTTATGGTTGCTATGCGATGTTTCACATAGTTTTGGGCCGCGGATAAAGGCGAATTCGCTGGCGGAATTTTTCACTTTGCCTGCAAATCTGTCACTCCCGGATTGCGATGAGCGAAGATTTATCACCCAAATCCTTATCGGTAACTGAAACTTGTCTGCAAAAGGCTTCCCATTTGGTCATAACCGTGTTACCAGCCGGTGCCAATTCAACCTAGCAAATCAGACTCGTCGCTGCTCCCGGACCTATTCCGGAGAGGCGGCTTTTCTCATTCGATAAAACCGGCAAAGGAATTGGCAATGGCTAAAATCGTGGAATCGCCCACTGGCGCGCTCGCTCTCACATTCGACGATGTGCTGCTTCAGCCGGGCCATTCCGAAGTAATGCCGGGGCAGGTCGATCTGCGCACGCGCATCGCCAAGGACATCGAGCTTAATCTTCCTCTTCTTTCGGCGGCCATGGACACCGTAACGGAGTCCCGTCTGGCCATCGCAATGGCACAGGCCGGGGGCATCGGGGTCATCCACCGCAATCTGACGCCGGAGCGTCAGGCGGAGGAAGTCCGCCAGGTGAAGAAATTCGAGTCCGGCATGGTTGTGAACCCGGTTACCATCGGACCGGACGCCACTCTGGCCGATGCGCAGGCATTGATGAAGGCGCACGGAATTTCCGGCATTCCGGTTGTCGAGAATGCAGCCAAGGGGCCCGGACGTCTTGTTGGCATCCTGACCAATCGCGATGTGCGTTTTGCTTCCGATCCGAAGCAGAAAATCCACGAACTGATGACCCGCGAAAACCTGATTACGGTCCGTGAGAATGTCAATCAGGACGAAGCAAAGCGCCTCCTGCACGCACATCGCATTGAAAAGCTTCTTGTCGTCGACGATCAGGGACGTTGCGTCGGTCTGGTGACGGTCAAGGATATCGAAAAGTCGCAGCTCAATCCCAACGCCGCGAAGGATGCGCAAGGTCGCCTGCGCGCCGCTGCTGCAACAAGCGTCGGTGAAGACGGATACGAACGCGCCGAGCGCCTGATCGAAGCGGGTGTTGATCTTCTGGTCGTCGACACGGCACATGGCCATTCACAGCGCGTTCTGGATGCTGTGGCGCGCATCAAGAAAGCCTATCCCAATGTCGCAATTCTTGCAGGCAATGTGGCAACCACTGCCGGTACCAAGGCGCTGATCGATGCCGGAGCGGATGCGGTCAAGGTTGGTATCGGGCCGGGCTCCATCTGCACCACTCGCATCGTTGCGGGCGTCGGCGTTCCGCAGCTTTCAGCCATAATGTCAGCGGTCGAGGCGGCGCAGAAGCAAAATATCCCGGTGATCGCAGACGGTGGCATCAAGTTCTCCGGTGATTTTGCCAAGGCTCTGGCCGCCGGAGCAGTCGCCGCGATGGCAGGCTCGCTGCTGGCCGGTACCGAGGAAAGCCCCGGGGAAGTCTATCTGCATCAGGGCCGCTCGTTTAAAGCCTATCGCGGCATGGGCTCGGTCGGAGCCATGGCGCGTGGTTCGGCTGATCGTTATTTCCAGGCGGAAGTGCGCGATGAGCTGAAACTCGTACCGGAAGGTATCGAAGGACAGGTTGCCTACAAGGGTCCGATTTCCGCGGTTCTTCACCAGCTTGCTGGTGGACTGCGCGCTTCCATGGGGTATGTGGGGGCGAAGACGCTGGAAGAATTCCGCGAAAAGGCAACCTTTGTGCGCATTTCCAATGCCGGTTTGAGGGAAAGCCATTCGCATGGTGTTGCGATTACCCGGGAGAGCCCGAACTATCCTGGCGGTATGTAATATCATTTCGCATAGGTAAAAGGAAAAGGCGGCTCGGTTGCGCCGCCTTTTTCATTTTTCAGTTCGTCACTGTCTTCAGCTTCTTGATCTCGGCTCTGATTTCGTCAAACGGCCCAACTTTATGCGTTTGAACGGGCAGGTCGTCGGCATAAGGGCCGTAGCTAGCGTCTACCGGCTTTTCCAACCGGTTCGGGAAGTCTTTATCCAGGTCCGCTTTCGCCGGACGCGGCTTGGACTGGAAGAAAGCAGCGATGTCCCAGGCGTCTTCCGGCTCCAGCTGTGGTTCCTCCAGCGATACGCCGTTCGGCATGTTGGCGTGAATGAAATTCGCGGCTGAGATCAGCCTGTTCATGCCTGCGCCATCGTTGAAGCTATCCGGGCCCCAAAGCGGTGGAAATTCATAGCCCTTTGCATCGCCCACGACGCCAACACGCTTGCCCTGGCCATCCGCTCCATGACAGGCGGCGCAAGTTTCGGCGTAGAGTTTCTCGCCATGTACCGGATCCGCCGCGCGCTTCAATTCAGGCATTTTTCCGGAGCCGCGCCCCTTCGTGTTTTCACCGACAATCGTGCCAGCGGATACATATTTGATGTATGCGACCATCGCCTTCATCTCGGCAGAGTCGATAGGGAGCGCTTTGCCGTTCAGGCTTCGGGTCATGCAGCCATTGACGCGATCCTCAATCGTGCCCACTTGCCCTTCACGGGAACGATATTGTGGGAAGTCCCCGTAGACGCCAACCAGTGGCAATCCATACTTCTTGGTTCCTGCTTCCAGATGGCAGCTCTGGCAGGAAAGATTGTTGCCTGCAAAACGTTTGGTTTCATCGGCTACTTCCGGGCCTATATGCGCATAAGTCGCAATAATCAGATCACGGCCTTCGCGCACAACGCGTCCCCACGCGTCATCAGGCAATGTATCTGGATCCGGTATGTTCCAGGCTGCTTCTTCAGTCTCTGCGGCTTTTACGGGCGCGCTTTGCGTGTTTGCAGCAGTCGCCGCTTTCTGCGGCGCAGTCGCCGTACTCTTGGCGACACTATTGCTGGTACGTGGCGGTGCAGACGATCGCGAACTGCCGCTCGTCGCCGCGAAATATCCCAGGCTAAGGCAAAAGACCACGCCATAGGCCGTCAAATCAGACCACCTCATCATCCCCTCCAGGCAATACGTTTCAGAATCAAAACGTTTGGTGGCTAGGCTTCGAAGCTTAATGCAGCCTTAAGAGTGCAAAGGTCTTACGAGCCGAGGGTGATGAGATCGTCCGGGTTCACTTTCAATTTTTGTGCGCTTTCGACGATACAGTCGGCGAGGGCGTTGAAATCCTCTCGACGCATGCTCTGCCGCCGCCAGAAGAGGGCAATCTCCCGCTTCGGCTGTTCGCCGTCAAACGGGACAATACGCATATGATTGCTGCGTGCTTCGGCGCGCACCGCGATTTCTGGGATGAGTGTAAGGCCCATGCCATGGCTCACCATTTGCAAAAGGGTGGTCATGCTGGTGGCGCCATATTTTACCAGCTGGCGCTGCGACGGTAGCGAGCAAACGGCAAGCGCCTGATCCCGCATGCAATGTCCTTCCTCCAACAGGAGCAGACGATCGAGAGCGACATTGTCCTGTGTCATCGGCGAAGCGAGAACAGTTTGATCGTTGGTGGAGGTCGCGATCAGAAAGCGATCATCGAAGAGCTTCCTTTGGGTAAGTCGCTCGTCGTCAATTGGAAGAGCGGCAACAATCGCATCGATATCGCCTGCATGCAGTTCATCCAGTAGTCTGGCAGTCACGCTTTCTCGTAATTGAAGGCGGAACGACGGATGTCGTTCGCGCAGAAGCGGAATCAGAACCGGGACCAAATAGGGGGCCACTGTGGGAATTATGCCCAGCCGCAACCGTGTCTGCAGAAGCCCCCGGCTCTGCGCTGCTATTTCCTCAAGGGAGTGGAGCTCGCGCAAAACCGTCTGAATGCCCGGATAAAGTTGCTTGCCGAGCTCTGTCATTATCACTTGCCGCTGCGAGCGTTCGAAGAGCGGCGCACCTGCAAGCGCTTCCATTTCCGCTATCTGAGCCGAAAGGGCCGGTTGCGACACGTGGGCCAGTTCGGCCGCCTTGCGAAAATGCAGTGTGGTGGCGAGCGCATCGAAATAGCGCATCTGACGTACTGTAAACATGATAGGAAAAACTTATCGGAAATAATCGGAAAAGCAATTGGAGATTATGATTGGAGTAGGTCTAATCTACGCCCGTTCACTAGCCCCGGTGTGACGCGGACAAGCCGTGTCATGCTTCTCGGACGCTGGTCGTATTCCAATATTGGCTTTTCAGGAGGGAATTCCCATGGCAGATCGCCCGATAATGACGACGAGCGCAGGTGCTCCGATACCGGACAACCAGAATTCCCTGAGCGCAGGCGAGCGCGGCCCGCTTTTGATGCAGGATTACCAGCTCATTGAAAAACTGAGCCATCAAAATCGCGAACGTATCCCGGAACGTGCGGTCCATGCCAAGGGTTGGGGTGCTTATGGTACACTGACCATCACCGGCGACATTTCAAAATATACCAAGGCCAAGGCTCTCCAACCGGGTGCTCAGACGCCGATGCTGGCGCGTTTTTCCACCGTTGCCGGCGAACTTGGAGCCGCCGACGCTGAGCGCGACGTGCGCGGCTTTGCCCTGAAGTTCTACACCGAGGAAGGCAACTGGGATCTCGTCGGCAACAACACGCCTGTGTTTTTCGTGCGCGATCCGGTCAAGTTCCCGGATTTCATTCATACCCAGAAGCGTCATCCCAAGACGAACCTGCGTTCAGCGACAGCCATGTGGGACTTCTGGTCGCTCTCACCGGAAAGCCTGCATCAGGTAACGATCCTGATGTCGGATCGCGGCTTGCCTACGGACGTCCGTCACATCAACGGATACGGCTCTCACACCTATTCGTTCTGGAACGATGCCGGTGAGCGCTATTGGGTCAAGTTCCATTTCAAGACCATGCAGGGCCACAGGCACTGGACTAATGCGGAAGCCGAGACCGTGATTGGCCGCACGCGTGAATCTACACAGGAAGACCTCTTCACTTCCATTGATAAGGGCGATTATCCGAAGTGGAAGGTTCAGGTGCAGATCATGCCGGAACTCGATGCCGACAAAACGCCTTACAACCCGTTCGACCTCACCAAGGTCTGGCCGCATGCCGACTATCCGCCGATCGACATCGGCATCATGGAGTTGAACCGCAATCCGGAAAACTATTTCACCGAGATTGAGAACGCAGCGTTCTCGCCGTCGAATATCGTGCCGGGCATTGGCTACTCGCCTGACAAGATGCTTCAGGCTCGTATCTTCTCCTATGCGGATGCTCATCGCCACCGGCTGGGCACGCATTACGAAAGCATTCCGGTCAACCAGCCGAAATGCCGCGTCCATCATTATCACCGCGACGGTCAGATGAATGTCTATGGCGGCATCAAGACCGGCAATCCGGACGCTTATTACGAGCCGAATTCCTTCAACGGGCCGGTCGAGCAGCCAGCTGCCAAGGAGCCGCCGCTGCGTATTTCCGGCGATGCCGCCCGTTACGACCACCGTGTCGGCAATGACGACTATTCGCAGCCACGTGCTCTGTTCAATCTGTTCGATGACGGTCAGAAGCAGCGCCTGTTCTCCAACATTGCTGCGGCAATGGCGGGAGTGCCAGGGTTCATCGTTGAGCGCCAGCTTGGTCACTTCAAGCTGGTCCATCCCGATTATGAAGCCGGGGTGCGCAAAGCGCTTAAGGATGCTCATGGCTATGAAGCCAACACGATTGCCTTGAGCGAAGAGGCAACAGCGGCAGAATAAGCTGGCATTGTAAGCTTGAAAAAGCCGGAGCTCGCCGCTTCGGCTTTTTTTGTTTTGATTTGCCGATTGCCTTTTCCCTGCAAGGAAGGCTATGCCCGAGCAGGCATTCGAGAAGGAGACACAATGCGGCTTGGCGGACGCCTGCAGGCAGCTATCGAGGTATTGGATCAGATCGAAGCGGGCACGCGCCCGGCTTCTGATGTGCTGAAGGATTGGGGCGCTACCCATCGTTTCGCAGGCGCAGGCGATCGCGCTGTGATCGGCAATATCGTCTATGACGCACTGCGCCGCAAACTGTCCATTGCGTGGCGAATGGATGCTGATGACGCGCGCGCGCTCGCATTCGGCGCTTTGCTGGCCGATGGTGGCATGGATATCGCGGGCATCGATACGGTCCTCGACGGCGACAAGTTCGCGCCTGAAACGCTGGAACAGCCGCGCCGTATTGCCTGGGAAAGCCGGGATATTGCCGAAGCGCCCTCGCACGTTCAAGCAGACATACCGGAATGGTGTGCCTCTTCGCTTGAGGAGCTTTTTGGTGCGCGCTGGATGGACGAGGGCAGGGCACTGGCAACGCGGCCACCCGTCGATCTGCGCGTAAACAGTTTGAAGGCCAAGCCTGAGCAAACGCTTGCGGCCTTGGAAAAAGCCGGCGCTGCGCCGGCGCCGTTCCTTGCACAAGCCTTGCGCATACCGCCGATCGAAGCGCTTGGTCGCCATCCGAATGTACAGGGTGAGCAGGCTTTTCTCGATGGCTGGTTCGAGGTGCAGGACCTCGGATCACAGCTTGCCGCGCTTTTTGCCGGTGCGAAACCCGGTCAGCAGGTACTGGATTACTGTGCCGGGGCCGGGGGCAAGACTTTGGCTCTGGCGGCTGCGATGCAAAACAGCGGTCAAATTCACGCCTACGATGCCGAACGTGCGCGGCTTTCACCCATGCATGAACGACTGCAGCGTGCAGGGGTTCGCAATACACAGGTGCATGGAAATCTCGACGCGCTCGACCCGCTCACGGGGCAGATGGATCTGGTGCTGACCGATGCGCCCTGCACCGGTTCCGGCACATGGCGCCGCCGTCCCGATGCAAAATGGCGGCTGAACGAGCAGCAGCTTGAGCGGCGCGTTCAGGATCAGAGGGAAGTGCTGGAATCGGCCAAGCACTATGTGAAGCAGGGTGGGCGGCTTGCTTATGTCACCTGCTCGCTCTTTGCTGAAGAAAATACCCGGCAAGTGGCGCGGTTTCTTCGCGATAATGCTGATTTTACGGAAGTCGCCCCGCAGCCCTTGTGGGACGCAGTTGTTGCAGATGCCGGTGACATCAAGCCGGTATTCCCCGAGTACGGCGCGGTATTTTCGCCATTGTCTACTGACACTGACGGTTTTTATGTGAGCATTCTGCAAAGGTCGAACTAGAGCATTCCCGGCAAAAGTGCGAAGCGGTTTGCGCCGGACAATGTGTAAAAGCAAACGGATGGAACGGGGGAACCGAGCCGATGTCAGCACACCGTGTAGCCGAACCGGATTTCAAGGAACGCGTGGAGGAAAGTTTCGGGCGGCAGGCTGCGATGAAGCTGATTGGTGCTGAGCTGGCACGGTGTGAGCCCGGTATTGTCGAAATCGAGATGCCGTTCCGGGAAGAACTGACGCAACAGCACGGCATTCTCCACGCAGGCGTGATTTCGGCTGCGCTCGATTCCGCCTGTGGCTACGCGGCACTTACGCTGATGCCGTCCGATGCGGCGGTGCTGACCATCGAATTCAAGGTTAATCTGCTTGCTCCGGGCAAGGGCGAACGCTTTCTGTTCCGTGGCGAGGTGACCAAACCCGGTCGGACGATCATGGTCAGCGATGGCCAGGCATTTGCGGTCACCGACACGGAAGTGCGTCTCATCGCGACGATGACCGGGACGATGATGGTGGTGCAGGATAGAAAAGGCTTGCAGGGATGATAAAGACCGTCGCCGGAAAGCGCCTGCTCTACGTTATGGCAGCAGATGCCGAATATGGACGGCACCTGGCGAAGCTCTTCACGCCGGTCATGATCGGGGTAGGGCCAGTCGAAGCGGCGGCCAATCTCGCATATGCTCTCGGCAGCTTGATTCACGCAGGCAAAAAACCCGACCTCGTGGTCTCGCTGGGTTCGGCCGGATCAGCCAAATTAGCCCAGGCGGAAGTATTTCAGGTATCTTCCGTATCTTATCGCGATATGGATGCTTCGCCGCTTGGATTTGAAAAGGGAGCGACGCCCTTTCTTGACCTCCCCACGGTGGTTGAACTTCCGATTTATGTGCCCGAAATCCCTGCTGCATCGCTTTCAACCGGCGCAAACATTGTTTCCGGCGATATTTATTCGGCAATTGATGCAGATATGGTCGATATGGAGACTTACGCCTGCCTGCGAGCCTGCCAACTTGCAGGTGTCCCTCTTTTCGGGCTTAGAGGTATCTCCGATGGCACAAGCGAGTTGCAGCATGTCGGCGACTGGACGCAGTATCTGCATGTTATAGATGAAAAACTAGCCGACGCGGTCGAGCGACTGGAAGCTGCAATCGCGGATGGCCTCATCTCCTCCTGACAATGGTGTGTCAGTATGGGCCCTTTTTTCGCAACACACTTGTTGAGCATCTCGTCCATACCCCATATAGGCATTGCATCCCGGCCACTTTTTAAATAGATGCTGCACATGAGTATTACGGCACATCCCGACACAATCCTTATCATCGACTTTGGCAGCCAGGTCACGCAGCTGATTGCGCGTCGCGTGCGCGAGGCCAATGTCTATTGTGAAATCGTTCCTTTCCAGTCTGCTGAAGAGGCATTCAAACGGCTGAAGCCGAAAGGCGTCATCCTTTCAGGAAGCCCGCATTCGACGACCGACATCGGCTCGCCACGTGCGCCGCAGGCGGTTTTCGAGGCAGGTATTCCGGTTCTTGGCATCTGCTACGGCGAACAGACGATCTGCGCCCAACTGGGCGGCAAGGTGGAAAGTGGTCATGACCGCGAATTTGGTCGGGCTTTCCTGGATGTGCAGGAAGACAGCCCGCTTTTCGAAGGCATCTGGGCCAAGGGTACCCGTCACCAGGTTTGGATGAGCCACGGCGATCGGGTAACATCGCTGCCGGATGGTTTCACAATCATCGGTACGTCGCCGAACGCACCTTTTGCAGCCATCGCCGACGAAAAGCGCAAATATTACGGCGTGCAGTTCCATCCGGAAGTTGTGCATACGCCGGATGGCGCCAAGCTGTTGCAGAATTTCGTTCATCGTATCGTCGGTGTGAAGCCGGGCTGGACGATGGGCGCATACCGCGAACAGGCTGTCGAAGCGATCCGTAAGCAGGTCGGCAGCGGAAAGGTCATCTGCGCGCTTTCCGGTGGCGTGGATTCCTCTGTTGCAGCCCTTCTGGCCCACGAAGCCATTGGCGACCAGCTCACCTGCATTCTCGTCGACCACGGCCTGATGCGTAAGAACGAGGCGCAGCAGGTCGTTGAGATGTTCCGCGAACATTACAATCTGCCGCTGATCCTCGTGGATGCTTCCGACCGTTTCATCGGTGAACTGGAAGGCGAAACCGATCCGGAAAAGAAGCGCAAGACGATTGGACGCCTCTTCATCGAAGTATTCGAAGAAGAAGCCAAGAAGCTCGGCGGCGCAGATTTCCTGGTGCAGGGCACACTTTATCCGGACGTTATCGAAAGCGTTTCCTTTACCGGCGGACCTTCGGTCACGATCAAGTCGCACCACAATGTCGGCGGTTTGCCCGAGCGCATGAAGATGCAGTTGGTTGAGCCGCTGCGCGAACTGTTCAAGGATGAAGTGCGCCTGCTCGGCAAGGAACTGGGCCTGCCGGACAGCTTTATCGGTCGTCACCCGTTCCCTGGGCCGGGTCTTGCGATCCGCTGCCCCGGCGGCATCACGCGCGAAAAGCTGGAAATTCTGCGTGAAGCGGATGCGATCTATCTGGACGAAATCCGCAAGGCTGGCCTCTACGATGCCATCTGGCAGGCTTTCGCGGTTCTGCTGCCGGTTCAGACTGTCGGCGTGATGGGCGATGGCCGTACCTATGAATTCGTCTGCGCGCTGCGCGCTGTGACTTCCGTAGACGGCATGACCGCTGATTTCTATCACTACGACATGAACTTCCTTGGCAATGCGGCAACCCGCATAATCAACGAAGTGCGGGGCATCAACCGCGTCGTCTACGACGTGACGTCAAAGCCGCCGGGTACGATTGAGTGGGAATAATTCGCGCCTACCCAGACGCCGCCAATAGCCGCCTATCTCCCTCTATAACGCACTCAAAATAAACACTTTTCTTTCCGCCGTCTTTCGCCGTCAATCGCCGAGCCAGCCTCGCTATCGACGGCGGAGTTGACGGTATGGGTGTCTTGTGACATCGCGGAATTGCATATACCGTCATGGCTTAGAGAGCTTGTGACGGTATTTTTTTGCCCCTTATTCCATTGAGAATAAAGGAAAATTCGGCGACAGGATTGGTCGATTTTGGCCTGACGGTATTTTCAGGGGCTCTCTGGCGTTTTTTGAACGATCTAGGAGGGGCCGATGCTTACCGATGCGGCAATCAAAGCACTGAAGCCAAAGGACAAATTATACAAGGTCACTGACCGTGACGGTATGTATGTCGTCGTGAACCCGTCGGGCGCCGTCGTGTTCGGCTATGACTACCGTATGCACGGTCGACCCGAGACCTTGACCCTCGGCCGATACGGGCCAGCGGGCTGGCGTATTGGCTTCTCCTGTCCGAATGTTGGATCAGTCCCGGTTTTGGTTGCCGGATTGCAATAGCCTTCTTCAAAGCACAGATAGCCAGATCCTTTTTCATCCGATCGCGCGCTTCCCAGCCGATGATGCGACTAGAATAGAGATCGACAACGATTGCCAAGTACAGCCAGCCTTCTACCGTCCATATGTAACTGATATCGACACCCCATTTCTGATCCGGTCCGTCACAAGTGAAGTCCTGATCCAGAAGATTGGGAGCGACAGGCTCGCCATGATTGCTGTCCGTCGTGCGCTTGAAACGCGTCTTTTGTCGGGCTTTCAAACCATTTTGACGCATCAGTCGCGCTGTGCGGGGACGACCTGCCCGAATGCCCTCTTCGTTCAGCTCAACATGCATGCGAGGGCTGCCGTAAGGTTCGCGTGATAGTACAAACTGGTTACGAATGTGAGCCAGGATAATCATGTCATCAAGCTGGCGACGACTGGGTAAACGACGCTTCCATACATAATAGCCGCTGATGCTGACACCTGCGAAAGCACATAGCCGTGACAGAGACATATGGGCCTTCTCCGTGTCGATGAACGCAAACTTCATCGACTTGTCTCCCGCGCGAAAAAGGCCGTCGCTTTTTTTAATAATTCTCGTTCCTGTCGTAGAAGCTCATTCTTTTCGAAGACGGGCAAGCTCCTAGTTCATGTCCTCATGGGGCCAGAAAGCAAATCTTTCTCAGCAATATTACGCCGCCAACGGTCAAGTGTTGACTTGCCAATGCCAAGGTCCTTGGCGACCGATGAAATGCTTAGACCACTCGTCGTTAAAATACGAACGGCTTCGCGTTTGAACTCTTCTGTAAATTCTCGCCGCTTCAATTTTAAGTCTCCTGTCAGTCTTATCTAACAGAAGCCCTTCACCTTTGAAGGGGAAGTCCAGCATCTTCAATGCGGGCGGCGATGGGGCAGTGCCCCGACATGGGCCGGTGTTCTCTGCGCTCGGTAAGCTGTCTTTAGGGTTCTACGATAAGCCGAATGCCGCGCTGACCGCAGACGCCACGGAGAAGCTGAAGGGCTACACCCAGTTCTGGGGATAGCCGGAGAAGGGCATTGAAAACGTCCTGCTGAAACAGATGCCCATCCAGGTGGTCCGTCGGTTTCTTGATGAGGTAAAGAGCCGTTCGGACTATCCGCCGGTCGGCGCCTATGATCCGGCGGCCGGAGACGCCGATGTTCTCACGCTGGCCGGCAAGGTGCTGAAGGCGCGCAAGGGCGACGCTTATGGCTACGCCGCCATGCTGATCGCACAATGCCAGGACGCCAACGAACTGCCGGCGACAGTCCGTGAGATTTTGGAGACGATCCACAAGGCGCTGAGCGCGGTTCCGGAAGACATTGCTGTACCGTCACCGCCGCCAGATGACTTCGTGGACCTGCTCGAATGAAGGTCGATCTGTGCGACAAGCGTAAGGCAATCATCGCGCACGACGGGCACCTTCTGGTGTTAGGCGGTCCGGGTTCCGGAACAACCACCATCGCCTTGTTCAAAGCGCAGAAGCGGTTCGCCGAGTTGAAATCCGGTCAGGAAATCCTTTTCCTGAGTTGTTCGCGCGCGGCGATCCGCCAGGTTCTCGGCGTTGCAAGGAAATCCTGTCGCCAGCGGAACGACGCGCGGTGACGGTGCAAACCTATCACGCCTTCTGCATGGAAAAAGCGCACGGTCGCTTACTGAGCGGCAAACCCGTGCGCTTCCTCTACCCCGGCGATGAGAGGCTTCAGAAGTCATCTTTCGACGGCGATTGGAACTTGGAGCGCCAACGGCAGGCGGCCGAGTCTGGCCTTCATTGTTTCGATCTTTTCGCTGCCGGAACTGTCGAGTTGCTCGAACGCTGCGCCGCGTTGCGCGAGCTGATTGCCGACCGCTTTCCGATGATAATCGTCGATGAATTCCAGGACACGGACGACAATCAGTGGGGGATCGTACGGGCGCTGTTGGGCGTCACGAACGTTTTCTGTCTCGCCGATCCTGAGCAACGCATCTTTGATTATCGAGATGACATCGATCCACGGCGGCTCGACATTCTACGCGAGACGATTAAGGTCACGGAATTCGATCTCGGTGGCGAGAACCACCGTAGCCCGAACGCTGGCATCCTGAAGTTCGCCGATGCTGTGTTGAGAAACCAAAGTCCGTTAAGCTAACTTTGCGTGGGGCACGACTCGTCATAGGTGTGTACATGTGGGCAAGTTCAGATAATGCTTCATGATCAGAAGAGACCGAGGGGCCTCAACAAGCCTTCAAATGTATGTTGATGGTAATCTTTTATAACTCCTCGCTCAGCAGGAGGAATTTGATCTACAATAGAATTTTTCCTGTATACGCTGCTAGGGCTATAACCGAAATACGGTGTAAAGGTGCGGCTGAAATTGGCCGAGGATTTGATGCCAATCGCCAGTCCGATGTCTGCAATTTTCTGGCTACCCGCAGGATCTGCCAGCATGGCATGAGCAGTGAGAAGATGACGCCGGCGAAACAGTCGGCCGAGCGAACGAACTTCCATCATGCCCGGCTCATTTTGTGCAACATGGCCGTCCACTTCGGTCCAATTACGACCTGAGTGGAGGAGTGCGATGCGCCAATGATCAATCGGACTGAATCGAATCTTTTGAGCAAGGCATACAGGCATGTTATCAGCATTTGCCGGAAGCATCTTCCAAACGCGCGATATATGTGGTCACCGCGGGGAGATGCCCAGTTGGAAGCCTATTATCCGGGTGACGAATATCTCGATATCATCGGTCTGTCGGTGTTCGGCTACCAACCCTATGACAAGCTGGTTGTAGGGCGAGATACGACATTCGTCGAGCGCACCAAGCCGGGATATGATCGTGTGGCAGGTTTTGGCAAACCAGTTGCCATTGCCGAGCTCGGTTATGAAGGCAGTGACAGCTACGTACGGGATTGGGCGGCGGAAGCCAACAAGCCCCACGCCGAGTTTCCGGCCCTGACCGCCGTCATCTACTTTAACGACCGTGAAGTCTACCCATGGCCGCGTGGTGTCGGACGCCCGGACTGGCGCGTCGCAAACCATCCGCTCGATTGACCCGGGTAATTCAACCGGAGCGGCTTGTTATTTGTGAAAACGCCGCCGCTCCTTTCTTTGCATTCTTGCAGTTCCGCCAAGCCAGCTTGCCGGAACTGCTCGATCAACAGGAAGAAGAAAATGCTATTGAAGCATTTCGTCATTGCGAGCGCTGCGATGTTAGCGCTCTCGCTGGCAGGCAACGCCAGTGCAGCGCCAAAGCCAGCGACGGATAATACCGTCACCCAACTTGCGGCCGCCGCCTCACCGATGAAAGGCCCTGCGCTTGAAAAGCTCTATGCCGGCCGCACCTGGAAATGGAAAACCGGCGGCGGATTCTTTTCAAGCAAGAAAGCCCGCAGCTGGATCCTTTCTGGCGAACAGAAACAATTCTCCGCTTGGTCCGGCAAAGGCGCGGCCACAACCCATGCAACAGGCTATTGGTACGTGACCGATGGCGGAAAGCTCTGCTTGCGCGCGCTCTGGAGTAGCCAAGGCGACAGCAGCGGCGCAGTCACCTGCTTCCTGCACCGCGAGAAAAATGGCGTGGTCTACCAGAAACCCGCTCTTGGCGGAAAATGGTATGTCTTTGCGCACAATCCAGTTCGGAAAGACGATGAGATACGCAAACTGGTCAAAGGTGACCGGGTGGGCGCAGAAGTGGCGCGGCTGAAGGCTAATCGCCGGTAAAGAACGATAGTGCGGGAGGCTTCTTGAGGGTTGCTCGGGAGAAGGCTGTAAATCGCACCAACTCTGGCCTGTCGTTAATTCAAGAGATGTAAAGTTTCACGTAGAGGGCGAAAACGATGTTAAAGACCAACGAATTCCAACATTTTACATCACGTATCGGAAAGACCTGCATGGCAATCATGGCCGCGTCGGTGGGCGTGATGATGGCGTGGTCCTCAGCCGTGGCTGACGAATTAACCTGTAGCGCTCCGGAAAATGGCGAAGCGCGGGTCAGCCTGCGTTTGCCGGAGAATGCACGGCCAATGACCGCAGTGGAACTTCATGAACTCTACCGCGACAAGAGCTGGAAATGGTGCGATGGCGCCGCTTACATGCAGGACAAGGAGCGGATATTCAAGGGATGGGCAGGCTCGGGTGCCCGTGCTTCCTGGGCACTGGGACATTGGACCGTGGCCGACACCGGACGGATGTGCCTTGAGGCCGACTGGCATGCTCCAAACGGCACATCCAGCGACAGGACGTGTTTCGAGCACATGATCGATGGCCAGATGATCTACCAGAGGAAGGAACCCACCGGCGGCTGGTACGTGTTCAAGCATTCCGAACCGCAGGATGGTGATGAATTCGCCAAACTGGTCGCTGAGGACCTGGTTTCGGAGAAGCTGGAGAAACTCCGCAATCAATAATTGCGGGACATATTGAACGCAGAAAAAAGCTGCCGGACTTTCTGATCGGCAGCCTGCGATAAAAAGCCGGTCTGGCGGATGGTATCTGCCACCGGCAGCGCGTCTGCTCCTTGATACAACAGTCGCTATTTTCCCTTCCAGACAGGATCGCGCTTTTCGGCGAAAGCTCTGGCGCCTTCCAAATTATCCTCCGATCCATACAGAATGTCGACCGTCGCCAACTTGCGCCGCATGATGAGGTTCATCATGGTTTGGAAGTCCTCGCTTTCCGCGCGCCGGACTGTCTCCTTGATCGCGGCGTAAACGAGTGGAGGACCGGAGGCGAGCAGACGGGCAATTTCCCAGACACGTTCTTCGAGCTTCTCCTGAGGCAGGACCTCGTTGACGAAACCCCAGCGATGAGCTTCGTGAGCGTCGATCCAGCGGCCAGTCAGCAAAAGTTCCATGGCTATGTGGTATGGAATGCGTTTCGGAAGCCGGATACTTGCCGCGTCTGCAATGGTTCCGGAGCGAATTTCGGGAAGCGAAAAGGTTGAATGCTCCGAGGCATAGATCAGGTCACAGGACAGCGCCAGTTCGAAGCCGCCGCCCGCGGCCATGCCGCTGACACAGGCGATGACAGGTTTGTTCAGGTCTCGCAGTTCCTGGATGCCGCCGAAACCGCCAATTCCGTAGTCACCATCGATAGGCGCGCCTTCTGCCGCGGCTTTCAAATCCCAACCGGCAGAAAAGAAACGGTCGCCAGCGGTCTTGAGGATGGCGATACGCAATTCCGGGTCATCGCGGAAGGCTGCAAAAGTTTGACCCATCGCGCGCGATGTCGGCAAGTCGATGGCGTTGGCCTTGGGCCGATCCAGCGTAACTTCCAGAATAGCCCCGTCCCGGCGGGTTGTTATGGCGTCTTCGGCATGTGCGCTCATTTCATCTGCCTTTCCATACGGGATCGCGCTTTTCGACCGCTGCGCGCGGTCCTTCCAGTGCGTCTTCGCTTTCGATCAGCAATTTGAACAGCGGGAAATTACCGGCCCGCATGGCGGCGTAACTTTCGGCCAGACCCATATGTTCGGCCATACGCGCTGTCTGTTTGGCTGCGGCAACAGAAAGCGGTGCGGAGCGCAGGATACGGGCAGCGAGCGCACGGGCTGCGCTCATCAGCTCCGCCTGCGGCACCACGTCATTGACCAAACCCCAGCGGAGGCAGTCCTGCGCGCTAAAGCGCCGCCCTCCATAAAGAACTTCGTTCGCTATAACCTTGGGCAGGAGCTTGGGCAGAACGAATGAGCCGATATCCGGCAGAACCCCGAGCGAAGTTTCCGGCAGCCAGAATTGCGCGTGGTCGGCGGCAATGATGAAATCGGCAGTAAGGAGAATTTCGAAACCCGCGCCGATGGCATAACCGTTGACCGCGCAGATGATGGGCTTCTCCAATCCGGGCAATTCGGAAAAGCCATAGATTCCGCCCTGACCATAGTCGGCGATATAGCCATCTCCGCCGGTCGAAGCCGCTTCGTTCAGATCCCAGCCGGCGGAAAAAAACTTCTCGCCCCCACCTGTGAAAATAGCAACGCGCAGATCCGGGTCGTCGCGAAACATGGCGAAGGCATCGCCCAGCTTTCGGCTGGTTGGCTGGTCGATGGCATTGGCCTTTGGCCGGTCGAGCGTGATCTCCAATATCTGACCGTTGCGAACGGCCTTTACCTCGTCAGTCATCAAGCTCTCCTGTTGCGTATCAGGGCATCGACGGCGATTGCATTGTCCGCTGTGACAATGAGCGGGTTGATGTCGAGTTCCTCAAGTTTCCCTGCCTGTTCGAGCGCATAGTTGCCAACCAGCCACGCGGCCTCGACGGCGGCTTCGATATTGGCTTTTGGCCTGCCGCGAAAGCCGGTGAGAAGGGGGGCGGAGCGCAGGGTAAGAAGCGCCTCGCGGATTTCATCGCGGCTCGCAGGTAAGAGCAGCGACCGTGTATCGTTCCAAAGCTCAACCATCACGCCACCTGCGCCAATGGTCAGATAAAGCCCGAATTGCGGGTCGCGCGCGATGCCGATAATCAGTTCAGCCACACCACCCTGAACCATTTTCTCGACCAGAAAATCGCATTTCAAAGGGGCAAGCGAAAGGGCGGCAGCGCGTACTGCTTCGGCATTCGCCAGATTGAGGCACACCGCCGCCATTTCCGTTTTGTGAAGCAAGTTCTCACCCACCCCCTTGAGGACGACGGGGTAACCCAGCTTTTCGGCAAGGGCGACAGCATCGTCGATAGTCGATACTACGCCGCCCGTCGGGGTGATGAGGCCGATTTCGCGCAAGGCGGATTTCGATGACCACTCGTCCAATGCGGTGGCTGCAGATGGCGACGCCGGCGCTTGGTCAGCCAGCATTGGAGATTGCGGTTTCGACCAGATTTCGCCAATCCAGGCAGCATTGGCTGCTGCCGCAAGCGCAGTTGCAAGCCCCATCATCGGGGCTATTCCAGCTGCTATCAGACGTTCGGCGTGGGCTTCCGTCATATTCTCCGGCAAACTGGCAACCAGCGCAAAGCGACCGCCTCCAGCTTCGTGCGCCGCTATCGCCGCTTCGAGCGATGTTTCGCAACCATTGTCAACACAACGGTCCCCACGGGGGAAGTCGAGCACCAGTATGGTCAGACCGAAATTGCCATCGAGCATAGCGCGATAGGTCTCAGTCAGCGACGGCCCGTTTCCCCATGTAAAGGTGTGATAGTCGAGGGGGTTCGAGATGGTAACCATCTCGGGCAGGGTGGCGCGAAGCCTGTTTGCCTCGTCCGGCGCCAACGGTCTGAGATCGAGACCAGCGGCGCTTGCAAGATCGCCGACGAGTGAAGCTTCGCCGCCCGAACAGCTCATAGAGCCGAGGCTGTTGTCCGGTGAGGGGCCAAGCACATGAAGCAGCTTCAGCGTTTCGACAAATTCGTCGAGCGTTCCAACACGCAGGACGCCACATCGCGCAAAGAAAGCGTCGGCAAGCGTGTCGGCTCCAGCTAGCGATGCCGTGTGTGAGAGGGTCATCGCCTGTGCCGCGGCGGAAGTTCCGACCTTGATGGCGACAACCGGTTTTCTCATCTCACGTGCTCTGGCGAAAACACGTTCCAACCGTGAAATATTGTCGAAGCCTTCTATATGCAAACCTAGAACGGTAACCCGCGGGTCTTCGAGCGCGGCTTCCGCCAATTCGGAAAGACCGGTCTGTGCCTGATTTCCGGCTGTCAGCACATAGGCTATGGGAAGACCCCGACGCTGCATCGTAAGATTGATAGCTATATTGGACGATTGCACGACGATGGCGGCGCCGCTTTCCACCCTCTTGCCGCCATGCTGATCGGGCCACAGCAAGGCTCCATCAAGGTAGTTGATGAAGCCGTAGCAGTTGGGGCCGAGGATCGGCATTTCGCCTGCCGCCGCCAGCAGGGCCTGATTGCGTTCGGCGCCGTCGGATACTTCGTTGAAGCCAGATGCAAAGCACACCGCGCCGCCACTTCCTCGCGCCGAGAGCTGGCGAACAATTTCGATTGTTCCGTCGCGGTTGACGCCGATGAAGCTTACATCCGGTGCGCCGGGAAGGTCGGCGACAGATCGATAGCAGGGAATATCGTCGATAGTATCGCGGGTGGGGTGGACAGGCCAGAGTTCTCCCTCAAAGCCCATTTTGCGGCATTGCCTGAGCACAGCCGTAGACCATCCTCCGCCAAAGATGGCTATGGAACGGGGACGCAAGACACGAGACAGGTTCTTTTTGCTCACGGTCAGGCTCCGAGCGGGCGAAGGAGGTCGCGGGCGATGATATGGCGCTGGATTTCGCTTGTGCCGTCCCATATCCGCTCGACACGCGCATCACGCCAGAAGCGTTCCAGCGGGAGGTCGTCCATCAGGCCCATGCCTCCATGCACCTGAATGGCCCGATCGGTGACGCGAGCCAGCATTTCCGATGCGTAGACTTTCGCCGAGGCGATCTCGCGGTTTGCGGGCAATCCCTGATCGAGACGCCAGGCCGCTGCCAGCGTCAGCCAGTCGGCGGCATCGATTTCGGTGACGGAATCGGCAAGCTGGAAGCCGACGCCCTGAAAGCGACCGATGGGCTGGCCAAATTGCTTACGCTGGGCGGCGTAGTCGACCATCATGTCGAATACGCGGCGCGCGCGCCCCACCGCCATTGTCGCAACTGTTATGCGGGTAGCGTAAAGCCACTCATTCATGACCGCAAAGCCACCATCCACCTCTCCGAGCACCTGCGCATCGGGAAGACGGCAGTCGTCGAATTCAAGGATCATGTTCTTGTAGCCGCGATGGCTGACGGATTTGTAACCCTCGCGGATGGTGAAGCCCGGTGTTCCACGATCCACCAGAAAGGTCGTGATTTTCTTCTTCGTTCCGGCGGAGGACTGTTCCTCGCCCGTCGCCATGAAGACAATGACGAAGTCGGCGTGCTCGGCGCCGGAAATGAAATGCTTGGTGCCGTTCAGTACCCAGTCGTCACCATCGCGGCGCGCATTGGCTTTCATGCCCCGAATGTCGGAGCCGGCGTCAGGTTCTGTCATGGCAAGTGCATCCATCCTTTCGCCGCGCACCGCTGGCAGGAGATAGCGCTCGATCTGCTCACCCTTGCAGGCCATCAGGATATTTTGCGGGCGTCCGAAAAAATGGGTGAGCGCCATCGACCCGCGTCCCAGCTCGCGCTCCACCAGCGCGAACTCCAGATGGGAAAGTCCGGGGCCACCCGCCGATTCCGGGAAATTGCTGGCATAGAAGCCAAGTTCGATGGTCTTCCGCTTGATTTCGTCACCGATTTCCTCCGGCACGTAACCAAGCCGCTCGACGGTCGTTTCATGCGGATAAATCTCGTTCTCGACAAAGCTTCGAACTGTCGAGACGATCATTTCCTGTTCTTCAGTCAGTCCGAAATGCATAGCGTTCCTCCCAGTCGCTTTGCCAGACCGTCCCGGCCTATGGCGTCGTTATTTCTATAAGTGCGGGCCCCTCGACCGCCTGGGCGCGGTGAAGCGCACCGGCGAGTTGCGCAAGGTCGAGGGCGCCTGGATGAAGCGCATCCTGATTGTGTTGATTAGTCAGACGGATATGTTCCCCCGGGATGCCATAGGCCTGCGCGAGCTTGAGAAAATCGGGAGGTGTCGGGCGCACGCCCACGGGCTCGATACCCCGAGAAAGCATGTAATCTTCGATTTCCTGATAACCGTGATTGTTCCAGACGACGAAGATCACCGGCGCTTTTTCGTCTGCGGCAGTACCGAGGGTGCCGAGGCAGAACTGGAAACCGCCGTCTCCCACCAGGCAGACCACCGGTGTGTCGGCCTGCGCAAGACTGGCGCCCACTGCGGCCGGAGGACCAAATCCGAGCGCGCCGTACCCGGTCGAAGCATTGAACCAGCTTCGTGCGCCATCGGCCTCGAAGAAAAGGTTGCCAGCATAGGCGAGCTGCGTGGAATCCCCGACTATGATACTGCCGGGCAGCGCATCCCGAATGGTGTCCAGAACTCCGGTCAAAGCCTGCATCTTGGGTGAAAGGAAGTCGTATGCCGCAGCCTTGGCCGCCGTTGCGCGCTCCTTTCCGTCCTCACGTGGTGCCTGAGGAAGAAGCTGCAGAGCAGAGATGAGCTCTGCCGTTATTGGGGCGGCATCGCCCACGATCATCAGGCTAGCCGGGGCGCCGGTTGCCTCCGCATCCGGGTCGATGTCGATGCGGATCATTCTGGCAGGAGGCTCGAAACCTCCATCCACATACATATCGTAATCGGTCGGACCGAACTGGGTTCCTATCGCAATGACGAGATCGGCATCGGCGATCAGCTGGCGGATAGGCGGCAGGCTGGGGCTTGCCTGCACTACGAGCGGATGACGGCCAAGCAAACCACGGGCGTTCGTTGTGGTCACCACCGGGGCGTCGAGCATCTGCGAAAGGGTGGAAACCGCATCACCCGTCCGGTTGGCGCCTCCGCCTGCGAGGATCAAAGGACGGCGGGCTTCGGCGCAAAGTGTTGCGGCGGCTTTGATTTTTCCGACATTGGAACCCACAGCCGTAGCGGTCGCAGTTGCCGGGGACTTGCGCAAGTTTCCTTCAAACGGAGCTTCCATAAGGTCCGTCGGGATTTCAATATGGACAGGGCCCGGACGTCCGGATTTCATCCGGGCGAAGGCACGGCCAACCACTTCTGCAAGATCGCCGGGCTGTTCCAGTCGCTCTGACGACAGGGCGATTGTTCGCATGGTCGCGGACTGGTCGGGAAGCTCATGCAGGTGCCCCTTATATTGTCCAAGCGTGTGGCGCGCGTTGACGCCCGAGATGACGAGCATCGGTATGGAATCGGCTCGGGCCTGGGCCATCGGGGTTATCGCATTGGTGAGGCCCGGACCGGTAATCAGCAGGCAGACACCCGGCTTGCCCGAAACTCGCGCATAGCCATCTGCCATGAAGCCCGCATCCTGTTCGTCGCGCGGGGTAACATGCCGGATGCTCGATCCGGCAAGGCCACGATAAAGTTCGGCTGTGTGCACGCCCGGAATGCCAAATACTGTATCGACATCGTAAGCTTCCAGAAGGCGGATCAGCGCTTGTCCGACCGTTATTTCGCTGCTCATGAAACCAGACTTTCCGCTCTGTAGTTGAGGCTGCGGGCAAAACGGGCAATGCGGTCACATGCCTCGATTATGCTGACTTCAGGAACGGTGACGCTCATGCGGACCAGATTCTTCGCGACCTGACCGAAAGACGTGCCAGGCATCATCGAGACATAGTGTTCCTCAAGCAGCCGGCTGGCGAATTCCTCGCCATCGAGGCCAGTGCCGCCAATATCCAGCAGCACGAACATGCCCGCTTCCGGCATCAGGGGCTTGATCCCCGCAACGCCTTGCAAACGCTCTACGATCAGCTCGGACCGCGCCTGGTACTGCGCGCGCATGATTGAGGCTGTAGGCAGATCATGTGTCAGCGCATAGGCTGCCATGTCGGCAATGAACGGCTGTCCACCGAAGAGCATGGATTCAGAGAAAGGCAGCAATCTCTGGCAAAACTCCTCGGAACCGACTGCCCAGCCTGCACGAAAGCCGGGGGCCGCGTGTGACTTCGATATGGAGGAGACCACGATGGTGCGGTCAGCCATTTCAGGAAGGTCGAGCGGCGACGCAAATGCGGCGCCGAAAGTAAGCTCTTCATAGACCTCATCGCACACGATCCAGAGATCGTGCTTGCGGCAGACTTCGCTGATCGCAGCAATTTCGGGTTTTGTGAGAACCGCTCCGGTCGGATTGTGCGGGTTGTTGAGAAGCAATGCCCGGCAGCCGGGCGTGATTGCCGCTTCCAGTATTTCCGCTCGAAGATGAAAGCCATCTTCGGCCCGCAGTGGCACCGGGACGATATCGGCTCCCGGCGCCCGCACGACGCCTTCATAGGTCGCGTAATAGGGGTCGGGGACGAGAACCTTGTCGCCGCTCTCGACCAATCCTGTCAGAACGGCATAAAGCGCTGTTTGGGTTCCGGGAAAATAGAGGACATTACTGGTCGTGATGGCACGGCCGGTGCGCTTTGAATATTTTGCCGCCAGGGCCGCCAGCACCGCCGGTTCGCCGCGACCGCTGGAATAGCGTGTGCGTCCGGCGCGCATGGCATTATTGCAGGCTTCGAGCAGCGAGGCATCTGGGGCAACGTCAGGTTCGCCGATCGTAAATTCTATGACGGGATGGCCAAGCGCGCGCAGTTCCCTGCCTCGTGCATGGACCCGCCATTTGTCCGAACCCAGCCCTGAGAGTCTATCGGTGATGGAGGCGTAATGCATGTCATTCTCTCGGAAGTGGTGGCGCGTCAGGAAGCTCGATGCCGAGAAGAGCGCCGATTGAGCTTAGTCCGATGCCAATTTGCGTGGTTTCGTCGATTTCATCCGCGCTGAGACAGCCTTCGATCCAAAGGCCGTCAATCAGGGCGTTGACCGCGATGGCAAGGTTTCGGCACGATTGCGGGGCCGGTTCCCGGCCTTCTGCCGATAACACCTCGGCAATCAAGGTTTCCGTGGCCCGCCGGAAAGCCAGATACCCTTCGCGATGTTCGTGCTCCAGATCCGGATCAAGATGAACCTGGCTCACGAAAGTCGCCCAGAGCGAAAGCATCCGGGGATCGGCCACGGCTCCGCCAAGGCTGGCTGCGATGAACCGCGTCAGCCGGTCGTGAGGCGTGCCGCCGTCCGATTCCAGAACGCTCAATGCGGGCAGGGTCATCATTTCGATCATGCGCTGGTAGGCGGCGGCGATGAGATTGGCCTTCGATGCGAAATGATGGCGGATCAGGCCATTGCTCACGCCTGCACGCGCCGCAACTGCACGAACCGTTGTCGCCTGTATTCCGAGATCGGCAATGCAGTCGAGCGTTGCCTCTATCATGTCCGTGCGACGATCGAAGTCCGGCGCACGTCGAAACGATGCGGTCATCCTCTCCTCCCTCGATGTCTGACTATGCACTTGCGCAATACTTATTCAAGTGTATAGTCAACGTCAAGGGAACGGTTGGCCGCTTGTCGAGAAGTCGAAAGAACTCCGAAGTGGCTGATAATAAAGCAATATCCAGGTGGCTTGCGACAAACCGTAAAGGTGTCGGGCCAAGGGAGGTTTGTGCCGCATGAGTCAAGGCGAAGAGGCGATCTCCGTCGTCGACCTTCACAAGCGTTTCGGTGATCTCGAGGTGCTTAAAGGCGTTTCACTCAGGGCGCGCGAGGGCGATGTTATCGCCATTATTGGCGGATCGGGCTCCGGCAAATCGACATTTCTTCGCTGCATCAACATGCTGGAATTGCCGACATCGGGGGCGGTCACCATCCACGGTGAAACCATCGCCATGCGAAACACCGGCAATGGCGGCCAGATACCCGCGGACCGAAGGCAGATCGAGCGTATTCGCACGCGGCTTGGAATGGTCTTCCAGAGCTTCAATCTATGGCAGCACATGACCGTTCTGGAGAATGTGATCGAAGCGCCTGTGCATGTGCTGGGCGTGCCCAAGGCCGAAGCGACAGAGCGGGCCGAAGCGCTTTTAAGGCGCGTCGGACTTTACGAGAAGCGAGACGTCTATCCGGCTTTCATGTCCGGTGGCCAGCAGCAGCGTGCCGCGATTGCGCGGGCGCTGGCGATAGAGCCATTGGTGATGCTTTTCGACGAGCCGACATCCGCGCTGGACCCTGAACTGGTCGGCGAGGTTCTCACTGTTATCGGTGATCTGGCCAAGGAAAAGCGCACGATGATCCTGGTTACGCACGAGATGAAGTTCGCCCGCAAGGTCGCCAATCACATCGTTTTTCTGCACGATGGCAGGATTGAGGAAGAGGGACCTCCCGAAGAGGTCTTCGGGGCGCCCAAATCCGAGCGATTGAAGAAATTTATCAGTTCAACACACTGAAATGGGAATGGGAGGAGTACCAATGAAGTGTCTTTTAGCTAGTCTGTGCGTCGGTGTAGCATTTGCCCTTGCGGGCGTGGGGGCGGCAAGTGCTGAACAGGTGAAGCTCGGTATCGCAGCCGAACCTTATCCCCCTTTCACGGAACCGGACGCCACGGGAAAATGGCACGGCTGGGAAATCGATTTTGCGGATGCAGTCTGCAAAGAGGCCAAGCTTGATTGCGTGGTCACGCCGGTCGCCTGGGATGGCATCATTCCCGCACTCACCACCGGCAAGATCGACATGATCGTCGGCTCAATGTCGATGACGCCTGAACGTCTCAAGACGATCGATTTCTCGGACAAATATTATAATACACCGACGATTGTCATCGGCACCAAGGATCTCAAATTCGACGCGACGCCGGAGGGGTTGAAGGACAAGACGATTGGCGTGCAGGTTTCTACCATCCATCAGGCTTACGCGGTGAAGCATTTCGCGCCCGCCGGTGCCACGATCAAGGAGTATCAGACGCAGGACGAAGCCAACAACGACCTCACCGCCGGGCGCATCGATGCCGTGCAGGCGGACTCGCTGGCTCTGCGGACGTTCCTTGCGACGGATAACGGCAAGGCATGCTGCGAGGAAAAGGGAACCGTCGCTAAGGATGTTGAAGTTCTGGGGCCGGGCGTGGGCATCGGATTGCGCAAGGGCGATACGGAACTCAAGGACAAGCTGAACGCCGCGATCAAGACCATCCGCGCGAATGGAACCTACGATACCTTCACCAAAAAATATTTCGATTTCGACATTTACGGCCAGTGAGTTTCCTGGCCAGCCGGTATCTCTTCGGCTGGCCTCCCTGATTTCAGCATGAACGGAACTGCCCATGGATGCACCACTGATCAACTGGAGCCTGCTTGCTCTCAATCCGCCGGGTTGGGGAGGGGTGCTTCTGCAGGGTTTCTGGCACACGCTGCAAATTGCCGTTGGCGGTTATTCGCTCGGTCTGCTGATCGGCATGTTCGGTGCGCTGGGCAAGCTCTATGGCGGCCCGATCATTCGCGACCTTCTGGAAGTGTATACGACAGTGGTCCGCGCCGTGCCGGAACTGGTCCTGATCCTTATCCTGTACTACGCGGGCACCGACCTGTTGAACCAGCTGCTTGCTCTGTTTGGCCATGGCAAAGTCGATATCAGCGGGCTTGCGGCCGGCATTTTCGTCATCGGTGTCGTGCAGGGCGCATATTCGACGGAAGTCCTGCGCGGTGCGATCAAAGCGATCGCGCCCGGCCAGATCGAGGCGGCCCGCGCATTCGGCATGCCCCCGTCCAAGATGCTCAGACGCATCACGATACCGGCCATGCTGCCCTTCGCCATACCTGGCCTTGCCAATCTGTGGCTTATCTCAACCAAGGATACAGCACTTCTGGCGGTTGTCGGCTTTAGCGAACTGACGCTGGTGACGAGACAGGCAGCGGGCACGACCAAGCATTATCTGCTGTTCTTCATGGCGGCTGGCGTGCTGT
Organism: Brucella ciceri; assembly: GCF_041930145.1. Taxonomy (NCBI): domain Bacteria; kingdom Pseudomonadati; phylum Pseudomonadota; class Alphaproteobacteria; order Hyphomicrobiales; family Brucellaceae; genus Brucella; species Brucella ciceri. The sequence continues at coordinate 373,875 of NZ_JBHEEV010000001.1, read as the reverse complement.
ACCTCGGGCTTACCCTGATTTCGAACGTCTTCATCGGCATTGTCGAGCGGCGCGCGCGCCGTGGTTTCGCACGGATTGACTGAGATGAGCACATCTTCAGCAGTATTGGAAAACCGGACATCCGCCAGAAACTGGCTCGAACCGCACCGCCTTGTGCTGATTGTCATCGCTATCGCACTGTTCACCTCGGCGGTGGTGTTTGGCCGCTGGGACTGGCTGCCGCAATACCTGCCCCGTCTGGGTTCCGGCATCGTGGTAACTCTGTTCATGCTGTTCGGGTCTGCAATTCTGGGGTTTATGCTGGCTCTGCCGCTGGGATTGCTTCAGGTGACTGGCCCATGGTGGTTGAGCTGGCCAGCGAAGGCGTTCTGCACCGTCATCCGGGGAACACCATTGCTGCTGCAGCTTTGGCTGCTCTATTACGGCCTTGGTTCGCTGTTCCCCTCCATTCCCGGCATTCGCGGCTCCTTTATCTGGCCTTATCTGCGCGAGGCATGGCCGTATGGACTTGCCGCGCTGACGATCTCTTTCGCGGCCTATGAGGGGGAGGTCATGCGCGGTGCGTTTGCCGGTGTGCCGTCCGGTGAGCTGCAGGCCGGTCGTGCATTCGGCATGTCGCCCTGGAAAGTGTTTCGCCGCATCTGGCTGCCGCGCGCGATCCATCGCGCCCTGCCGACACTGAACGGCGAAACGGTCCTTCAATTGAAAGCGACGCCGCTGGTAGCAACCATAACCGTCGTCGATGTCTACGGCGTCGTTTCGCGGGTGCGCCAGGAAACCTATCTCACTTATGAGCCGCTTCTGCTGCTGGCCTTGATCTACATGATATTGACCGCGGGTCTGGTCCTGGTCTTCCGGCGTCTCGAGAACCGAATTCCGACAAGAGGTGCTTGAATGCGCGATTTTTCAACTGCTATTCGCAACAACCTTCCAGAGCTGACAGCCTTGCGGCACGACCTTCATGCCCACCCCGAACTGGGACTCGAGGAGAAACGGACTTCCGATATCATTGCGCGGCAGCTCGAGGCTCTGGGATACAAGGTCACGCGAGGACTTGCGAAAACCGGGGTCATCGGGACTTTGACGAATGGATCGGGCCGGAAGTCGGTCGGCATTCGTGCCGATATCGACGCGCTTCCCATTCATGAGCAGACAAATCTGCCCTATTCCAGCAAGTCCCCGGGTCTGATGCATGCCTGTGGACATGATGGCCATACGACCATGTTGCTCGGTGCTGCCAAGGCTCTGGCTGAGCGGCGCAATTTCGACGGAACCATTCATCTGATTTTCCAGCCGGCGGAAGAGAATTTCGGCGGCGCCAAGATCATGATAGACGAAGGATTGTTCGACCGTTTTCCTTGTGATGCTGTTTTTGCCCTTCACAACGATCCCGGCATTCCCCTCGGCAAGTTTGCCTTCCGCGATGGGCCGATCATGGCTGCGGTCGATGAGGCGTTTATCAGGGTGAACGGCTACGGCGGTCACGGTTCGGAACCGGAAAAAACTGCCGATCCCATAACAGCGGGGGCTTCGATTGTGATGGCCCTGCAGACCATCAAGTCGCGTAACGTGCCAGCGCTCGATCCGGCAGTTGTGACGGTTGCCGCATTCCATGGTGGTTCGGCCAGCAATATCATTCCGTCGACGGCAGAAATCGTCGTCGGTATTCGCACTTTTTCGCCCACCATCCGCGATCAGATCGAGCAACGCATCAAACGTGTTGCAGCGCATCAGGCAGAGAGCTTCGGACTAACTGCTGAAGTGGAGTATCTGCGCAGTTATGATGCGACGATCAACCATACCGCGGAAACTGATTTCGCACGCTCCCTGGCGGTGAAGTCGTTTGGCGCGACGAACGTGATCGATCTGGAGCGTCCTTTCATGGGCAGCGAGGATTTTGCCTATATGCTCCGTGAGCGACCCGGAACCTACTTCTTTGTGGGGGGCGGCAAGGGCGAGAACGATTTCCAGCTCCACCACCCGTCTTACGATTTCAACGATGATCTGATCCCCATCGGCGCGGCCTTCTGGACCGAGCTTGCTGAAGCCTATCTCAAACCCGAGTGATTTCCATGACCGCCGTTTATCAATTCAATGCAGCTATCGTCCGCACGCCGGGACGATCCGTCGTCAATGGTTTGCGCGCCGATGACAGGGGTAATCCGACCTACGAAGGTGTCAGGGAAGAACACGAAGCCTATGTGCAGGCGTTGCGAAACGCTGGTGTCGAGGTGACGGTTCTGCCGCCGATGGAGGATTTTCCGGATTCGATATTTGTAGAAGATCCGGCGCTGGTGTTCCACGAAGGCGCAGTTCTGCTGCGTCCTGGCGCACCATCGCGCATGGGTGAGACGGCTGAAATCGAACCGGTTCTGCGTTCGCTCTTTGAGAATGTCGTGTCGCTCCCTTCGCCCGGTTTTGCCGATGGCGGTGATGTGCTGGTGACGCCCAAGGTGGTGATGATCGGCCTGTCGGCGCGTACCGACAAGAGTGGCGCCGAAGGGCTTCGGGCTGCACTGGCAGCGCTCGGACACGCCGCCGAAATTGTAGAGACGCCCAAGGGTGTACTGCACTTCAAGACCGACTGTTCGCTGCTGGACGAGGAGACGGTGCTTGCGACGCACAGGCTGGCGGGCTCCGGCTTCTTTCGAGGCATGCGTGAAATTGTGACGCCGGAAGGTGAAGAGGCAGCCGCCAATGCGCTTCGGGTCAACGATGTCGTTTTCGTCGGCGCGGACTATCCCCGCACGATCGATAAGCTTGATAAGGAGGGATATAAGGTTGTTGCCCTCAAGACAGGCGAAATCGGGCGGATCGATGCAGGCCTGTCATGCATGTCGCTCAGATGGCGGCGATAGTCAAAAAAAGGTTCTAAAAATGGATCGGCGCGGTAATTCCGCGCCGATTTTCGTTTGATGTTGCTTCAGGCCCGACGCCTCTACGATGACGCGTTCAACGCACGAGAGAACGTTTGAAGCGAGCTTCGAGTTTCGCCTGGCCATATTCCAGAACGACGGACAGGGCCCAGTAGATCATCGATGCGGTTATGAGCATTTCGATGTGCCGGAACTCGGTCTGGCCTTGTGTGCGGGCAAGATACATGAGTTCCCATACGCCGATGACGGAGACCAGCGACGAGTCTTTCAGCATGGCGATGAACTGGTTGCCCGTTGGCGGAATGATGATGCGCATCGCCTGAGGAAGAATGACCAGCCACATTGTTTGTGATGGTCCGAGGCCCAAGGCCGCGGCACCTTCCTGCTGTCCGCGCGGGATGCTTTCGATGCCGGCACGAAAGATTTCCGTCATGTAAGCGCCATAGCACAGGGACAGCGCCAGAATACCGGCGGGAATCGGCCCGATGACATAACCCACCTGCGGCAAGCCCAGGTAAATAATGTAAATCTGCATCAGCAATGGCAGGCCGCGGAAGAGCGATGTGTAGAACGTCGCCAGACCGTAGACCAGACCGTTCTTGGAGAGTTTGGCCACGGCGCCGATGAGCGCCAGAACGGTTGCGAAGAAGATGGAGGCGGTGGAAATATAAAGCGTCGTGACGACGCCCTGACTGATGAGAAATCCGATCTTTCTGGCGATGAATTCAAACGAGAGATTGAATGAATAAAAGAAGATCATCAGCAGCAGGAACAGTTCCGTCCAAATGGCGATGATCTGTGCCCAACGCGGAAAAAGTCTCAGAAAGCTCCAATTGGCGAAGATTATGAGACTGAGCAGAACGGAGGAAAGCAACGTCGCCTTGGTGAAACCCGCCTTCGCGACTTTGGGGTCGATCCCCAGCCAGTTTGTTATGCCCGAGAACCGGACATTCATGAAACAGAAGAGCGCTGTCAGGATAACAAAAAACGCTACCTGAACAGTCCGTTTAGCGGCCTCTGGCCGTGTCAGAAAAAACCTCCCGAGCATATTCTCTCCCCTGTCAGCCTGCTTTTCGCTCGGCAAGCCAATCCTGCATCTGCAATTTCCAATAGGTCAGCTGGGCAGCTGCGAGACCCGCAGCTCCTCCGGCCCAGACCAGCCCGAATTTCTCGAAAAGCTTGTACCGGTCACTTTGTCCGCAGATGGCTTCGGCGACGACCTTGCCGCCGATGGCGGTCGTATTGAGCCCGTGGCCGCCAAATGCCGTGCAATACCATGTGGCGCGGTCCAGCTTGCCGATCTGTGGCATGAGATGTCTCGCATAGGACATAAGGCCCGACCATGCGAGTTCCGTCTTCAGCGAAGCGAGCTGAGGGTAGGTCCCCTCCATTTCGCTGCGCAGTTCCCGCACGACGCCGGGGGTATCCGCTGCTCTTGTCGTGATGCGTCCGCCCCACAACAGTCTGCGGCCACCGTCGATCACACGGTAATAGTCGCCCGCCCGCCGGTTATCACCGATGGCGGATGTGGTGCGAATTGCCGACGCAATCAGTTCGGGCGCTTCCTCGCTTACCATCACATAGGTTGCGATGGGCAGGTAGGCCCGCTTGATCTGCCCGACGAGACCGTCTGTGTAGCCGCCGGTGGTTATCAGTACGGCGCCTGCTTTGACCTGTCCCTGAGCCGTCTTTACAAGCTTGCCATCACCGTGGTCGAGCAATTGAACGACACGGCTGTGCTCGAATATCCGTCCGCCAAGCCGCTCTATCTCGCGCCCAAGCGCCCGCAGATAATTCAAGGGATGGATATGAAAGGCATTGGGATCAGTGACAGACTGGAAATAGCGCCTGGAATTCAAAATGTTGCGGGTTTCGGCTGTTGTATGGAAATCGAGCTTGTAGCCGTAGTCGCGGTAGAGTTCGTCGGCGTAGTGTTTCAGGCTGTCGCCATCGTCATGGCGACGAACGCTCATGATGCCGGGTGATAGCTGGGCTTCCTCGATATTCAGCGAGGCAATGTTCTGGCGAACGAACTCGACGCCTTCGATCGACATTTCGTGAAGCGTTCTGGCGACATTGCTCCCGGCACGGGCGGCAATCGCATCGCCGCCGGTCGCAAAACCGGGGCTGACAAATCCGCCATTGCGCCCTGATGCGCCAAAGCCAATGCTTTCGGCTTCCAGAACAGCTACTTTCTTGCCGGCGCGCGCCATCTGCAAGGCCGCCGACAATCCGGCAAGTCCGCCGCCAATCACCGCGACATCTGCTGTTATCTCACGCTCCAGCGTCGGACGTGCGAAGTCGTCTGCCTTGGTACGGCTGTAGTAAGTGACGGGATATGTCATCGTAACACCAAAATAGGGGTATCGGATGAGCCACCGCATGGATGGCTCATTTCAATATCGAAGCAAGGGACAGGTCAGTCGGCGCTGTAGTCCTTGCCGTACCACTTTGCGGTGAGTGTCCCGAGAGTGCCGTCGGTCTTCATCTGCTTGATGATTTCGCCAATCTTGGCGGTCCATTCGGGATCGTTCTTTTCGGCGATAACGACGAGCGGCTCACGGAAGGCATAGTCGCCTTCGAGGATTTTTACGGGATAGCCGTTCTTGATGGCGTTCTGGGCCGTCTGCTCCGGTGCGACGATCGCATCGATACGAACGCCATCTCCCAGTCTCAGGTCGTCGAACGGCAGCATGGAATCTGCGAAGGTGCGAATTTCACCGGGTTCGAGCTTGTATTCGATGGGGGGAAGGCCGGGGGCGTCGATCTCCAGCTGGTGACGCGCATAATCTTCCGACGTGGTGGCTGTCTCGACGCCGATAACCTTGCCTTTGAGGTCAGCGACCGATTTCGCTTCGCTGTCCTTGTGTACGACATAGACATATGGGCTGTAATAATAAATACCGGCAAAATCGATGACATTGGCGCGCGCCTTGGTCGGCGTGACCGATCCGACGCCTACGTCATAGCGTCCCTGCCAGCGTCCGCCGGTCAAGGTTGCCCAGTCCGGTGTCTCGAAGGATACGGCGACGCCCAGACGCTTGCCGATCTCATTGGCAACGTCAACGTCGAATCCCACGAGCTGGTTGGAATCGTCCAGAAAGCTTTGCGGAGGCCAGCCTGCATTGGTTGCGACAACCATGGCCTTCTTTTCCATGACGCGATCCAGCGTCTCTCCCGCATGAGCCGCGAACCCCGTTGCCAGAATAGCGCCTGCGATACCCATTATTGTTATGATTTTTCTCATCTTATCGACCCCTCCACTGGTCTGACGCACGAGCATTGCATAAACACGCAAGCGTCGGCTAGGCCGCTCGCGGAAACGAATTATGAAATTAGCGTATGATTATATGCTTATCGTGCAGGATTCCGCTGAGGGAGCGCGAATTCGGGGCCGTTCATGTCCCGCGGCCCCGATAAGGCGAGTTACGCCGTGTGTCGGCGGCTACTGATTGCGTACCGCCATAGCCGTGACTTCGACCCGCATCTCCGGCGTGGCCAGTCCCGCCACGCCGACAGCGCAGCGAACCGGAAAAGGTTTCTTGAAGAAGCGCAGGTAAACCTCGTTAAAGGCAGGACGTTCGTTGATATCGGTCAGGTAGATCGTCAAATGAATGACGTTTGCCAGGCTGCTGCCTGCCTTTTCCAGTGAGATCCTGAGACTGTTGAGCGTGCATTCGCTCTGAGCGGTTATATCGCCGGTTTCCATTGTGCCATCTGCCCGGATGGGAATATGCGTGGTTACCAGCAAGTTGCCGATGCCTGCGACATCGGAGGAAATCTCGCTCTCGTCCGTGTCTTCAAGGAAATAGGGCGTCGTGCTGTTTGTCATGGTCATTCTCCAAGAGTCTCAAAAGTGTGAAGCGTTGTCGGACAGGTTGCCTGTTAAAACAAGCCGCATCGTGATGGACAAACGGCTCGATAGCTGTTCTGGCACGCCTGACCGCTGATAGGTGGAAACGTGGTAGCAATAATGTGTACCGACCGGGGCGGGCAACCTATTGCGGTGGTGATCGGGCAGGTCTAAGAAACAGGGTTGGGAGCGAGGAGGCTTCCACTCAACGACGACCGTTCCGGTCTGAAGGCAATCCATGACAGAAAAACATTCTCATCGCGGGCTCGTTGTTGCCGCGATCATGGCAAGCATGGCCATGATTGCAGTCGAGGCTACAATCGTATCGACCGCAATGCCGCAGATCGCTGCGCAATTGGGTCAGCTCAATCTCTATTCCTGGGTTTTCTCATCGTTCCTCTTGACCCAGACCGCGACGACCGTCGTGTTTGGAAAACTGGCCGATATATACGGTCGCAAGCCAGTGCTCATTTTCGGCATTGCCCTGTTCCTGATCGCGTCGATACTGGCGGGCTTTGCATGGTCGATGCCTTCCATGATTGTCTTCCGGCTATTGCAGGGCATTGGGGCAGGGGCGATCCAGCCCGCATCCATGACTGTTGTCGCCGACCTTTTTCCGGGCGCACAGCGCAGCAAGGTTCAGGGATACCTCGCCAGCGTGTGGGCGCTGTCAGCCGTTGTCGGCCCGCTCCTGGGCAGCCTGATCATTCACAATCTCAGCTGGGCGTGGGTGTTCTGGATAAACGTGCCGGTCGGTATGCTGGCGGCGTCGGGCTTTCTCCTCTTCCTGCATGAAGAAAAACGCTCCAAACCCGTATCGGTCGATGTGCTTGGCGCAGCGCTTTTTGCCGTCTCGATTTCATCCCTGATGATTGCGCTTACCCTCATGGAAAGCGCCGTCTCGCCGGAAGCGATTCTGGCATTGGTTCTCTTCGGCTTGTCGTTGGTTGCCTTCATCTGGCAGGAACGGCGCGCAAAGGAACCCATGGTCGCGCCCGGCTTGTGGCTGAAGCGCCCGATAGCATTTTCCAATCTGGCGGTTTTCCTTGCCAGCATGTCGATCATGGGACTGACGACGTTTCTGCCGATGTATGTGCAGACGGTTCTCGACCGTTCTCTGGTGGTCGCGGGCTTTGCCCTGACCATGCTGCTGCTGGGCTGGCCTTGCGGGGCGACGATTGCTTCGCGGCAGTTTACGCGGTTCGGATTGCGCCCGATCATGATTGTCGGAAGCATTTGTATTCCGATCGGAACCTCGTTGCTCGTCATGCTTGACCCGTCCAGCTCGGCCACGATGGCGGGCGCCGGTTCGCTGATCATGGGTTTCGGAATGGGCCTGCTCAACATCGGGGCGCTGATCCTGACGCAGGACAGCGTGAACTGGTCCGAACGCGGCAGTGCCACTGCATCGAATGTCTTTTCGCGCAATCTTGGCAGCACGCTCGGAGCGGCCATTCTGGGCGCGGTGCTGACATACGGTCTTGCCAACGCCAATCATGGCCAGGCTATTACGTCAGACCAACTGCGGGATCTCCTGAATGGCGCCGACATGCTCATAGATCAGCAGGAACTTCGACTGGCGCTTCAACACGCGCTGCACACGACTTTCATAGCGATGATGCTTATTGCCGTGTTGATCGTACCAGCTTGTCTCTGTGTGCCGGGGGTTAAACGGACATACGAAGAAAACGTGGTCACGTGACGTTCGCTTTATTCACAGGTCGAGGATTCAGCTGGCGCTTGGCGCTGGCTGAACAGATGACCTTGCAGAAATCGTATGGAAACACGCCTGAAAAAGCAAAAATCCCGGACGAAGCCGGGACTTTGTTGCCTATCTGATCGGAAAACTGGAGCGGGCGAAGGGATTCGAACCCTCGACCCCAACCTTGGCAAGGTTGTGCTCTACCCCTGAGCTACACCCGCTCGCGCCAGTCGTTTCCGTCAGGCAGGCGGTATATGAACTAACGCTTCCGAGATTGCAACAGGGAAATTACATGAAAATGTCTTTTCGACGAAATTGGCTGTGAGCCGTTGGCTAACTATCTGTATTCATGTCGTTATTTTGAGGTGTAGGGCCTGGATTCCGCTGTGATTTCTTCCCCAGACAGGAGGTAAGCGCCTGCTCGGGGGGCTGAACTCTGTAGGATTGGTGCGAGTCAAACCGCTGTGCTTCTGACAAGCAATCCAATTTGTTTTGCGTGGTTTCTAAGCCTCTATCCATGGTCTATAAGCTGTGGTGTGTCGCCGAAGCGTGAGGAGCGCGGCGACATGTGCAACATATTCAATGCCGAACAGAATGGGGTGGGACCATGCCTTTGTCGCCGAGCGAGCTACACGACTATCTTGATAAACTCGGTATCGAAGTAAAGACTGTTGAACATCCTCCTTTGTTCACGGTTGCCGATTCCCAAAGCCTGCGCGGTGAAATTCCGGGCGGTCACACGAAGAATCTCTTCCTGAAAGACAAGAAGGACAATTTCTTTCTCGTGACGGTCGAGGAGGACGCGGTGGTCGATCTGAAATCGATCCATCAACTGATCGGTGCGGCAAGCCGTGTTTCGTTTGGCAAGCCGGAAAAGCTGATGGAATATCTGGGTGTGATTCCCGGTTCGGTCACCGTGTTCGGCGCGGTCAACGATACCGCACACAATGTGCAGGTAATCCTTGATGCCGATCTCATGAAGCATGATGTCATCAACGGGCATCCGCTGACCAACGAAGCCACGACTTCCATCAAGCGCGATGATCTGGTTGCTTTCCTCAAGTCCACGGGACACGAACCGCGCATTCTGGCCGTTTCCGAGCGTGCCAAGGCTGATGCTTAGGTATAGACTGGTGGTCGGAACGGCAGCTTTCCCACGCGGCGATTGGCGATTGAAGTGGGAAACAGAAGCGCTAAGTTACAGCGCAACTGCTGAATCGACCGTCTTGAAATTGGCTTTCGAAGATACGAACTGAATGAACGACGCGGGCTTGCATGCGGAGCGTTGCATCGACCGGAAAATACGAAGGAATTTCTTATGAGCAGCCAAAACAATCCTTATGCTGGCGCGGGTGGCCAGATGACGGCGAATGTCTCTTTCGGCGCGCCGCAGGCCGCTGCTGGAGGAGCGGATCTCGTCAAGGACACCACGACGGCAGGCTTTCAGGCGGATGTAATCGCAGAATCCCGCAAGCAGCCGGTGCTGGTGGATTTCTGGGCGCCATGGTGCGGTCCCTGCAAGCAGTTGACCCCGATCATTGAAAAGGCGGTCCGCGAGGCTGGCGGCGCCGTCAAGCTGGTCAAGATGAATATCGACGACCATCCGGCGATTGCCGGCCAGCTTGGCATTCAATCCATTCCGGCGGTCATCGCTTTCGTCAACGGCCAGCCGGTTGACGGTTTCATGGGGGCTGTGCCTGAATCGAAGGTGAAGGAGTTCATCGCCAAGGTTGGCGGGCCGAGTGACGCTGAAACTGCGATTGCCGAGGCAATCGCGGCGGCGAACGAACTGGTTGAAGCTGGCGATTTCGTTCAGGCGTCTGAGATATTCTCGTCGATCCTTCATGCCGTCCCGGATAATGTCGACGCAGTTGTCGGTCTTGCGACCTGCCTTCTGGAATCCGGCGACGCGGAAAAGGCGCGGGAAATTCTGGCCCAGATTCCTGCAGACAAGCAGAACGCGCCTGCCGTCCGGGCGCTGGAAGCACGTCTTGCACTGGCCGACCAGGTCAAGCTCATCGGTGATCCGATTGAACTCGAAAAGCGAATTCAGGCTGATCCCAATGATTATCAGGCCCGGTTCGATCTTGCGCAGGTGCGTAACGCGCAGGGGCGGCGTGAAGATGCGGCCAATGAGCTGCTTTTCATCATGAAGGCCAGCCGCGAGTGGAACGATGACGGTGCGCGCAAGCAGTTGCTCCAGTTCTTCGAGGCGTGGGGCAATGCCGATCCCGCGACGCTCGGCGCACGGCGCAAGCTGTCGTCGCTTCTGTTTTCCTGACCGCGAGCGGTCGGGAGCATGGCGGACAAATTGCGCTTTGCCCGCCATGCGGATTCCAACTGTTAGGGCGCATGTCGCGTGAGCCCTAAAGGGAGGTTGTAATGCAAGTGGGCAATGCCCGTTACAGGACGGGCGCGGATATTCCTGAGACTGTGCCGGTTTTCCCGTTGAAAGGGGCGCTGCTTCTGCCCGGTGGCCAGCTTCCGCTCAACATTTTCGAACCGCGCTATCTGGCGATGGTCGAGAATGCGCTGGCCGGCAAGCGCATCATCGGCATGATCCAGCCGAAAATCGACGGCGAGGATGATGAGCCGACCGACGAACTGGACGAAAGCCTTCGCCCGCAGTTGAGCAGTGTCGGTTGTCTTGGCCGTATCACCACTTTTGCCGAAACCGGCGATGGCCGCTTGCTGATCACCTTGCAGGGCATCTGCCGTTTTCGCGTGCGCGAGGAGATCAATTGCCGCCAGCCTTATCGGCAGTGCCGGATCATGCCGTTCCTTGCCGACCTGGAGCAGTCGCGGGAGTCATCGGAGATCGACCGTGAAGCCTTGCTGGGTGCGTTCCGGGATTATCTCGAGGCGCACAATCTGGAAGCCGATTGGGATAGCATCGCGCGGGCAAACAACGAGACCCTCGTCAATGCGCTCTCCATCATGTCGCCTTTCGGCCCGGCTGAAAAACAGGCGCTTCTGGAAGCCCCGGATTTGAAGACGCGTGCAGCGACGTTGATCGCCATCACCGAAATGGTGCTGGCCCGAGTGAAGGACGACGATTTCGGATCGCGTTTACAGTAGATTTCAGGAATAGGATCATGGACGACAAGACGGAAACCGGCAATATCGACGTGCGCCTGCTGGAACTTCTCGTATGCCCTATAACCAAAGGGGCGCTTGAATATGACGCGGAACATGGCGAACTGATCTCGCACAAGGCAAAGCTTGCATATCCGGTCCGGGGCGGCATTCCCATCATGCTCCCGTCAGAAGCGCGCAGTTTGACGGAGTGATAGCGGGCCTTTCTGGTGCTGGCCGGAGGCTTGGCGCGCGGAACATGTCTGCTTTTCCCGCTGTTATATAATTTCCACACAAGCCCCTATCTTTTTCATTAGTTTCAGCCACGCGCATTATTGCTTGTCGGACAACGGGGCTCTATAACCCTCGCGGAACTTGATAAAGATGATGGCGGACGGCCTCCTGCTGTTTGTTGTTGTCGTGAATTTGAACGCGATATTCTTGAAAAAAGCGGATCTCCGTTTTGTGGAATATGCGAAATAAAACAGAGGCTTGGCATTATGGCATCCAGAAAACTCCTTCTCCTGCCCGGCGACGGCATCGGCCCAGAGGCGATGGCGGAAGTCCGCAAGATCATCGCTTTCCTCAACTCAGGCCTCAATCTCGGTTTCGAGACGGAAGAAGGTCTGGTTGGCGGTTCCGCCTATGATGCGCATGGCCAGGCGATTTCCGATGCGGATATGGAGAAGGCGCTGGCCGCCGATGCCGTGCTTTTCGGTGCCGTTGGCGGTCCGAAGTGGGACAGCGTGCCTTATGAAGTGCGCCCTGAAGCCGGTCTTCTGCGTCTGCGCAAGGAGATGCAGCTTTATGCAAATCTTCGCCCGGCCATCTGCTATCCGGCACTGGCCCATTCTTCCTCGCTGAAGCCGGAAGTTATCGAAGGTCTCGATATCCTTATCCTGCGCGAGTTGACCGGCGGCGTCTATTTCGGCGAGCCTAAGGAAATCATCGACCTCGGCAACGGCCAGAAGCGCGGCATCGATACGCAGGTCTACGACACCTACGAAATCGAACGCATCGCCGATGTCGCCTTCGAGCTGGCGCGCACGCGCCGCAACAAGGTCACGTCGATGGAAAAGCGCAACGTGATGAAGTCCGGCGTTCTGTGGAATCAGGTCGTCACCGCGCGCCACAAGGAAAAACACGCCGACGTGGAACTGGAGCATATGCTGGCCGATGCTGGCGGCATGCAGCTTGTGCGCTGGCCGAAGCAGTTCGACGTCATCGTTACGGACAACCTGTTCGGCGATATGCTGTCGGACGTGGCCGCGATGCTGACCGGCTCGCTGGGCATGCTGCCGTCGGCTTCGCTCGGTGCGGTCGATTCCAAAACCGGCAAGCGCAAGGCGCTTTACGAGCCGGTTCACGGTTCGGCACCGGATATCGCCGGCAAGGGCGTTGCCAATCCGATTGCGATGATTGCTTCGCTTGCCATGTGCCTGCGTTATTCGTTCAATCTCGTCGACGAAGCGGATCGTCTGGAAGCAGCGATTGCACAGGTTCTCAATGATGGCCTGCGCACTGCCGACATCTGGTCGGAAGGCAAGTCCAAGGTCGGCACCGTCGAAATGGGCGACGCAATCCTCGACAAGTTCTCTAAGCTTTCCGCTGCATAAGCGCGACAGGATCGCTTGATATATGGCCCGTCATGCATTCTGCATGGCGGGCTTTTCTTTTTTGAATAAGTGCCCGATTTGAGGCTGTAAATTCGTGCTTCGCTGCATAAGAATAGCGGCATGTTGTTCACGCTCCCTGATCAAAACAAACTTTACGATGCACTTGTCGCCCGCGATGCCGCTTTTGAGGGCAGGGCCTATGTCGGCGTTATCTCGACCGGAATTTTCTGCCGCCTGACCTGTCCGGCGCGCAAACCGAAACAGGAAAACTGCCGTTTCTTCGCATCGGTTGCCGAATGCATGGCCGATGGATTCAGGCCATGCAAAAGATGCCATCCGTTACAGCCCGCCGCCGAAGCGGAACCGGCCGTCAGGAAGCTTCTCGACGCGCTTGAAGCCGAACCGGAGCGACGCTGGAGCGAAGAGGATGTGGCCCGGCTGGGGCTTGATCCTTCGACCGTCCGTCGCAGTTTCCGCCGCCATTTCGGAATGACGTTTCTCGAAATGGCGCGGCAGGAGCGCCTGCGGCACGGGTTCCAGGCGCTTGCCGATGGCGGGCGTGTGATCGATGCGCAGATCGACGCGGGATTTGAATCTCCCGAAGCTTTCCGCGGCGCCTTTGCGCGTATTCTCGGACTGCCGCCCGGAAAATTGCGCGGCGATGGCTTGCTGCGGGCCGATTGGATCAGGACGCCGCTCGGCACGATGATAGCCATCTGTGACGCGCGAAACCTGCATCTTCTCGAATTCGTCGATCGCAAGGCGCTGCCCGCTGAGCTCAAGAAACTATATGCCACCTGCCGCGGCGATCTGGGGATTGGCCGTTTCGACACGCATGATCTTGTCGAGCGACAGCTGAATGCCTTTTTCGAGGGCAATTCCCCGACGTTCGACCTGCCGCTGGTTCTGCATGGCAGTGCTTTCACGCAGCATGTCTGGCGCGAACTTCAGAATATCCGGGCAGGGGACACGCGTAGCTACAGCGAACTTGCGCAGGCCATGGAAAAGCCGCTTGCGGTGCGCGCGGTGGCGCGGGCCAACGGGGCGAACCAGATTGCCATCATTATCCCCTGCCATCGCGTGATCGGCGCGGACGGATCGCTGACGGGCTACGGTGGCGGTCTGTGGCGCAAGCAGAAGCTGATCGAAATCGAGGCGCAATACCGCCGATAGTGGCACCATACGAACATGAAAACGCCGCCCCGGGAGGGCGGCGTTTCAATTTGTGCGGTTGACGATGGTCAGTCGAGCTTGTGCAGGTCGACGCCCTTGGTTTCCTTGACGAAGATCATGCCGATCACAAAGGTGATGGAGGCGATGATGATCGGATACCAGAGGCCGTAGTAGATATCGCCCTTGGCCGCGCTGAGTGCGAACACGCCAGCCGGAAGCAGACCGCCGAACCAGCCATTGCCGATATGATATGGCAACGACATGCCGGTGTAGCGGATGCGGGTCGGGAACATCTCGACGAGGATCGCGGCAATCGGGCCATACACCATCGTCACATAGATGACGAGGACGGTCAGGATAGCGATTGTCAGAACCCAATTGACCTCTGCGGGGTCGGCAACCATCTTGAATGCGCCGGCGCCCGGGATCGTGAAGACGGCCTGTGGCGTGCTGACACCCAGTCCGTCCGCCTCAGTCTGGGTCAGAAGCTTCTGCTTCACCAGATCGGCAGCCGGAACCATGGCCTTCTCGCCGCCGCGGATCGCTTCGGCATTCAGCTGAAGTTCCGGATTGGCGGCGACAAATGCGTCGAGCTTGCTGTCCGGCACCTTCGCGGGATCGCGAACGAGCGGGAAGCCAGCCTTCTGCAAGGCAAGGTTCACGTCGTGAGACAGAGCCGACTGCTTGGCCGCAGCATCGGCGCCAGCCTGAACGGCGTCGTAAGACGTGATCGTGCTGTCACCGAGCGTGATGGTTGCAGGCGTTCCGGCCGCTGCCGTCTGCACGATCTCATAAGGCACCGAACTCTTGGCGAGGAAGCTTGTCGCGACATCGCAAGACGTGGTGAACTTCGACGTGCCGGTGGCGTTGAACTGGAAGTTGCAATCGCCGGGAGCAGCCGTAACGGTCGCCTTGATCGTCTGTTCGGCCTGGGCCAGAGCCGGGTTTGCGGCATGGGTCAGCGCCTTGAACAGCGGGAAGTAGGTTACGGCGGCCAGAAGCAGGCCCGCCATAATGATTGGCTTGCGACCGATCTTGTCGGACAGCCAGCCAAAGAAGACGAAACCGCCGGTGCCGATCAGGAGTGCGATGGCGACCATGATATTGGCCGACTGGTTTTCGACCTTCAGAACGTTCTGAAGGAAGAACAGGGCGTAGAACTGACCGCAATACCAGACGACGGCCTGACCGGCGGTGAGGCCGAAAAGGGCGATGAGCGCGATCTTTGCATTCTTCCACTGGCCGAAAGCTTCAGAAAGCGGTGCCTTCGAAGTCTTGCCTTCTTCCTTCATGCGCTTGAATGCGGGCGACTCGCTCATCTGCATGCGAATCCAGACGGAAATGCCAAGCAGGAGGATCGAGACGAGGAACGGAATGCGCCAGCCCCAGGCGGCGAAGGCTTCCTTGCTCATCATGGTCTGGATGCCCAGAATGACCAGCAGCGACAGGAACAGGCCAAGCGTTGCCGTGGTCTGGATCCATGACGTGAAGAAACCACGGCGATTGTTCGGAGCATGTTCCGCAACATAGGTTGCCGCACCGCCATATTCACCGCCGAGTGCGAGACCCTGCAGCATGCGAAGGACGATCAGGATGATCGGTGCGAAAATGCCAAGCGTGGCCGAGCCGGGCAGGATACCCACGAGAAACGTGGACGCGCCCATGATGACGATGGTCACAAGGAATGTGTATTTACGCCCGACGAGATCGCCGATGCGTCCGAAAACAAGGGCGCCGAAGGGGCGCACGAGGAAGCCTGCCGCGAAGGCGAGCAGAACGAAGATGTTTCGGGTTGCTTCCGGATATTCGTTGAAGAATGCCGCGCCGATGAAGGCTGCAAGCGTTCCATAGAGATAGAAATCGTACCATTCGAAGACGGTACCAAGCGATGACGCAAAAATTACCTTGCGTTCTTCGCTCGTCATTTTCTGCGTGCCGACCTCGGCACTTGACGAGACTGCCATTAATCTGTCCTCCCAAACAGAGCCCTGCGGGCAAATGTAGGGCGATACTTCTTCACCGGGTAAATGAAGTTCGCCTGGTGCGCCGGGACAATTCCTCTCAACTGTCCGGGCGCTCTCCTCACACTTGCATGATGAACCGAAAAAGGGGATTCGTGCAGTAGTCTTTAGTATGAGACAGAACTGACGGCTTGAAATACTGAAGGGAAGCAATAAAGCGCCAAAAAATGCGCTCCTTGCGGGGATGGAGAATTGACTCCATCTATAAACCGCGTAAAAGCAGTGGCGAACGAAGGAGAACCCGCGTGGATCGCGTCAACGTAGCGTCAGTTTCGCTTGGAACTGCCGGCATTCTTGCCGGGGCAGCGCGCATGCCTTCGATTTCCAAAACACTCACGGCCATTACCAAAACGACCACGAAAACGGTCTGATTCCCTTGGCCTGCTCGCCCTCTCCCCGGGTCTGGCCCGGGGGCGGAAGTCCCGCGTGGCCTGCGGGGTTCCGAATCTGGAAGCGGAGAGGGACAGGAGACGAAAAATGGGTTTCAAGGTTGCAGTTGTCGGCGCCACCGGAAATGTCGGGCGCGAAATGCTCAATATCCTCGAGGAACGCGGCTTTCCGGCTGACGAAGTTGTCGCGCTTGCATCGCGCCGCAGCCAGGGTACGGAAGTGTCCTATGGTGACCGGACGCTGAAGGTCAAGGCGCTCGACACGTATGATTTCTCCGATACGGACATCTGCCTGATGTCTGCCGGCGGCGAGATTTCCAAGGAATGGTCGCCGAAGATCGGCAAGCAGGGCTGTGTCGTCATCGATAATTCCTCGGCCTGGCGTTATGACGCCGAAGTGCCGCTGATCGTGCCGGAAGTGAACCCGGACGCAATCGAAGGCTTCCGCAAGAAGAACATCATTGCCAATCCGAACTGCTCGACCGCCCAGCTCGTCGTGGCCTTGAAGCCGCTGCACGATGTCGCCAAGATCAGGCGCGTTGTCGTGTCGACCTATCAGTCGGTTTCGGGTGCGGGCAAGGAAGGCATGGATGAGCTTTTTGAACAGTCACGCGCTGTTTTCGTAGCCGATCCGGTCACGGCCAAGAAGTTCACCAAGCGCATCGCGTTCAACGTGATCCCGCATATCGATGTCTTCATGGAAGACGGCTACACCAAGGAAGAATGGAAGATGGTGGCCGAAACCAAGAAGATGCTCGATCCGAAGATCAAGCTGACGGCAACCGCTGTCCGCGTTCCGGTCTTCATCGGCCACTCCGAGGCGGTCAATATCGAGTTCGAAAACCCGATCACGCCGGAAGAAGCGCGCGAAATCCTGCGCGAAGCCCCGGGCTGCCAGGTTGTCGACAAGCACGAGAATGGCGGCTACATCACGCCTTATGAATCCGCTGGCGAAGACGCGACCTATATCAGCCGCATCCGCGAGGATATCACCGTCGAAAACGGTCTTGCCATGTGGGTGGTCTCGGACAATCTGCGCAAGGGCGCTGCTCTCAACACGATCCAGATTGCTGAACTGCTGGTCGCGCGCGGCCTCATCAAGCCGAAGGCGCTTGCGGTCTGATCTGCTTTCTCAGCACTGAGATTGAAAAGCGCCGGGAAACCGGCGCTTTTTGTTTGATGCGGGTGGCGGTCCCTTAAGCTTCGGGATAAGAATTGATCGGGATGAGGGCGATATGAGTTTGATACACAACGAACGAACCAAGTTGCTGGCGAACAATCTTGATCGCCTTTCCACGGCGTTTCTCGCTGTCGGGGTTCTGGGCAACACCTTTAATTTCACGCCGGGGAGCGGCCTGGTCGTCTCTTTTCTCGGCGTCACAGCTTGGATTTTGCCGGCGATCGTATTACATCTTATGGCAAGACGCGTTTTAGGGAGATTGAAGCCATGACTTCGGGGGTCTTCTTTTGGTACATTTTCCCGCTGATCGTAGCGGCCGCCGGTCTTGGCTGGCTTTGGTACGACAAGCGTTTCAACAACCATTATCGCTGATCTGCGTAGCCTTATCAGAAGTCCAAGCGCCGGTTTTCCGGCGCTTTTTGTTAGCGGTTGAGGCTGTTGGCGAGATTGCCGCGTATACCGAGCAAGCGTGCGCGCAGATCCTGCAACTCATCGACAGGCTGACCCAGTGCGCAGAACACCTGCTCCGGGATGTTCTCGGCCTGCTTGCGCAATTCCCGGCCTTCGTCGGTCAATGTGATGCGCACCTGCCGCTCGTCCCGCGCATCGCGTCGCCGCGCAATGCGTCCGGCTGCTTCGAGGCGTTTCAGCAGCGGCGTCAGCGTGCCTGAGTCCAGATTGAGTTGTGCGCCGATCTCCGAGACTGTCCGATCGTCCTGTTCCCACAGCACGATCATCACCAGAAACTGCGAATAGGTGAGGTCGAGTTTGTTGAGGATCGGCTGATAGGCGCGCGTCAACGCATTTGCGGTCGAATAGATCGCAAAGCAGACCATGTTGGAAAGGTCGAGATTCGAATCCTGATCGTCGCGCTTCATTCAGACAACTCCTTGGTCGATATATACAGCATACGCAATTGGATTGTGCATCATATAATCGTGATATTATATTTTGCAAAATTAGATTGCGCGCAATTTAAAAATCTGCGAGTTTGGCTGCGAAGACAAACCAAAGGAGAAACCCAGATGTCAATTCTGTACACCACCCAGTCCACAGCAACCGGCGGCCGCACGGGAAGCGCCAAAACCGCTGACGGACGGCTGAGCGTCGTTCTCGATACGCCGAAGGAACTGGGCGGCTCGGGCGGCGAGGGCACCAATCCCGAGCAGCTTTTCGCTTCCGGTTATGCGGCCTGCTTCCTCGGTGCGTTGAAGTTCGTTGCCGCAAAGGAAAAAGTTGCCATTGCAGCCGACAGCACCGTGACCGCGACGGTCGGTATCGGTCCGCGTGAGGACGGCACCGGCTTTGGCCTTGATGTCGCACTGCAAGTGGCATTGCCGGGCGTGGACAAGGCGAAGGCCGAAGAACTGGTTCAGGCAGCGCACATCGTCTGCCCCTACTCGCATGCAACGCGCGGCAATATCGATGTTCGCCTGAGCGTGGCGTAACAGGAAATGGAAAAGGCGCCCGGTGAGGGCGCCTTTTTTATGATACTTTCCGGATTTCAGCAGGAAGCCATGTCGATGAGTATAAAACCGGATAGCTCGACTTGTGACAGAATGGAAACGCGCTACCTTATAAATCCGGCAATTGACTCTTCATATCGCAGGCTTGCGGATCGCTTTGCCGCCGACCTTTCAGATGAACGAGACATCTTGCTCAGCCGATGCGCTGCGCTCATGGCGATCAAATTCCTGGAGGAAGATGGCGCGTTTTAAGCCGCTCCAAAAAAAATCGGCAGCGGCTACTCCGCCTGAGCCTCGATATTTTCCATATCGTCGTCCGACAGGCCGAAATGGTGGCCGATCTCGTGAATCAGCACATGGGTGATGATATCGCCCAGCACTTCTTCATGTTCGGACCAGTAGTCGAGGATCGCGCGACGATAAAGCGTGATGCGGTTCGGACCTTCGCCGGTCTGCAGGCTGAAACGTTCGCCGATGCCGCGTCCTTCAAAAAGGCCGAGCAGGTCGAAAGGCGTTTCCAGCCCCATATCCTCGATGATCTGGTCGTCAGGAAAGTCGGCGATCTGGATGATGATGTCGCCGCACAACGCACGAAACTCCTGCGGCAGATGCGCAAGAGCTTCAATCGCGATGGATTCGATTTCGTCCAGCGAGGGCGAAAGACGTCCCGCCCAGTCGCCGCTTTGATCTTCTCGGGCCATTCCAGCCAATCGTGTCCTATTCACTTGTGCAGGCCGCCAGACCTGCAGCCGGGCGTTCTGGCGGGCATTCTGGCCGAGTATATATAGCGCATGCCGTCATTATGCCCAGGGACGCTGTTCGGCGCGCTTGGCCTCGAATGCGTCGATGCTGCCAGCCTTTTCCATGGTCAGGCCGATATCGTCCAGACCGTTGAGCAGGCAATGGCGCTTGAAATCGTCGAGGTCGAAGGAAATCGTGCCGCCATCGGGCCCGTGAATTTCCTTGGCTTCGAGATCGATGGTGAGGGTTGCATTAGCGCCGCGCGAAGCGTCGTCCATCAGCTTGTCCAGATCTTCCTGGCTGACCTTGATCGGCAGAATGCCGTTCTTGAAGCAGTTATTGTAGAAGATGTCGGCGAAAGAAGTCGAGATCACGCAGCGGATGCCGAAGTCGAGCAGGGCCCACGGCGCATGCTCGCGCGACGAACCGCAGCCGAAATTGTCGCCTGCGACGAGAATCTGCGCGTTGCGGTACCCCGGCTTGTTCAGGACGAAATCCGGGTTTTCCGTGCCGTCTTCGTTGAAGCGCATTTCGGCGAAAAGACCCTTGCTCAGACCCGTGCGCTTGATCGTCTTCAGGTAATCCTTCGGAATGATCATGTCCGTATCGATGTTGACGATCGGCAGGGGGGCGGCGACGCCCGTGAGCTTGGTGAACTTATCCATGTCCTGAACCTGTCGGTTGGGAATTTGCAATTTGCAAACTGGTTTACATCAGCTTGACCGAGAGTCAACGTTTGAGGCCGAAACTGCCCAATAGGTCGCAACTCCCGACCCGTCTTGCGATTTATCCGGCGCGCTTGCAAGCACGCCGGATAGTTCGACTGTCGGGTTATGCGCATAATCCTGTCTGTAAACCGCGTCAAGGTTTGCGGATCATGCGTATGCGATGCAATTTGAGCAATTATCAGACGTTCAACGCGATGCCGCCGGTCTCGCTGCCGGTCAGGCGGCGGGATTTCCCGTCGGTGCCGACAACAGCCGTGACGCGCCTGCGCAGCATCGAAAGGTTGGGCGAAACCGCCACATTGATAGCCGGATCGAACTGAAGCGTGATACGCCACAACTCCGGCTTGATCGTTTCCTCGACCGCGATAATGCGGGCGTCGAACGGCGTGGTGTGAAACAGGCCGGTGATGCGCTGGCCGACGCGGTAAGGCGCGGTATCGTCCTGCATGGATGCGGCTTCAACCTTGCTGCCATTGGCGGCAAGTGTGTTCCAGTCACGCTTGCCGGACTGGCGCGCCACGAGGTCGAGGGCCTTGCCGTGGCTGATGGCGATGCCTTCCTCGCTCAAAGCCTGCCGCAGACGGCGGGCCTGATGCTTGAAGTCAACATTATTGGTCCCAGCGATGATAGCTGTGGTCATTGTTTTCGCTCCTGATTGTGAGCGGCGTTTTCATGAACGGGTGCCCGCATTGCCGTTTCTGCCGTCACCGGAACAAAAACGAAGTTTCAGAATGCTTTACCATGGCTTGGAAGCTGCGGGCGGCAGGTGCATTCAACCGAAGGCCGGAAAATAGGCAGCCGTGATGCGGATTTCAAGTCCCTTTCCGGGAAGGCTTGCGGGACCACGCCGAACGCTTCGGGACCTTGCGCGTTTACACGGTTCGGTGCACAAATCGGGACATGAAAACCATTGTTCGCCCCCGCCGTTCCGTCCTGTTCGTTCCTGCTTCCAATGCCCGCGCCCTGGAGAAGTCGCTGACGCTGCCGGCGGATTGTGTGATCTACGATCTGGAAGATTCCGTAGCGCCCGATGCAAAGGTTCCGGCGCGCGATGCGCTGGCGGCGCATTTAGCAAACCATCCGAAGGCAGGCTTCGAACGGGTCGTGCGGGTGAATACGGCAGAAACGCCGTGGGGCAAGGACGATGTTGCGGCGGCTGCGAATATGGGCGCGGATGCGATCCTTCTGCCCAAGGTCGAACGTCCGCAGGATATAATCGACGCAGCCAACCGGCTTGATCGCCATGACGCCGATCCGGCCGTTGGTGTCTGGGCGATGATCGAGACGCCAAGGGGCATTCTCAACGCCGACGAAATTGCGGTTCTTGGACATCGTTCGGCAGTGCGGCTTGCCTGTTTTGTCGTCGGGCCGAATGATATCGCGCGGGAAACGGGTGTGCGTCCGCAGCAGGGGCGACCCTATCTGATCCCCTGGCTGATGCAAATCGTTCTTGCCGCGCGCGCTGGCGGGATCACCGTGCTTGACGGCGTTTATAACGATTTTCGCGACAGCGTGGGTTTCGAGGCAGAATGCGCCCAAGGCGCTGCCATGGGTTTTGACGGCAAGACGCTCATTCACCCGGGGCAGATCGAAGCGGCCAACCGGGCATTCTCCCCGAGCGAGGAGGAAGTGGCACACGCCCGCCGCGTCGTTGAAATCTTTGCCCGCCCTGAAAATGCCGATAAGGGTGTCATCTCGCTGGACGGGCAGATGGTCGAGCGCCTGCATCTTCAGATGGCCGAGCGCGTGCTCGCCAGAACCGGCGTGAAGTTATAACAGAGGAAGTAAAAGCATGAAGTTATACCGTTTCATTACAGGCCCGGACGATTCCGCTTTCTGCCATCGCGTCACGGCGGCGCTCAACAAGGGCTGGCAGCTTTACGGCTCGCCGACCTACGCCTTCAATGCCGCCACGGGTGTCATGCATTGCGGCCAGCCGGTGGTGAAGGAAGTCGACGGCGTCGATTACACGCCGGACATCAAGCTCGGCGAATACTGATGACTGTGCGCCGCATCGTTGCCAATATCGCGGCCGGCGACCCGGCGGCGGCAAAGCGCTTCTACAGCGACTTGCTGGGCCTCGATGTGGCGATGGATTTCGGCTGGATCGTCACCTATGCCGCGGATGCGCAGGCACGGGTGCAGGTGAGCATAATGAGCGAAGGCGGGTCCGGCACGCCGGTACCCGACCTTTCCATCGAGGTCGATGACGTCGACGCCATGCTGGAGCGCGCGATCGCGCTGGGATTTCCCGTAGAATACGGCCCGGCGGATGAGGAATGGGGCGTGCGCCGTTTCTTCACGCGTGATCCCCATGGGCGGCTCGTGAATATCCTGACCCACAAGAATTGAAAAAGGCCGGTTTCCCGGCCTTTTGCTTTGGTTCTAGTTCAAGCCGCGCTTTTCAATCATCGCGTCCGGTGTCGGCATCTTGCCACGGAAGGCCTTGTAAAGCTCTTCCGGGTCGCGGCTGCCACCGGCGGCATAGATATGCTGCTTAAGCTTCGCTGCCAGTTCCGGGTTGAAGGCATCGCCGGTTTCCTCGAATGCCGAAAACGCGTCTGCGTCCAGCACTTCCGACCACATATAGGAGTAGTAGCCCGCGGAATAACCGTCACCGGAAAAGACGTGGGTGAAGTGCGGCGTGCGATGGCGCATGATGATCGCATCCGGCATGGAAAGCTTTTCCAGCGTCTTTACCTCGAAGGCGAGCGGATCGGCGATCTTTTCCGTGCCGGTGTGGAATGCCATGTCCACCAGCGCGGATGAAGTGAACTCGACCGTGTTGAAACCTGCATTGAAGGTGCGGGCTGCGAGAACCTTGTCCAGAAGCGCCTTCGGCATGGCCTCGCCGGTGCGATAGTGCACGGCGTATTTTTCGAGGACCGCCGGAACGGTGAGCCAGTGTTCGTAAAGCTGCGACGGAAGTTCCACGAAATCGCGCGAAACGGCAGTGCCGGAAACAGCGGGCCAGGTCACATCCGAGAGAAGCCCATGCAGCGCGTGGCCGAATTCGTGGAACAGGGTGCGTGCGTCGTCGAGCGAGAGCAGGGCCGGTTCACCGGCCTTTGGCTTGGCAAAATTCATCACATTGTAGATGATCGGCTTCTGCCCGCCATCGAGCTTGTGGCTCGATTGCAGCGAACTCATCCATGCGCC
Source organism: Brucella ciceri (assembly GCF_041930145.1). Classification (NCBI taxonomy): domain Bacteria; kingdom Pseudomonadati; phylum Pseudomonadota; class Alphaproteobacteria; order Hyphomicrobiales; family Brucellaceae; genus Brucella; species Brucella ciceri. The sequence goes on along the minus strand of NZ_JBHEEV010000001.1, from coordinate 349,896 downwards.
TGAACGCTTCGATGTCCGGGCGAAATAGTCGCCAAGGAACAGGCCGCGTTCGCTGCCATCAGCATTGAGCACCTGAAACACGCGCACGTCCGGATGCCATGCGGCGATGCCTTTCTTTTCCTCGAAGCGGATGCCGAAAAGGCGTTGAGCGACGTCGAAGGCGGCTTCGATGATCTTTTCAAGCTGCAGATAAGGCTTCAGTTCCGCTTCATCGAAGGCGAAGCGTTCGGCACGCAGTTTTTCCGCATAGAAGCGCCAGTCCCACGGTGCGACCTTGTGATTGCCGCCATCGCCTGCGATCAGCCGTTCGAGTTCGACTTCTTCCTCACGGGCCTTGGCGCGGGCCTTGTCCCAGACCGGTTCCAGCAGGTTCATGACTGCCTTGGGCGTCTTGGCCATGGTGTCGTCAAGTTTGTAGGCGGCAAAGTTGGCGTAGCCGAGCAGATGCGCCTTGCGCTCGCGCAGTTCCACCATTTCGCGCACGATGTCGCGATTGTCGCTTTCACCGCCATTTTCACCGCGCTTTGCCCAGGCGTTGAACGCCTGTTCGCGGAGTGCACGGTTTTGCGAGAAGGAAAGGAACGGCTCCACAATCGAGCGCGACAGCGTGACGGCCCATGCATCCGGTTTGCCGCGCTCGGCGGCAGCACTCTGCATGGCGTTTTTCAGGAAATCAGGCAGACCCGCGAGGTCGGCTTCATCGGTGATGAACAGCGCCCAGCTTGATTCATCCTTCAATACGTTCTGACCAAAACGGGCGCCAAGCCCGGCGAGCTTTTCATTGATGCCGGCAAGTTCCGTCTTGCCCGCTTCATCAAGCTTCGCACCCGAGCGGACGAAACCTTTCCAGGTCTTTTCAAGGACCCGTCTGGTCTCGGTGTCGAGATCCAGCATGTCGCGGTTTTCATAAAGCGCGTCGATGCGGGCGAAAAGCGCCGGGTCCATCATGATGCGCGAATAATGACGCGACATTTTAGGCGCGATTTCGCGCTCCAGCGCCTGGATCGTGTCGTTGCTGTGCGCACCGGCGCGCAGCCAGAAAATGGCTGACACGCGGTCGAGCGCCTTGCCGGTCAGTTGCAGGACTTTGAGTGTGTTTTCGATGGTGGCGTCTTCGGTCGCCCCGGCGATGGCTTCCACTTCCGCGAGGTCCTCAGCCAGCGCCACATCGAAGGCAGGTGCGAAATCCCCGTCGCCGAACGCGGTGAAATCCGACAGGCCCAACGGTCCGCTCCAGTCTGTCAGCGCGTGATTGTGGGCGGTGTTGTCGGACATGATGAACTCCGGTTCGGATGGTGTTGATAAGCTGAACCAGATTTAGGCGCTGCCTTGCATGCCGGCAAGGGCAAGTTGTCGTTATGACAGGCTGCGGGAAAACCGTTCTACATTATCCGTCAGGGCTTGACTTTATGGGCGACCAAGCGCAAATCACGCCCGCAGCCGAATTTCTGCGGCAGCATTTTCAACCGGAGTTTTATTCTCTTATGCCAAGCGACAGTCACAGTCGATTGTTTCAGCCGTCAAGGCAGTTCGTGATCTGATCGCTCGCGGTCGGCTTGCACGGTCTGCCTTTGACGGCGGATCGACAGAAAGGCAAGCCCATGACCGACAACAACTTCTTCCCGGAAGTACTCAATGTTGCCGACCTCCCTGCTGCTGCCATCGCAAGCCGCATTGCGGACATGCGTACCGGCGACGCAGTGGAACTCGTTAACGAACTCGATGCCGATGATGCAGTCGCCGTCATCGCACAGCTTTCGCACGAAGATGCCATCCGTCTGCTCGATCAGCCGGAACTGCACCGTGCCACCGAAATCATCGCCATGCTTCCGCCCGGCCTTGCAAGCCTCCTGCTTGACGGCATGTCGGCGGACCGTGCAACCGACGTTTTTCAGGAACTGGAAGACGATGACCGCGCGGGCCTGTTTCCCATCCTCGCGCCTGAAACCAAGGTCGCGCTGAAGAAACTGATGGGCTATCCGCCGAACACGGCGGGTTCGCTCATGACCATCGAATTCATCGCGGTGCCTTCCAACTGGAATGTCGGCCAGACGCTGGATTATATCCGCAAGGTCGAGCGCACGCGCGAAACGGTTTATGCCATTTATGTCGTCGATCCGGCCAGTCGCGTCCTGTTGGGCGTGGTCAGCCTTCGCCGTCTTATTATCCGCCAGCCGGACGAACCGATTCTGTCCATCGCGCGGGATGACGAGCCGATCACGATTTCCCCGCTGGCAAGCCGCGAGGAAGTCGCCCGGCTTTTCCGCAAGCACGACCTTCTGGCCGTGCCCGTGGTGGATGAGAGCCGCCATATCATCGGCATCGTGACCGTCGATGACGTGCTTGACGCCATGACCGAAGAGGCAAGCGAGGACGCTTACCGTTTCGGTGGCATGGAGGCGCTGGACAAGCCCTATATGCGCATCGGCTTCGGCGAGATGCTGAAGAAGCGCGCCGGCTGGCTCGGCATCCTGTTCCTCGGCGAAATGCTGACGGCAAGCGCCATGCAGCATTTCGAGGCGGAACTGGAAAAGGCGCTGGTGCTGACGCTCTTTATTCCGCTCATCATGTCTTCGGGCGGCAATTCCGGCTCGCAGGCAACGTCGCTGATCATCCGCGCGCTTGCCTTGCAGGAAATCAGGCTCAAGGACTGGTGGCGTGTCGCGCTGCGTGAAATTCCGTCCGGTCTTGCGCTCGGCAGCTTTCTGGGTTGCATCGGCATTCTGCGCATCATCGCCTGGCAGACGCTCGGCATCTACGATTATGGCGAGCACTGGATGCTGGTGGCGCTCACCGTGGGCATGGCGCTGGTGGCCATCGTCACCTTCGGCTCGCTGACGGGCTCCATGCTGCCATTCATCCTGCAAAGGCTGGGTTTCGATCCGGCCAGCGCATCGGCGCCGTTCGTCGCCACACTGGTCGACGTGACGGGTCTCGTCATCTATTTCAGCGTGGCGATGGTCATTCTGTCCGGTACGCTTTTGTAAGGCCAGCCATGGGCGTAACAACGACATGCCCTAATGAGTACAAAAAACTGTCAAATTGACAGTGTAAAAACGCAATGAAATCCGGGTTTTTCGGGTTAATTGAGGGGCAGTTTCGTGCTGCCCCTTTCTAAAATGCAAAAAAACCTGTAAGAGCGCTGCATTGTTTTTCCGCGCGGGTCTGTTGGCGCGGCTCCCAACTCATATAGAAGTGATCTCCATATGGAATTGCGTAATATCGCTATTATCGCACACGTCGATCATGGCAAAACAACTCTGGTCGATGAACTCCTGAAGCAGTCCGGCTCGTTCCGCGACAACCAGCGCGTTGCAGAACGCATGATGGATTCCAACGACATCGAAAAGGAACGCGGGATCACCATTCTCGCCAAGGCCACTTCGGTTGTCTGGAAAAATACGCGCATCAACATCGTCGACACGCCGGGCCACGCCGATTTCGGCGGTGAGGTTGAGCGTATCCTCTCGATGGTGGACGGCGCTATCGTTCTCGTCGACGCTGCCGAAGGCCCGATGCCGCAGACGAAGTTCGTCGTCGGCAAGGCGCTGAAGGTTGGTCTGCGTCCGATCGTTGCGATCAACAAGATCGACCGTCCGGATGGCCGTCATGAGGAAGTCATCAACGAAGTGTTCGACCTCTTCGCCAATCTCGATGCGACCGACGAACAGCTCGACTTCCCGATCCTTTACGGTTCAGGCCGTAACGGCTGGATGGCGCTGAACCCGGAAGGTCCGCAGGACGAAGGCCTCGCACCGCTGTTCGACCTCGTGCTGAAGCACGTTCCGGCACCGAAGGTTGCTGAAGGTCCGTTCCGCATGATCGGCACGATCCTCGAAGCCGATCCGTTCCTGGGCCGCATCATCACCGGGCGCATCCATTCCGGCTCGATCAAGCCGAACCAGGCCGTCAAGGTTCTCGGTCAGGACGGTTCGCTGCTCGAAAATGGCCGTATCTCGAAGATCCTCGCTTTCCGCGGCATCGAGCGCCAGGCCATCGATGAAGCGCATGCGGGCGACATCGTCGCTATCGCCGGTCTTTCCAAGGGTACGGTTGCCGACACATTCTGCGACCCGTCCGTGAGCGAACCGCTCGCCGCACAGCCGATCGATCCGCCGACCGTGACCATGTCCTTCATCGTCAATGACAGCCCATATGCGGGCACGGAAGGCGACAAGGTAACGAGCCGCGTCATCCGCGACCGCCTGCTCAAGGAAGCTGAAGGCAATGTCGCGCTGAAGATCGAGGAATCGAACGAAAAGGATTCGTTCTTCGTTTCCGGACGCGGTGAATTGCAGCTTGCAGTTCTGATCGAAAACATGCGCCGCGAAGGTTTCGAGCTTGGCGTTTCGCGTCCGCGCGTCGTCATGAAGGACGGCGAGAACGGCGAAAAGCTCGAGCCGGTGGAAGAAGTCGTCATCGACGTCGATGAAGAATATTCCGGCACGGTCGTGCAGAAGATGTCCGAACGCAAGGCCGAAATGGTCGAACTGCGTCCTTCGGGCGGCAATCGCGTTCGCATGGTGTTTTACGCTCCGACCCGTGGCCTTATCGGCTATCAGTCGGAACTTCTGACCGATACGCGCGGCACGGCGATCATGAACCGCCTGTTCCACGACTATCAGCCATACAAGGGCGAAATCGCTGGCCGCAACAACGGTGTTCTGATCTCCAACGATCAGGGTGAAGCTGTCGCCTATGCGCTGTTCAACCTTGAAGATCGCGGCCCGATGATCATCGACGCTGGCGTCAAAGTCTATCAGGGCATGCTGATCGGCATTCACAGCCGCGACAACGATCTGGAAGTCAACGTGCTCAAGGGCAAGAAGCTCACCAACATCCGTGCCGCCGGCAAGGATGAAGCCGTGAAGCTCACCCCGCCGATCAAGATGACGCTGGAACGCGCCCTGTCGTGGATTCAGGATGACGAGCTGGTGGAAGTGACGCCGAAGTCCATCCGCCTGCGCAAGCTCTATCTTGACCCGAACGAGCGCAAGCGCTTTGAAAAGAGCAAGTCGAGCGCTGCATAAGCCCGACAGCATAAAGAAAACGGCGCCTTCGGGCGCCGTTTTTATTTGAAATTATCTCGTCTAAACCGCGCTGCCGCACGGCATTGCCGCCCCTTGCCCTTCGAGACGCCGCCTGCGGCGGCTCCTCAGGATGAGGGGCTTGCGTAGCGGCCAATCTCAAGCACAGGTTCGTCGCCCTGTCGCCAAGCTCAGGGCTCAGGGCGCGCGTGGGGCGGTCCTCAGTATGAGGAGCTGGTGTGCGTGAAGCGCTTACCGTTCTCCGCGACGATAGGGCTGCATCAGCGCCTGCGGAACACGTGCGCGCCGCGCCATGACGATGAGCGCCACGATCGACATGATGTAGGGGATCATCAGGAAGAGCTGGTAGGGCACGGCCTTGCCGTAGACCGTCTGTAATCGAAGCTGGAACGCATCGAACAGCGCGAACAAAAGCGCGCCGACAAGCGCACGCGCCGGTTTCCACGAGGCGAAGACGACAAGTGCGATACAGACCCAGCCGCGCCCCTGCATCATGGTCGGGAAGAACGAGTTGAAGGCGGAGAGCGTAAGAAATGCTCCACCGACAGCCATAAGCGCGCTGCCGAACATGATCGTGAAAATGCGCACACGGATCGGGTTGATGCCCTGCGCTTCCGCTGCATGCGGGTTTTCGCCGGTCATGCGGATGGCAAGGCCGAGCGGCGTGCGGAAAAGCACGTAACCGAGCAGAAGCGCCAGCGGAATGGCGATCCAGGTCAGCGCCGTCTGCGTGCCAAGCACCTGTCCGATGAACGGGATTTCCGCAAGCCATGACGGATTGAGCGGCTGAAAAGGCGTGATGGACGGCGGTGTCGAGGACAGCGGCACCAGAAGCCGGAACAGGAAATAGCTGAGGCTCGATGCAAAGAGCGTGATGCCGAGGCCCACCACATGCTGCGACAGGCCGAGCGGCACGGTGAGCGCTGCATGAAGCAGGCCGAACAGTGCGCCGGAAGCTGCCGCAACCGCCACGCCGGTCCACAGGTCGGCGCCGTTGAACACAGTCAGCCAGCCGATCATTGCGCCGAAGGTCATGATGCCTTCAATGCCGAGATTGAGTACGCCCGCCCGTTCGCAATAAAGCGCGCCGAGCGTGCCGAAGATAAGCGGTGTTGCGATGCGCAGGACCGAGACCCACAGGCCGGCGGAGAGAAGAATATCCATCAGCTCGTTCATCGGGCGATCCTGTATTGTGTGAAAAACAGAGCGACCAGCATGGTCAGGAGCGACAGCGCGACGGTGACATCGGCGATGAAGCTCGGAATGCCGATGGCGCGGCTCATGCCGTCGGCGCCGACAAACATGGCGGCAGCAAAAAGTGCAGAGAAGATCGCGCCGATGGGGTTCAGATTGGCGAGCATGGCGACGATGATGCCGGAATAGCCGAAGCCCGGCGAAAGATCGGTCGTGACGTAGCCTTTCACGCCCATGACCTGTATCGCGCCTGCAAGCCCCGCAAGGCCACCGGAAATGCAGGCGACCTTTACCAGCGTCCTTGCCAGCGGGACACCGGCAAAGCGCGCGGCGCGCGGATTGAGGCCCGCAGCCTTGGTTTCAAGGCCGAAGACGGTTCGCTTCTGCACATAGGCGATGATGAGCGCCAGGGCGATGGCTATCACGATGCCGATGTGAAGCCGCATGCCGGACATGATTTTCGGCAGCACCGCCGCGTCCGGTACGGGCTCGGATTGCGGCCAGCCAAAGGCGAGGGGGTCTTTCATCGGCCCTTCGATCATCATGGATACGATAAGCACCGCCACGAAGTTCAAGAGCAGCGTCGTCACAACCTCGTCGACGCCGAAGCGCAGGCGAAGCCCGAGCGGGATGAGAAGAAAGATCATGCCTGCAATCGCACCGACGATCAGCAGAAGCGGAATGAGAATGGCGGCTGGAAGCTGCAACTGCGTGCCGCAGGCGACGACCGCCAGCGCACCCATGTAGAACTGGCCTTCGGCACCGATATTCCAGAGTTTGGAGCGGAAGGCGACGGCAGCGGCCAGACCGGTCAGCATCAAGGGCGTTGCGCGGGTGAGCGTTTCGGTGATCGAAAGCTTGTTGCCGAAGGCACCGATGGCGATCTGGCGGAAGGATTCCAGAACCGGCGCACCGGCGGCGGCGATCAGCAGGCCGGCAAGCACGAAGGCGGCGAGAACGGCGATGACCGGTGCGGTTGCCACCAGTGCCACGGGCAGGGTTTCGCGTCGTTCGATACGCATCAGTTCAGCCCCTTCAATTGCTTGAGCATGATCTTATCTGAAAACCGCTTCACACTTTTCGGGATCATGCTTTGCCCCATTCACCTGCCATCATCAGGCCCAGTCGTTGCGCGTTTGCTTCCCCGGCATCGATCGGGGGCGAGAGCCGACCTTTGACAATCGCTTGAACACGATCCGCCAAGCCAATGATTTCATCCAGATCTTCGGAGATGAGCAGCACCGCCGCACCCTTGGCGCGCGCTTCCAGAATGCGGGCGTGGATAGCCGCTACTGCGCCTTCGTCAAGGCCGCGCGTCGGCTGTGCCGCGATCAGGATACGCGGGGCGGTTTCCAGATTGCGGCCCAGAATGAGCTTTTGCATGTTGCCGCCGGAAAGCAGGCGAATGCGGCTGTCAGGCGTGCCGCCGCGCACATCGAAATCCTTGATGATACGATCGGTAAACTCGCGCGCTGCCGCGCGGTTGACCAGAAGACCATTGGAGAATTGCCGGTCGCGCACGCGCTCCAGCACAGCATTCTCCCAAAGCGTCAGATCGCCGATTGCGCCTTCCGCATTGCGGTCTTCCGGAATGCGGCCCACACCTTCGGCCACGAACTGGCGGGGGTCGAATTTCGTCACCGTCTGCCCGAACATGACAAGTTCACCGCTTGCCGGCTGGCTGAGGCCGGAAACGAGGCGTCCAAGCGCTGCCTGCCCATTGCCCGACACACCGATGATCCCCAGCGTTTCACCGGCGCGAACGTGAAAGTCGAGGTCAGAAAGACGGGTTGCGCCGTCCTCCACAACCGTTGCATTCCGTGCTTCCAGCAGGGTTTCGCCGGGCGTGGAAGCGGCGCGGGAAGGGCGCGAGACGCGGCGGCCGACCATCAGTTCGGCCAGTTCCTCCTTGGAGGTTTCGGAAGCCTTGCGTTCGGCCACAAGCTTGCCGCCGCGCAGGACGACCACGCGGTCGGCGGCGGACATGACTTCATGCAGCTTGTGAGAAATGAAAATCAGCGACAGACCCTGCCGCGCCATCTCTTTCAGCGTGGCGAACAGGTTTTCGGCTTCCTGCGTGGTGAGAACCGCCGTCGGTTCATCCAGAATGAGGATATCGGCGTCGTTATAGAGCGCTTTCAGAATTTCGACGCGCTGCTGCTCGCCTACCGAGAGATCGCCAAGCCGCGCATCGGGATCGACCTGCAATCCGAAGCGTTTCGCGATTGCGGCGATCTTGGTGCGTGCGGGGCCGTGCGCGGATTTGAGCTTCCAGAGGCTTTCCGTGCCGGTGATGATGTTTTCAAGCACGGTAAGATTGGGCGCGAGCGTAAAATGCTGGTGCACCATGCCCACCCCCGCCTCGATGGCGGCGCGGGGCTTGCCTTGCGGGATTTCCTCGCCCTTGACGAACACACGGCCTTCATCCGGCACATAATGGCCGAACAGGATGTTCATCAGCGTGGTCTTGCCAGCGCCGTTTTCCCCGAGGAAAGCGAGAATTTCGCCGCGTCCGAGCTTCAGCGAAATATCGTCATTGGCGGTCAGGGGACCAAAGCGCTTTGTTATGTTGCGAAGTTCGAGGACGGTTGAAGACATGAAGCGGGCCTGAAAAGCGGGAGCCGGTTTTGCGGATTGTTATCCGAACCAGAAGGCGCGCCGGTGCTGGAACAGGTGTCAGGCACCGGCGCGAGGCGTGATTATTTCGGCTCTTCGGCGTTGAGCTTGAGCGTGAATGCGCCCGATTTGATCTCGTTGCGACGCGCTTCCATCTTCGCTTCGGCTTCCGCCGGTGCGACGCCCTTGACGTAGATGATGTCGTTGCCGCCTTCCTTCATCATGCTGAAAGGCGTGTAGTCCTTGCCTGCGGGCTTTCCAGCCTTCACGTCTGCGATTGCAGCATTAAGGATCGGCCCGAAGTTCCAGATTGCATTGGCAAAAACCGTGTCGGGATAACGCGGCGTATAGTCGGTCAGCGAGCCGATGGCCTTGATGCCGCGCTCCTTGGCCGCGTCGGCCGTGCCGATGCGCTCGCCAAACAGGATGTCGGCGCCGGAATCGATGGCCGCAAGGCCTGCCTCGCGTGCTTTCGGCGGGTCGAAGAAGGTGCCCATGAAGGACGCGACGAACTTCGCGTCCGGACGCGTTTCGCGCACGCCGTCCTGAAAGGCGTTGATCAGCATGTTGATTTCCGGGATCGGCACTGCGCCGACGGAACCGAAGATGCCGGACTTGCTCATCGCGCCCGCCAGCATACCGGTGAGATAGCCCGCTTCGAAATTCCAGGTGCCGAAGACGCCGAAATTGTCGCCCTGCGGCTTGCCGGAAGAGCCCATGACGAAAGCCGTCTGCGGATAGTCGCCCGCAACCTGACGCGCTTCGCGTTCCACGGCATAGGATTCGCCCACGATCAGCTTGATGCCCTGTTCGGCATATTCGCGCATGGCGCGGGGATAGTCGCTCGCCGAAACACCTTCCGAGAAGACATATTCGATCACGCCTGCGTCGTTGGCCTGTTTCAGGGCTTCATGCAGGCGCGAGTTCCAGGCATTTTCCACCGGCGAAGCGTGGATGCCCGCCACTTTCAGTTTTTCATCGGCGGCGAAGACCCGGCTGGTGATCGCCGTTGCGCCCAGTGCCGCCGACATTGCAAGAATATCGCGGCGGGTGAAGTTGGATGTCTTGATGATTTTGGTCATTTGGTCTGGGACCCCTCATGTGTGTTTTCGGCGCGCGGGTGCGCGCAGCCGGTTGCTTCGTTTTGACGTGCGGATTTGATGAGCAACGATTTCCATCATTGCCCAAACCGCCTTTAATTCAAGAAGATTCTAAAGCTGGCCGACTGGTGCGTAGTCAGCTCCGTCAACCGAAGACGGGCGGCCTTCGAGGTTGAGCGCGCTTACGCGCTGCGGGGTTTCGGCGATGATCTTGCCGCGCTTCACGACCTTGAGGCGGTTCGCCTTGAGGCGCAGCGCTTCGATCGGATCGCGTGCCTGCAGCACCACGAAATCGGCATTGCAGCCCTTGGCGAGACCATAGCCTTCCAGACCGAGCGCCCTGGCGGAGTTGACGGTCAGCGCGTCGAAAACCTGTCGCTTGCCCTCGATGGACGTCATCTGCGCGACATGGATCGCCATGTGGCCGACTTCCAGCATGTCGCCGGAGCCCATCGAGTACCACGGGTCCATGACGCAGTCGTGGCCGAAGGCGACGTTGATGCCGGCAGCCATCAGCTCCGGCACGCGGGTCATGCCGCGGCGCTTCGGATAGGTGTCGGCGCGTCCCTGCAGCGTGATGTTGATGAGCGGGTTCGGAATGGCGTTCATCTTCGCTTCCGCGATCAGCGGAATGAGCTTGGAGACGTAATAATTGTCCATGGAATGCATGGAGGTGAGATGCGAGCCGGAAACCCGGCCCTGCAGTCCGAAGCGCATGGTCTCAGCCGCCAGGGTTTCGACATGGCGGGACATCGGATCGTCGCTTTCGTCGCAATGGATATCGACCGGCAGGCCGCGTTCGGCGGCGATGCGGCAGAGCGCTTCCAGCGAGGCTGCGCCGTCGACCATCGTGCGCTCGAAATGCGGGATGCCGCCCACGACGTCGAGGCCCATGTCGAGCGAACGGTTGACGAGATCGACCGCGCCCGGCGAACGGTAGTAGCCGTCCTGCGGGAAGGCGACCAGTTGCAGGTCGATGTAAGGCTTCACCTTCTCGCGCACTTCGATCATCGCTTCAGCAGTGAGGAGGCGCGGGTCGCTGACATCGACATGGCTGCGGATCGCAAGCAGGCCCTGGCTGACGGCCAGATCGCAATAGCGCAGCGCGCGTTCGACCATGGCTTCCACGGTCAGCATTGGCTTCAATTCGCCCCACAGCGCGATGCCTTCCAGAAGGGTGCCGGACCGATTGAGGCGCGGCAGGCCGAGCGACAGCGTCGCGTCCATGTGGAAATGCGGGTCGACGAAAGGCGGGGTTACGAGCCGGTTTGTCGCATCGATTTCCTGAGCCGCCTGATGCTCTCCCGTGGAAGGCACGATATCGGCAATCTTGCCATCCTTGACCAGAATGTCCTGCTTCTCGCGACCGTCGGGGAGATTGGCGTTTCTCACGATCAAATCGAACATCGGCGGGACCTTTCCTCTGGGTATGCAAGAACCGAGCCCAAAAAGATGGGCTCATTTTTGAATTGCCTTATACCCTATAACCGGTGGGCGCAATGCCGGGAAATGCCAAAACCCAATGAGTTTGGCTCAGCGAGTTTTGGGCAGGCCCGTGCGGCGATTGCGCATTTTCCGGGCGTGATGCGCCAGCATGCCGGTGCCCTGATATAAGGTCGGCAGGGGTCGTCATTCTCAATGGAAAATGTTAGGGCGCAAAGGATGATATTTTCGGGATTGCCATGTTCACGATCAGCCGCGTTGAAACCTTCAGTCAGGAGATCAGGAAAAGCCGGTTTCTTGCCATTGCCGCGCCTGTTGCGAACGAGCAGGCGGCGAAGGATTTTTTGAGCGAGCATTCGGACCTTGCCGCCAACCACAATTGCTGGGCGTGGCGCATGGGGCAGAACTACCGGTTCAGCGATGACGGCGAGCCGAGCGGCACGGCGGGCAAGCCGATCCTGCAAGCCATTGACGGCCAGCAGCTCGACAATATCGTGGTGGTGGTGACACGCTGGTTCGGCGGCATTCTGCTCGGCAGCGGCGGCTTGATGCGCGCCTATGGCGGCACGGCCGCGACCTGTCTGCGACAGGCCGAAAAGACCGAAGTCATTCCGCTGGTCGGCTTTCATTTTGCCTGCGATTTTTCCGATCATGCGCTTTTGAAGGCGCGTCTCACCGCGGTTGAAAATCTCGCCATCACCGAAGAAAACTTTACCGGAACGGGCGTCGAGCTTGCAGGCCTCATGCCCATTGCCGCGCAGAACGATCTTTCAAGGCTGGTGACCGACCTGACACGCGGAAAGACTGTTATCAAGTTTGATGATTAGCACCTAGAGCGGTTCCTATTCTAACAGAATCGCCGGAACCGCTCTAACTATTTGTTTTGTCGCATTATCCAACGCAAAACCGTTTCACACTTTTGCTGGAAATGCTCTAGACCCGGCTCGTATATTGCTGGCGCTTGTTCTCATACATCAGCAGGTCGGCGCGTTTCGCGACGGTTTCCAGCTTTTCGCCGGGCGTGCTGGTGGCCGTGCCGATCGAAAGATTGAGCTTCAGCTGGGAATAATACTGGTTGTTGATATCGACCAGCCGCTGGATGTCCTCGACCATCGCTTCCGCACCGCGCTCGTCCACATAAGGCAGCACGACCGCAAATTCGTCGCCGCCGATGCGGGCTGCATGGCCCGGCTGCCTTACCGCTTCGTTCAGCACTTCGCCAAGGCGCCGCAACAAGCCATCGCCTGTCGCATGGCCCCATTGATCGTTGGCGGCCTTGAGGCCGTTGAGATCGATGATGATGATCGAGATCGGCGCATGGCCCTTGCGCTCGAGCCGGTTGAGTTCATCGACATAGAAGGCGCGGTTGTGCAGCTTTGTCAGCACATCGTGCTTGCCGAGATATTCCAGATAGGCTTCCGCCTTTTTGCGGGCCGTAATGTCGGTGAGCGCGACCTGCACCAGCGACCAGTCCTGCTCATGCCCAGGCAGGACAGAGAATTGCAGCAGCACATGCCGCTCGGTGCCGTCGAGCGCATAATTGACCACCTCGCGGCGCTGGAACAGCACGCCGTTCCACAGGTCGATCAGTTGCTCGCGGAATGATGCCTCCATCTCGTCCTTGAAGATGTGCGGCAGGTTCTGCAGCAGGGTCTTCTTGTCCGGCGCGAGGAAGAGGGCGAGCGTTTCGGAGTTGATTTCGAGCACGCGGATCTCGCTCATGCACTGACGCACGAATTCTGGATGCACGTCGGTGAACACGCGAAAATCGACGATCCCGCGCTGGCGCACATCGTCCATCAAATGCTTGATGCGGCTGAAATCCTCGACCCAGAGCGAAACCGGCGAATGCTCGAAAAGCCCCTGCGCATGCTGCTTGTGGCGGTCCTGTTCGCGGCGGGCATCCTCGCGGGCGGTCACGTCCTCGATGGCAAGCAGGACGCGCTCCCAGGTGTGTTCATAGCCGGGCAGCACGACGCCCTTGAGCTGGATATCAAGCCGCTTGCCCTTGAGCGTATAGTTGATGGTATCGCTGGAAAAGGCGTTGCCGCCCTCCCAGAGCTGCACCATCTCTTCGATATGCGGGTCCAGCATGTCGTCGCGGAACACGCGTTCAAGATTGGTCACCAGATGGTCGACGCTATCGGCCTCGAAGAGCGAAAGCGTCTTGCGATTGACCTTGAGAACGCGGATATGGCTGGTGCAGATGCGCAGCCGGGTCGTGTCCTCATGCAGGAAGGCCCTGAGATCGGTAACGCCAAGCGCACGCCATTCCTCGAACTGCTTGCGCAGGCCGCTATAGTCCTCAAGCCACAGGGAGATTGGGGCGAGGTCAAAAATATTGGCGCTGTCGCTCAGGGCAGACTCGATATTCATGGATTCCGTTCCAACTTTTTGCCGAAACACGTGTCCAGATGGAAAGCCGTCTCACAATGTCCGGGATGCGTTGTCCGTCCCATCGGGAAAAGCCGCGATGGTTATTGGGAGGGCCTTATATTACGGTTATCTTGGATAGACTAGTGCGGCAAATCCGAATTTCGTACAACTTTGGAGCAGTGTTGCTAAGGAATTTCGGTTTCAAAGCCACCGCACTGGCGGCTTCCTGAGCTTGAAAAAAGAACGGGCGGCCCGCTGGACCGCCCGTCATAAAGCGTCAAACTCGATTATTCAGTTGCTGATCGGCAGCCGGTGACGGACGAGCGTCGTCCAGTAGGAGCAACCCCAGGCGATCACATCATCGTTAAAGTCATATTTCGGATGATGCAGATTGGCGCTGGGGCCGTTGCCGATATTGATCATCGCGCCCGGCACTTCATTGAGCATGAAGGCGAAGTCCTCGCCGCCAAGCGTCGCCGGCATGTCGCGGGTGACGCGTTCCGCGCCGGCCACCGCCTCGGCGGCAATCGCTGCAAGTTCCGTTTCCTGCTCGTGATTGACCGTCACCGGATAGTTGCGCTGGTAGTCGAGCGTCGCCTTTGCGCCGAAAGCATCGGCAATGCCCTGCACGGCGCGGGTCAGCTTTTCCTCGATATGGTTGCGCACTTCCTCGCGCAACGTGCGGACAGTGCCGGTGAGGCGGATTTTCTGCGGAATGACGTTGAACGCGTCGCCGCCCTGAATGGTGGTGATGGAAATCACGGCGGAATCGAGCGGGTCGATGGTGCGCGCCGTCAGCGTCTGGATCGCCTGAATAAGCGCTGCGGTCACCGGGATGGGGTCAATCGTCTGGTGGGGCGAAGCGGCATGGCCGCCGACGCCCTCTATGGTGATGTCGAGAACATCGACCGATCCCATGATCGGGCCGGAATTGATGGTGAAATGGCCCACTGCGAGGTTCGGACGGTTATGCATGCCATAGACTTCATTGACCGGCCAGCGCTTGAACAGGCCGTCATCGATCATCGCCTTTGCGCCCGCGCCGCCTTCTTCGGCAGGCTGGAAGATCACGATGACCGTGCCGTCAAAGGCGCGGCTTTGCGCCAGTTCGCGGGCAGCGCCCAGAAGCATGGTCGTGTGGCCGTCATGACCGCAGGCATGCATCTTGCCCGGCACTTTCGACGACCATTCAGCCCCGGTTTCTTCGAGGATCGGCAGCGCATCCATGTCGGCGCGCAGGCCGATGGCGCGGCCGGAGCGGTTCGACTGGCCGCGAATGACGCCGACGACGCCGGTGCGCCCGATGCCTGTCACCACCTCGTCGACGCCTGCGGCGCGCAGCGCTTCGGCCACCTTTTCGGCGGTACGGTTGACGTCATAGAGCAATTCCGGATTCTGGTGCAGGTCGCGGCGGAATGCGACCAGTTCCTCGATCTGGTTTGAAGTCCAGTTTTCAACCGGCATGTCAGGCTTCCCCGTCTTTCGTGTCGTTCTGTTCAAGGCGATAGCGGAAATCGCAGTGGCTGGCGCCCTTCATGATGGTCTGCGTGCGCTCCAGCTTCATGGCCGGGTTGTAGCCGATGCAGAAATCGCCATCGCGATTGCATGACAGCAGGTGACCGATATGGCCAAGCCCCATGTCGCGATACATTTCCGAATAGCGGCAGCGCGTGACGTTGAAATCGAAATGATCTTCGCCCTGCGAAATAACATCGATTTCCAGCGCGTTTTCCTTCGTCCACAGCGGCTGGATATCGGCGAAATCCTGTATCGTCGGCGTGCGGCCCAGCTCATCGGCAAAGCTCTTGCCCTGTTCGATTGCCGAGCGGCTGACTGCCTCGCCGATTGCGGCCTGCGCTTCGTCCTCACCGGAACGCTCGCGAATGACTTCGTAGACGTTCTTGAGAACCAGCGCTTCGATGCGGCGACGTTCGAGAATTGACATTTGATTCATGGACCTGACCTTTCACATGAACATTGAAGAAGCGGATTTACAGGTTCGGTTCCGAGAGATCCTTGCGCCGAAGCCATGCGAGATAGAACGGCGCAATCTTCCGTGCGACCTTGTGAAAAGGCAACGGCGCAGGTTCCGAGACGGGAAGCGCAAGCTCCTGCACAGGCTCGCCATCCAGCGCGCGCGCAAACTCCCGGCCAAGCGATGTGCCAAGCGCCACGCCGCGACCGTTGCAGCCGATCCACGCCCAGCCATTGGGTCCGAGCTGATGGACACGCGGGAAACGATCCCACGTCATGCCGATATAGCCGCTCCACACATGGGTGATTTCCGGCTCGCCCAGCGCTGGAAAGGCTTCCGCCATGTTGCGCGCCGTCTTGCGCCTGACGCGCTCCGCCACGTTGAAATCGCCCATCACCACGCCGCCGGTAATGAGCCGGTTGCGGGCATCGTAGCGGAAGAAGCGCAGGTCCCCGCGTGTATCGGAAACCGCCTGCCGTCCGGGCAGGATGGTTGCGCGCAGATTGTCGCTGACGGGCGCTGTCGCCATCTGCCACGAGAGAACCGGCACGATGGTGCGGGCAAGGCGCGGGGCCAGCCCCTCGCGCAACTCGCCGGTATAGGCGTTGGTGGCGAGCAGGAAGCCCTTGGCGCGCACGGTGGCGCTTGCGGTCTTCACCTCCCAGTGGTCGCCCGCTCGGGCATAGGAAATGACCGGGCTTTGCTCGCGGATGATTGCGCCGTGGCGCTCGGCGGCGGCTGCAAGCCCGCGAGCAAATGCCAGCGGATTGATATGACCGCCGGTCGGGTTGAACATGCCGCCATACCAGAAATCGCTGCCCAGCAGACGCGATGTCGCGGCGCGGTCGAGAAATTCTGCCGGGAAGCCGAAACGTTTCCATGCTTCCACGCGGGTTTGCGACAGCTTCACCCGGCCCGGCGAATGAGCGGGCTGGAACCAGCCGTTCTGTTCGGCTTCGGCATCGATATTCTCATCGCGCACGATGGAGAAAAGAATATCGGCGCTGTTGCCGATCAGTCTGGCGAAGCGTTCGCCCGACGCGCCGTAGCGTTTGGCGATTGCATCAGGTTCCGCCGAGGTCATGGTGGGGATCACCTGGCCATTATTGCGGCCCGATGCGCCCCAGCCGACGGCATTGCCTTCCAGCAGGATGACGCGCTTCCCGCGCTTTGCCAGATGGAGTGCAGCCGAAAGCCCCGTAAAACCGCCGCCGACGATGACGACATCGGCTTCCGCGTCCGTTGTCAGCGGCGTGGCCGGGGTGCGAGCCGGGGCGGTTGCAGCCCATATGGAGGGTGGAAATTCTACTTTTTGCATGGCTTCACGCATGTTCCAAACGAGGCGGTGTCCAGCCCTTGCCGGGAATGGAGGCAAGCAGGCGCTGTGTATATTCATGTTGCGGATTGGCGAAGACTTGCGCCGTTGACCCGGCTTCGGCGATCTCGCCCTTCGACATGACGATGATGCGGTCGCAAAGCTGTGCTGCAACGCGCAGGTCGTGCGTTACGAAAAGCAGCGACAGGTTGAGCCTTTCGCGCAGGTCGGCCAGAAGACGCAGCACCTGTGCCTGCACCGAAACATCGAGCGCGGAGACCGGTTCATCCGCGACGATGATGCGGGGTTCAAGCGCCAAAGCGCGGGCGATGCCGATGCGCTGGCGCTGTCCGCCTGAAAACTCATGCGGGAAACGGTCGGCGGCAGCGGGCGAAAGCTCGACCAGCTCCAGCAATTCGCGGGCTTTCGCGTGTGCCTGTTCCTTCGGCACGCCATGGACGATCGGTCCCTGCGCAATGAGGTCCACGACACGGCGGCGCGGGTTGAGCGAGGCCATAGGGTCCTGAAAGACCATCTGGATGTCCTTGCGCATGGCGCGGACTTCCCGCGGGCTGGCGCTCAGAAAATCCCTGCCATTCACATCGACCTTGCCGCTATCGGCTTCCAGCAGGCGGGTGACGATGCGCGAGACGGTCGTCTTGCCGGAGCCGCTTTCACCGACGACGCCCAGCGTTTCCCCCTGGCGCAACTCGAACGAAAGGTCCTTCACGGCGGACACGGCGCTGCGTTTGCCGGTGAGCAAGCCGCCGCGCGCCTTGAAGGTCTTGCGCAGGGCGGTCGCCCTCAGAATGATCGGCTGTTCAAGAGACGGTTTGACTGGCGGCGGGGTGAGCGCCGGAACCGATGCGATCAGCGCCCTGGTGTAAGGGTGCTGCGGGTGGTTCAGCACTTCGTTGGCCGGACCTTCCTCCACCAGTTCGCCAAGCCGCAGCACGGCCACGCGGTCGGCGATTTCCGCCACCACGCCGAAGTCGTGCGTGATGAACAGAATGCCGGTATTGTGCTCGCGTTGCAGGTCGCGGATCAGTTTCAGGATTTGCGCCTGCGTGGTCACGTCGAGCGCGGTTGTCGGCTCGTCGGCGATTATGAGGCGCGGTTTCAGGATCAGCGCCATGGCGATCATGACACGCTGGCGCTGCCCGCCGGAAATCTGGTGCGGATAGGCGTTATAGGCGGATTCCGGGTCCGGAATCTTCACTTCTGCTAGCATGTCCAGCACGGCGGCGCGGCGCTCCTTGCGGCCGAGTTTCGTGTGCAGGCGCAGCACCTCATCGATCTGCCAGCCGACCGTCTTCTGGGGATTGAGCGCGGTCATCGGCTCCTGAAAGATCATGCCGATGCGGTTGCCGCGCAGCTTCTTCATATCCGCTTCGCTGAGCGAATAAAGATCGGTGCCTTCGAGCCTGATCGTGCCATGGGTCACGTGCACATGCGGTTCCGGCAGAAGGCGCATAATCGCACCCGCCGAAAGCGATTTGCCGGAGCCGCTTTCACCGACGAGGCAGACGATCTCGCCGGGATTGATGGTTAGCGAAAGGTCCTGCAAGGCAAAAGGCCGGTCGGCGCCTTTCGGCAGCGCGATTTGCAGGTTTTTGATTTCAAGAACAGGTGCGGCCGTCATTATTTCTTCTGCCTCGGATTAAGCGCGTCGTTGAGGCCCTCGCCGAGCAGGCTGAAGGACAGGACGGTAAGCAGAATGGCGATGCCGGGAATGACCGAGCAGAACCAGTCGGTGCGCAGCACGGCGCGGCCCTGGCCGATCATGTTGCCCCAGCTTGCATAGTTCGGATCGCCGAGACCAAGAAAGGCGAGCGCGCTTTCCATCAGGATGGAGGTTGCCATCACTACGGATGCGAAGACGATCACCGGCGGCAGGGCATTCGGCAGGATTTCGCGGAAGATGATCGAGACATTGCCGACGCCCAGATTGCGTGCGGCGTCGATGAATTCGCGCTTGCGCAGCGCCAGAAATTCGGCGCGCACCATGCGGGCAGGCGCTGTCCACGAAACGATGCCGATGCAGATGATGATGTTCTCGATGGACGAGCCGAAGATCGCCACCAGTGTCAAAAGCAGCACGAAGCTCGGCACGGTCTGGAAGGCTTCGGTGATGCGCATCAGAACGTCGTCCACCCAGCCGCCGTAATATCCGGCAAGCGCGCCGATGATGATGCCGATCACGATGGAAATCAGGGTGGCCACCACGCCGATCAGCAGCGAGATGCGTGCGCCATGGAAGATGCCCGCCATGATATCGCGGCCAAGCTGGTCGGTGCCGAGCGGCGTTGCCGCGTTGAGGAACGGCCAGACGAGCGGATCGCCAGCGCGCCGCAGCGGATCGCCGAGCGCAATGATATCCGCCAGCAGTGCGATCAGGACCACGGCGATGAAGAGGACAAGGCCAAGCACGGCGGCGCGGTTGCGGCTGAAGCGCTGCCACAGAATTTTCGTGCGGGAGACCTGCGGGCGAGTGAGGGAGAGGTCCTGGGAAGTCATGACAGTTCGATCCTGGAATCAAGCCGCGCATAGATGAGATCGGTGATGAAATTCACGATCACCACCAGCACCGAGCACAGGAAGATGATGCCCATCAGCGTGTTGAGGTCGCGCTTGATCACGGAGGTGTAGGCAAGCTGGCCGAGGCCGGGCAGCGAGAAGATCGTCTCGATCACGACCGAGCCGCCGAGAACGGTGGAAAATTGCAGGCCGAGCAGCGTGACGACGGGCAGGAATGCGTTGCGCATGATGTGATGGAACATCAGCCTTGCGCCGCTGGCGCCCTTGGCGCGCGCTGTGCGCACATAGTCGAGGTCGGCCACTTCCAGCACGCTGGTGCGCATCAGGCGCATGTAGAAGGCAAGATAGATGAGTGACAGCGCCGTTGTCGGCATGACGAGGTGGACGGCAATATCCCAGACATTCTTCCACCCGGTATAGAACCCGCCCAGCGTCTTGTAGCCGCCGACCGGCAGCCAGCCGAGCTTGACGGAAAAGATGAACATCAGGATGAGGCTGAGGAAGAAGCTTGGCATGGCATAGAAGACGAGGCCGAGCGTGGAGATCGCATTGTCGGTGAGCGAATAGGCGCGTCGCGCCGCAAAAGCGCCGAGCGCGATGCCGAAAATGAAAGCCACCGAAAGCGAGGAAACCATCAGCAGGAGGGTCGGCACGAGGCGGGCCATCAGCACGTCCAGCACCGGCTGCTCGTAGACATAGGACCAGCCGAAATCGAACTGCGCCAGCTTGGTCATGTAGATCCAGAGCTGCGTCCAGACCGGCTGGTCGAGGCCATATTCGGTGCGCAGATTGGCGACGAATTGCGGGTCGGCGCCGCCCATATCGCCGACAAGCGCGTCCACCGTGTCGCCGGGGGCAAGCTTGATCAGCAGGAATGACCCGATCATGATGAGGAGAATGACGGGGATCGCCTGCAAGATACGTCGCAGCGCAAAGGTCAGGATCGGGGGCAGGGGCATTGCGGATTATCCTGCAAGATATTCATTTCGGCATTGATTTAAGAGAGAAGCCGCTGCCGGATGACCGGCAGCGACTGCCTTTGGCTTATTGGTCGATCCACAGGTCATACCAGCTGGAAGAATCCCAGCGCGGCGTGTTGTGGTGGTTCTTCAACACCTTGTTGGTCACGCCGACGAACGGATGTTCGATGGCGAAGATGACCGGCAGGTCCTTCATCTCAAGCTGCTGGATCTGATGATAGAGATCGGCGCGCTTGGTCGGATCGAGTTCCGACGCGGCCTTGTCGATCAGGCTGTCCATTTCGTCGGACTGGTAGCCGAACTGGTTGGACCATGCCGTGCCGACCGGAGCGCCGGAGCGCAGCCACACCGTGGTGGAAACCGCCGGGTCGGAGCGGAACTGGTGCCAGCCATTGGCGGTGTCGAAGTCATGATCGCGATAAACGCCGTTGAGGAAGCCCGGTGCGTCATTGGTGAGGATTTCGACATCGATGCCGACTTCCTTCATCGCCTGAGCGTAATATTCAGCCCAGAGCTGCGTATATTCGCCCCATGGTGCCGGGCGATGGCGCAGCTTGAAGCGGATGCCGTTTTCCTTGACGGGGTATCCGGCTTCGTCAAGCAGTTTCTTTGCCTTTTCAACATCATACGGGTAAGTCTGAACCTGATCCGTATAGTTGGCACCGCCGGTGCTCGGGATCGGGCCACGACCCGGCTTGGCATAGCCGCGCATGATCGTCTTGATCGCGAAATCGATATCGAGCGCGTGGTAGATCGCCTGACGAACCTTCAGATTGGAAAGGATCGGATTGCGCAGGTTGAACTCGATTGTCGAGTGGGCGACGTTGTTTTCAAAACCCTTGGTGCCGGTATCGAAGCGGCCATCCTTCTGGAGACGCTCGGTATCCGACATGGAAATGCCGTTGAAGGCGGTTTCCATCATTTCACCGGCCTCGAGCGCCGCCGCAGCCGCTGCCTTGTCCGGCATGAAGCGCCAGATGATGCGGTCGAGGTAAGGATATTCCTTGCCGCGCCAGTAATCTTCGTTGCGCTCGGCAATGATGTGCTGGCCGCGTTCATATTCGACGAACTTGAACGGCCCCGTGCCAACCGGCGCGGCGTTGTACTTGTTCTTCAGAACATCCGTGCCTTCATAAAGATGCTTCGGCACGGGGTGGCCGAGATCTGGCATGGCGGCGACCAGAAGGTCGAGCGGCATCGGCTTGGAATAGCGGAACACCGCCGTGTGCGGATCGGTGCAATCCACGGCTTCGAGATTGGCCTGAAGCGTCGTCGAATAGTTGAGCAGCTTCTTCCAGAGGTTCATCGCGCTGTACGAAACGTCATCGCAGGTGAAGGGCTGACCGTCATGCCAGCGCACATTCTCGCGCAGCTTGAAGGTGATGGCCTTGCCGTCTTCCGAGGACGACCAGCTTGTGGCCAGAACCGGCACATAGCCCTCATAGGTGCGGTCAATCAGCGGCTCCATGATGCGGCCGGTAATCTGATAGACGCCGGTGGAGGCGCGCAGCGCAGGGTTGAGTACACCCTGTTCGGTGTTCATATGGACGATGACAGTGCCGCCGCGCTTGACTTCTTCGGCGTGCGAAGACACCGCCGCAAGCGAAAACGCCGCAACAAACAGGCCAAGGCCAGCTTTTCTGATATGCATTCTCTGTTCCCCTGAAGGACGTTGAGGGAGGGCTTTCCAGCCTCTTTTCCCGCACGTCCCAATATTGTGCAAGCCCCTGAAATTGCAACGAAATGCCGCTTCAGAGGGTCGTTATTGTATGCAAGCATTGATATGCTAGATTCCGTGGCGATATTGTCAAGATAAACTAATATGCGTCGCAAAATTGGTAAAAATTCTCGACCAGCCTGCGTTATTAAATGTCGATTTTTTACGACGGAGTTTGTTGATGAGCCAAAATTCTCCCGAGCTGAACGCCAATTCGGGCAAAATCGTACCCGGTACGGTGTGGATTACCGGCGCCGGGTCGGGCATCGGCGCTGCCATGGCGCGCCGCTTCGCTCGTGAAGGCTGGCGGGTGGCGCTTACGGGCCGCAAGGCGGATGCGCTGGCAGCAATTGCCGGGGAAATTGCTGCCAATGGCGGCGAGGCGCGGATTTTTCCGGCAGATGTTCTCGACCGGGAGGCAATCGCCGCTACTGCCGGAGCTATCGTCGAATGGGCGGGCCGTCTGGACGTGCTCTGCAACAATGCCGGTCTCAATATTCCGCGCCGCAGCTGGGCGGATATCGATTTCGATTCCTGGGACGATGTCATCGATATCAACATCAAGGGGGCGATCAACGTGATTGCTGCCGCCCTGACGCCCATGCGCGCGCAAGGGGGCGGGTTGATGATCCACACATCGTCATGGGCAGGGCGGTTTTCGTCGCCCGGCGGCGGCGTTCCCTATGGTGCGTCCAAACATGCGCTCAACGATCTGAGCGCCAGCCTCAATGCGCAGGAAGGGCAGAACGGCATCCGGTCGACCGTGCTTTGCCCCGGCGAGGTGGCGACGCCGCTTCTGGCACGCCGTCCGGGTTTCGATCTTTCCCGCATGGATGAGGTCATCCAGCCCGAGGATATGGCTGAAACGGCACTTTATGTTGCCAATATGAATCCCAAGGTTACGATCCACGAGATCGTTCTGGCTCCGACCAAGAAGTAAAAGGAAGTTTTGCATGTCTCATCCGGTCAAAGGCGTCGATCATATTTTCCTGCTGGTCGGCGACCTGGAGAAAAGTGCCGCGCAATATCGCCGTTTCGGTTTCACGCTGAGCCCGCGCGGGCTGCACAGCAAGGAGAAGGGAACCGGCAACTACACGATCATGTTCCCGGAGGATTATTTCGAGCTGCTTGGCATCGTCGCGGAGACGCCGGGCAATCTGCACCAGCGCGAGAAACTGGCGGCGCAAGGCGAAGGCCTCCATGCCATTGCCTGCCGGATCGACAATGCGCGCGACGCCAAGGCGGAACTGGGCGCGCTCGGCATAGAGACGGGTGAGGTCGGCGCGTTCCAGCGTCCGGTTCAACTGCCGGGCGGCGGCGAGGGTGTGGCGGCCTTTGAAACCGTATCCTTCGCGGAAAGCGAAGTTCCGCAAGGCATGGTGTTCATGTGCCAGCACAAGACCCGCGAGACTGTCTGGCTGCCGGAGCTGATCGAACATGCAAATGGCGCGAATGGCCTTTCCGCCATTATTGCCATTTCGTCCGACCCGCAAACAGCCGCCAAGGGGTTTGCCCGCCTTTTCGCGGACGGCAAGGCCGGTGCGCAGGATGGCGGATGGAAGGTTTCGACCGGCACGCGTTCGGCTGACATATGGGTTGTGACCGCCGAGAAAGCCGCCGCACTCTATCCCGGTGTGGATTTCGGCCAGACGCCGGGCAAGGCTTTTGCCGCCCTGCGCATTCGCGTTGGGTCGCTGGACAAGGCGCGTGGCGTTCTCGATGCCAACGGCGTTTCCCACGTGACGACATCGGCAGGCATCGCCGTGCTGCCGGAAAATGCCAGCGGCACGGTTCTGGAGTTCTCGGAACAGTAAGAACTTGATCAAGCGGGGCCGCGAGGCCCCGCTTTCTCACTCAGCGTGGAAAGCGCTGGTTTTCTTCCAGCACGTTCAGGTCCATATGGTTGCGCATATAGCGCTCGGACGCCTTTTGCAGCGGCTGGTAATCCCACGGATAATAGGCGCCGTTACGCAGCGCCGGGTAGACGACATGGCGGCGCGCCTGGCTGGCGCGAACGTCGGCATCGTAGCGATCCAGATTCCAGCGCTGTTCCGCCTTGGCCAGAAGATTGTCCAGAACTGCCTTGAACTCCGGATCTTCCGCCAGATTGCGCATCTCGTCCGGATCGTCGGCAAGATTGAAAAGTTGCGGCGGGTCGGCCCGGCACAGGTTGAGCTTCCAGTCTCCGTCACGCAGCGAAACCATCGGCGCGACCGTGCCCTCGGCGGCATATTCGACAGGCACCGCGCCGCGTTCGGCGGAGCCCGAAGCAACGCCTGCCAGCGCAACGCCATCGGTCCATGGCATGATGCCCTTGAGGTCTATGCCGGCAAGGTCTGCCAGTGTCGGCAGGACGTCGAGCGTGGAGACCGGCGCGTCCACGCGGCCAGCCTGCAATTGCGGCGCGGCAATCATCAAAGGAACGCGGGCGGAACCTTCAAAGAAGCTCATCTTGAACCACAGGCCGCGTTCGCCCAGCATGTCGCCATGGTCGGAAGTGAAGACCACAATCGTGTCGTCAGCCATGCCGCAGCGCTCGATTACATCGAGCAGCGCGCCGATCTTCTCGTCCACATAGGAAATATTGGCGAAATATGCCTGCCGCGCCGCGCGAACCTGTTCGCGGGTGAGGTCGTAGTCCTCCGCCTTGCAGGCCCGCAGCAGCCGCTCGGTATGCGGGTCGATCCCGCTTTCATCAAGCGGTCCGATTTTCGGATCGAGTTCGGGAATATCCGCATAGAGATCGAAGAAGCGCTTGCGCGCCACATAGGGATCGTGCGGATGGGTGAAACTGACCGTCAGGCACCATGGCCGCTGGTCGTGGCCGCGAGCCAGATCATAGAGCTTTGCTTCGGCCTGATAGGCCACCTCATCGTCATATTCGAGCTGGTTGGTTATTTCGGCGGAACCTGCTCCGGTGATGGAGCCGAGATTGTGATACCACCAGTCGATGCGCTCGCCGGGCTTGCGATAATCGGGCGTCCAGCCGAAATCCGCCGGGTAGATGTCGGTCGTAAGCCGCTGTTCAAAACCGTGGAGTTGGTCCGGCCCGACGAAATGCATCTTGCCGGAAAGCGCCGTCTGGTAGCCGGCGTTGCGCAGATGATGCGCATAGGTCGGGATTTCCGACGAAAATTCCGCCGCATTGTCGTAGACGCCGGTGCGGAACGGCAACTGGCCTGACATGAACGATGCGCGCGCGGGAGCACAAAGCGGGCTGGCCGTGTAGCAATTGGCAAAACGGGCAGAGCGTTCGGCAAGCTTTCTCAAATGTGGAACGTGGAGAAATTTGGCCGGGCCGTCCGGAAAGAAGGTGCCGTTCAGCTGGTCGACCATGAGGATGAGGATATTCGGCTTTTTCATTGTGCGGAACCGTTGGCAGGTGTGGAAACGCGAAATGGCGGGCGCCGAAACGCCCGCCTTGCTCGTCGTGCTTGTCAGGATCAGAGGCCGAGGCTTGCCTTGACGGCTTCCGCGCCCGGTTCGCCCTTGAAGGTGGTGACGCCTGCAAGCCACTTGTCGATCTGGTCGGGATGCGCCTTCAGCCATTCCTTCGCGGCTGCGGGACCTTCCGCACCGCCATCGAGAATCTTGCCCATCAGTTCGTTCTCGATGTCGACGGTGAAGACGAGGTTCTTGAAGAAGCTTGCCGCATTCGGGCACTGTGCGGCCCATCCGGTGCGGCCAAGCGTGTAGACTTCCGCGCCACCGAAATTCGGGCCGAAATAGTCATCGCCGCCCGCCAGATATTCGATGTTCAGCCTTGTGTTCATCGGGTGCGGTGCCCAGGCGAGGAATACGACCCAGTTCTTGTCCTTGTTCTTGCGGTCCACCTGCGCGAGCATCGCCTGCTCGCTCGATTCCACCAGCTTCCAACCGTCGAGCTTGAATTTCTGGTCCTCGATGATCTTCTGGATGTTCTGGTTGGCGGGCGCGCCCGGTTCGATGCCGTAGATTTCCTTGCCGAACTTGTCGGCATGGGCGGCAAGGTCGGTGAAATTCTTTACGCCTTCGCTTGCCACATAGTCCGGCACGGCCAGCGTGAACTTCGCACCTTCGAGGTTTTTCACGATGACTTCGGCAGCCTTGGCCTTGTCGAGATCGTCGCGGAATTTCTGCTGCGCGGGCATCCAGTTGCCAAGGAAGACGTCCAGATTGCCGGTTTTCAGCGCCTCATAGCCGATCGGCACGGACATGGTCTTTACATCCGGCTTATAGCCGAGGTCTTCCAGCAAGACGCTGGCGATGGAGTTGGTGGAGGTAATGTCGGTCCAGCCCGGATCGGACAGGCGGATGGTTTCGCAAGCCGCCGGATCGGCAGCGGAAGCCGTTCCCGAAAGCCCCGCCAGTGCCGTGAACGCCAGTGCCGCAATCTTGAAGTAGCGCATTTGATGACCCCTCTTATAGATTAAAACCGGTTATGTCTCGCATTCCTACTTTAAGGAAAACATCATTTAGGCTAAGGAGAAACCCATTCATTTTTTATCGAAGCTATAGAAAGTTTTTATGGTTTCTCCATCCTGGGATCTAGGCAGCCTTGGCGTTTTCGAAGCGGTGGGACGATTGGAAAATCTGACCCTCGCAGCGCGTGAACTGGGCATGACACAACCGGCAGTGAGTTATCAGATAAAACGCATCGAGGAGCGTCTGGGTGTCGCGCTGTTCGCCCGGCGCGCCCGCGGGGTCGAAATTCTGCCCGAAGGCCGCATTCTTTACGATGCGGTGCGCAGCGGTCTGGATGGAATCGATGAGGCGGTGCAGCAGATCAGACGTCGCCAGCGTGCGCCGGGATTGCGCATCGCGACCGATTACGGCTTCGCAACCTTCTGGCTGATGCCGCGTGTCGCGCAATTCCGCCCGAAACATCCGGAAGTGGATGTGCGCATCACGGCATCGTCCATGCTTCAGCCGCTCGACCGGCGCGACGCGGACATTTCAATCCTCTTCGGCGGACGCGGGGACTTCCCGAAGGACGCCATAGCCTTCATCGGCGAAAAGGTCGTGCCGGTCTGCTCTCCGGCCTATCTTGCCGCGCATGGTCCGTTTCCGGACGGAAAACGGCTCGGCGCGGCCTCGCTCCTGCATCTCGACACCTTGCAGGGCGACCGCTGGTTCACATGGCAGTCATGGCTCGATGCTATCGGTGAAGATATTGAGGACGGCAATTACGGGCTGGTCTTCAACACCTATAACCTGGTGATCGAGGCAGCGATTGCCGATCAGGGCGTGGCGCTCGGCTGGGCAGGGCTGATCGACGGCGCCGTGCAGCGCGGTCAGCTTGTCCACGCCTGCGAGGTGTCGCAGACGAGCGACAAGGGCTACTGGCTGATCTTCAATCCGGATATTTCCGCAGGCGCACGAAGGCTCGCGCTGGAATTGCTCGAGGCGACAGAGGCAGGCTGATATTGCAGGAAAGCGGTCGCGTTCCTACTTTTGCACATCATTCAATATCTCGCGCGCTTGTCAAAGGCGCGATGTTTTTTAAGAGGGTATCCGCATGATTACCTGGAAACGGATCGATGAAACGAATTGAACTCCTGATCGAAAACATCATTCTGGCGTCGCGCTGGCTGCTGGTGGTCTTTTATCTCGGCCTTGCCGTGGCGCTGGCGATCTATGCCGTATCCTTCGTGGGCAAGCTGTTCGATTTTGCCACGAAAGTCACCGCGCTCAACGACACCGACACGATCCTGAAAGTCCTCGGGCTCATCGACGCGGCGCTGATTGCGAGCCTCGTGGTGATGGTCATCATTTCGGGCTATGAGAATTTCGTCAGCCGCTTCGATCAGGCGGGCGACGAGGTGCACTGGCTCGGCACCATCGATGCCGGTTCGCTCAAGATCAAGGTCGCCTCGACCATCGTTGCGATCTCGTCGATCCACCTGCTGCAGATATTCCTCAACGCGACCAGCTATACGTCGGGCCAGCTGATGTGGTTCACCATCATCCATCTGGCATTCGTATTCTCGGCGCTGTTCCTCGCCTATATCGACAGGCTCACCGCCAAGGACAAGGGCGGAGCCAAGGGGAAGGGCAAGATCGAGCCCAATATCTGAGCTTCACGATATAATTCATTGAAAAGCCCGGCCTTTGCCGGGCTTTCTCATTCAGGCCTTCGCCTTCAGGGACTTGTAGCCCTTGACGACGATAACCACGACAATGCCGATCAGGACGGCGAGCACTGCCTGCAGGAAGGACGTTGCGATCCATTCGAAGACGGCTGCAAAACGGGTGCCTTCGGTCGGCAGGTGCGAAACGAGGGAATGGATGAAGGCTTCGACACTGTGGATGCCGATGGAATCCAGCCCGTGAACGATGATGCTGCCGCCGACCCAGAGCATGGCGACGGTGCCGACGGTGCTCAGGACCTTGAGAATGATGGGCATGCCCGCGACCAGCCCCTTGCCGAGCTGCCTGCCGAAAGCGGTATGGCTGTTGCGCACCAGCGAGACGCCCACGTCATCGAGCTTCACGATGATGCCGACCACGCCGTAAACGACGAAGGTGATCAGTATGGCGACGCTGGCGAGGATAGCCGCCTGCGTATAGATGCTTGAAGGGGCGAGCCCCGCAAGCGCCAGCGCCATGATTTCCGCTGACAGGATGAAATCGGTGCGGATCGCGCCATTGACGGTCGTTTCCTCGATCTCCTGTGGCGTGCCGGCCTTGGTTTCCTCATGTGCATCTTCGCTGTGCGGAATGAAGAATTCCACCAGCTTTTCCGTTCCTTCAAAAGCCAGATAGACACCGCCGATCATGAGAAGCGGCATGATGAAGGACGGCGCGAAATAGCCGAGGATGAGCGCCAGCGGCAGCAGGAAGACGAGCTTGTTGCGCAGCGATCCCTTGGTGATCTTCCAGATGACCGGCAATTCGCGTTCAGGCTTCAGCCCCACGACATATTTCGGGGTGACGGCCGTGTCGTCGATGACGATGCCCGCCGCCTTGGCGCTGGCCTTTGCCGTCTGTCCTGCGACATCGTCGAGCGAGGCTGCCGCCATTTTCGCAATGGCCGCGACATCATCGAGAAGTGCGAACAAGCCGGATGCCATGGGAAACCTTTCTGTGTTGGGTTAGCGGTAGCTAAACGTTCAAAGGGTGCTGCGTCCAGATGGAAATCGCGATTGCCCGCAACTGTATCTGAAACAGATACAATCTGTGTAGCATCGTCAATATTTCAAGTCCCATGACGATGGTTATATTAGCGGCAACACAATAGGAGAGATCGCCATGCTTAACCAGATCAAGGGCCTCCACCACGTCACCTCGCTTGCCGCCGATGCGCGCTCCAACAACCGGTTCTTTACCGATGTCCTGGGGCTGCGCCGCGTCAAGAAAACCGTCAATTTTGACGATCCGAGCGTGTACCACCTTTACTATGGTGACGAAGTTGGCACGCCCGGTACTGTCATGACCTATTTCCCGTTCCCCGGCATACCGCGCGGACGCGACGGCACGGGCGAGGTGGGAACGACCGTCTTTGCGGTGCCGCAGGGCTCGCTCGGTTTCTGGAAGGACCGGTTCGATCAGTCTGCCGTCAACGTGGAATCGGAAGGCGAGGCGTTCGGCGAAAAGCGTGTCCATTTTCGTGGGCCGGACGGCGACAGCTTTGCGCTGGTCGAAGTGAAGGACGATCCGCGTGCGCCATGGGCGCATGAAGGGATCGATCCCGACAATGCCATCCGTGGCTTTCATTCGGTCTCGATGCGGCTTCGCGACGAGGGCGCTACAGCCGAACTGCTGAAATATATGGGATACCAGAAGCTCGACGCGAAGGACGGCGTCAGCCGCTTCATCATGCCGGGGGGCAATGGCGCGGGCGTCGTCGATCTGGAGACACTTCCGGCACTCGGCCGCAACCAGCAGGGCGCGGGTTCCGTGCATCATGTGGCTTTCGCCGTCGAAAATCGCGAGAAGCAATTGGAAGTGCGCAAGGCGCTGATGGATACGGGCTATCACGTCACGCCGGTCATCGACCGCGATTATTTCTGGGCGATCTATTTCCGCACGCCGGGCGGCGTATTGTTCGAGGTGGCGACCAACGAACCCGGTTTCGACCGCGACGAGGACACGGCGCATCTTGGCGAAGCTTTGAAGCTGCCGACGCAGCACCAGCATCTGCGCAGCTATCTTGAAGAACATCTCGACAAGATATGAGGCGCAGGGAGGAAACGAACATGACCACTCAAACCTATGAGCACCGGCTGAAGGCCGGTGCAAAGGGTGCGCCGCTCTTCATCGTGTTTCACGGCACAGGCGGCGACGAAAACCAGTTCTTCGGACTGGCGGAACAGCTTTTGCCGGACGCGACCATCGTGTCGCCGCGCGGCGACGTGTCGGAATATGGCGCCGCACGCTTCTTCCGCCGCACGGGCGAGGGCGTCTATGACATGGAAGACCTTGCCCGCGCCACGGACAAGATGGCCGGGTTCATTGCCGCCCTTGCGGCTGAATACAAGCCGTCCGAAGTGATCGGGCTCGGCTATTCCAACGGGGCCAACATCATGGCGAACCTGCTGATCGAGAAAGGCAGGGTCTTCGACAAGGCAGCGCTTCTGCATCCGCTGGTTCCGTTCAGGCCGAAGGACAATCCGGCGCTTGAAGGAGCGAAAATCCTCGTGACCGCCGGGCGGATGGACCCCATCTGTCCGCCGGACCTGACGGAAGCGCTGGCGCAATATTTCGAGCGCCAGAAAGCCGATGTCGAGCTTGTCTGGCATCCGGGCGGGCACGAATTGCGCCAGACGGAACTGGCCGCAGTCCAGTCGCTTCTCGCATACTGACTTTGGTGCCGCCGTTCGGAAATGAACGGCGGCATCATTGTTCCGGCTTCCTCTTGCAAAACTCATTATATATTATATTTAATTGTATATTGATTATGAGGTGACGAGATGGATGCGATTTCGGGCCGTGCGCCCGCCGATGAAAAGAGGATGACGCGCGCGGAAATGGAAGGGCGGGCAACAGAGGTTGCCGAACTCCTCAGGACGTTGTCGCATCCGGCGCGGCTCATGCTGGCCTGCACGCTTGCAGAAGGTGAATATTCGGTCGGCGAGCTGGAGGAAGCGCTAGGCATCCATCAGCCGACGCTGTCGCAGCAACTGGGCGTGCTGCGGGAGGCGGGCGTGGTCGAAACCCGCCGCGAAGCGAAGCAGATTTTTTACCGGCTGACGGAAGCGAGGGCCGCGCAGCTGATCGAGGCTCTCTACGGCATTTTCTGTGTATCGGAGGCCCGGTCATGATCGCCACCTATCTGCAATCGCTGGCAGGCGGAATGCTGCTTGGCCTTTCCGCTATCCTGCTTCTTGTCGTGAACGGGCGCATCGCCGGTATCAGCGGCATCGTCGGGCGGCTTCTGGGTGGCCAGCAGATTCCGGCCAATGCGGTCTTCGTCGTCGGCCTCGTTCTGGGACCGATTATCTATGCCGCAATCTATGGCTCCTTTCCCCCCGTCACCATGGCCATGTCATGGCCCGTCATCGTCGTGGCCGGGCTTCTGGTCGGCATCGGAACCCGCATGGGGTCGGGCTGTACGTCAGGCCACGGCATTCTCGGCATGGCGCGGTTTTCCGGGCGCTCGATAGCGGCGACGCTCACTTTCCTCATAACCGGCATCGTGGTTGCCACCATTTCGGGAGCGTTCCTATGAAACAGTCGGTATTCGCGCGTCTCTCCGTGACCTTGCTTGCCGGTGCGATCTTCGGTTTCGGCCTGTCGCTGTCGGGCATGATCGATCCCGCCCGCGTGACGGGATTCCTGAATATTGCCAGCGGCCATTGGGACCCGAGCCTTGCCTTCGTGCTGGGCGGTGCTCTGCTGGTGGCAATCCCCGGCGTCCTATTGCAGCGGCGCATGGCGCGGCCCGTGCTCGGCCAATCCTTCCATCTGCCGGAAAAGACCGAAATCGACCGGCGGCTGATTGCCGGTTCCGCGATATTCGGCGCGGGCTGGGGGCTCGCCGGATTCTGTCCCGGCCCTGTCGTATCGGCGCTCTCGATGGGCCTGCCGCAGGTCTGGCTCTTCGTCGCGATGATGTGTCTGGGAATGCTTTTCCACGACCGCTTTCTCAACCGGAGGGCAACGGTGGCGCCTCAATCTTGAACTATGGGGTCAGATTACCCTTTTAATAGGGAGATGAATGAGTTAGGCACCCTGTGATTGATTTCGAGGGAGCCGCATCATGGCTGGGTTGCTGAAACGCTTTGCCGGATATTACCGTCCGCATCGTGGGCTGTTCGCTCTGGATTTTTCCAGTGCGGTGGCATCCGGCCTGCTTGAGCTTGCCTTTCCGGTCGCCGTCACGCTTTTCATCGACAAGCTGCTGCCCACCGGGCAGCTCGGCGTGATCGCCATCGCTGCGGTTGGCCTGCTTGCCATCTATGTTCTCAATGCCTTCTTGCAGGTCATCGTTACCTATTGGGGGCATATGCTCGGCATCAAGATCGAGACAGAGATGCGGCGCAAGGCTTTCGATCATTTGCAGAAGCTCTCCTTCGGCTTCTTCGACAACCAGAAGACCGGCCATCTGGTCGCGCGGCTGACCAAGGATCTGGAAGAAATCGGCGAGGTGGCGCATCACGGCCCCGAGGATGTCTTCATCGCGATCATGACGCTTATCGGCGCCTTCATCCTTATGCTGTGGGTGCATCCGCCGTTGGCGCTGATTACCGCCGTCATCGTTCCGCTGTCGGCCTATGTCACCACCCGTTACGGCGGGCGCATGACCAACACATGGCACGCGCTTTACCGGCGCGTCGGCGATTTCAACGCCCGCATCGAGGAGAATGTCGGCGGCATCCGCGTCGTTCAGGCCTTTACGAACGAGGACCATGAGCGGCAGCTTTTCGCCGAAAGCAACGACAAATACCTGACCACCAAGCTTGCTGCCTACAAGATCATGGCGGCGTCCATGTCGCTCTCCTATCTGTCAATGCGTTTCGTGCAGGTCGTGGTGATGCTGGCGGGCGCGTGGTTCGTGGTGCGCGGCGAACTGACGGCTGGCGGGTTTGTCGGCTTCCTGCTGCTGGTCAACGTGTTCTTCCGCCCGATCGAAAAGATCAATTCGGTCATCGAGACCTATCCCAAGGGCATTGCCGGTTTCCAGCGCTATACGGAGTTTCTCGACACGCGCCCGGATATTGCGGACCGCCCCGGTGCGCAGACGGTTACGCGCCTGACCGGTGATATCGAATATCGCGATGTGAGCTTCGGCTACAGCGCCGCGCGTCCTATTGTCGACGGCCTCGATATTTCTATCCGCGCCGGCGAAACCATTGCCTTCGTGGGTCCATCGGGTGCGGGCAAGACCACGATCTGCTCGCTGCTGCCGCGCTTTTATGACGTGACGAAGGGCGCGATCCTTGCCGATGGCATCGACATTCGCGATATGACGCTGAAATCCCTGCGCTCCAACATTGGTATCGTCAGCCAGGATGTTTTCCTGTTCGCCGGAACGATCCGGGAAAACATAGCCTATGGCCGTCTTGATGCGACCGACGCGGAAATCGCCGAGGCCGCGCGCCGCGCGCGGCTCGATGGCGTGATCGCCAGCCTGCCGGACGGCTATGACACGATTATCGGCGAGCGTGGCGTGAAGCTTTCCGGCGGGCAGAAGCAGCGCCTGGCCATTGCGCGCATATTCCTCAAAAACCCGCCCATCCTTATCCTCGATGAAGCGACGTCGGCGCTCGATACGGAAACCGAACGCGCCATCCAGCAGTCGCTGGCCGAGCTTTCGCAAGGCCGCACCACGCTGGTGATCGCGCATCGCCTCGCAACCATCGTCAATGCCGACCGCATTCTGGTGGTGGAGGGCGGGCGCATCGCCGAGCAGGGCAGTCATGCGGCGCTTCTGGAAATGAAGGATGGGCGCTACAGGCGCCTGCATGTCGCGCAGGCCGGGCTGGATCAGTTCTAGAGCGGTTCCTGTTCTGGCAGAAACGCCGGAACCGCTCTAACTATTTGTTTTATCGCATTATCCAACGCATCAAAGCGGGATAGAAATCAGTCCAGTGAACTGATTTCCCCGCGTGGACGTTGCACACTTTTGCTGAAAATGCTCTGGCGGCGCATCAGGCCCACCCGAACAACCGCTCCCATTTTGCTGCCGGTTTCAGGCACGGCCCATTCCCATATTCTTTATGAACCTATCCGGGAAAGACGGCGTTTCGCCGTCTTTTTGCCGTCCGTCAGTCTGTGAGTCAGTTTCATTTGATATCTGATGTATCAGATATTGACATATCAGATTCGCTGTTTCAGGATCGTGGCCGAAAGTTCGTGACAAACAGGTGCTGCCTTGGGTGATAACGTTTCCCCCCTTTCTCCGATCAAGGTGAAGAGCCTCAGAGACCATGTGCATGACAATCTGCGGGAGGCGATCATTTCCGGACGCATCAAGTCTGGCGAGAAGCTGAACGAGAGGCAGTTGGCTTCCGATCTGGGCATCAGCACGAGCCCGTTGAAAGAGGCGCTGCGCCAGCTCGAAGGGGAAGGGCTGGTCAGGACCGAGGCGCGGCGCGGGACGTTCGTATCGTTCAATGCGCGGCAGGCCGAGGAAATGACGCTCGCCCGCGCCGCGCTGGAAAGCATCATTGCGCGGCAGGCGGCCAAACACGGCGGCGAGGAGGCGTTCGGCTTTCTTCGCGCGGTGATCGAGGAAATGCGCGCGGCGGTGGAAGCGGGCAATGTCGATCTGCTGATCGAGTTGAACGAGAAGTTCCACGACGGCATCCACGAGGCATCGGGCTGCGAATATCTGCGCCGGTTGCAGAATGCGCAGCGCATGTACGACCACGCCGCAAGGGTGACAGTCCTGTCGCGCGAGGATGTGCGCCGCCAGTCGTTCAAGGAGCATGAGGCTATCATGCAGGCAATCACGGCGCGCAACGGCGATCTGGCCGAGCGGCTGATGCGTGAGCACATCGTGAAAGCGGGGGATACGCATATCGAACTGGTCTTCTGACCGGTACATTGGGAGGAAATAATGGATTTAGCGGGCTACCGCCGGGTGCTTCGCGGCATTTCGGGCGTGCATGCGACTGCCTATGACGCAAGGGGCGAGATCGATGCCGGACTGACGGGTGAAATCGTCGGGCGCATCGCGCAGGCAGGTGTTCATAACATCGTCACCGGGGGGAATACCGGCGAATTCTACAGTCTTACCGAGGATGAAGTCATCCGGCTTCAGGCGATTGCCATTGCCGCGGTTGACGGAAAGGCGGCTGTAACGGCTGCCGCCGGGCGTTCGGTGCGTGAGGCGATCCGGGTCGCGAGCGCGGCAGGAAAGGCGGGAGCCGATGGCGTGATGATCCATCATCCGCTCGATCCCTTCGCCGCACCCCACGCGCAGGTGGATTACTTCATCGCCATTGCCGAAGCCATCGATCTGCCCATCGTCGCCTATATCCGCTCGGACCTGATCCCGCTCGAAGAAATGGTGCGCCTTGCCACCCATCCGAAGGTCGCAGGCGTCAAGTTCGCATCGCAGAACACGATGCTTTTCTTCGAGTGCTGCCGGGCGACGAAGGGCATGGAAGCGACCTGGATCTGCGGTCTGGCGGAAAGCTGGGCCTTGCCGTTCTATGCCCTTGGCGGGCGCGGTTTCACCTCCGGCCTCGTCAATGTCGCGCCGAAGCGCTCGCTCGCCGTGTGGAACGCGCTGGAGGCGGGAGATTTCGCAAGGGCGCGGGCAGTGGCCGAAAGCATTGCCGATTTCGAGACCATGCGCACCAAATACCGCAACGGCGCCAATGTGACTGTTGTGAAGGAAGCCTTGCAGATTCAGGGGCTCGATGTGGGCAAGGTGCGGCTTCCCGGATTGCCGCAGCTTGAAGCGAATGATCGCGAGACGCTTCGCAAGATCGTCTCCGGCTGGGAGACCGATGGCATTGTCTGACAAATGAACCCGGGCGTCCTGACAGGGAGAAGAGGGGCGCACCGGATAACCAGAAAGTGGAGGAGAACATGAACAAGGGAATTTCACGCCGCACATTCATGGCGGGGGCCGGGATTGCGACCGGCATGGGCATCATGCTGCCGAAGGGCGCATGGGCGCAGTCGGCGAAGCTGCCGTCCTCGCCGGTGGCGCTCAACGTCATCGATGCCGCTGGCAATCTGGCGCTGACACAGCCGATCTTCGATAATTTCGCAGCCGGGCAGAAGGCGCTCGTCTCGCGCTTCACCTTCAACAAGGCACCGGCGCCGGAACTGCCGGGAAAGATCAAGGCGCAGCAGCGCGCCAACCGCATCGACATCGACATGGTGATCGTCGGACCGGACGCGCTTTCCGCCGGGCTTGCCGACGACATATGGACCGACATCATTGCGCTGCCGGACAACGGCCTGCCGAAGTTGCAGGATATATATCTGGAACCCGCCTGGCGCATGCAGGAAATGTCGAAGGGCAAGGGCGTCGTCGTTTCCTATTATCCTTCCGGCCCCCTGCTTGAATATCATCCCGACAAGGTGAAGACGCCGCCGAAGACCGCGGAAGAACTGCTCGCCTGGGCAAAGGAAAATCCGAACAAGTTCATCTATGCCCGCCCGGCCAATTCCGGTCCGGGGCGCACCTTCCTGATGGGGCTTCCCTATCTTCTGAAGGACAGCGACCCGAAAGACCCGGTCAAGGGCTGGGACAAGACCTGGGCTTATCTGAAGGAACTGCACAAGAACATCGAATATTACCCGGCAGGCACGGGCGCGCTCATGAAGGAACTGGGCGAAGGCACGCGCGACATGACGGTGACGACAACCGGCTGGGACATCAACCCGCGTGCGCTGGGCGTGGTGCCGAAGGAGATGGGCGTCAGCAAGCTCGACGGCTTCCACTGGGTTTGCGACGCGCATTATTTCGCGATCCCCAAGGGCGTGCCGGAGGAAAAGGTGGCGGTGCTGATGGAGTTCATCAAGTTCGCGCTCAAGCCCGACCAGCAGGCCTATTCCTATGACGCCGGATATTTCTATCCGGGCCCGGCGGTGAAGGATGTCACCATCGAGATGGCGCCGAAGGAAAGCCAGAACATCATCGCGGAGTTCGGCCGTCCGGAATATGCTGACTGGATCGCCAACAATCCGATCGAGCTGCCGCTTGAGCCGGAGGCGCTGGTCGCCGCGTTCCGCCGCTGGGACGAAGAGGTCGCCGGGGGCTGATGAACCGACGGCTGCGTGACGGGCTCAAACGGCCCGTCGCGGGGCGCCGATACTCGCCAATTCCAAACCATGGTGCTTGCGTCAATGTCATTTCAAGAACTCCGGCTCGACCGCATGAGCCGTTCATTCGGGACTTTCGCTGCCCTGAGGGATATCAACCTCACCATCCGCAAGGGCGAGTTCATCGCGCTTCTGGGGCCCTCGGGCTGCGGAAAATCGACGGCTCTCAACTGCATCGCCGGACTTCTCGGCACGACGGGCGGCGGCATCTATATCGACGAGCGGCGGGTGGACCAGCTGAAGCCCGAGGATCGCGGCTTCGGCATGGTGTTCCAGAATTATGCGCTGTTTCCGCATATGAACGTTTTGCAGAATGTCGGCTTCGGCCTCAAGATGCGCGGTCTGGCGAAAAGCGAGATCGAAAAGCGCGCGCGAGCCGCATTGGCTCTGGTGCGCCTGCAAGGGCAGGAAGAAAAACTGCCCGGGCAGCTTTCCGGCGGCCAGCAGCAGCGCGTGGCGATTGCCCGCGCCATCGTCATCGAGCCGCCGCTGGTTCTGATGGACGAGCCGCTTTCCAATCTCGATGCCAAGCTGCGCCTTGAGATGCGCGCCGAAATCCGCCGCATCCATAACCAGCTCGGCTCGACGACGATCTATGTGACCCATGACCAGGACGAGGCCCTGTCGCTTGCCGACCGCATCGTGGTCCTGCGCGATGGCGAAATCCGTCAGGTCGGCAAGCCGCACGAACTTTACGAAGAGCCGCGCTATCGCGACGTTGCCGCCTTCATGGGCTTCCGCAACGCCTTGCCGGGCAAGGTCCTGCGCGTCGAAAACGGGCAGGCGGTCATTGCCGTGGCCGGAAGCGAACTCATCGGGCGCGCCATGGACGAGCTTCGGCCGGGCGATGATGCCGTGCTGATGGCGCGCGGCGATGATGTCGTGTCTGGCTCGGGCCATCGCAACGACTTGCAGGCCACCGTCGAGACCATCGAATATCGCGGGCGCGAATATGTCGGCACTGCCCGCACCGAAACCGGGATGGAACTGATCTTTCACGGGCCGCACGGCGTTGAACCCGGCAGCCGCATCGTGCTCGGCATCGATGCCGGCCATGCGCTGGTCTTTCCGGCGGAGGGCTGAGCGATGGCAGTTGAAACCTATGTAGACGCACCGCTCAATCCCGCCTTGCGGCCCGGCCTGCGGCAACGCCTCGCCAATCGCGGCTTCGATGGCGTCACGCTTCTGATCCTGCCCGCGCTGCTTTTTGTGGTGGGCGTGTTTATCTATCCGTTTCTTTACGGGCTGGTCCTGTCCTTCAACCCGCTCGACGGTGGGGGGGCGCTTGCCAATTACAGCAAGTTCTTCTCCGATCCCTACCTCTACAAGACCATCGGCGCGACGCTGTGGCTGGCGGTTCCCGTTACCCTCATCAGCGTCCTTTTCGCGGTTCCCATTGCCATGCGCGTGCGGCTGATGCGCCGCCAGCGGCTGCTGACCACGATCCTCGTCCTGCCGGTAACGCTCGGCACCGTCCTGATCGCGGAGGGGCTGCTGAACTATCTGGGACCGCAAGGCTGGTTCAGCCGCACGCTGATCACCATCGGCCTTATCGACAGCCCGTTGAAGCTCACCAACAATTACTGGGGCGTCTTCGCATCGCTGGTCATCACGGTGTTTCCGTTCACCTTCCTGCTGACGCTTTCCTATATCACCGGCATCGATCCCGCGCTGGAACGCGCCGCCGCCACCCATGGCGCAAACAGCTGGCAGCGCTTTCGCCATGTCATGCTGCCATTGCTGGTGCCGGGGCTGGTCGTCGCGGCCTGTCTCACCTTCGTGCAGGCATTCGCCGTGTTTCCCTCCGCCGTCCTTCTGGGTGCGCCGTCGGGTCCGACGCGGGTGATCTCGATTGCCGCGGCACAGGCGGCGTTCGAGCAATATGACGACTCCATGGCTTCATCCATCGCGATGATCATGGCGGGCGTGCAGTTGCTTGTCGTCGGCGCGCTGCTCGGCGTGCGTTCGCTCTTCTATCGCGGTTCCACCGCCGGCGGAAAGGGATAGGCCATGATCCGCGATACTTCCGTCCTTTCCAAACTCTGGATCACCCTCGTCTGGCTCGTGACCGGCTTCTTCGTGTTCAATGTCCTTGCGGTCATCACGGCTGTGGTGGTTTCGAGCTTCGGCACGCGCTGGCTCGGCACCTGGCTGCCGGAAGCGTTCACCACGCGCTGGTATGCGGCGGCCTGGGCCGAATTCCAGCTCGATCAGGTGCTGCTGGTCACGTTTCAGGTGGTCTTTGCCGTGGTGATCCTGTCGGGCATTCTGGGCGTGACGGCAGCCTATGCCATGGCGCGCCGCGATTTTCCCGGCAAGAAGCTGGTGCTCCTGGTCTTCCTGCTGCCGCTTCTGGTGCCGCCGATAACCTTCGGCATTCCGCTGGCGACCGTGCTCTACAAGTTCGGCGTGGGCGGCACTTTCTGGGGCGTGGTGCTCGCCAATCTCGTGCCGACGGTTCCCTTCGTCATTCTGGTGATGATCCCCTTCATCGAGCAGATCGACCCGAAGGTGGAAGCGGCGGCGCGCGTGTTCGGCGCAGGCACTTTCAAGCTCTTCATCCATGTGCTTCTGCCCATGCTGATGCCGGGCGTTCTCGCGGCCATGCTTCTGGTTCTGGTGCGCACGGTGGCGATGTTCGAACTGACCTTCCTCACCGCCGGGCCGACGTCGCAAACTTTGGTGGTCGCGCTCTATTATTCGGTGTTCGCCGCCGGGGTCCGCTCGGTGCAGTCCATCGATGCCATGGCGGTCATCTACATGGTCACTTCGCTGGTCTGGCTGCTTCTGGCGCTGCGTTTCGTCAATCCGACGCAGATCGTGGCACGCAACCGTCAACCGTCCGCGCATTGAGGCTATGGGATGAAAATCACCGCAATCGAAACGGTGCAGCTTCCGCACCTCAACAACATCTTGTGGGTGCAGGTTCACACCGACGAAGGTATCGTCGGGCTTGGCGAAACATTTCGTGGGGCAAATGCGGTTGCAGCCTATATCCACAGCGATGTTGCGCCGCTGCTCCTTGGCCAGAACCCGCTGGAGATCGACCGCATTTCAAAACTGCTGCTGGAACCCTATGTCGGCTTTCGCTCCTCGGGCGTGGAAATCCGCGCCGCATCGGCAATCGACATCGCGCTTTGGGATATTTTCGGCAAGCTGACCGGCCAGCCGATCCACCAGCTGCTGGGCGGCCTGTCGCGCCAATCGATCCGGACCTACAATACCTGCGCCGGTTACACCTATAACAAGAGCGGGGCGCGCCGCTATATCGGCGATGCGGACGAAGCGAAGGAAGGGCCATACGAGGACCAGGTCGCCTTTCACAGGGATGCGGGCGCGCTTGCCGAAAGCCTTCTGTCGGAAGGCATAACGGCCATGAAAATCTGGCCCTTCGATCCGTTTGCCGTCGCTTCCGGCGGGAACTTCATCCATGCCGGTGATCTCGACAAGGCGCTGCAACCGTTCCGCCAGATACGCGATGCGGTTGGCGACCGGATGGAAATCATGGTCGAGTTCCACTCCATGTGGGACCTCACATCGGCGCTCGCCATCGCGCGCGAGCTGAAGGCCTTCCGGCCATTCTGGTCGGAAGATCCGATCAAGATGATGAACTCGCAGGCGCTTGCCGTTTATGCGCGCCAGTCCGGCATTCCGGTCTGCGCCAGCGAAACCATGGCGACGCGCGCGCAGTTTCTCGATGTGCTGCGCGCCGATGCGTCCGACTATGTGATGCTCGACATTTCATGGTGCGGCGGGCTTTCCGAAGCCAAGAAGATCGCCACCATGGCCGAGGCCTTCCAGCGACCCATCGCGCCGCATGACTGCACCGGCCCGGTGGTGTTTGCCGCTTCCATCCACCTGTCGCTCAATGCGCCGAACGCGATCTATCAGGAGTCGGTCCGCGCCTATTACACGTCCTGGTATCGCGATCTGGTGACGGTGATGCCGCGCATCGAAAAAGGCGTGATCTATCCATTCGAAGGCGCGGGCCTTGGACTGGAACTCTCCGGTTTCGTGCTCGATCACCCTGACGTCGTCAGGAGAAAGACGGAGGCTGAATGATGGGGCCGTTTCGCTGCATAGCCGATCTGCGCGGGGAATTGATGGAAAGCCCGGTCTGGGATGACCGCAGGCAGACACTCTTTGCCTGCGATATCGAGGGGCGACGCATATATGAAATCGACCTTGACCGGGGCCCGCTTCGCGAATGGTCTTTCGACAGCAAGGTGGCAAGCCTCGGATTGACCGAAAGCGGACGGCTTGTCGTGGCGCTTTCGCGCGAGGTGGTGCTGTTCGATCCTGAAACCGGCAGTCAGGAAGCGTTATGGTCCGCCTTTGATGAGCCTGCAACGTCCCGCCTCAATGACGGCAAGGTCGGTCCCGACGGCGCGTTCTGGGTCGGCAGCATGGATGGCCGTCCCGAGCGCGAACCCATATCGCGGCTTTATCGGGTGACGGGGGATGGCGATGCCTCCGTGAAGGCCGAGGGCTTCAGGATTTCAAACGGCCTCGCCTGGACGGCGGATGGCAGAACCATGTTCCATACGGATTCACGCGGGCCGTGGATCGACCGCTATGACTTCGACCCGGAGACAGGCGGCGTCAGCGGGCGCAAGCGCATTCGCGATCTTGATGAGCAGGGCGGCAGGCCGGATGGCGGGGCTTGCGATGCCGGGGGCGCTTATTGGAGCGCGGGCGTATCGGCGGGTGTCCTGAACCGCTTCGACCGTGACGGCAATCTGCTGGAAAAGGTGTCGGTCCCGGTTCCAGCCCCGACAATGCCCTGTTTTTGCGGACCGGACCTCACACTTCTGGCCATCACTTCGCACCGGCAGGTGCCGGGCGCGGCACTGGACGCAGCACCCCTGTCGGGCGGCGTGTTTCTGGCCGCAGCTTCGGTTGCCGGAGCCGCGGTGCACCGGATGAGGGGCGTGTGACGTGACCGCCCGGATGCTCCCAAACCATTTATTTCTCCCGGAAGCCGCTTTTGCCTTTCGGGACGCGCTCTGATCGGGAAGGTAGGAAATGACCAGAAAGACCTATGGTGATCTGCGTTCGGCGCGCTGGATGCTGCCGGACGACCAACGTTCATTCGGGCATCGCTCGCGCACCATGCAGATGGGGTATGATCCGGTCGACTGGGAAGGCCGTCCGATCATCGCCGTCATAAATACATGGTCCGATGCGCAGCCGTGCCACATGCATTTCAAGGACCGGGTGGAGTGGGTCAAGCGCGGCATCCTGCAGGCGGGCGGCTTCCCGATGGAGTTGCCTGCATTGTCGCTGTCGGAAAATTTCGTGAAGCCGACCACCATGCTCTACCGCAACATGCTGGCGATGGAGACCGAGGAACTGCTGCGCTCGCATCCGATCGACGGCGCGGTGCTGATGGGCGGCTGCGACAAGACCACGCCGGGCCTCGTCATGGGCGCGGTCAGCATGGGCCTGCCGTTCATCTTCCTTCCTGCCGGGCCGATGTTGCGCGGCAATTATGCCGGTAAATTTCTGGGCTCCGGCACCGACGGCTTCAAATATTGGGACGAGCGCCGCGCAGGCACCATCTCGAAGGAGGAATGGCAGGGGATCGAGGGCGGCATCGCAAGGTCCTACGGCCATTGCATGACCATGGGAACCGCATCGACCATGACCGCGATTGCCGAAGCCATGGGGCTGACGCTTCCCGGCGCGTCGTCCATCCCGGCCGCCGACGCCAATCACCAGCGCATGTCCACGCAGTGCGGCCGCCGCATCGTGGAAATGGTCTGGGAAGACCTGACGCCGGAAAAGATCATGACGCCTGCCGCGATCACCAATGCGGTCACGGTTGCGATGGCCACCGGATGCTCGACAAACGCCATCATTCATCTGATCGCGATGGCGCGCCGGGCGGGCGTGCCGCTGGAGCTGGACGATCTCGACCGCATCGGCCGCACGACGCCGGTGATCGCCAATATCAGGCCGTCCGGCACCACCTATCTGATGGAGGATTTCTTTTATGCGGGCGGGCTGCGGGCATTGATGAAGCAGCTTGGCGGCAAGCTCGATCCGTCTGCGATAACCGTGACCGGCAAGCCGCTCACCGATGGGCTGGAGGACGTCAAAATCTGGAATGAGGACGTGATCCGCCCGCTTTCCAATCCGGTCTATCACGAGGGGTCGCTTGCGGTGCTGAAAGGCAATCTCTGTCCCGATGGCGCGGTGATAAAGCCTGCGGCCTGCGATCCGCGCTTTCACCGCCACACGGGACCGGCGCTTGTGGCCGACAGCTATCCCGACCTGAAGAAGATCATCGACGATCCCGACTATCCGATGACGCCGGACACGGTTCTGGTGCTGCGCAATGCCGGTCCGCAGGGCGGGCCGGGGATGCCGGAATGGGGGATGATCCCTATGCCGAAGGCGCTTTTGAAGCTTGGGCTGCGCGATATGGTGCGCATTTCGGATGCGCGCATGTCGGGAACCAGTTTCGGCGCCTGCGTCCTGCATGTCGCCCCTGAATCCTTCATCGGCGGGCCGCTCGCCCTGTTGAAGACCGGCGACATGGTGGAACTCGACATTCCGGCACGCAGCCTCAACACGCTGGTTTCGGAGGCGGAACTGGCGGCACGGCGCGCAGCCTGGCAGGCGCCGCCGCCCAAATATGAGCGCGGCTACGGGTTTGTGTTCTCCAAGCATGTCGAACAGGCCGACAAGGGCTGCGATTTCGACTTCCTGAAAACCGATTTCGGCCGTCCCGTCGACGAACCGGTCATCTATTGAGAGGCAGCTTCGATGTCAGATTATGTGCTTTCCGACGAAACGCGGGCGAAGCTGAAGGCGGTTTCGACGGCTTCCGTCGCGACCGCGCTTTACAAGCGTGGCCTGCGCAACCAGTTCATCCAGGGCGTGCTGCCGGTAGCGCGCAAGCGCGAGAACATGGTCGGGCAGGCCTTCACGCTGCGCTATATCCCGGCGCGCGAGGATCGCAATCCCATCACGGTTTTCCGCAATCCGGACCACAAGCAGCGCGTTGCGATAGAAACCTGCCCGCCCGG
Source organism: Brucella ciceri (assembly GCF_041930145.1). Lineage (NCBI taxonomy): Bacteria > Pseudomonadati > Pseudomonadota > Alphaproteobacteria > Hyphomicrobiales > Brucellaceae > Brucella > Brucella ciceri. The sequence goes on along the minus strand of NZ_JBHEEV010000001.1, from coordinate 305,353 downwards.
TTGCGTGCTGGTGATGGACGCGCGCAAGGATGCGCGCGCGGCGACCGCCGGATCGATTCTGGTGACGAGGCTCGCCTTGCGCGGCGCGGCGGGCATCGTTTCGGACGGCGGCTTTCGCGATGTGAGCGGCATCGGCGAGCTGGACATGCCCGCCTATTGCGCAAAGCCCTCCGCGCCGACCAATCTGACGCTGCATGAGGCGGTGGACATCAACGTGCCGATCGCCTGCGGCGATGCGGCGGTGTTTCCCGGCGATGTGCTGGTCGGCGATGCCGATGGCGTCATGGTCGTTCCCGCGCATCTTGCCGATGAGATTGCCGCCGAATGCACGGCCATGGAAACCTATGAGGATTTCGTGCTGGAAGAGGTGCTGAACGGCGCAGCCATTGTGGGCCTTTATCCGTGCACGAAGGAAGAGAACGAGCGCAAGTTCCAGAACTGGCGCGAAAGGAAGGGCCGTTAGAGCAGTTTCGGTCCGATTGGAACGCGCATCATTTCACAATTTTCGGGATGCGCTCCAACAAAAAAGGGAGGCGTTGCGCCTCCCTTTCGAACATTTGGGACTGCCGTGGTTTAATAAAGCACGTTCTTGGCTTCCGGCTTGTCGATATTGTCCTTGGTGACGACAACGGCGCCCGTATCGACGAACTTCTCGACCTTTTCCTTGTTCAGCACCTTCAGCAGGGTTTCGATGCCCTTTTCGCCCATCTGGTAGGAACCCTGAACGACGATGGCGTTCAGCGTGCCGTCCTTGACGAATTCCTGCAGGTCCTGATTGCCGTCGAAGCCGATGGCGGTCAGCTTGCCGGACTTGCCTGCCTGCTTGATCGCGCGGCCCATGCCGATGGCGGTCGGTTCGTTGGCGCCGAAGATGCCGACGAGATCGCCATTGGCCGCCAGAACGTCGGTGGTCTGGTTGAGCGCGGTCGCCATCTGCGACTGCGAGTAATAGGGACCGACGATTTCCAGCTTGGAATTGGCCTTGATGTAGTCCACGAAGCCGCCGACGCGGCCGATCTCGGACCCTGCGCCCGCGACATAGGACATGACGGCGATCTTGCCGGTGGTGCCAGCCTTGTCGATCAGGGCCTTGGCCGCGGCTTCACCGGCCTTGCGGTTATCGGTGGCGAGGAAGGACTGGTAATATTTGTCGCCGCCATCGGCGAGCTGCGAGTCGATGATGACGACCGGAATGCGAGCTTCCCATGCCTTCTTCACGGCGGGCGTCAGCGCGTCCGGGTCGGAAGGTGCAAGCAGGATTGCGTCCACTTTGCGGTTCACGGCATTTTCCACCATGTTCACCTGGTCGGCGATGGCCGATTCAGCCGCCGGACCCTGGAAGGTCATGGTGTGGTCCTTGGAATCCTTGATCGCGGCTTCGGCGCCCTTCTGGACGTTCTGCCAGAAAGTCGAATTCACGGTCTTCACGATAACGGCGATTTCGCCAGCCGAAGCGCTTGCCGCCCCGGCAAGGACGAAGGCCGAAGCCATCAATGCAGACACCAGTTTACGCATGTTTTCCTCCTGTTATCGAGCTCTTGGCTCTACCCTTGCCGGAATGCCTCGCATTCCGTCTCCCCTCTCATCGACGGTTGCGCATCTGGTCGATCCAAACGGTGACCAGAATGACGAGGCCGATGATGATCTGCTGCGTGAAAGCGGAAATGCCGTTCATGTTGAGGCCGTTCCGCAGGATTCCGATGACGAACGAGCCGATGAACGTGCCCGAAATGGTGCCGACGCCGCCGATGAGCGACGTGCCGCCGATGACCGCGCTCGCAATGGCGTCGAGTTCGTAGGCGACGCCCTCATTGGGCTGTGCGGTCACGAGGCGGGACATGAGAACGCAGCCCGTAAGCCCGGCAAGCGTTCCCGAAACGATATAGGTGAAGGCTGTCACGCGGGCGACATTGACGCCGGAAAGCCGCGCTGCCTCGGCGTTCGACCCGATGGCATAGATGTGGCGGCCAAGCACCGTGCGGTTCAATACGAGTGCAGCCGCGATCGCGATCACGATCATCAGCACCACCGGATAGGGGATGCCGGGGAAGGTGACGACCGGAAAGCCCTGTTCGTCGATGCTCTCGATGCGGAACAGCGATCCGTTGCCGAGCACGCCGAAGGATTCACCAAGGCCGGAGACGGCGCGCGCGCCGGTGATCTGGAGCGCGACGCCGCGCGCGATCAGCATCATGCCAAGCGTGGCGATGAAGGGCGGCAGCTTGAGCCTGGTGATGACAAAGCCGTTGATGAGACCGCAGAGCGATCCCATCAGGATGCCGAGCAGCATGGCGAGCGGGATCGGCAGTGAAAGTTCCTTGACCGCAAGCGCCGCCACCACACCGGCAAGCGCCAGCACGGAGCCGACCGAAAGATCGATACCGCCGGTGATGATGACATAGGTCGCGCCGATGCCGAGCAGCGCGATGGACGTCACTTGCAAGGCGATGGTCATCGCATTGTTGACGGTCATGAAAGCGCTGCTGGTGACGGAAAAGATCGCCGCCAGAATGATCAGGCTGCCGACGGCCGCAAACTTCTGGATGATATCCTTCTGGCGGTCGCTGAGCCCTTTGGATTTTGCCGTCTGCTGGGGCTTGTCCGTGGTGATTTCGGCCATTACTGCGTCCTCATTTATCCTGCCGGCCCCGACCGGAGGCATAGGTCATGATTTCTTCCTGCGTTGTCGCAGCCGTATCGAGGACCGCGGTGATGCGCCCCTCGTGAAAGACCGCCACGCGGTCCGAAAGCCCCAGAATTTCCGGCAGTTCCGAGCTGATCAGCACGATGCCAATGCCTCTTGCGGCCAGTTCGTCCATGATCTGGTAGATGGCGAATTTCGCTCCCACGTCGATGCCGCGCGTCGGTTCGTCGAAGAACATGATGCGCGGCTCGCGGAAGAGCCACTTGCCGATGATGATCTTCTGCTGGTTGCCGCCTGACAGCAGGCGAACGGGCTGGGCCAGCCCCGGCGTCTTGATGTTGAGAAGATCGACATAGCGCTGGCTTGCCTGCCGGTGGCGCTCGAAATCGATAACGCCATAGGCGCTGCTGACGGCTTCCATATTGGCGAGGGTCAGATTGGCATCGACCGGCATCTTGACGGCCAGTCCCTGCGCCTTGCGGTCTTCCGACAGGTAGGCGATGCCTGCCTCGATGGCGTCGCGCGGGCTGGTGATGGAAAGCGTTTCGCCTTCGAGCACGATGGTTCCGGCGTCATGCGGATCGGCGCCGAAGATAGCGCGCGCAACTTCGGTTCGTCCCGCGCCCATCAGCCCGGCAAAGCCAAGGATTTCGCCGCGCCTGAGTTCAAAGCCGATATTCTCGAAGACACCGCCCCGCGTCAGCCCGGCGACGGAGAACATCACTTCCTGCGTCGGCTTTCGCGTCGGTTCGGGAAATTTCTCGTCCAGCGAGCGCCCGACCATCCCGGCCACGATCTCATCGACGGTGACATCGTGGAAATCCTTGGTCCAGACATAGCGCCCGTCGCGCAGGATGGTGACGCGGTCGACAATCTCCGCCATTTCATCGAGACGATGCGAAATATAGACGATGCCGGTGCCCTGCGCCTTCAGCTCGCGGATGACCCTGAACAGAAGCTGCGCTTCCTGCTCGGTCAGCGAGGAGGTAGGCTCGTCCATGATGAGGACGGAGGCATTGAGCGAAAGCGCCTTGGCGATCTCGACCATCTGGCATTGGGCAACGGAAAGGTTCAGCACCTGCGTGGACGGATCGATCTTCACGCCAAGCCGGTCGAGGCAGTGCTGCGCGTCTTCCTTCAGCTTGCGGCGGTCGACAAAGAAACCGCGTTTCGGCTCGCGGGCAAGATAGATATTCTCCGCAACGCTCAGGTGCGGAATGAGGTTCAGTTCCTGATGGATGATGGCGATGCCTGCCGCTTCCGATTCAAGCGTGGAGCCGAAGCGAACCGGCTGGCCGCGATAATGGATCGTCCCGCCATCGGGCTGATAGACGCCGCTGACGATCTTCATCAGGGTTGATTTGCCCGCACCATTTTCGCCGCAGACGGCATGAACCTCGCCCGCCCGCAATTCAAAGCTGACGTTCGACAGGGCTTTGACGCCCGGAAATTCCTTGGAAACGGAATCCAGATTCAGCAATACAGGCGCAGCATCCGCGCGCGCTGATGCTGACGGTAATCCTCCCATCGCGCTTCCTCCTCGCGCAAAGTTTCGTCAACTATTGACAGAAGAAGTAGAAGGCACGCGGTTTCTGGTCAAGCCAATTTTGTGCAGGCAGCAACAAACTCGTTATGATCGGTTGGCCCGGCCCCTAATTGCTATTGTTAGACCCAATTGGCCTGACCAAACTTCTCTTTTCTCGTTTTGCCTGAATTGTGAATCATTTATTATGAGGACGACAAATGGCCGCTGCTGTCGATCAGAAGCGAGCCAGAAGAAAGCGCATCATGACTGTTATTGTGACAGTATCGCAGTATTTTATGCGGGCCGCCTCTGGAAAGAGGGGGCGTTCCTTTCTATTATTAGAGCATTTCCAGCAAAAGCGCGAAGCGGTTTTGCATAGGATAATGCGTAGACAAAAAGAGATGGAGCGGTTCTGCGAACCCGTTTTAACTGGAAACGCTCTATATTCCGATCATCTGATCCCGAGGGGCAGTTTTGTATTTTGAAATAATTACGGTCGTGCTGCTGACGATCCTCAATGGTGTTCTCGCCATGTCGGAACTCGCAGTGGTTTCCTCCCGCCCGGCACGACTGAGGGTAATGGCGGACAAGGGCAGCCGCGGCGCCCGCATGGCCATCGAACTTGCCGATAATCCAGGCCGTTTCCTGTCCACCGTCCAGATCGGCATTACGCTGGTCGGCATTCTGTCAGGTGCGTTTTCGGGCGCGACATTGGGCGCCCGTCTCTCCGGCTGGCTTCTGGCGCAGGGCATATCGCCAGCCCTTGCCGATGCGCTCGGCGTCGGTTCGGTCGTGGTGGTCATCACCTATCTGTCGCTGATCGTCGGCGAACTCGTGCCGAAGCAGATCGCGCTGCGCGAGCCGGAGGCGGTAGCAAGCCGCGTCGCCCCGACCATGACGCTCCTGTCGAAAATGGCTGCGCCGCTCGTCTGGCTTCTCGATACGTCGGGCCGTCTGGTCCTCAAGCTGCTCGGTCAGTCCGGCAAGTCGAGCGACAGCGTGACCGATGAAGAGATCAAGTCCGTTCTCGCCGAAGCGCATAGCGCGGGCGTGATCGAGACGGAAGAATCCCGCATGATCGCAGGCGTGATGCGCCTTGCGGACCGGACGGCGCGCGGGCTGATGACGCCGCGCATGGACGTCGAAATGGTCGATATTGAAGACAGTTTCGATGAAATCCGCCAACAGCTTCACAATACGAGCCGTTCACGGCTGCCGGTACGCGGCGAGAATTCCGATGAAGTGATCGGCGTCCTGCAAGTGCGTGATTTCTTCAACCAGCTTTCCTCCACGGGCAGCGTCAATCTGCGCGAGATCGTCCGGGACGTTCCGGTCGTGTCGGATTTTTCCGATGCGCTGGACGTGGTGGAGGCCATTCGCGGTACGCCGACACATATGGTGCTCGTCTATGACGAATACGGCCATTTTGAAGGGGTGATTACTGCGGGCGACGTGATCGAGGCAATCATCGGCGCCATGCAGGAAGAGGACCATATCGAGGAAAAGGCGATCGTTCGCCGTGCGGATGGTTCCTATCTTGTCTCCGGCTGGATGCCGATTGACGAATTCTCGGAATTCCTGCGTTTCCCGATCGACGAGGACGCGGAATACAACACTGTTGCCGGACTGGCGCTCGAGGAAATGAAACACCTGCCGGACGTGGGCGAAACCTTCGTCAAGAACGGATGGGTGTTCGAGATCGTCGACCTTGACGGCCGCCGTATCGACAAGCTGCTGCTGACGGCGGAAGAACCCGCGACCGAGTGACCCTGCTTTCTTGAAACCACGCTGGATGGGGCTTGCCGGGTGGTATGCCCCATCCACCGAAGTAATTGTATCGATTGAACCGCTGGACCATTGGCATTTTAGATAAAGTGCATGTTATACTTGGCAGTTGGGGGCAGGTTTTCTGCATTCCTTTCTGGTCGGAAACTCGGGGGCGTCCCGATCGGGAAAAGCTGAACGTGCTCTGGCCGGTGGTTGCGTATCGATGGGGTCGAAAACTGCATATTGGCTTCAACTGGTCAGGTCGGCATATGGCAGCCACGACAGTCCGATAGCCGACAAGATACTGGCGGACCAGCTTGGCGAGATTTGCGAGGGCGCTCGCTTCTCGATGCCCATAAGCACGATTCTCTCGGTGCTCATCGTGCTGGTGCAGAGCGCCGCCGGGCATTTCTGGGAGTCGATTGTCTGGTTCGCGCTCGTCAATATCGTTAATGCGCTGCGCTTCTTCGAGGCAATTGCCTATAGCCGCCGTCAGGCGCCCATTGAAAATGTCGCGGATTTGCAGCGCCAGATCAGGCGGTTCCAGTTTCTTGCCGCCCTGTCGGGCTTTTTCTGGTCCGGCGTCGCCGTCCTTTCCAGTGGGTTCACCGACCCGCAATCGCCGGTCTATCTCGTCATCCTTGCCGGAATTTGCGCAGGCGCCGTCACCTACGGTTCGTCCTATGCTTCGATTGCGATCAATTTCATAACCCCGCCGCTCGTCGTCACGGTGATATGTCTGGCCGTGCAAGCCGACCTGCAACGCGGCGTGATCGCCGTTTCAGTCGTGCTGTTCTGGTGCGGGCTTACGCGCGGCGCGCTACTGGGGCAAAACCGCTTCATCCAGACAAGCAGGCTGAAGCACGAGGCCAAGCAACTCGCCGACGAAATGGCGCTCAAGTCGCAGGAAGACCCGCTGACCGGCCTCTTCAACCGGCGCGGGCTGGAAAATTCCATCCGGCTTTTTCCCGTCGCGGAAGGTCCCTTCATCGTCATGCTGATTGACCTCGACGGGTTCAAGTCCGTCAACGATACCTACGGACACAAGGTCGGGGACGATCTCCTCGTCGCCATCGCGCAGCGTATCCGGCAGATTTCACCCGAGCGCTCCGTGCTGGCGCGCATCGGTGGCGACGAGTTCGTGCTCGTCTATCCCGAACCATCGGCGACCATCGAGGCGGGGCTGGTGGCAGCGCGCATCATCGGCAGCCTGAGCGCGCATTACGAAGGCATCCTGTCGGTCGAGATCGGTGCCTGCGTCGGCATCTGCCGGCTGGAGCGGCTCGACCCGGTTGAAATGCTGCTGCGCGCCGATTTCGCGCTTTATGCCGCCAAGAGGCGTGGCCGCAACGAATATTTCTTTTTTGAAAAGCGCCTGCATCACGAGTGGGAGCGCAAGCAGAGCATCGAGCGCGATCTGCGCATCGCCATCGAGACCGGGCAGATACAGACCTATTTCCAGCCGGTGGTGGAACTTTCCAGCGGGAAGATGGTGGGATTCGAGGCGCTGCTGCGCTGGGACCATCCGCAGCACGGCACCATCGCCCCGCCTGAAATCATTGATGTTGCCTGCGAAGTGGGCGTGGTGCGGCAGCTTACGAAGAATGTCTTCTTCAATTGCTGCGAGATGATCGACAAGCTCACCGAAAGCGGTCGCTGCGATCTGACGGTTGCCATGAACCTGTCGCCGCGCGAAATGGCGGGAGGCCGCATTCCGCACGAAATCCTGTCCCAGATGGAACGACGCGACCTGCCTGTTTCCATGCTGGAAATCGAGATCACGGAGGAAGCGCCCTTCGACCAGCGCGGGATGAATGACAGTCTGGATGCGCTGTCGAATGCCGGTGTTTCCATCGCGCTCGACGATTTCGGCACCGGCTTTGCGACCTTTGCTTCGTTGAAGAAAGGTCTCGTCGACAAGATCAAGATCGATCAGGTGTTTGTGCGCGGCATCGCGGAATCGGAGGGCGACCAGCACATCGTGCGGGCGATGGTCGCTTTGGCCGACGCCCTTGGCGTCAAGGTGACCGCCGAAGGCATCGAGACGGAGGAAGACCGGGACATGCTGTGCGCGCTTGGCTGCAGCAGCGGGCAGGGCTTCCTGTTCGCCCCCGCCCTGCCGATGGGCATGGCGCTCGCAGCCCTTGCCCGGTCGAGCGCCGGTTCAAGGGTCGATCAGGCTGTCCGGTAGCCGGGGCGGATAGTCCATCTCGATCTCGTCCCGGCCGTAAATGGGGGCCTTGAGGTTGGGGCCGGTCACGACAGGGCGGATTCTGTATTTCCCGGCGGGAAGTCCTTGCGGAAAGAACGGCGAATAGGCGTCTTCATCGCCAACCGGATGGTAGATGACATATTGGCCGTCGCGCTTCTGGACGGGATTGTCGTCGAGCGTTTCGCTTTTTCCCGGCTCAATGGTCTTGTTGAAAAGGTCGTAGAGCTTGTGGGTGGTCTGCTGGCCGTCGGCGGAGGTGAAAAGCAGATGCAACTCGGCATAGCTCAGTTCCACCGCTTCGCTCCCCTTGTTCGCCAGCGTCAGGGTGAACAGGTGCCTGTAGTAATCCCGGTCCTTGTCGACATCGCTGTAATCCGCGAGACCAAGCTGCAGGGATTGCGGCTTCTGCCCGTTTTCGGCCTGCCATTCTGCAAGGTCATAGGCTTCGCTCAGGGATATCCAGCGTTCAAGCGGCCCGGTTTTGTCCTGATAAGCGATCTTCATCCAGTCGCCACCGGCAAAAGCGAGCTTGCGCGCCTTGTCGCCCCGGACCAGATGGGAATTTGTGGCGCTTTCCCGGTCGGGATTGCTGTAAAGCGCCAGCTTTTCTATCGGAACTTCCCAGCCCTGTTCCGTTTCATCGGGCGCCAGCGGCAGTTCGAGGACGATATTCCCCTGCGGGTCGTAAGTGACCATGCGCATGGGTTTTTCCATATAGGGCCAGCCGGACATCTGTTCCTCCGGGCGCGACTGTTCCACAAGCCGTGGCGACCTGTCAGGGCCGATCGACAGGATATCGACCCGGGTGTAATGCCCGTCGCGGCTGCAACTGCTTTTGATCAGCTTTCGCTCCGCCAGGCGCTCGACGTTCCACAGTTCGCCGCAGTTCAGTTTTCCGCCGAGTTCGTCCTCGATGATCAGGGGAGAAAAAGATCTGGATTTCGGATCGTAGAGATAAAGGGCGACGCCGACGTCGAGGCTTCCCGCCTCGCGGGCACGCAAGGCTAGGTCCGTATAGCCATCGAAATCATAGTCGGCGGTGTCAAAGCCGACAGGTCCGTCGAGCCCGGTGAGCCAGTCGGAATCCAGCAAGACCAGTTTCGATCCGTCGGGCTGGATCAGAACATAACCCTCTTCGCGCCTTTCGATATGCGCGCTCACGCCCGGTTCCGGCAGGAGGCGCGGAAGATCCTCTTCCGCGAAAGCGCGGTTCATCTGGCCCGGCGACAGAAAGGCCAGCGCAAATCCGAGGGCCGAAAGGTAGAAAAATCGTCTCATCGCAATTTTCTCGTTTGATATCGTGCGTCTGGCTTACATGAGGCCGGGCAGAAACGGGAGTCGTTCTTTCCAGTCATCCGGGGCTTGGGCGCAAGCCGGGCCAGATGTTATGGTCCGCGTTGGAAAAGGTGGAGGAAGCATCATGGCCGACAAGAAACCTGACGGCCCGGTACTTTTATCGGGCGGCAACCCGCAGATCGCCAAGGGGGAAGGGGACGGGCCGGTGCAGGCCTATATCGCGGCCATGCCGGGCTGGAAGAGCGAGGCAGGCCGCCGCCTCGATGCCCTGATCGTGCGCACGGTGCCGGACGTGCATAAGGCGGTCAAATGGAACTCACCGTTTTACGGCATGAAGGGAGAGGGCTGGTTCCTCAGCTATCATTGCTTCGAGAAATATATAAAGGTTGCGTTCTTTCGCGGTGCAGGGCTGAAGCCGATGCCGCCCGTCGGATCGAAGAGCAAGGACACGCGCTACTTCCACATCCACGAGCATGACGCGGTGGACGAAGCCCAGCTTGCGGACTGGATCGGACAGGCGAGCCGCCTGCCGGGCGAGAAAATGTAGGCGCAGATTCGTGATGCGCCACGGCCGGAGGAATTTGCAGTTTAGACTACGGGAGGCCTTCATGGCAGACGATAACGAGGCGTCCAGGCTGATTGACGGGCGCATTGCGGAGCTTGGCGACTGGCGCGGCGAGACGCTGGCCAGAATGCGCGCACTCATAAGGCAGGCCGACCCGGAAGTGGTCGAGGAATGGAAATGGCGCGGCGTTCCGGTCTGGTCGCATGACGGCATCATCTGCACCGGCGAGACCTACAAGAAAGTCGTGAAGCTGACTTTCGCCAATGGCGCGGCGCTGGACGACCCCGCCCGCATCTTCAATTCCAGTCTCGAAGGCAATACGCGCCGCGCGCTGGATATCAGCGAGGGTGAAACGGTGGATGAAGACGCCTTCATCGCGCTCGTTCACGCTGCCATCGCGCATAATCAAGCAAAAAAGACGCGGAAAAAATCCAGGGCGTGAAGATCAAGCGACCCGAGACGACAGAGGCGATTGAAAAGCCCCTCGTTTTCACCGTAAGGAAGCCCCGGCATCAAGCTGGGCGAGTGTCCGGACGTAATCAAGTTCGATGAGCTGGATGGATGGCGCTGAATAGCGGTCCAATAATATTGTAATGTAGAATGAAATGAATAATGGAAGGCACTAATGATACGATTAAGGAAGTTGTTTTACATCGCTCTTACCTCTGCTGTCTTCGGCTTTATATTTCTTGTTGGATACACGATTCAGGCGGGCGTGAATATCTCCGATGGCGGATATCACGGGATTATGAAAATTGTCGTAGACATTCTCAGCGTCTTTGTAGAAGTGTTTGGAGCCGCTTTAGCCGGTGGTGCTATTATGATTGTCGCGCTCTTTGCAGGTATTTTTGCTGCGGTTACGATCTGGCGTGACAAGTTGTATTTCTATTGATGTTACAAAAGATCGTGCTTTAAACCGAAAAAGGAGCAAGGCTGTATCTCCAGTCTTGCAGCTTCGCCGGTGCGCACAACGGTCGCCCCCATGCGGCGGACGACCGTTTCAAACACCAATCACACTGAACGGCTCAAGCCGCCATCCACGCGCAGGTTCTGCCCGGTGATATAGGCGGCGCCATCCGATGCGAGGAAGGAGATCGTCGCGGCGATTTCCTCGCTCTTGCCATAGCGCTGCAACGGAACGCTGGCGCGCCGCTCTTCCGTCTTCGGCAGGCTGTCGATCCATCCCGGAAGAACATTGTTCATGCGGATATTGTCGGCGGCATAGGTGTCGGCGAAAATCTTGGTGAAGGAGGCAAGCCCGGCACGGAACACAGCCGAAGTCGGGAACATGGCGCTCGGCTCGAAGGCCCATGCGGTCGAGATATTGATGATGACGCCGGATTTCTGCTTCTGCATCGTCGGCACGACAAGACGGGCCGGGCGAACCGCATTGAGGAAATAGGTGTCCATTCCCTTGTGCCAGTCTTCATCGGTGATTTCGAGGATCGGCGCGCGCGGGCCGTGGCCTGCGCTGTTGACCAGCACGTCGATACGGCCCCATTTTTCCAGAACAAGGTCAACAAGGCGCTTCAGATCATCGTTCGACTGGTTGGAGCCCGTGACGCCGACGCCGCCCAGTTCCTGCGCCAATGCCTCGCCCTTGCCGGAGGACGAAAGGATTGCAACCTTGAAACCGTCCTGCGCAAGCCTGCGTGCGGCGGCGGCGCCCATGCCGCTTCCGCCAGCCGTCACAATCGCTACTTTTTCTACTGTCATGATGCTTTCCTTTCGGGAAAAATGTTGCACGAGCGGTCAGCCGCCGATAACCATTCTTTGCAGTTATAGCCGAGAGCCACTATCCTGACGAACGAAAATGCGTAACGTCAGGCAGTAGAAAACCTATCGGGTTCAGTTCATGAAAAGGCTTCCTTCGCTCAATGGTCTGCGTGTGTTCGAAGTCGTCACGCGCCATCTGAACTTCCGTCTGGCGGCGGAAGAACTTGGCGTGACGCAGGCGGCGGTGGCCCAGCAGATACGCGGCCTTGAGGCGGAGCTTGGACTGAAACTCTTTGAACGCCAACCCCGCACGCTGGTCATGACCGAGGCGGCCCGCGCCTATATCGCCAGTGTGCGGCGGGCCTTCGACCTGCTTTCGGAAGCGACCGAAATGCTGCGACCCGAGCCGCAGCACCTGACCGTGAGCGTGACGCCGACCTTCGCGTCGAAATGGCTGATCCCGCGTCTGGCCGAATTTACGCAAGCGCATCCCGATATAGAATTGCGCATTGTCGCCAGCGACAAGGTCGCCAATTTCCAGACAGATGCCGTCGATCTTGCGGTGCGTTATGGCGAGCCGCCTTTCGGCCCGGGGCTGAATGCGGAGCTGCTTTTCGAGCACGTGATCGTTGCCGTCGCAAGTCCGGTTCTGGTTGAGAGGCTGGGTGATCCGGGCCTGCCGGAAAATCTGCAGCGCTATCCGCTGCTGCACGATGCGCATAATTTCTGGCCGCGATATCTGGAAAAGGCGTTTCCCGGCGGCGTGTCGGCTTCACCGAAAAATACGCGCTTCAACCAGACCTCGCTCGCCATCGATGCGGCAATCGCCGGGCACGGGCTGGCGCTGGCAAGCCGCTTCTTCGTGGAAAAGGAAATTGCCGCGGGCAGTCTCGTTCAGGCGCTGGCCACCGAATTGCGGGTGGGCGCGGATTTCTATGCGGTTTCGCTGCGAAAACCGCGCCATCCTGAATCCGTTGAGGCCGTGAAGGGCTGGCTGAAAAGCGCATCCCGAAAAGTGTGAAACGGTTTTCGGATGAGATGCGCGTCGATACAAACATAGCGCATCCCGAAAAGTGTGAAACGGTTTTTGGAAAAGATGCGCGCAATGCAGATAAAGCGCGAGCCCATCAGGTTGATGGCTCAGGCACTTCCAGCGGATTTTTGCGGCTGCGGGCCGGCATGGTGATGCAGACGAGGCAGATGACGACCAGAAGGACGCCAAACCAGCCGAGGGCGGACAGTCGCTCGCCGACGATCACCACCGCGAAGAACGCGGCGACGACCGGCTCGAACAGGGTGATCGTGGTCGCCACGCTTGTTTCCACGCGGCTCAAGCCGTAGCCGAAGCAGACATAGCCGAGGAACATCGGCACGAAAGCCATGTAAAGCCCGACTGCCGCATTGTTCCAGGAGGCGAGAAACGGTCCGCCGGTCGCGATCAGAACCGGCATCAGCAGAATGCCGCCTATGCCGAAGGTTGCGCCCATGGCGGTCGTCGACGATATGCCGCCCTGCATCAGCTGGCGCGCGCAGGAGGAATAAAGCGCATAGGTAAAGCCTGCCACGAGGCCGAGCAGCGAGCCGATGAGCGGTGAGCCGTCAGCGGAGACGGCGTGACTGCCGCCATCCTCCGATATGCTGAGCAGGACCATGCCGATGATGCCTATCGTGGCCCCCGCCAGCCAGCGGAGCGATGGGCGAAAGCCGCTTTGCCTGTATTCGATCCCGGCGGAAAGCAGCGGGGCGGAGCCGAGCGAAATGACCGTCCCGATGGTTACGCCCGCCATCCGCATGGAGGCATAGAAGGCGAGGGGATAGATGGCGACGCAGATCGCGCCCAGCATTAGGATGCGCCATTGATCGGCGAGCGCCTTTCGCGAGGCGATGATGCCGCGCCAGGCGATTGCCGCCTGTGCAAGCCCGCCAAGGCCCATGGCGGCGGCGCCGATTGCAGCCGCGCCGACTTCGGGCGCGAAAGTCGCCGCGGTGCCGGTTGTCCCCCAGATCGTGGAAGCGGCGATGATGGCGGCCACGCCCAGAAAATAGCTTTTCGATGATTGCATTTTTACACGGGTTTCAAAATCGTTGCGACCATCGCCCTGGCTTCGCCAAGACGCGCACTGTTGCCCTCCAGCCCGGCCCGCATGATCGCTCCTTCGAGTATGAAGGAGAGCTGCACGGCCAGCTGGCGGACGCGTGGCGGATCGTCGGGGATCAGGCCGGTGAGGTGGGTCACGAGCAGGCCCTCGACCTCTTCCTTGTGCTTTCTCACCGCCTCGCGGCCCGGATCGCCAGCGGGCAGTTCCGCCGCCGCATTCAGGAGGCCGCAGCCGCGAAACCCGTGTTCATAGGCAAATTCCGCGTGATCGCGATAGGCGTCGAACACCGCCAGCAGCCCGCCCATCGGGCCTGCTGCCTTCTCCAGCCGCTTTTCATAGAGGTTCAGCCATTCGGCGTGGCGATGCTCCAGATAGGTTGCCACCAGCTCCGCCTTGGAGGTGAAGTTGTTGTAGAGGCTCTGCTTCGCCACGCCTGCGCGCTGGATGATCGCGTCGATCCCGGTGGCCGAAATGCCCTCGTCGTAAAACAGTTCTGCTGCCGCTTGCAGAAGCCGCTCCCGCGCCGGTTTTGAAGTTGGTGTGACGGAATCGCTCATAATACATGCCTAGATGATTAGGTAGACCAGTCTACCTAATCGAAGGATGGAGTCAATCCGGGGTCAGCCTTGACGTCTGACCCGAACAGACCTGTCAGTTGTCAGGGAAAGGCATATCGAAACACGTCGTTCAAATAGGCCTCATTCTGAATCGGAAGTGCGTCGTTCCAATTCGTTCAAAGCCTTGGGACGTGTAGAAGTTGATTGCGGAGGTATTTTCCGAGTTCGTGGTCAGCCATACGGAAGGAGCCCTCGCATCGCGCGCGTGGCGCAAGGCTTCCTGCAACAGTGCTCGCCCGATCCCGTTTCCGTGATGTCGCGGCTGGACGTAAAGCGTCGAAATTTCCATTGTCGAACAATTATCTATCGGAGCGGAGCTTTTGGAACTGATCCGGGTGAAGCCATCCAGACCGTCTTTATTCTCCGAAACGACAATATGTTCATCGGCGTCTTCGATGAGGTTCCGGAATTTTTCCTCCGTGAACTCGCTTAGAGCATAATCGGCAAAAAATGCGTTCACGCCCCGGCGGATGTAGGTGCCCAGCCAAACCTCAATCGAGATGGCTGCGAGAACAGAAGCGTCAGAAATTTGTGCTGTTCGCAAGCCCATGGGCAACTGCACTCCAACAGGAAAAATAATAATCAGGAATAAAGGCTTGGCTCAATATTTACAGCACATATAAACGTTGATGGGATGTCGTGACAAGTTTGGCACTATCCCCCTTGTCCCCCGGGAGAGATTCACGTATCGCCTATGTGAGGCAGATGGAACGGGAGGTCGTCCGGTGCCGCAGAGAATTTCCCCCCTCGCGCCTTTCCAATACAAGACATTCCGGGCGCTTTGGTCAGCTACACTGGTTTCCAACCTTGGCGGTCTGGTGCAGACCGTCGGCGCTGGCTGGATGATGGCAACCATCGCCCATTCGGACGATATGGTTGCTCTGGTGCAGGCTTCGACAACCTTGCCCGTGATGATCTTTTCGGTCGCCGCCGGTGCCCTGGCCGACAATTTCGACCGCCGCCGCATCATGCTCACCGCGCAGGTTCTGCTGCTGGTCATTTCGGTCGCGCTGGCGGCTTTCGCCTATCTTGGCATATTGACGCCCTGGATGCTGCTGAGCTTCACGTTCCTCATCGGCTGCGGCGGGGCCTTGCACAATCCTTCATGGCAGGCGTCGATGGGCGACATCGTGCCCCGCACCGACCTGCCTGCCGCCGTGGCGCTCAACAGCATGAGCTTCAATCTCATGCGCAGCATCGGTCCGGCCATCGGCGGTATCATCGTTGCGGCGGCTGGTGCTGCTTTTGCCTTTATTTTCAATGCGTTCAGCTATTGCGCGCTCATTCTGGCGCTCTGGCAGTGGAAGCCCGAAACGGTCAAATCCACCTTGCCGCGCGAAACGCTGGGACCGGCCATGATGGCGGGGCTGCGTTATGTGGCCATGTCGCCGAACCTGCTGAAAGTGATGTTCAGGGGCTTTCTGTTCGGCCTGTCCGCGATCGTCATCCTGGCGCTTCTTCCGCTGGTCGCCCGCGATCTCGTCCACGGAACGGCGCTGACCTACGGCATCATGCTGGGTTTCTTCGGGCTTGGCGCCATTGGCGGTGCCTTGCTCAGCGCCCGGCTGCGCGAGCTTCTCGGCAATGAATGGCTGGTGCGCGGAGCTTTCGTGGCCTTTGCGGTCAGCTGCGGCCTGCTGTCGATCAGCCGGAACATGTGGCTCAGCTGCATTTTCCTGCTGCCTGCCGGTGTGTCGTGGGTCCTGGCGCTGTCTCTGTTCAACGTCACCGTGCAGCTTTCCACGCCGCGCTGGGTGGTGGGGCGCGCGCTGGCGTTTTACCAGACGGCGACCTTCGGCGGAATGGCTGCGGGCAGCTGGCTCTGGGGTGCCGTGGCGGATGAATATAACGTGCCGGGTGCGCTTCTTGCTGCCGCTGTCGTGCTCGTTTTCGGCGCTCTGATCGGTCTTCTCCTGCCGCAGCCCGAGTTCGAATCCCTCAATCTCGATCCGCTCAACCGTTTCAGCGAGCCGCAGCTTCGGCTTGATCTTCGCTCACGCAGCGGCCCGATCATGATCATGGTCGACTACAAGATCGCGCAGGAAGACGTTCCCGCATTCCTTTCCGCCATGGCCTTGCGGCGGCGCATGCGTATCCGCGACGGCGCCCGGCAATGGGTGCTGCTGCGCGATCTTGAGAACCCGGAAACCTGGACGGAAAGCTATCACGTGCCGACCTGGGTGGAATATGTCCGCCATAACCAGCGCCGGACCAAGGCCGATGCCGAAGTGTCGGAAAGGCTGCTCGCCTTGCACAAGGGAGACAAGCCGCCGCTGGTCCATCGCATGATCGAAAGGCAGACGGTTCCGGTGCATGACGACATGCCGCTCAAGGCGCATCTCGACCTGTCTTGAGCAGCGATTTCAAATTGAGGCAGAACCGCGAATTCCGCAAAACCGGCAGCGAAACGCTGCTTGGGGAACGAAAGTGTGCCCTTTTCGCATCGATTTTTGTGGCGAAGAACCGACTAAATCATGGCGAAATCAAGGCTAGAAGCCCATTCGCTCCCGCAGGGGCTTCCGATAGGATCGCGAAACCGGCCATGACTGATCAACGCCGCGCATCCTGATCAGCCATTTGTCGATCATGCTTCTGTCTATGTCCGAAACATGCAGAACATTGATGAATGTCGTGCGGTGAATGCGCAAAAAGAGACTTGGCGGAAGAATGCCCGCCCATATGCCGAGCGGTCGGGAATCGAGAACCTTGGAACCGTCGCCAAACCATATCTCGCTGTAATTGCCTGCCGAGCGGACCCCTATGATTTCTTCCGGTGAAACACCGCGCATTACGCCGCGTTTGCTGACATAGATCACCGAGGTCGGGTCGGTTTCCTCATGCCTGACGGGCTCGTCTTCAGGCGTCGCATATTTCGCCTGGGCGATCAGGCTTGCGCATTGGAACATGGCCTTGATCTCGGCCCGCGACCATCGTCTGGCTTCCACTGTCGTATCGAAGCCGATGATCCCGCGCAGCCGATCGTGATGAAAGAGGGGAATGCTGAGAATGCTCTGGTTTCCCTGCCGCAGAAACTCCGCCTGAAGGGCGCGGGCGGTGCGTGGCAGCCCTCGGACGTCGTGAACCGCGACGGCCTGTCCCCTGGTCAGATAGCGGTGCAGCCATGCGATCAGCGTAGTCGGAATTTCCTGAAGCTCGGCGATATAGGGCGTCGTACTGCCCTTGCACCATTCATGCGAATTGCGAAACCGCAGGAGATCGGGCGTATATTCGATCATCCATGCCCGGTCCGCCCGCGAAGCATTGCCGACGGCGGCGAGAAATTCCGAAATGGCGTTTCCGACAGGTTTCCGAAGCAGATGCAATGCGCAGACATAGGGCCAGTCGAGTGCCGGCGCCTCCGCGCACTCCGTTTCGGAATAGATCCGATAGGCCCCAACCGCACTATCCAAGCCGCCTCCCAAAATGTCGCGTGATCGAAATCCGTCATCCAGTAATAGCAAGACAGTATATTGAATATAATTGCCCGCTATTTGCAATGGAATTCACGCGGCCAATACAACCGATGTTACTGGCGGCTCGTCCGGTGGTAAGGGGACGAAATTGGCGAGGGGATGGCGGAAAGCCGGTCGATAGCCCCAAAAAGCCTCGGTATGTGTGGTGATAGCATAATCATACCGAGGCTGCGCATTTGCCTGATTCCGCCGAAGCGGTGCGCGAAATCAGATTAGTGATCATTGCGACAGAAAGAAGTCTTACTTCGTAGGGGCAAGGAATGGCTGTGGATCAATTAATCCGGACCCGGATTAATTTCAAATCGCACAAAGTTTATTTCAAATACTTCGCACGGCCATGCCTTTGATTTGACTTCCGTTCAGCCGATATCTTCGACCTGGTCGAGATACTGGCCATATCCTTCGGCTTCCATCCGGTCCTTCGGAATGAAGCGCAGCGATGCGGAATTGATGCAGTAGCGAAGCCCGCCGCGATCGACCGGGCCGTCAGGAAAGACATGCCCCAGATGGCTGTCGCCATGGGCCGAACGCACTTCCGTCCGCACCATGCCATGCGAAACATCGGTCAGTTCCGCGACATTGGCGGGTTCGATGGGCTTTGTGAAGCTGGGCCAGCCGCAATGGGACTCATATTTGTCGGCAGAGGCGAAAAGCGGTTCGCCCGAAACGATGTCGACATAGATTCCCGGCTCCTTGTTATAGAGATATTCGCCGGTTCCAGGGCGCTCGGTGCCGCTTTCCTGCGTGACGCGATATTGCTCCGGCGTCAGCCTGGCAATCGCTTCCGGGTTCTTGCTGTAGGTCATGATGTGCGCTCCCTTGATATGTCTCCAGAATCTAGGACGACGAGAGCAACTATTCCAGCCCGCCGCAAATGACGAACTGTTGAAGAACCGCAAAACCGGAAACCCGGACCTACCGGCTGATCCGGACGCGTGGAAAAATTTCCATGGTCAGGTAGTGCTCGTCGAAACTGGAAATATGGACGAGGGCGGACCGGTTGAAGAACTCCACCTCATTGTTGCGGAACACAAGAAGTTCGTCTTCGCGAAGTTCGCGCAGCATGCGGTTGATATGGATCGGCGTCAGCCCGAGCGCATCGGCAAGTTCGCTCTGGGTCAGCGGGCAAAAGAAGCTGTTCTCGTCGCCCGTGCCGTTGATGCGCGCCCGGTGGCCGAGTTCCAGCAGAAGATGCGCGATGCGAACAAGTGCGCTGCGGCGGCCGATGCTGATGAGATGTTCGATCAGGATAGCACGCTGCCGGGCCATCAGTTCCATGAACGTCATGGCGAGGCGGGGCGACTTGAGCAGGCTTTCGGTGAGATGGTCCAGCGAGATTTCGAGGACGGAAAGCTCCGTAACCGAAATGAGCGTGTAATAGTTGAAACCGAGCCCGGTGCGGAAACCGAGAAAATCGCCTTTCATGGGAAAGTCGAGTATCTGGCGGTCACCATCGGGAAGATCGCGATAGATGCAGCCCCAGCCGCTCTTTATGATATGGACCGAATTGGCCCAGTCTCCCTGGCTGCTTACCACGGTGTGGGCGGCATAGGTTTTGGAAGCCATGGGCAGGGCGGCGAGCACGCTGAGATCGCTTTCTTCAAAAACCGCGCCTATGGGCGCGCTTTCCAGAAAATGGCGCAGCGATTTTGCTTCGTCGGCATTTACCACCATTGAGCCTACCTGCCGTTTCGCCCAGCAAAGGAAATATAAATTTTAAGTCAGGTGTCCCCGCATTCGTTTTTTCCCCGCTCTCGCCCGGAAGCGGGGCATCGCAAGAGTTTTATCGAGGGCGGTTGTTTTGGCAAGGTAGTAATTTCTACCACTAATTGGGTATATATCCGCGCTTCTTCTAAACCATATTTTGCCGAAGCCCTTAATCTAGGTTAATGACACTGTAGAAAATTTCAGGCAACTTTCCAGACTAGTTTCCCCCGTTGGTTGTCTATATATCACAAAGATCAATAAAACAGGGTAACCGATGCGCATGCTTGATTGTCATGCGCAAGAAACGGAGGCGTGTAATTAAATTGGGTTAGAGGGCGAACAAATGAACATTTCACCAAAATTCAGCAACAGAACCACTGAAATAAAGAATAACGGCTTTGGAGCGACAAGAGATGCTTCCTTCAAGCCTGAACTGCCCAGTGACAGCGTGTTGCCGTTGCTGGTTATCATAGATAACCGTGCGCTGGATCGCGAGTGCCTGGCACACGGATTGACCAATCACAGTATCGAAATGTCGATTGCCACATTCAGCTCGTTCGAGCAGTGGCAGCATCAGCGTCGGGGCCGCACGGCGGGCGCGGTGCTTTTCAATATCGGCGGCCAGAAGGTTTCCGACCCGGCGGTCGGCAATTATCTCAATCGCATCGTTACGGACTGCGCCCCGGCGCCCGTCATTCTTCTGGCCGACAAGGAAGAAATCTCGCAGGTCCTCAAGGCGCTCGACCATGGAGTGAAGGGTTATATCCCCACCTCGGTCAATGTGAATGTCTGCGTCGAAGCATTGCGGCTTGCCATGGCGGGAGGAACCTTCGTGCCGGCCAGCAGCGTGCTCGCCCTGCGGCACGCCACCGATCCGAATTCGCAGCGCCTGCAGCCTCTCGGCGGAATGTTCACCCAGCGCCAGGCCGAAGTGGTCAATGCGCTGCGCCGCGGCAAGGCGAACAAGATCATCGCCTATGAACTGAAACTGCGGGAAAGCACCGTGAAGGTTCATATCCGCAACATCATGAAGAAGCTGAAGGCATCCAACCGCACCGAGGTGGCTTGCATCATCAACGAGCTGTTCCCGTCGGAAACATCGTTTTCCGACCTGCAATAGGGCGCGACCCGACGCCCGCTTTAGGGGCAAGGGGACATTCAGCGGACTGAACTATTCCGTGAAGGAGAATTTGGGTGATTATCTCCGACGTTTCGGCAGGAAACGGGCGGCAGCCGGTGGCTGACCTGCTCGACATTATAAAACGCAGAAAAATGATGCTGATCGTGCCGGTGGTCGCGGGCATTGGCGTCGGTTTTGCAGGCTATCTCACAGCGCCGGTCAGTTATGTGTCGGAGTCCGTGCTGGTGCTGGATATGCGGCGGTTGCAGGCGCTTCCCAATGAAAGCGCCATCACGCCGCTGCCGCAGGACAGTCCCGTTCTGCGTTCGGAACTCGATATCATCAATTCCCGCATGATGGCGCGCAAGGTCATCGACATATTGCAAGCGGAGAACATAACCGTGCCGACGCAATTCCGCTCGCGCACGGTCTTGTCGTCCGCCTCGGATGCGGCGTCGCAGGCCAAGGGCGCGCGCGAGGTCGATCCGGCCCTGCGTGAGCGCCAGCAGATAGACCTGCTTCTTTCGCGGTTGCGCGTCACCAATGACGGACGGTCCTACACGATCTTCATTTCCTATCGCGCATCCGACCGGGTCTATGCGGCACAGGTCGCCAATGCGTTCGCCACGGCCTATCTCGACCACCAGATCGACGTGCAGCAATCGGCAACGCGGCGCATCAGCGAGTGGCTTGGCGACAAGCTTGGGAACTTGCGCAGCGACCTTGAAAGCGCGGAGCGTGCCGCGGAAGAATTCCGCCAGAAGTCGCGGCTTGCGGGCGATCAGGGGCAGATCAGCTTTCAGGCCCAGCGCGTGGCGGCGCTGAACAGCGAGATCGTCGCCGCAACGGGCGCCGTTTCGCTTGCCGAGGCGCGGCTGCGCACGGCGGAAGAATTGAAGGATAAGGATGAAGCGCCCGCGCTGGCTGAAGTTTTGGCGTCGCCCGCGATCCAGACCTTGCGCAGCGAGCAGGCGCGCGTCGAGCGGCAGCTTGGCGAATTGCAGTCGAACGGTGCGCTGAAGAGCGCCGAAATCCCCGTGCTGAAAGCCGAACAGGAAGCGTTGAAACAGCAGATTTCCAGCCAGGTCGGCGATATCATCAAGAGCCTTGGCAACGAAATCCAGATAGCGCGCCAGCGGCGCAGTGGACTGGAAGAAGCGTTGAAGAAGGCGGAGGCCGACCTTGCCGAGGCCAATCAGGCGCAGGTGAAAGCCGTGCAGCTTGACCGTGAAGCCAATGCCAGCCGCACGGTCTATGAAAGCTATCTGACGCGTTACAAGCAACTGATCGAGCAGGACGGCATGGCTGCGCCGGAAGCGCAGATGATTTCTCCGGCGGAACCGGCAATGGCCAAGGCCAGCCCGAACCTGCCCAACTGGCTGTTGCTGGGGCTGGGGCTTGGCGGGCTGGTTGCGCTTGCAGGCACGATGCTGAAGGAAACATTCGACAAGATCAGGCCCGCACAGACGGCATCGCTGGTGCTGCCCGGCATTCCGGCGGCGACGCTGCTGCCGGTCTCGCCGCAGATGACCGTGCCGCTTCTGGTCAATCGCGGTCTCGATCCGGCAAGCCCGTTCGGTCGCGCCATCAAGTCCGTGCATGATCGTGTTCGGGCGCTGACGCGCGGTCGGGATTCGCTGGCGCTTTCGGTGGTTTCCCTGTCCAGCGGCGAAGGAAAGACACTGCTGATCACCGCGCTCGCACAACAGATCGCCGCCACCGGACTGACGGTTGCAGTCATCGACGCGACCAACAGGCGGTCGGGGCTGGCGGAGGCCTTCGGGTTGCCGCACAATGATTTTGGCGGTGTGTCCACCGGTCGGCAGCTCACCGGCGCGACGCTCGTGCACGACCATGGCTCCGGTATCGATATCATCAAGCCGAACAGCCTGATGCGCGAGGGAGACTGGCTGGCCGAACTGATTGCCCAGCTTCGCGCCGATCACAAGATCATTCTCGTCGATCTTCCGGCGGTCATGGAAGACAAGCGCTCGGTTCTCCTTTCACGGGCAACCGATACGGCGCTGCTCGTGGTCCAGTCAGACCGCCAGGACCAGCTTGCAACCAATGCGCTGATACAGACGATGGCCTCCTTCGGGCGCAAGCCGGCGCTGGCGGTGGTGAATCAGAACATTGCCTCCTATCGAAGCTGGATCTCGCTTCCCGTCGCGCTGTGCGGGCTGGGCCTGCGCAAGACGGGGCAGGCTATAGGCGGCATTTTCACGCGACGGCGAAAACCGGTCGCAGGCAGCGTTCAGGAATAGGCGTGAGGGCAAGCCAATGGCACACAGGATCATGAAAAACCGCATCGCCGCCCATCTGCGGGCCACCATGCTCGCGGGGCTCATTCTGGTTGGCGGAAGCCTCGCCGCGCTTGGCGAAGGGCAGGCCTACCGGGTCGGGGCCAACGACGTGTTGCAGGTGACAGTTTATGGCCAGCCGTCCCTGACGGGGCTTTACCCGGTCGATGTGGACGGCAATATCGGCTATCCGATCGTGGGCAATATTCCGGTGAGCGGGCTCACCATCAACGAGATCGGCGAGAAAATCGCCGGGTCGCTGTCGCAGCACATTCCCGGCCTGACGGTTACCGCAACCATCAACCAGTACGCGCCGGTGTTTGTCGTCGGCGACGTGAAGGCGCCGGGAAAATACCAGTTCCGGCCCGGCATGGTGGCGCTTGAACTGATGGCGCTGGGCGGCGGGGCCGGCAAAGCGGAGACGCCGGCGCTGACCGCCGGGATGCAGCTTATCACCGTCCAGCAGGAATATGTGGATCTGCAGATGCAGATCACCGCCATGACGATACGGCGCGCCCGCTTCGAGGCGGAACTGAACGGCACGGAATTCAACTATGTCCTTCCGGAACAGCCTGCCGCCAGCAAGGAAACGGCGGCGCTGACGCAGCAGATGCTGGACGGGGAAAAGACCGTCTTCAATGTCCGCCGCAACAATCTCGCCGCTGAACGTCAGGCGCTGGAAGCGCAGGCCGCGAGCTATGGCGACGAAATAGAGACCTTGCAGCAGAGCATCAAGCTGCACGACACGGAAATCGGGCTGTTGCAGGAGAATGTGGATTCCAGCAAGTCGCTGGTGGATCGTGGGCTGGCCGCCAAGTCCAACCTGCGCGACATGGAGCGCGATCTGTCGGCGACCCGGCGCGCCGCGCTGGAGCTTGCCTCCTTCCTCGCGCGGGCGAGGCAGAACCAGCTTGCCATGCAGCAGCGCATCGCCAATCTGGACGAAATCCGCAAGAGCGAGGCTGCGACGGCCTTGCAGGACATAGACCTCAACATTGCCCGGATGGAGCGCCGCAGCAATGCGCAGCTTCAGACCATGGCCGAAATCGCCAAGTCCTCCGGCAATATCGCCTCGTCCACGCTGCGCCAGAAGCTGATCTTCTCGATCAGCCGCATCGTTGATGGAAGTTTCCAGGATATCGTTGCCGATGAGCGCACGGAGATCAGGCCCGGCGATATCCTGCGCGTCGAGCTCGACATGAGCAGGGTCGGCGGCTCGCCCTCATAGGGCGAGCTTTTTCTTCAGCCAAGATTCAGTCAGGATTAGGAATTTTTCAGCGCCGGTTTTCAGGCCGCGACAGGATCGGCGGTTTCCCGCGCCCAATCGCGATAGACGTCGCGCAGGCCGTCTTCCAGACGGATGCGCGGTTTCCAGCCAAGCGCCCGCATGCGCGACGTGTCGAGAAGCTTGCGCGGCGTGCCGTCGGGCTTGCTGAGATCATGCTCGAAGCGGCCCTCGTAGCCGACGGCGCGGGCGACGGTGAGCGCCAGGTCCCTGATCGAAATCTCGTCGCCCGTTCCGATATTCATCGGCTCGATGCCGTCATAGAAGCGCAGCATGTGCAGGCAGGCATCGGCAAGGTCGTCCACATGCAAAAATTCCCGCAAGGGCTTGCCGCTGCCCCACAGCGTGACGTGATCGATGCCGCGCACCTTGGCCTCATGAATCCGCCGGATTAGCGCTGGCAGCACATGCGAGCTTTCGGGATCGAAATTGTCGTTCGGGCCGTAGAGATTGGTCGGCATCGCCGTCATGAAGCGGTTGCCATATTGCCGCGCGCAGGCCTCGGCATATTTCAGTCCGGCGATCTTGGCGATGGCATAGGCTTCATTTGTCGGCTCCAGAGGGCCGGTCAGCAGCGCGTCCTCGGTGAGCGGCTGCGCCGCGTCGCGGGGATAGATGCAGCTTGAGCCGAGCCACAAGAGGCGCTCGACGCCGTTCTGGTGGGCGGCGCGGATGAGGTTCATGCCGATGGCGAGATTGTCGTATAGAAAATCCGCCGGATATTGCGAATTGGCAAGAATACCGCCGACGCGGGCGGCGGCGATGATGATGACATCCGGCTTGCGACCGCTGATGAAATTTTCCGTCGGTCCCTGCCGGGTCAGGTCGAGCGTGTTATGCGCGGCAGTGATGATGTCGCAATCCGTGTCTTGCAGGCGGCGAAGGATGGCCGAACCGACCATGCCCGTATGCCCGGCAACGAAGATTTTCTTGCCTTCGAGCGAATAGAGAGGGGCGATCTCAGCCGTAGAAGTCATTGCGTCCGACCTCCCGCATGATGTTGCGCAAATCCCAGTCGACCATTTCGGCGACGAGATTGTCGAAGCCGGTCGTATGCTGCCAGCCGAGGCGGTTTCTCGCCTTGGAGGCATCGCCGAGCAGGAAATCGACTTCGTTCGGGCGGAAATAGCGCGGATCGATCTCGATCAGGCAATTGCCGGATTTGCGGTCGCGGCCAATCTCCTCCACGCCGTCGCCCTGCCATTCGATCTCCTTGTCGACCGCCTTGAAGGCGTGTTCGACAAATTCACGCACCGTATGCGTTTCGCCGGTGGCAAGCACATAATCGTCGGGAACATCTTCCTGCAGGATGCGCCACATGCCCTCGACATAATCACGGGCATGGCCCCAGTCGCGGCGGGCATCGAGATTGCCGAGGCGAAGCCTGTCCTGAAGGCCGCGTTCGATTGCCGCGACGGCCCGCGTGATCTTGCGGGTGACGAAGGTCTCGCCGCGTAGCGGGCTTTCGTGATTGAACAAAATGCCGTTGGAGGCATGGAAGCCATAGGCGTCCCGATAATTGACCGTTGTCCAGTAGGCATAGAGCTTCGCGGTCGCATAAGGGCTGCGCGGCGCAAAAGGCGTCTGTTCGTTCTGGGCCGTGGGCGAGCTGTTGCCGAAAAGCTCCGATGTGGAAGCCTGGTAGAAGCGGCATGTCTTGCCGAGCCCCAGAATCCGCATGGATTCAAGCAGGCGAAGCGTGCCGAGCGCATCGGCATTTGCCGTGTATTCAGGCGTTTCAAAGCTCACCTGCACATGGCTCTGGGCGCCGAGATTGTAAATCTCGTCGGGCCGCACTTCCTGAATGACCCGGCACAGATTGGTCGCATCCGTCAGGTCGCCGAAATGCAGGCGAAAGCGAATGTCGTCTTCGTGCGGGTCCTGATAGAGATGGTCGATGCGGGCCGTGTTGAACGAGGAAGACCGCCGTTTCAGACCATGCACGCGATAGCCTTTCTTGAGCAGAAGCTCGCTTAGATAAGCGCCGTCCTGTCCGGTCACACCGACGATGAGAGCTGTTTTCTCCTGCAAGACCCTGCCTCCGATCAGAAACTCGATGAAGCCATGTTAGCGATTTCCGGCGCGGGCAGAACGGCTCCAAAACGGCAATCGCGGGCGGTAACCTCCCTCTTAGGATGAGGCTGGCGGCGCGCCCGGCATGGCCTGTTTCACCCAAAGAGGTAGGCGGTTCGCCCGCTGTCGGTGCCTGCCATGCCTTTGTGTTTCTTGCGGGTTCGGCTGCGCTGTTGCGATCCTCTGTTCAAGAGAAACATGCACAGGAAGCGAAATCATGCGTGTGGTGCTTGCCAATCGTTACTACTATCCGGACCAGTCGGCGACGAGCCGGATGGTGACGAGCCTTGCCCACACGCTGGTGCGCGAAGGCATCGAAACGACGGTGCTGGCAAGCCGCAGCTATCACGACCGGCGAAAGGACGTGCTCCCGGCGCGCGAGACCATCGGCGGCGTGGATGTGCACCGCATATGGACCTCCGGCTTCGGTCGGGGCAGGCTCGTGGGGCGTGCGGTCGATTATGCGACCTTCCATCTGTCCGCTGCCGTATGGTTCGCGTCCAATGCCAAAAAGGACGATGTCTGCGTCGTCTGCACCGATCCGCCGCTTCTGTCGGTTTCGGCTGCGCTGCCCGTCCGTCTTCGCCGGGCAAAGCTCGTCAACTGGGTGATGGACCTTTTTCCCGAAACGGCGATGGAACTGGGGCTCATCAGGTCCAATACGGTTTCCGGCAAGCTTGCGCTGATCCTGCGCAACTGGTCGATGCGCCAGTCGGCGCTGACCATCTGTCCGATCGAGCGCATGGCGCATTATCTTTCGACGCGGGACATTCCGGCGGAAAGCCTGAGCGTGGTTCACCACTGGGCTGACCGAAACGAGATCGTTCCGGTGGAACCCGCGCAAAATCCGCTCCGTCGCGCCTGGGGCCTCGGGCGCAAATTCGTCATCGGCTATTCGGGCAATTTCGGGCGCGCGCATGAGTTTCAGACGGTGCTTGATGCAGCCGAGCGGCTCAAGCACATGAAAAGCATAGTGTTTTTGATGATCGGTGAAGGGCAGCAGCGCGGTTTCGTCGAAAGCGAGGTCAGGCGGCGGGGCCTCACCAATGTGATGATGAAGCCGTTCCAGCCCGTGGAAAAGCTTTCCGAAAGCCTTGGCGCGGCCAATGTGCATCTGGTTTCGCTGAAGCCGGAACTGGAACATTGCATCGTCCCCAGCAAGTTTTACGGCGTCCTTGCCGCCGCCCGCCCGACAATCTTCATCGGCGACACGGAAGGCGAGATCGGCACGATTGTCCGCGATTTCCAGTGCGGCATGGCGCTGAGGCCGGGCGATGTCGATGCGCTGGTCGATGCGATCCTTCATCTGCGCCACTCGCCGGTCGGACGCATGTCGATGGGCAACAATGCCCGCTATCTGATGGAAACCGCCTATTCGCGGGAATATGGCGCAGCCGTCTGGCAGTCCGCCATCTCGCGGCTTGAGGAAAAGGTGGTGCCGCAGGCCATGCCGGTTCTCGACCGCCAGTTCCAGCCGAGGGAACTGTGATGGAAGGCTCGGTCGTTGTCAGCCAGCTTGGCGCGCGCCGGCATTATGCGGTCCCGCGCATTTTCGCAAACAATCAGAGGCTGGCGCATTTCTATACGGATATCTGCGCCTTTCAGGGATGGCCGCGTCTGCTCGGTAACGTTCCGCCCAATGCGCTCCCATCCTCGGTGCGCCGGCTGGTCGGGCGCAAGCCGCAGGGAATCCCACTGAAGCAGATGACGACCTTTCCGGTTTTCGGACTGCATTCCGCTATCCGCAGGCTGGCGAACCAGACCGGGCCGAAATCCACCGCCAATGCGATCTGGGCGGGCGAAACATTCGGCAGGTTGGTGGCCGAAAGCGGTTTCCACGGCGCGGGCGGGGTCTATGCGTTCAGCGGCGAAGCCGTGGAAGTGCTGTCTGCTGCGCGGAAAGCGGGGCTGTGGACCGCTGTCGATCAGGTCATCGCGCCGCGCGCGATTGTCGATCGGCTGGGGCAGGAAGAGGAATTGCTGAATCCGGGCTGGCAATTGCCAGTCGAAGACGATGGCTATTGCGAGGCTTTCGCGGAACGTGAGCGAACCGAATGGCAGCTCGCCGATCTGGTCGTGTGTCCGTCGCCTTTCGTTGCCCGTCATGTTGCCGAGGAAGGCTGCGCGCCCGAAAAGATCGTGGTGGTTCCGACCGGGGTCGATACACGCTTCCAGATCGAACGAAAGGCGCGGGCGCCGGGTAAATTGCGCGTGTTGACGGTGGGCGCGGTGGGGTTGCGCAAGGGCTCGCCCTATGTCGGCGCGGTTTCAAAACTGCTGGCGGAGCAGGCGGAGTTCCGGATGGTGGGGCCGCTGGAACTCCTGCCCGACGCGCAGGCAAAGCTGGCTGCAACAGTTGAACTGACCGGCCCCATTCCGCGCAGCGAAATGCGCAAGCAGTTTGAATGGGCCGATGCTTTCCTGCTTCCGTCCTTGTGCGAAGGGTCGGCGATTTCCGTTTATGAAGCATTGGCCGCAGGACTGCCCGTGATCTGTACCGAGAACACTGGCAGCGTGGTTCGCAACGGTGTCGATGGCTACATCGTGCCGATCCGCGACGTCAGGGAGACGTCCGAAATCTTGCGGGAACTGGCGGGCAATCCGGCGGCACTGGAACGGATGGGGGAAAATGCACGCGAGCGTGCGGCCGATTATACCCTGTCACGCTATGGCGAAAGGCTTGCTGCGGCGATATTCGGGGAGAGGGCGGCATGAACATCGTCCATGTCATCGGCTCCTACGATCCTGCGAAGGGCGGGCCGCAGGCGGTCGTGGTGCGGCTGGCAGCGGCACAGGCGGCGCTCGGCCATGAGGTGACAATCGTAAGCTACAGTGACGATGAGGTGAGCAGTCGCGCTGTCGCGGCGACTGCTGCAATTCCCGGGTTCGACAGGGTGCGCACCCTGTTGCTGCCGATGCCCGATCTGCGCGAGACGCTGTCTGGAAGCGCCGCAGCGAAGGCGATGGAGGCACTGTTGCGGGCCACGGATTTCGTGCATCTGCATGGCGTGTGGGAAACCAATCTGTTGCGCGCATCGATGCTCTGCCGCCGCTTTTCCGTGCCCTATTGCGTGTGCTGCTGCGGGATGCTCGACGTGTGGAGCATGCAGCAAAGCGCGTGGAAGAAGAAACTCGCGATGAGGCTGGGGTTTCGCCGGATGCTCGACGGCGCGGCCTTTATTCATGCGCTGAATGCGGATGAGATCGAGCTGATGCGGCCCCTGGGCCTGAAGGCTCCGCCGGTGATTATCCCGAACGGGATTTTTCTGAACGAGGTGGAGGGGGGAGAGGCCGATGTGGGCGGCTTGCCCGGACGGCCCTATGTGCTGTTTCTGTCGCGGCTTCACTACAAGAAGGGTCTCGACATTCTTGCCGATGCCTTTCGCCGGGTTGCACCCCTGTTTCCCGATGTCGATCTGGTGGTGGCTGGTCCCGATGGCGGGGCGGAAGACGAATTTCGCGAGCGTATCCGTCAATACGGGCTGCAAGAGCGCGTGCACATGACCGGCGGGCTTTACGGCCCGGCCAAGATCGCCGCCCTCAAGCGAGCGGCCTGTTTCTGCCTGCCCAGCCGTCAGGAGGGGTTCAGCGTCGCCATTACCGAGGCGCTTGCCTGCGGCGTGCCGGTGGCGATTACCGATGCCTGCCATTTTCCGGAGGTGGGCGAGGCGGGGGCCGGTATTGTTTCCCCGCTTGATCCGATGGCGGTCGCTGTGGCGCTTGAGCGGATTCTGGAAGACCCGGATCGCGCGGCGCGGATGGGTGTCGCCGGTGCAAAACTGGTGCGCGACAATTACACCTGGCCGCGCATCGCGGTCCAGACGATTGCGGCCTATCAGGATTTTCAGTCACAAAAGCCGGACGCGGTTGCAAGCCGCAAGGCGCTCCGGTCCGTTACTGCAAGCTGAGGGTCAGGGCTTTCGCCTTGGCCGCACCGGCTTGGCCGGATTGCCCGCATAGACCATCCAAGGTTCCATGTCGCGGAAACTGACCCCGCGTGCGCCCAGAACCGCCCCTTCACCGATATTCACCCCCGGTCCGACGAAGGCTTCCGCCGCAACCCAGCCATAAGCGCCTACATGAATGGGCGCCGCCGTCAGCGGAAAGTCGGCCTGATCGATATTATGTCCGGCCGTGCACAGATGCGCGCGCTGCGAGACGATGGCGAAAGGCGCAAGCGTCACATGGGCCACGTTGTAGCATAGCGCGCCGGGACCAAGCGATGAATGCGCGCCCATGGTCAGGTTGCCCGGCCACCAGATGCGGGCGCTGCCGCGCACGATGGCCGTCTTGTGCAGCCTCGCACCGAAGGCGCGCAGCACCGCGCCGCGCCAGCGCCACAGGAAGGACGGCGTCCATGCGGCGAGCAGCAGCCAGCTTGCCTGCCAGCACAGGCGCTGGACGCGATGCCCGAGCGTGAAGGTCGCCCCGCCCTCAAGCGGACGCGACGCATTCATTCTGCCCCTGATGCCTTCTCCGAGTGCATTGTGGTTCGACGTTACGGTCATGATGACCATCCTTCCTGAAGCTTGCCGCTGGGCGATGCCGGAAGCGGCAGGTGGATCGATCGATTGCGGATCACGCAGAACGAAAGAACGGGAATGAGGAACAATGACATGTGAATCCAGACCGGCACGACCCAATCCGTGTGGTGGGAAATGGAATGCATGGCCGGGACGATGGAAAGCATGTAAACCAGCTGGCCGAGCATTTCGCCCGCCATCGCGGTTTCCCAGAGCCTGCGCATCGCCCAGGCGAGCACCAGGAATTTCAGCGCGCCGAAATACCAGAACGACGAAAATGCGTCGACCAGCCCGGTCTCGGTGGTGCCGGTCAGCGGATTGTAATCGCGGCTGGGTTCGGGGACGTTGAGATAGAGCGCTTCCTTGACGTCGCCGCCGACGAGCTGCGCCGGAACGAATGTGAAGATGATCCGGTTCCAGTGATATTTGCCGTAGTCGAATTCCAGCCGACGGTCGATTTCATCGATGCGCTGCACGGCATTGCGCATTTCGGGGCCGCCGCGCTCAAGGGTGCTGCGGAAATTGGCGGCATAGTCGATTTCCAGAATCTCATCGAGAACGAAACTAGCATCCGTGCGGGTGACCTGTCGATAATCGCCCATGCTGGTCATCAGGAAAGTGCCGGCGAGGATGCCGATCGCCATGACGGTTCGAGGCACGACGATCCGCCGGTAGAACCAGAAGGCGAGAAGGAACATGAGGACGAGCTGAATTGTCTCTGCCCGTTTTCCCGTCACCAGAATCCGGTCCAGATAGAAAACCAGATCGAACAGGATGATCGCCAGCGCCGACCATGAGGGACGCCGCGCAAAACACAGGACGGCGATGGCAAGACCATAGGGCATGAGCTGCGCGAAGAAGAGGTAGACAACAGGCATTCCGGTCATCTGCATGCCGATGGAGACATCTCCGGGAAGACGGCTCAGGAGAAAATAGAATACGGCGCCGAAAGCCGACAGCCCTGCTGCGGCCCAGATCAGGCGCCGCTCGCTGAAACTCATGCGGAGAAACCGGATCGGCTTTTTCGTCATCCGCCACCCGATCACAAGCATTGCGAATGACAGGATGCCCATGATCATCGTCTTGGCATAAGCGCCGGAAGGCAGGAACTGGTCATAGACGAGAGCCGGGAGCTGCGGCAGCAGGAAACCGAAGGTCATCACCCCGGCAAGGAAGGGAAACTGATACATGCGCTCCGGCCGGGAGAAGAGGCCGCCAGCCAGAAGGTAGAGGACGAAGCCGACAAAGATCCAGGTGAGCGACAGGTTCATTGCGTGACCCCCGCCGCAGCGCATGTGTCTGAAAGGTCGGGCGCGGGTTCGCCCGCGGAAAGATCGTGCGGGAAAATGCGGCCCGAAACCAGATACCAGCCGAGCTTCACATATTCCTTGGCGACGAGTTCCATGTCTGCGGGCGTTGCCGGAAAGCCGGGGCGTCCGTCATCGCCGCCGATGGGTGACGAGATGAAGCGCATCTGCGGGCAGGCGGCGCGAAAGCTCGCTATGGCCCGGCGCGAGTGATACCAGTTGGTTACGACCAGTGCGCTTCTGGCCCGGATTTCGCGCAGGACGGGAGCGGAAAATTGCGCGTTCTGCCAGGTGCTGCCCGACTGGCATTCGACGAAGATCGCCGACGGGTTCACGCCGTTGCGCACCATGATCCGCTTGTTATAGAGGCAGTCGCCATCGCCGGTAACGAGGATCACCGGCGAGCGGCCTTCCTTCCAAAGGCGTGCGGCCTGCGCCGCGCGGGGCGGGCCGTCTCCTCCCGGCACGACGATGACATCCGCCCTGCCGCCATCGTCCTGCAAGGTCAGGACCGGTTGCGAGAAGAACATCGCGGCAATCCCGAACAGGATGGCGCAGGGCAGAACGACGAGAAGCATCATACCATACGCCGTTCTGGTGCTTCGGTTTCCAGCGGTTGCCTCGCCGGAGTTGTTTCCGCGAGGGTGGCCAACCGGCGC
This sequence comes from Brucella ciceri, assembly GCF_041930145.1. Taxonomy (NCBI): domain Bacteria; kingdom Pseudomonadati; phylum Pseudomonadota; class Alphaproteobacteria; order Hyphomicrobiales; family Brucellaceae; genus Brucella; species Brucella ciceri. The sequence goes on along the minus strand of NZ_JBHEEV010000001.1, from coordinate 272,465 downwards.
TGGCGTTGCTCTTCCATCTTGACCACGATCATGAACTCGTAGGCCGAAAGCAGGCGGCAATAGAGATAGCCGGGCTTGCCGTCGAGAAAGCCGCCGCGCAGCAGGTACATGTAGAGAAAGCGCAGGCCCGGCCTGAACGGCATGTGATAGGAAAGCGATTTCAGCGCCCGCCGCCGCCGTTCCGGCACTGCCGAAAGCATGCCGCCCCAGTCGATCTTGCGTTCGAGCTGGCGCGAGGCGGACAGATCAGCCTCGGCGGAAGAATAGCGATTATGTTTGTCGTACCAGGCTTCGAGGCCCTTGTTGAAGCTGTAATGGATGAAATGGGCCTGCAAGGCACCTTCCGGCCCGCCGCTGGCGCGCGAATGCACCGAACGTTCGAACCGCACGCGGTCCGGCCTCACCAGCCGTGTGATCCAGGTGGGATAGAGGCTGGCATGACGAATCCAGCGCCCCATGAACATGTTCTTGTAACGCGCCTTGAAGAACACCTCCGGCCGGTCGGGGTCGGCGGCGATTGCCAGCATTTCGTCACGCAGATCCGGCGGGGTGATCTCGTCCGCGTCAGGCGTGTATACCCAGTCATGCTTGAATTTGATTTCCGTCAGGCCATACATGCGCTGGCGGTCCTCGGTGTTGTAGGCGCGCTGGAAAACGCGGGCGCCTGCTGCCCTGGCGATTTCGACCGTGCGGTCGCTGCTGAAGGAATCGAGCACGACGATATCGTCGCACCAGTCCAGCGATGCCAGGCAGGCCGGCAGGTTGACCTCTTCGTTCAGCGTCATGATGAGTACGGAAACATTCATGAAGTTGCCCCGGGATAAGTGATTTTCGGTTTGGTGGCCGGATTGGCCTCGGCCATTGAGGCGGCGACGGCCTGACGCGGACCTCTGGTCATGTGCAGTACGAAAAGCGTGTGCGTCGCAGCGGGGATCGCCAGCGCCAGAAGCATCGGCCAGACAGGCATGTCGAACCGGACGGCGACATAGGCGACGGCACCGGCGATGAGGTTGAGCCCCATGATGGCGACGGCTGTTTGCCCACAGGAAAGCCCTGCATCCATCAGCAGATGATGCAGATGCTGCCGGTCTGGCGAGAAGGGGCTCCGGCGCGCCGACATGCGGCGCACGATCAGGCTCAGCGTATCGATGACTGGCACGATGACGATCCAGATCAGGACGGGAAAGGGGACGGCGGCTGTTCGGCTTGCGAGGATGAGGATAAATCCGGCAAGGGCTGCGCCCAGAAAGGTGCTGCCGCCATCGCCGAGGAAAAGGCTTGCCTTCGCGCGCCAGCGGTGCCGCATGTTGAAGACCAGAAAGCCGAGGCAGGCGGCGGCAATGGCGAGGGCCTGCAGGCCGAGGCGATGCTCGCCCACGCCGAAGCCGATGACGGCCAGCCAGAAGAAGGCGGCGGCGCTCGCGGATCCCGCCAGTCCGTCGACGCCATCGCTCATATTGACCGCGTTGACGAGGCCGACAATGAAAGCAAGCGCGATGAAGAGGAAAAGCGGTCCGGTAAGAAGCTGGATCAGCATGTCAGCGGCGGGCGTTGCGATCCCGTCCGGGGCAAGGCCCAGATAGATCTGCCAAACCCCGGCCATGCCCAGCATCAGGAAGGCTGCCAGCAGCTGAATCGCAAGGCGTGGCGCTACGGGCAGATTGAAGCGGTCATCGAGAACGCCGGTAACGAGGATCAGCACCAGCCCCGGCAGCAGGGTCACGGCATTGGCATGACCGGAAACGCCGAGCGCCAGCAGCGCGGCAACGGAAAACGACAGAAAAATGGCGATGCCTCCGCAAAGCGGGACATTTCCGTCATGCGTCTTGCGGGCGTCCGGGACGTCGATGAGATACCATTCGCGTGCCAGCCCGCGAAAGCCGAGGCAAAAGGCCACGGAAAGGACAAAGGCCAGAAGCGGGATCCAGGAAAGACTCGCCATGTCTCCTCCAAGGCGTGTGCAAAAGGGCGCGTGCAAAAGATAGAACTCGGCAAATTTTTACGCATTGCGACCCGGGTCCACGACTTGGCTTTAGAGCGTGCCGCATACTCCTTTCAGGTCGGGTGCTAACACCAAGGGCGACATTTCGTGCCTGTCGCAAAAGACTATTCTGGGCGGAAACGGGAAGATTGCGCCTGCGGGCGCTGCTGCCGGATTGAAATGGATGGGGGACGAAAAGGTGACACGAAAACCGCCGGCCGCGCCGGGGAATACCACTTGTTGGAGCGCATCATGAATGGCGGTCGCAGAGGCTTTCTCATGGCGGCGCTGGAGCAGTATGCGGGGCTGCTCTTCAACTTCGTGACGGTTGCTGCGGTATCGCGCTTTCTGGGGCCAGCGGAAACCGGAATGGGTGTGATTGGCCTCAGCCTTACGGCAATCGTGTTTTCACTGCGTGAATTCGCCAGTCCGGAGTTCTTGATCAAGATCGACAAGGTGCGCGATCAGGACATCCGGACTTCGCTTACGTTCCTGATGAGCGTGACGGTCCTGCTGTCCGCCGCTCTCTATCTCTCGCTGGGCTACTTCGCCGAAACCTACAATGATCCGCAACTGAAGCTTTTCCTCAGCATCACGATTGTGGCTGCGCTGGTCGAAAGCCTGTCCTTGCCGATCGTTGCGCTGTTGAGGCGCGAAATGGCCTTTGGAAGACTGGCGCGCATTCGGACCGCAGGCTCCGGGCTCGGCGCACTTGTAACCATTGCCATGGCCTTCTGCGGGTTCGGGCATATGTGTTTTGCCTTCGGCCTGCTGGCAAGCGCGCTGATGACGACGGGGCTGGCGGTTGCGATCCATCCTTTGGGCACCTTGCTGCGCCCATCGCTGGCCAGTTTCGATACGGCCTGGCGGTTCGGGATTTTTCTTGGCGGCAATGCCGGGCTGAACAAGATCTGCATGACGCTTCCGCAGCTCCTCCTCGGGCGCTTCATGCCGATATCGGCGGTCGGAATCTACAATCGTGCCGACACGCTGAGCGGCCTGCCGGATCGCATCATCCTTTCCGCCGTTTTCACGGTTGCGTTTCCGATGCTTTCGGCACAGGTCCGTGAAGGAGCCGATATCAGCCAATCCTACATACGGGCCTTGTCCTATATCACCGTGGTCTACTGGCCTGCGCAGGCTTTGCTTGCGCTCCTTGCCTATCCGGCGGTGCATATCGTTCTCGGTCCCGGCTGGTCCGAAGCGGCACCCATCGTCGCGATCCTCAGCCTGGCCTGCCTTTTCTGGTTTCCATCCATCCTGACCTATCCGCTGCTGATGGCATTGGGCCAGAACCGCGAGGCATTCCTGTCCAACCTGATTTCGCGGCTGGTGGCGGTCACCGTCATCAGCGCCGCCGCTTTCTACGGGCTGCTTGCCGTTGCGCTCGGCCAGTTCATCAGCCTGCCGATCCAGATGGTCATCGCCATCGTGTTCGTGCGCAGGCATGTGGCCTTTTCCTATGCGGTGCTTGGCCGGGCCTTGCTGAGAAGCGGGCTCGTAACCCTGATCACGCTCGCCATACCGCTTGCCATGGTGGCGGCGAACGGCTTTTCGCTCGAAGTTCACTGGTCGCGCGGCGTTGTGATGGGCCTCATCGCGGCATTCAGCTGGCTTGGCGCGCTGTTCGTGGTGCGGCATCCCTTCATCATCGAGGTTGAACCGATACTGGGCTGGCTTGCCGGTAAGATCCGGACGCGGAGCGTGCATCCGCCAGCTTCCAGGCTTGCGGAATAGGGCGGCGGGTCATGGGCGAAAACAGACTGCCGACGATCGACGTTGTCATCCCCAATTTCAACTATGGCCGCTATCTTTCCCTCTGCGCCAACAGCGTTCTGGGACAGACAGGCGTCAATGTCCGCCTGCTCATTATTGACAATGCCTCGACCGACAACAGCGTCGACGTGGCGAAGGGCCTTGCTGCCGGGGACAGCCGTGTGGAATTGCTTCTGCGCCGGAAGAACCGGGGGCCGCATGCTTCGTTCAACGAAGGCATAGACTGGGCCGCATCGGACTATTTCCTGATCCTGTGTTCGGATGACCTGCTGGCAGGCGGTGCGCTGGAAAGGGCGGCAGGTTTGCTTTCGCAACAGGAGGACGTTCATCTGGCGCACGGTGCGACCGGAAGGATGAAGGCCGATGACGGCGAGCCACCTCTGGCCGTTGCAGACACCGTGCCGGATGAATGGCGAATACGGTCCGGGGAAGAATTCATAGAATTTGCATGCCGGTATGCGATTAACCCGGTGATCGGTCCGACGGCGGTGGTGCGGACCGCGATCCAAAAACAGGCTGGATATTACCGCACGTCGCTATCCCATACGGACGATCTGGAGATGTGGCTGCGCATCGCCATGCGTGGATGCGTTGCATCGACGAACCGGATACAGGCTTTCGCGCGTTCGCATCCGCAGAACCAGTCGGCGGCGGTGAATGGCATCCTGAACTGGAATCGGGAATTCGAGGCCGGCTTCCGGTCCTTTTTCGAGCACGAAGGTGCCAGCCTGCCGCAACGGGACCGGTTGTTCGCGATGGTGCGGGATTGCCTGACCAAGCGCGCCTACTGGTCTGCGATCTCCAGTCTGGCGCGGCAGCCGAAAGTGGCGGGTTCGCTGATGGCGTTCGCGCTGAAGCGGGAGCCCTTACTGGCAGTCATGCCCCCGTTCGACTACCTGTTGAAACGATCCGCCTGGCGAAACGGACGGGGTGCATGACTGGGCCGCGCAATCAGCCTTCTGCGTTGTCGGATCGAGAAAAAGGGCGCGAAGGATTTCTTCCTGTCCGGCCAGCCGGCTTCGATAGCGCTCCACGCCCGCCTCGACTTGTCTGGTCAATGCCGTTCGCTCCGCAAAGGCAAAATCGATCTGGGAGAGAATGGTTTCGGGGTCGAAACTATCGATCCGGTGGCAGAATGCCGAAAGCCCGGTATCGTGCAGCAAGGCATCGTTCTTGCTCGCATAAGCGAGTGAAATTGCCGGACGCCCCATGGCAAGGGCTGAGACGATATTGTGGTAGCGGCTGGCGACCACGATGTCGGTCCTTGCGATCTGCTGCATGAGGTCGTGCAGGGATGCGGAGGGTTCAAATATCACCTTGCCCGCTTCCGCCGGGCCAAGCTGCTCCAGTATATCGCGCGCCGCTTCCATGTCGCCCTTGTCGCCGATCAGCAGCCGGACCTGCCGTCCGTCACCAAGAAGTCTTTTTGCAAGTGTGGTCATTTTGGCGAGGTAATCGGCGTAAACGGCATCCCCGTCACTGCTCTTCTTCTTCCACCCGCGATAGGACATTACACCGATGCCGACACATTGATCCCTTTCGTCCTGTCGTCCATCGGGAGCCGTCGGCAGCGCGAAGGCGATATCAGCACTGACGAAATCGCCGGAAGGGGCAACGCCGAGCTGCTTCATGAAGTCGTGCGAAACCTGATCCCGGTAGGAGCGGAAAGCGGCAAGCGTCGAGGCCCAGCGAACGAAGCGCCGGCTCAATGGATGACTGACGGGCCCGGCGCCGATCGACACAAAAATCATGCGCGTGCCGGTGAGCCTCGCTGCGAGAGACCACCGCAGCACCGCGAAAGGCCAGCCGAACGGGTTCTCGTTGAAGTCGTCCAGAATGCCCGTTCCCGGCACGACGATGAGGTCGAGCTGGGAAGCGAGTAGCAGCGCGCAGCAGAAGCCGACTGCTCTGCGCGGAACATGCAGCATGGCCTTGTTGACGGCGCGCAGCAGCCAGTTGGACGGGTAGGGCTGAGAGACCGGACGGGCCGTAAGATCGAACTTCTGCGCAACGATGTCGGGTCTGGAACAGATACAGACAAGTTGAGCGCCGGGGCAATTGCGTTTCAAAAGCTGCAACATGGCCTCCAGCGAACCGTCATTGCCGGTATTGCCGGAACCAAACTGCCCGAAAAGTCCAATTCTCATACGCGTGTCTCCCGCTACAGCTAGAAGCTAATGCCGGACGCGCTGTCGGGAAAACTGGCAGAAGGGTGAACACCATCCTCTATTGTAGGAGGGCATGTACCCCTCATAGCCGAAATGCGCAGCGTTGCGATTTCGATACACTGGCCTGCGGTATATCCATTGCCCCCCGATATACCGGAGTAAGGCTTCGAGGGAGTTGTTCCCTCGAAGTCTTCTCTCCCTTGCAAGGTGGGCAACAAGGTTCTGGCCATGAAATGTGCTTACTTTGTCCGTCCTCACATCGGCGGGACCTATTCGGTCTTCACGCGGCTGCGTTCGTCGCTCGGCCAGTCCGGGATCGAGCTTCGCTGGCTTGCGGCGGGCGCTGCTGGCGATACGGTCAACGTGCCAAGCGGGCAGGGGCTTGAGGATGCGCTGCGCAAGGGCGATGCGATCGACCGCATGGGGCTGCTGGATGAAGAAACCCGCGCCCGGCACATGATCGGCTTTCTGCGCGACAATCGCTTCGACGCCGTTTTCGTCAATGTTCTCGCGAACCGTTTTGAAACCAATCTGGTGCGCTATCTGCCTGCCGATATCCTGCGCGTCATGATCGTGCACAACATCACGCCCGGCACCTATGCGGCGGCAAGGGCGATCCGCGATCATGTCCATGCGACGGTTGGCGTTTCAAAGCGCTGCCGCGATGACCTCGTCCGCCAGCACGGCTTCGATGCCGCCCGGACTCTGGTCATCCCGCACGGTTTGAACCGGGATATTCATCTGGCGCGCAATGTGACGAAGCAGGACGAAAGCGGGCCGCTGCGCCTGCTTTATCTCGGGCGCATCGAGGACAACTCCAAGGGCATTTTCTGGCTGCCGAACATATTGCGCGAGCTCAACTGCCCCTATCACCTGACAGTCGCCGGTGACGGCCCCGATCTGGCGGAACTGCGCCGCCGTCTGGCGCCGTTTGGCGATAACGTCAGCTTTACCGGCTGGGTTGCGCCTTCCGATGTTCCGTGGCGGGTCAGCCAGCATGACGTGCTGGTCATGCCCTCGCGCTTCGAAGGGTTCGGCCTCACGCTCATCGAGGCGATGAGCCAGGGTTGCCCTGCGGTTGTATCGAGGATCGCCGGCGTGACGGATACCATCGTCACCGATGGCGAGGACGGGCTCTTGTTCCGCGTCGGCGATTTTCGCCAGGCGGCACGCCATATCGAACGGCTTGCCAGTGACCGGAAACTGCTTGCGGGCATGGCCACCGCCGCCCGGCAGAAGGTGGAAACGGTGTTCGACAATGATGTTGTCGGGCGCGCCTATGCGGGCCTGCTCGAACATCTGGCGGCGGAACGCCCTGCCATCGCCCCGCCGCTGGCGCTTTCGCAATGGGCGATGCCGAACGCGCTTCATTCCAGCCTGCGCAGCCGCCTGCCGAAGCCCGTGAAGAACTGGCTGCGCCAGATGCGCGAGCGCCTGCATGCGGGATGGTCGGCAGCATGACCTGTGAATAGAAAGGAGAAGGGCATGAACCTTTTCACACCGCAGTTCCGCAATTCGCAATTGCTCGCCAGCAAGGCGCATGCGCTTATTCCCGGCGGCTGTCACACCTATGCCAAGGGCGACGACCAGTATCCGGTTCTGGCGCCCGGCTTCATCCAGCGCGGCTCCGGCTCGCATGTCTTCGATGTCGACGGCCATGAATATATCGAATACGGCATGGGCAATCGCGCCGTCGGGCTCGGTCATGCCTATCCGCCAGTCGTCCGCGCGGTGCGCGATGCCTTGCAGGATGGATGCAATTTCACACGCCCGAGCGCTATCGAGGTCGAATGCGCGGAAAGCTTTCTCGAGCTGATCGACAGCGCGGACATGGTGAAATTCTGCAAGGACGGGTCCGATGCGACTTCAGGCGCGGTGCGGTTGGCGCGCGCCTATACCGGGCGCGACATGGTTGCCTGCTGCGCCGATCATCCATTCTTCTCGACCGATGACTGGTTTATCGGAACCACGAAAATGAATGCGGGCATTCCCGCATCGGTCTCGGCCCTGACGGCGACTTTCCGCTACAACGACATCGCAAGCGTGCAGGCCGTGTTCGACGATTATCCGGGGCGGATCGCCGCCATTATCCTGGAGCCCGCCAAGGCCGATGAGCCGCAGGACAATTTCCTGCACGAAGCAAGGCGCATCGCCCATGAAAACGGGGCCCTGTTCATTCTGGACGAGATGATTACCGGCTTTCGCTGGCATATGCGCGGGGCGCAGAAGCTTTACGATGTCGAACCCGATCTTTCCTGTTTCGGCAAGGCGCTGGGTAACGGGTTTGCCATTTCGGCGCTCGCGGGCAAGGCGGAATATATGCAGCTTGGCGGTCTGATCCAGACGGATCACCCCCGTGTGTTCCTGCTTTCCACCACCCATGGCGCGGAAACCCATGCAATGGCGGCGGCGATTGCCACGATGACGATCTATCGCGACGAACCGGTGATCGAAAGGCTCTATGAGCAGGGTTCCAAACTGGCGGCGGGCGTGAATGCGGCGATTGCCGCCCACGGACTTCAGAACCATGTTCGCCTGTTCGGGCGTCCGTGCTGCCTTGCCTATGGAACGCTCGATGAAGCGGGCCAGTCGTCGCAGGCTTTCCGCACGCTGTTCCTTCAGGAGACGATCCGGCGCGGCGTGCTGATGCCGTCGCTGGTCGTCAGCTACACCCATAGCGACACCGACATTGCGCGCACGGTGGATGCAATCGACGGTGCGCTCGGCATTTATGTTCGCGCCCTCAATGACGGGGTAGGTTCCTATCTGACCGGGCGTCCCTCGCAGGTGGTCTATCGCCGCTTCAACGAAGCGCCGACCTATCCGCCCGCGATGCGATGAAGCGCCTCGCGGCGGTTCTGATCGCCACGATCCTGCTGTCTATGGCGGCAGGGTCGTCCCATGCGGCTGGCCAGTTTCCGATCAGGGTCGCTGAGGACGGACGTATTTTCGAGGATGCGATGGGCAAGCCCTTCCTGTTGCAGGGCGATACGGCATGGTCGCTGATCGCCGAATTGAAACGGGAAGACGTCGAAATCTATCTTCAGGATCGCAGGAAGCGCGGCTTCAACGCCATTCTGGTCAATCTTCTCGAACACCGGTTTTCCAGCCATCCGCCTGCCAATGCCTATGGAGAGAAGCCCTTCGAGGGCGATGCGTTCGGTGAGCTCAATCCGAGATATTTCGACCATGCCGCCTGGGTGATCGGGCGGGCGGAGCAACTGGGAATGGCTGTCTTTCTGGCGCCCGCCTATCTGGGCGTCAACGGCAACAGTCAGGGCTGGTTTTCCAAGGTTCAGGCTGCGGGACCGGCGAAAATGCGGGGCTATGGCGAAGCGATTGCCCGGCGATTTGCCGGATTTCACAATATCGTCTGGGTTCTGGGCGGTGATTTCAATGCGCCGGATCGCCAGCTCGTCTCTGATCTGGCCGAGGGCATAGCGCTGGTTTCCCCCAATGCGCTCCAGACGATACATTCCGGCCGCAACACCGATACGGCGGAACTCTGGGCCGACCAGCCATGGCTGAGCCTCGATACGGTTTATACCTATGACGATGTTCATGCGGCGATTTCTGCCCGGCGGCAAGCGGGCAGGATGCCCGTCATCCTGCTGGAAGGCGCCTATGAGTTCGAGCGCGAAGCCACGGCGCGCATGATCCGCCGCAATGCCTATGGCGCGCTTCTGGCCGGTGCCGCCGGACAGTTCTTCGGCAATAACCCGATCTGGCATTTCACCGGCCCCGGTATCTTCAACGCTGACCGCAGCTGGCAGGAAGCGCTCGGCAGCCCCGGCGCGCGATCGATGACCGTGATGAAGAAACTGTTCGACAGGCTGCCATGGCCGCATTTGCAACCTGATCGTGAAAAGCGGATCGCATTGAAGCCGGAAAGCTACGCCTCGTCCCTGCCTGATGGCACGCTGTCGGTCATCTATGGCGACGCCGACGGCTTTGCGGTGGCAAAGCAAGCGGTCGGGCAAGGCAGGAAGGCAATCTGGTTCGATCCGGTTTCCGGCATGTTCGCGGATGCGGGCCCGCCGAAGATCGAGGGAACGGTTGCGACCTATATGCCCGCGCAGGCAAAAAACGCGGGCGGGGGAACCGACTGGCTTTTGCTGATCGGCAGCACCGAGCGCCTGCGCTGCATCCGAAAGGAGTAGGCGATACGCCCTTTTCCCCCTTTCATAAACGCTTGTCCTAACCGGACATGCCTTCGGTCAAGTCGTCGCTCCCGCCCTCCATCGCTAACATGCATTTATCAAAGCTTGAGGAGTCGGACATGAAGGTACTGGTTACGGGCAATCAGGGCTATATCGGGTCGGTCATGGTGCCGGTCCTGATAAATGCGGGGCATGAAGTGTCTGGCTATGACATTGGCCTTTACGAACATTGCCATTTTGAAGAAGGCGGCGCGGTGATGAATGTGCCGACCATTCGCAAGGACGTGCGCGATGTGTCGCCGCGCGATCTCGAGGGGTTCGATGCGGTCATTCATCTTGCAGCACTTTCCAACGATCCGCTCGGCAATCTCAATGAGGAACTGACCTACGACATCAATCACCGGGCGAGCGTCGCCATGGCCAAAGCTGCCAAGCGCGCCGGTGTGGGGCGTTTTCTGTTTGCCTCATCCTGCAGCAATTACGGCATCAGCGATGCCGACCTGATCGATGAAACCGGCGACCTGAAGCCGGTAACGGCCTATGGCCGGTCCAAGGTGCGGGCGGAACAGGAAATCCGGGAACTCGCCGATGCAAGCTTCTGCCCGGTCTATCTGCGGCCCGCGACCGCCTACGGCGTTTCGCCCTTCCTGCGCTTCGATATCGTGCTCAACAATCTGGTGGCATGGGCGGTGACGAAGGGACTGATCTATCTCAAGTCCGACGGCACGCCCTGGCGTCCCATCGTCCATATTCGCGATATTTCCCGCGCCTTCATGGTGGCGATGGAAGCCCCGCGCGAGAAAGTCTGGAATGAGGCTTTCAATGTCGGCTCGACCGAGCACAATTACCGCATCCGCGATATTGCGGGGATCGTTGCCGAGAATGTCCCCGATTGCCGCATCGAATATGCGGATGATGCGGGGCCGGATACGCGCTCCTATCGCGTCAGTTTTGAAAAGTTGGCGCGGGTGCTGCCGGAAGCCAAGCCGGAATGGGATGCCGTTGCCGGCACGCGTGAACTGCTTGCAGCCTATAGCCGCTCGACCCTCACGCTTGAGGAGTTCGAGGGGCCACGGTTCCAGCGCATCGCCCATATCCGCAAGCTGATAGCCGAAGGCGTGCTGGATGCCGATCTGCGGCGTGTCGAAGAACAGTCGCAACCTCTGCGGGCCACGGCATGATGGATACGGGGGCGGGCAGAAGCACCGAATGGGCCGTTCCACCGCCAACGGACGGAACGGCCATATACGAACTTGCTGCCCGCCTTTATCCGCTTTGCCGCAGTCTGGCGGGCGACGGCGTGCGCGAGACGCTCGCCATCATCGGCGAAAATCTGCCGCTGACGGTCCATCAGGTGCCGAGCGGCACGCCGCTTTACGACTGGAAAGCGCCGCAGGAATGGATCATTCGTGAGGCCTATATCGCGGATACGAGCGGCAATCGCATCGTCGATTTCGCCCGGCACAATCTGCATGTGGTGAATTTCAGCGTGGGCGTGCGGGCGCGAATGCCGCTCGGTGCGCTGAAGGCGCATATTCATACGCTGCCCGACCAGCCGGACCTCATTCCCTACCGTACCTGTTATCATGCGGAGGGATGGGGTTTCTGCATGGCGCATATTGAATTTCTGGTGATGCAGGATGGCGATTATGACGTTGTGATCGACGCGGAGCGGCGCGACGGCTTTCTGACCTTCGGCGAGTTCATTCACCGGGGAGAGACCGACGAGACGTTTATCCTGTCAGCCCATCTCTGCCATCCGTCGCTCGCCAATGACAATTGCTCCGGACTGGCGCTGCTGGCCCACCTCGGCGAAGTGCTGCAATCAAGGCGCACGCGCCTGACCTATCGCCTGCTTTTCGGTCCGGCGACTTTCGGCGCGCTTGCATGGCTTCAACAGAACGAGGCGCATCTGGGATTGGTGCGGCATGGGCTGGTCCTGTCCTGCGTCGGCGATGCGGGCGGGCCGAACTACAAGCGCAGCCGTCGCGGCGATGCCGAGATCGATCGGATCATGGGCCATGTGCTTGCCGGCCGCGCCGATGCGGCGCTCCATGATTTCTGGCCCTATGGCTATGACGAGCGCCAGTTCTGTTCGCCGGGATTCGATCTACCGGTCGGCATGTTCCAGCGCAGCCTTTATGGCACTTTTCCCGAATACCACACATCGGCCGACAATCTCGATTTCATCAAACCCGAATATCTCGATCAATCTTTCAACTTGGTCATGCAGGCCATTGAAATCGCTGAACGAAACTGGCGTCCAGTAAACCTTTCTCCAAAGGGAGAACCGCAGCTTGGAAGGCGCGGGCTTTATGGAAGCACGGGCGGCGACAGCCGTGCCGCACAAAACGCAATGGCGCTGTTATGGGTGCTCAATCTGGCGGATGGCGAGCATTCCATCCTCGATATGGCAGAGCGGGCGAAATTGCCCTTCGCAACCCTTGCCGATGCGGCCGACCGGCTCCGCGATGCGGGTTTGCTGGCGGCGACCTAAAGCAGCGGCCACGCCAGATCCTTGTCGGAAATGACGCTCGGCCTGTTGGGCCAGGGAATGCCCAATGAAGGATCATCATAGCGCAAACCTGTTGCATAATCAGGCGCATAGGGCTTCGAGATCATGTATCGCACGAGCACATCAGGCGTCAGGGTCTGGAAACCGTGCGCGCAGCCTTCCGGAATATAGAGCTGCACGCCGTTTTCCGCTGAAAGCTCCACGCCGGTCCAGCGCCGATAGGTTGGCGAATGCGGACGCAGATCGACAAGAACGTCCCAGATCACGCCTTGCAGGCAGGTGACGAGCTTTGTCTCCGAGTGCGGCTCGCTCTGATAATGCAGGCCGCGCAACGTTCCTTCCTCGCGGGAAAAGGAGAGGCTGTGCTGCGGAAAATGCGTTTCCATCTGGCGCTCGGCGAAGGCGCCTTCGCAAAAGACGCGTGCAAACCAGCCGCGCTCGTCCTCAAGCCTTTCAGGCTCGATGGACCAGGCGCCGTCAATATTGAGCGAAGTGAAACGCATGTCGTGCCCCGATTTGTGCAAGCGTCATTCTGCCAGCGGGTATTTCGGGCGATAGGACCTTCTTCGACGCATTTGGCAGGCTTGCGGATGAGCCGACCCTGCCCGAAAGAGGTACGCGCCTACGCCCCCATCGCCATTGGGCGAAGATCGGGTATCTACGCTTCATAGTCCATCCGGTGAATGTTGCGCCCGATCGTATGTACGGCTCGCCCCTGATGACAGTCTCGGCAATTTTTAGACCGCTTAGTAGTTTTGGCTATCCGACGCGGATCGGAATTCAACCCTACAGAAGACCCGGCCATATAGGTTTAAAAGGCGAGGAATGACGTATGACCATCCAGACGCCGGATATTTCGCGGAGCACGAGCATGGCGCAAGAGCAGACCGGCTGTCGGCTGTGCGGTAAACTACTCAAGCATAGCTTTGTCGACCTCGGTATGTCGCCGCCTTGTGAAAGCTTCATCACCGCGGATCGCCTGGACCGTATGGAGCCATACTACCCGCTCTATGCGCTCGTCTGCGATCATTGCTATCTGGTGCAGCTGAAGGAGTATTTCTCGCCTGCCGAGATATTCACCGAATATGCCTATTTCTCATCCTTTGCCACAAGCTGGGTCAGCCATGCGAAGACCTATTGCGACGAGATCACCGAGCGGCTGGGGTTGAATGAAAACAGCTTCGTGGTCGAGATCGCCAGCAATGACGGCTATCTGCTGCAGCATTTTCTGCCGAAGGGCATCCCGATCCTTGGCATCGAACCGGCGGCCAATGTGGCCGAAACGGCAATCGCCAAGGGCGTGCCGACGCGCGTGGATTTCTTCGGCTCGACGCTTGCCGCCGAACTGGTCGGCGCAGGACGCAAGGCCGACCTCCTGATCGGTAACAATGTTCTGGCGCAAGTGCCTGATCTCAATGACTTTGTTCGTGGCCTGCAACTGCTGTTGAAGCCGGAAGGTGTGATCACGCTGGAGTTTCCGCATCTCGCCAACCTGATCGAGCAGAACCAGTTCGACACCATCTATCACGAGCATTTCTCGTATTTCTCGCTGCTGACGATCCGCTTCATGGCGCATCGCCACCACCTCAAGGTCATCGACGTGGAGGAACTGCCGACCCATGGCGGGTCGCTGCGGGTGTATCTTGCGCATAACAGCAGCAAGCGGAAGGCGGGACCGCGTGTCGCGGCACTCCTGAAGCGCGAAGAGAGTTTCGGCCTCAACGAGATTTCGACCTATGAGCAGTTCGCCGAAAAGACCCGGCGTACCAAGCGCGATCTCCTGTCCTTCCTGATCGCCGCCAAGAATGCGGGCAAGCGCATCTGCGGCTATGGCGCGCCGGGCAAGGGCAACACGCTGTTGAACTATTGCGGCATCGGCACGGATTTCCTGGATTTCACGGTGGATCGAAACCCGTACAAGCATGGCCGTTTCACGCCCGGCATGCACATTCCGATCTATGATGTATCGGCAATCGACAAGTACCGGCCCGATTACATCCTCATCCTGCCGTGGAACTTCAAGGATGAGATCATCCGGCAAATGCAGCACGTGGTCGAATGGGGGGCGAAGTTCATCATTCCCATTCCGCACGTCACGTTGATTGATCCGGCACTACTCACTGAGGAGCGGTAATCATGAAAGTCGTTCTGTTCTGCGGCGGTCTTGGAACCAGAATTCGCGAATATTCGGAGAATATACCGAAGCCGATGATCCCGCTCGGCCATCAGCCGATCCTGCATCACGTCATGGAATATTACGGCGATTACGGGCACAACGAATTCGTTCTGTGCCTCGGCTACAAGGCCAATGTCGTGAAGGATTTCTTCCTGACCATCCGCCCACAGACCTTTGCGGACTGTGTGGTTTCCGATGGCGGGCGCAATGTGCAACTGCTTGAGGAAGTGGATCGCGACTGGAGTGTCACGCTGCTCGATACCGGCATATGGCGCAATATCGGCGAAAGACTGTGGAGCGCCCGGTCGCATGTGGCGAACGAGGACATGTTCCTCGCCAATTACAGCGATGGTCTCAGCGATGTAGACCTCGACGACATGACGGAACGCTTCCGTGCCAGCGGCAAGATCGCCTGTTTTCTCGCCGTCCGTCCGCCGCTGACCTATCACCTTGCCGATATTGCCGAAGGCGGCGACGTGCGTGCTTTCCGGACGTCGAACACTTCGGACATCTGGATCAATGGCGGCTACTTCCTCTTCCGCAAGGAGATCTTCGACTATATGCGCGAGGGTGAGGAACTGGTGCTGGAGCCGTTTGGCCGCCTGATCGCGGAAAACCAGCTGATGGCCTATAAATATGAGGGCTTCTGGCGCTCCATGGATACGCTGCGCGACTGGCAGACGCTTGAGGATATGGTGGAGAAGGGCGACATGCCCTGGAAGAGGCACAAGGCGGAAGAGGCCAGGCGCCGCGCCACCAATGTCGCGATAGCGCTATGATCGACCTGCGTTCGCTCGCAAATCACAGCCGCCCGCTGCAATTGCTTTGTCTGGGCGCGCATTCGGACGATATCGAGATCGGCTGCGGCGGCACGCTTCTCAGCCTGATCGAGAGCGGCGCGCCGCTGCATGTGGAATGGTGCGTGCTTTCGGGAAATGAGGAAAGGCGGGCGGAGGCGGAAGCTTCAGCCCGCGATTTTCTGCGTGGGATAGACAGTTTCAACATTCATCTCGCCTCTTTCGAGGATAGCTACTTTCCCGCGCAGGGCCGCGAAATCAAGCAATGGCTGATCGAACAGCGCGGGCGAAGGGTGCCGGACATGGTGTTCACCCATCGCCATGGCGACGCTCATCAGGATCACCGGACGGTCAATGAACTGACATGGAACCTGTTTCGGGATCAGGTGATCCTCGAATATGAAATTCCGAAATGGGATGGCGATCTGGGCCAGCCCAACGCCTATTCGGCGCTACCGGTCGCAATCATGGATCGCAAGATCGAACTGTTGATGAAGCACTTCGGCACCCAGCGCTCCAAGGATTGGTTCGACTCCGAAACATTTCGCGGTCTGGCGCGGCTGCGCGGCATGGAATGCCGTGCGCCCGAGACTTATGCCGAGGCTTTTCATGCCAGAAAGCTGCGGTTGTTCTAGTTTGCAATCGGCTCCGCATTGGTGTCGACACGGACGACCACCGACATGCCCGGCGCCAGACGTGCTGCATCCGGCTGATCTTCGTCGATGGCGATGCGAACGGAAAGGCGTTGCGTGATCTTTGTGAAGTTGCCGGTGGCGTTATCGGATTTGATCACGCTGAACTCTGAACCGGCGGCAGGCGCGAAGGCTTCGATACGCCCGGTCAGCTTCGCATGGCGCAGCGCATCGACGGTGAACGTGACCGGCTGGCCGACCTTCATGCCGTAGAGCTGTGTTTCCTTGAAATTGGCCATCACCCATTTGGACTTCGGCACGACGGAGACGAGCTGCGTTCCCGCTGTCACATATTGCCCAAGCCGCACGCCCACTTCGCCGAGCGTGCCGTCACGCGGGGCGATGATATGAGTGTTCTGAAGGTCGATCCGCGCCAGCTCGACAGTTGCTTCCGCATTGGCGATATCGGCATTGAGGCTGTCGCGATTGACGATGATGGATTGCAGGTCCTGTTGCGCGACGGCCAGCGCGGCTTCCGCTTCCTCCACTGCGGCCTGTGCCTGAAGCAGACTGCCATGCGCCGTGTCGGCGGAGCTTTGCGTGGTCACGCCGCGCGGCAGCAATGCCTCGACGCGCTTGGCATTGGCTTCGGCAACCTCAAGTGCTGCCTTGGCGCCGGAAATCTGCGCCTGCCGCGACTGGATCGTCGCTTCCGCCGAGCGCTGGCTCTGTTCCGAATTGGCGAGCGCTGCCTTCTTGCTGTTGAGCGCGGCCAGCGCCTGATCCAGCTTCTGCTGATAGCTGCGGCTGTCGATCTCGAAAAGGAGGTCGCCCTGCTTCACGGACTGATAGTCGTTCACATTGACCTTGGTGACATAGCCGGCGACCTGCGGGCTGATAACGGTCACCTGACCGCGGACATAGGCATTGTCGGTCGTCTCGACGCTGTGCTTGAACGGCGGCAACTGCCACGCCCACAGTACCATCAGGACACCTGCAAGGCCGATGATGAGGGCGAGACCGCCGCGAATATACTGTTTTCCAACTAACATCTTCATTACTCGTCGATTTAACCAGCCATCGTCGCACTATGGCGGCGGGCCTGCATGTTTTCATAGAGGCGATAGGCGATCAGGCATGCGAGCGAGAGGACCGCAATGACGGAGATCGCGAGAAAGGCATCGTTATAGGACAGCACCGTCGCCTCCTTGGTGACCTGTTGCCCGAGAAGCGCCAGCCCTTCGGCCCTGGTCAGTCCCTGATCGGCCAGAACCTTCGCATAGGTGCCGGATAGCGCCTGAACGCGCTGGGCGACTATCGGGTTGGACATGACCAGTTGCTCCACCAGATAGGCGGAATGGTATTTCTCCCGGATCGTGATGAACGTGCTGAATACGGCAGAACCGATAAGCCCGCCGATATTCTGCGTGAAAAGGAAGATGACGATGAAACTCGTCATGTAGGTCGGTCCCTGTTTGAGGGCCTTGGTAATGCCCGCAAGCATGGCCGGAGGCAGGAACAGGGCGCCGCCGAAGGCGATCAGGCCCTGGCTGAGATAGGCGTTGTGCGGGCGGGTAAGGTTGGTCGCATGGCTGTCCAGAAAGGCGCCGACCGCGATGAAAACCAATGCCAGCCCGAAGATGAACGATACACGTTCCAGCTTCATCCAAATGCCGCAGGCAATGCCGCCCGCCAGCGAAGCGGCGAGAATGACGAGATAAAGCCCGCGGCTCTGGCCGTCCTGCAGGCCGAATGCCTGAAAGAGACCGACCGCGCCCGTCGTCTGCTCGGCAAGCACGATGCGGAATATGAAGAGGATCAGCGTGAAGCGCAGGATTTCCGGCGAGAACAGCCAGTGCAGGTTCATCAGCGGCTGCTCGCGGTTGAGCTCGAGCGCGGCGGCGCAGGCCAGCGCCGCTATCGAGATCGCAAGGCATATGCCGATCCACGGCGCTTCAAACCACCAGTAATTCTTTCCCTGAACCAGAACCACCGCGAGAAGGCCGAAGCCGATGGCAATCAGCCCATAGGCGACGAAATCCAGCCAGTGCAGCACCTTGGCGCGCGGGGCCTGTGTCATCGGCAGAATATAGACCACGGCGAAGGCGGCGAGCGACAGGCCGATCTCGACCATATAGAGCTGCTGCCATTGCCCGATGTCGAACAGCAACGGCGAGATGACGCGCGCCAGCGGGCCTGCCGCAGCCGAACAGGTGAGCGCGAGGCTGAGGCCCCACGTCATCTTCTTGGGCGGAGGAAAGGCTTCGAGCATGTAGAGAAAGCCGATCGTCGAAACCGGTGCCGCAGCCGCACCCGCGATGAAGCGGATCGGGATCGCCGACCAGATGTCATAGACGAGCAGATGCAAGAGCGAGGACACCAGAAAGACGGCGATGGCGATTTCCGCGAAGCGGCGCAGGCCGAACTGCGTGCGGATCTTGACGAGAAGGATCGTCAGGCTGGCATAGGGAGCCATATAGGCCGCGATCAGCCATGAAGTTTCCGTCAGCGTTGCGCCGAGTGACCCCTGTATCTGCTGCGTATTGGCAGAAATGAAATACATGCTGAGACCGCGTGTCGACCACATGAGGATGGACGCTGCAATATAGATGGCCGAAATGTAAACCGGCATATGCGGAGCGGGCGGTGCCGCAGCCGGTTGCGCTGCCGGGGGTGTCTGGTCTGATTGATTGGCTTTGTTTTCTTCCGACATGGTTCTAGCGGTCTTTATCCGCGAGCGTCGTCTCTACCGTCTGGCTGATTTCCCGAAGCACCGATAACGCGGCTTCCAGCGTGGGCCTGTCGATGCGCTGCAAAAGCTCCGACCGGATGCTGCGGGTGATTTCCTGCAACTCGCGCACCTGTGCCTGCGCTTCGTCGGTCAGTTCGATCCGTTTCGCGCGGCGGTCGCCTTCGACTGCGGCACGATAGATCAAACCCTGCTTCTCAAGGCCATCCAGAAGGCGCACCACCGATGGGTGCTCGATTTCCAGCGCATCCGCCAGCTCGCGCTGGTTCCAGTCGCGCTCCTGGGCCAGAAGCAGGAGCACGCGGGCGCGCGCCAGCGTCAGCCCGCGTTCGCGAACACGGGAATCGAACAGGTTGCGCATTTTGCGCGCGGCCGTGGACAGCTCCATGGTGAAGGCCGCTTCGAGATCGAGTTTTGATTGAGACATTGTATAGCTATCTATTATATGTGTAGCTATACATAATAATTTATTGCCTGCTAATCAATGCCGCGTGTGCCCCTGCAAAGCACGGAACTGAAAAAAATCTGCGCCTGCGGGAATAAATCGCGGTTGCCGATTGTCTTACCTCCATATCGCATGTCGCGATTGGAACCCTGTGAGGCAAATCATGAAAACGTTTGGTTTTATGTCCGTACTGGCAATTGCAGCAGTCGCGGCGTCCGCTGCTGTCGCAGCGCCATCCGTCAAGACGATGGAAAGCTCGAAGGGGCAGGTCCTGGCAGGCGCCAAGGACATGACGCTTTATACTTTCGACAAGGATAGCAAGGGCGAATCCAGCTGCTATGATACCTGTGCGAAAAACTGGCCGCCCTTCAAGGCGATGAAGGGGGCGAAGGCTTCAGGCGCATATACGCTGGTCAAGCGCAAGGATGGCAGCGAGCAATGGGCAAAGGATGGAATGCCGCTCTATTACTGGGTGAAGGACAAGAAGCCCGGCGATGTGACCGGAGACGGCGTTAATGGGGTCTGGCACGTCGCAAAGCCATGAGGCTGATGTGAGCCATCCCGCTCCGGAAACTTTCGAGGGCCAGCTTCTGGCCCTCCTGCCGGTCATGCGGCGCTATTCGCGCAGCCTTGCAAAGTCCGATGCGGAAGGCGAGGACCTGCTGCAGGACTGTGTGGCCAAGGCACTGGCCCGTCGCGGCCAGTGGCGCGGCCTCAACCTGCGTGGGTGGATACTCACGATGATGACCAACCTCTATCGCAACGGCTATAAAAGCCGCGCGCGCACCCGGCACGAAACGCTGGACGCCGCCGAGAATGTCAGCGTTGCGGCTTCCGAAACCGATCCGTTCCAGTTGCAGCAGCTGGAAGAGGCGATAAACACCCTGCTGGAAGATAACCGCGCGGTGCTGATGCTCATCGTCGTCGAAGGCTACAGCTATGGCGAGGCGGCGGAAATGCTGGGCATACCAGTAGGAACCGTCATGTCCCGGCTGTCGCGAGCGCGCAATCGCCTTGCCGAACATATGAACGGCTCAAATATCGTAACGCTTCGGAGAAACCGATGACAGCCTCCAATTCTCCCATAACCGAAGCGGAACTGCTTGCCTTTGTCGACGGACAATTGTCCGAAGAAGAGCATATGCGCATTGCCGGGCTTCTTGATGAAAACCCCGAACAGGCGGCGCTGGCCGACGAATGGCGCAGGCAGAACGAGGGGATCAGGCACTTATTTTCCCGCTATGCCGAGCCCCGGAACGAAGACGCCGGAATGATCCGGCAGGCGGAAACGCGCCAGTCGCGAACCTATCACGGAGCCGTTGCTGCTGCCGTTCTGGCGGCCTTGCTGATCGGCGGTGCGGGCGGCTTTGCAGGTTCGCGCCTGCTTTCGGAAAATGCGCCGCAACTCGCCAGCGTGCAGACCCTGCCGGAGCAGGCTCAGGCGGCCTATCTCATCTATGCCAGCGAAGTGCGGCATCCGGTCGAGGTCTTTTCCAACGAAGAAGCACATCTGGCGGCATGGCTTGGCAAAAGGCTCGACATAGCCGACCTTCGGCTACCCGATCTCCGCTCCCTCGGCTTTCAGCTTGTCGGCGGACGCCTCTTGCCGGTCGGGGGCAAGGCTGGCGCTTTCTTCTTGTATGAAGACGAGACGGGAAAGCGGCTTTCGGTGATCGTCGGGCGCAATCCGGATAACCGCGATACGAGTTTTCGCTTCGCTTCGAGCGACGGCGTCGAAACCTTCTACTGGATCGACAAAGATCTCGGTTATGCGGTGAGCGGCGAGATATCGCGGGACCGGCTGCGGCAGGTGGCGGAAGAATGCTATCGCCAGTTTCCGAGCTAAACCGCCTTTATCGATAGTCGCTGAAAGCCTGCACCATCGCCTCTCTGGTGCTGCCGCTGGCGATCAGCGCGGCAAGCAGTATGCGGGCCTGACCGGGACGAAGCGTGCTCGCATGGATGGCGCCCGCTTCGCCAAGATCATATCCGCCGCCGCCGCCGCCATAGCCGGGGACCAGCAGGCCTTCCGGCACGCGGCTTGAAACCACGACCGGGATATTGCGGCGGGTACACTCGCGGACGGCTTCGACAATGCAAGGCGTGGCGTTGCCCGAACCGAGCGCCGCAAGCACGACGCCGCTTGCACCGGCTGCAATGCTCGCTTCAATATGGAGGGCGTCGCAGCCCGGATAGATGGCAATCAGGTCGACGCGGCGATCGCCGACCGGGGCAGGGAACACCGGGCTCTGGACGATGAGCGGACGGGCGGAGCGGAAGGCATCGCCATTGTCGCTGCTGAATTTATAGGCTCCCCACGCCGGGATGATGCGTCCGCCGAAGGCGATCTGGACGCCTTTTTCCGCATTGGACGGATCGCTGGCAAGGCGAATGGCGGCGGCGATGTTTTCCGGGCCGTCCGCGTCGGGGTGGTCGGCGGTAAATTGCGCGCCGGTAAAAATCACCGGCTTGCCGATGCGACACTGCAACTGCACCAGCAGCGCGGTTTCTTCCATCGCGTCGGTTCCGTGCAGGACGATGATGCCATCGACCGCGCCATCCTCGAGTTCGGCTTCGACGGCACTGCTGATACGTTGCATGTCTGAAAGGGTGAGGCTCGCGGAATCCTTGGTCATCAGATTGACGGCGCGAAGCTTTGCTTCCGCACCCGGCACCAGTCCCATGAGGTCTCCACCCGACAGGACCGGCGTGCTTGCTCCATTTTCCCCACGCTTGCTGGCGATGGTCCCGCCAGTGGTAATCAGCGCTATGGACGGCGTTGCAAGCGTCATATTTCCGAATCCTCTTATTTATCAGGAACGCTGGCGTCTACAGCACGTTCGGCGGCAAGTCGATGGATGCGTTCCCGCATCATATACCAGCCGACGATGAGGGCCGGGCCGATAATAGCCAGCGAAGCGATCGTCCAGGTGCCCACCGGATAATCGAGCGCCATCAGGACGAGCACGCCCAGCAGAAATGCCAGCGTGAGGATACCGGTATAGGGCGCTCCGAACATGCGGAAATCCGGACGCGCGATTTCACCAAGGCGCGCGAGATGCCAAAGCTTGAGCTGGCAAAGGATGATGACGCCCCATGCCGTGATGATGCCGAGCGCGGAAAGATTGAGCGCGATTTCAAACGCTTCCGCAGGCACGACAGCATTGAGAATGACGCCGATCACGGTGACGACGGCGGTGACGGCAATGCCCATATAGGGAACGCCGTTCTTGTTCATTCTGGCCAAAGACGCCGGTGCAGAGCCGGATATCGCCATGGAATGCAGGATGCGGCCCGTGGAATAGAGACCGGCATTCAGCGACGACAGAACCGCTGTCAGGACCACGAGGTTCATGATGATATCCGCCCCCTCGACGCCGATCTTGCCGAAGAAGGTGACGAAGGGGCTCTCGCCTGCGGAATAGGCCGTATAGGGGAGAAGCAGCGACAGCAGCAGGACCGAACCCACATAAAAGACCAGCAGGCGGAACACGACGGTGCGGATTGCGCGGGGCATGACCTTGCGCGGGTCTTCGGTTTCTCCAGCCGTGGTGCCCAGCAACTCGATGGACGCATAGGCGAAAACGACGCCCTGTATGATGATGAAGGCCGGCAATATGCCGTTCGGGAACAGGCCTCCGCTGTTCGGGATGATGCTGAAACCCGCCGGATGGCCATCAATCGGCGTTCCGGTCACGACGAAATAAATGCCGACCACCAGAAACGTCACGAGCGCGATGACCTTGACGAGGCTGAACCAGAATTCCAGTTCGCCAAACACCTTGACCGACATGAGGTTCATCGACAGCACGATGACAAGCGCCGTCAGCGCGAATATCCATTGGTCGATGCCTTGCAGCCAAGGCACATAGTGCTTGAAGAAATTCATGTAGAGCGCAACCGCCGTCACGTCGGCGACCGAGGTCATGGCCCAGTTGAGCCAGTACATCCAGCCTGCCACGAAAGCCAGCTTCTCGCCGTAGAACTCGCGGGCATAGGAGACGAAGGAGCCGGAGCTGGGGCGATGCATGATGAGTTCGCCCAGGGCGCGCAGCACCAGAAACGCAAAGAACCCGCACAGGGCATAGACGAAGACGAGAGCCGGGCCCGCCAGCGCCAGACGTCCGCCAGCGCCGAGAAACAGCCCGGTTCCGATTGCGCCGCCGATGGCGATCATCTGGATCTGCCTCGGTCGCAGGGCCTTGTGATAGCCGCGTTCCTCTTCGACGAACACTTCGCGTGGGGCCGGGACGGCTTTCATGGTTTCAGTCGGCATTGCTCCTCCCTGAGAGCGCGGTTTGCGGGGACGGCCATGGGGCGTGCAAGGCCACTTAGGGCACGCCGCCAGCCATTCAATGAGGGACGGATTTCATCCCGTTTGATGGGGTATTCTGTAAAGCTGCATGACAGGTTTTGGGCGGTTTTAACGCATATCGCAGAACGCGCGTCAAGTATCGCGCGCCAACTGACGAGCTTCGCTTGTGTCGCTTGAACTATGTTGGCGGTGAAAAATTCAGCCGGAAGAACGCTTTATCGGCATTTGCTAAAATGGCACGAAAGCAGCGTTCCGGTCCGGTTCGGCACCAAGGCAGGTGGCGACCCTGTGGAAATATCAGCTGACCTCATCCCTGCCGATGATGGTGGTTACCGCCGTCTTGACCTTGCTCAGATGCGCTTCCATGGCGGTGCGGGCTTCAGCTTCCGATCCCGCCTCGATGGCTTCCGCGATACGGCGATGCTCGACATTCGATGCTTCGCGGCGGCCCGTCATGAAGTTGACGAGTTCGGATTGCTGGATCAGCGCTTCACGCGCATCCGCCACGATCTTGGTAAAGACCGAATTTCCGGAGGCTTCGGCAATGGCGCAATGAAATTCGGAATCGAGCAGCTCCCACTTCTGGAGGTCGGTCTGGCGGTCCATCTTGTCGCAGAGTTCGAGCAGACGGGCGAGCTGCCCGGCGTCGCGGCGCTTTGCTGCCCAGCCAGCCGCAGGGACTTCGATGAAGGGGCGCGCTTCGATCAGATCGCGGGCCGAATAGCTGCCGTAATTCAGTTCGCTTGCGGGAGAAGCATTCAGGACATAGGTGCCGCTGCCTGTCCGCGTATGGGTAAGGCCGAGCGTCTGCAGGGACCGCAACGCTTCTCGCACGATGGGGCGGCTGACGCCGAACCGGCCAGCCAGTTGCGTTTCGGAGGGGAGGCGGGTGCCGACCGCAAGACGGCCGGATGTAATGGCGGAACGAATATCGTCGAATACGACTTCTGCCGCATTCTTGCGCGTAACCGGATGGGTGTCCGATAGCCAATCGGCCAGTTCGCTCATGTCCGCACCTCCGTCGATCGCCTTGCTCCTGTCAAGCAGCTAGGCAATTTCCAGAAGGATATCAATCCCGAACCGGTTACGAAAGGCCATCCAGGCAGACACAAATGCCCTGCGGTCCGGCTGGATCGCAGGGGCTCTGTCTGGACAATATCAGGCAGCGGTTGCTGCTGTGTTCAACTTGTTGGCCGACAGGATGCTGATAATCGCAGCCCCGTAGGCCGTGAGCGGCGCCATCTTTGCAAGTGCGCTCGCAATGGCGTCGTGGTGGCTCAATTCTTCCTCGGAATCGTGGCGGAAGGAAACGCAGACAGTCTCACCATCTTCACCGATGAATTCGACCTGATAGGAATTTTCCTTGCCGCATCTTTTGACCAGAGCATCGACGATTTGCATGCAATAATTCTCCTTCCGAGCCGCATGAACGCGCCGTGGAGGATATGGTTCCATAAAATTTTATCTTTTTGCCTGCCGTCATTTCCGCCGGGAGAGACGGGCTGCACCCAACGCCGCTGCAAAGGCAAGGGCGAGCATGACGAAGGTGAACTCAGCGACCGCGGACCATCCGTCGGCAGTCCAGAAATAGCCGCCCGCTGCCCCGGCAACGCTGGAACCCAGATAATAGGCCAGCAGATAGAGCGATGAGGCATGACCCTTGGTCTGGAGCGCCAGCCTTCCAACCAGCGCACTGGCGACCGAATGGCTGACGAAGAAGCCGACGGTGACAAGGATGATACCGGCGACGATGACGGGGAGCGGCGCAAACAGGGTCAGAAGACAGCCCGCGGCCTGGATGGCAAGGCCGATGGGAAGAACCGTGAAATAGCCAAGCCTGTCACCCATTCTGCCAGCAAGCCAGGAGGCTGCGATGCCGAAGAGATAGACCGTGAAAATAGCGCCAAGCGCCGTCTGGCTAAGGCTATAGGGCGCGGCAACGAGGCGGAAACCGATATAGTTATAGATGGTGACGAACGAACCCATCACCAGAAACCCGATGGCGAAGAGCAGCGGCAGCGCCGGGTTGCGGATGTGGCCGAGCCATGCGCCGAGGTGGAATCGTGCGTTGAAGCCGGGACGCGCAATGAAGTTCTGCGATGGGGGCAGAAGGAAGAGAAAACCGATCGATGCAGCCAGTCCAAGCAGGCCCATGCCCGCGAGCCCGACACGCCAGGAGAAATATTCGGCAAGCGTTCCGGCAATGACGCGGCCTGCCATGCCCCCGAAAGCATTTCCGGCAATATAGAGCCCCATCGATGCGCCAAGGCCGCGAGGGTCGATTTCTTCCGCAAGATAGGTCATGGCGACTGCCGGAACGCCGCCCAGCAACAAGCCCTGCAATGCGCGAATGGCGAGCAGCATATGCCAGTCCGGCACAATCGCGCTGGCTATCGTGCAGAGCGCGGAGCCGAGAAGCGAGACGAACATCAGCGTCCTGCGTCCGAAGCGCTCGGATATGGCGGCGGCACAGAAAATTGCGAAGGCGAGAAAGCCTGTCGAAACGGAAAGCGACAGCGAACTGGCCGCAGGCGTGATATTGAAATCATGCGCGAAAAGCGGCATCAGCGGCTGGACGCAGTAGAGCAGCGAGAAGGTTGCAAATCCTGACAGGAACAGCGCGATGCTCGCATTGCGAAACGCTGGGGTTCCCTTGGTGAGATAATGTCTTTGTTCGGACGCAGCGGGAGCTGAAACGAGCTTGAGCTGGCTTTCCGGTGTTCTTACGCTGTCGAGGCTGCGTTCTGCGAGGCGTGACATGACTTTGCCTTTTCAAATCCTCCCGCTTTTCGATCTAGTCAAAGCCGTTCCATTTGTCCAATATATGGAAGTGACGATTTTAATAGCTTTTGGATATGGCGATGGAACTGCGTCATCTACGGTATTTTCTGGCGGTGGCCGAAGAGGGTAATTTTACCCGAGCGGCTGCCAAGCTCGGGATCGGCCAGCCGCCGCTCAGCCAGCAGATACGTGATCTCGAAAACGAGATTGGCGTGGCGCTGTTTCACCGCGTACCGCACGGCGCAGAATTGACGGCGGCAGGTACGGCGTTTCTGGACGAAGCCAAGGCTTCCCTTGCCGCCGCCGAGAAGGCGAGGCTTGCGGCGCAAGGTGCCGCGCGCGGAGAGACAGGAAGGCTTGCATTGGGCTTCACCGCATCATCCGCGTTCAATCCGGTGGTGAGCGGTACGATCCGAAAGTTTCGTGCCAGATGGCCCGAAGTCCGGCTGACCCTGACCGAGATGAACAGCCATCTCCTGATGCAGAGCCTGATGCGGGGCGAGGTAGACGCAGCTTTTATCCGACCCGGTCTCGAAAACCCCAAGGATGTGCGCGTGAAGCGGCTGGCCGACGAGCCGATGATGATCGCCCTGCCAAGCCATCATCCGCTTGCGGTTCATCCTGAGCTCCCGATTTCAGCCCTGGCAAACGAGGCATTCGTGCTTTTCCCACGCATAGTGGGGCTAAGCCTTTATGACGATGTGGTCGAGGCCTGCCGGAAGGCAGGCTTTGAAATGATCGTGGCGCAGGAAGCGCCACAGATGCCGTCCGTCGTCAATCTGGTCGCAGCCGATCTCGGCGTCTCGATCGTTCCCGCCGCCATTGCGCAGATCAAACTGGCCGGTGTCACTTACAGGCCGATCAAGGGGGAGCCGCTTCTGGCACGGCTGGGCCTGGTTTCGATGAAGAATAACCGGTCTCCGCTGATCGACAATCTGATAAGCCTGTTGCCGGATCAATGATCCCCATGGTTCGGACTGAGCAGAGTGGAGTCCGGGCGGCGTTGACCGTCACCATCTGGCATGTATGATGGCCAGAGCGGCGAGATGCCTGGGAGGGGACGCTGCTTTTCCATCCATAGGATTACCGTAGGCGAGGGCCGGTGGCCGCAAGCCGAACGGTCGAATTATGCCCTATCCCGTCCGAATGGAGATTTTCGTGAAACGACTTCTGATTACCGGTGCTGCGGGTGGACTGGGGCGCGTGATGCGCGAAAAGCTGGTCGGACAGGCCGAACTGTTGCGCCTTTCCGATGTTGTCGATATGGGCGAGGCCGGGCCCCATGAAGAGCTTGTGCAATGCGACCTTGGCGATCTGGATGCGGTCATGCGCCTTGTCGAGGGCTGTGACGGCATTCTGCATCTTGGCGGGATTTCCACCGAGGCGTCTTTCAGCAAGATACTGAACGCGAATATCGTCGGGATGTACAATCTCTACGAGGCAGCGCGGGCGCATGGCCGTCCGCGCATCATCTTCGCCAGTTCCAATCACACGATCGGTTTCTATCGACAGGACGAATATATCGACGCAAAGGCGCCCACGCGACCGGATGGCCTTTACGGCGTTTCAAAATGCTTTGGCGAGTCCATCGCCAGCCTCTATCACGACAAGTTCGGACAGGAGACGGCAATCGTTCGCATCGGTTCCTGTTTTGAGGAGCCGCGCAACCATCGCATGCTCTCCACCTGGATGTCGTATGACGATTTTGCCAGCCTGATCGAATGCGTTTTCCGGGCACCGATGCTGGGATGCCCCGTCATCTGGGGCGTTTCCAACAATGATTCGATGTGGTGGGATAACAGCCACGCCCGTTTCCTCGGCTGGCATCCGAAGGACAATGCCGAACGCTTCCGCGCCGGACTGGAGAACACGATCCCGCGGCCCGCGCCGGA
Organism: Brucella ciceri; assembly: GCF_041930145.1. Classification (NCBI taxonomy): domain Bacteria; kingdom Pseudomonadati; phylum Pseudomonadota; class Alphaproteobacteria; order Hyphomicrobiales; family Brucellaceae; genus Brucella; species Brucella ciceri. Next base: position 244,078 of record NZ_JBHEEV010000001.1, on the reverse strand, counting down.
TTCCGCGCTCGCGGTCTACCAGGGCGGCGCATTTGTCGATGAGCCCATCCATCAGGACGACTGACGGACTTTTGCCCAAAGACGGATCATGTGAGAGAACGCGTATATTTTGCTTTACGTACCTCAAAACGAAAGCTAATCTTTTAATCGTGATGCTTTGGGAGGAGTTCACGTGCAGCCACAAACAGCGGCGAAAGCTTTGGAAAAGACTGGGCTGAAAAAGCGCCAGAAGCGGCGATTCGCCGTGGGCGGCTGCCTATGAGCGCGCCGGGAGAAGATGGCAGGCCAGCGCTGCTGGAGGCCGTGTCGCTTTCCAAGTCGTTCGGTCCCGTTCAGGTTCTGAAAAACATTGATCTGCGCATTTTCGGCGGCGAAGTCCACGCGATCATCGGTGAGAACGGTGCCGGAAAATCGACGCTGATGAAGCTGCTGGCGGGCAATGAGCGTCCGACGGGCGGAGAAATCCGCATTGACGGCAAGCCGGTGTCCTTCTCGGGGCCGGTCGAGGCCGAAGCGCAGGGCATCGTGCTCGTGCATCAGGAAATCCTGCTCGCACCCGATCTGACAGTCGCGCAGAACATTTATCTGGGCCGTGAACTGAACCGGGGCGTCGTCGTCGACGACAAGTCGATGCGCGAGGGCGCGCGCAAGGCCATCCGTGATCTTGGCGCCGATATCGACCCCGATACGGTCGTCGGCTCTCTGTCGATTGCACAGCGCCAGTTGGTCCAGATCGCCCGCGTGCTTCTGGTGCCGCATCGTGTTGTGATCTTCGATGAGCCGACCGCTTCGCTGACGCCTTTCGAGACGGAAGCGCTGCTGAAAGTCATTCGCGATATTCGCGCCAAGGGCGTAGCTGTCCTCTATATTTCGCATCGCCTGCCGGAAGTTAAGGAAATATCCGATCGTGTGACCGTGCTTCGTGACGGGAAGCTCGTTTCCGCGCATCTGGCTTCCGAATTGCAGCCATCCGATATGGCCCGCCTGATGGTTGGCCGCGATGTCGCAAAACTCTACCCTGACCGCGCAAGCCAGCATGACAACGCTGCCATTCTGGAAATCGAGAACTTCAGCGTGCCGGGTTACGTCCACAATGCGAGCTTTCACCTGAACCGGGGCGAAATACTCGGCTTTGCCGGGCTGGTTGGCGCAGGGCGCACGGAACTGATGGAAGGCATCGTCGGTCTGCGGCCCGGCAAGGGCGATGCGCGCCACAATGGAAATCCGGTTCATTTTCGCAATGCGCATGAAAGCCAGAAGGCGGGGATCGTTTATCTCAGCGAGGACCGCAAGGGCAAAGGGCTGCTGCTGACCAAGGACCTGGGTGTCAATCTGACGCTTGCGTCGCTGAAGAAATTCGTGCGCGGTTTGCAGATCGATCGCAACAGGGAACGCACCGCGCTTGATGATGCGATCCGCGAGTTCGATATTCGTACGGGCCGCAAGGACATTCTTGCAGGCCAGCTCTCGGGCGGAAACCAGCAGAAGCTGCTGCTCGCCAAGATGATGATGCTCGAACCGTCCATCGTCATCATCGATGAACCGACGCGCGGCATCGATGTCGGCACGAAGGAGCAGATTTATCAATTCATCGCCAATCTGGCCGATGAGGGGAAATCGATCATCGTCGTTTCGTCGGAAATGCCGGAACTGATCGGCATCTGCGACCGCATCGTCGTGATGCGGGAAGGGCGGGTCGCCGGCGAGGTATCCGGCGACCGCATGACGGAACATGGCATCGTCGTGCTTGCAACCGGCGTTGAAGCCGAAGACGCCGCATAAAAACAATAAAGTGGGAAATAGATGACACAGGTTGCGACCGATAAAAGCAGAGTGCCGAGGACGTCCAAGGATTGGGACTTGCGCGCAATTGCGCCTTTTGTAGCGCTCGCTTTGCTGCTTGTACTTGGTGCTATTGTTAGTCCGAATTTCATTGGCCTAGACAATTTGCTCAATGTCATGACACGCGCTGCATTTATCGGGATTATTGCAGTGGGCGCGACCTATGTTATCTCTTCAGGTTGTCTGGACCTGTCAGTAGGATCAATGGTGGCCTTTGTGGCGAGTTTGATGATCCTTTTCATCAATTCCGGCGTCATTGCCGACCCGGTCCTGCTGCTGCTGGTTGCCGTCCTGCTGGCTCTGGTACTTGGAGCAGCCTGCGGACTTCTGAACGGACTCATTACTACCGTTGGCGGAATTGAGCCTTTCATTGCTACGCTTGGAACCATGGGGATCTACAGAGGTTTGACGACCTGGCTGTCGCAGGGCGGCGCGATCACCCTTCGCAATTCCGAAGTTCAGGCCATGTATCGCCCGGTTTACTCTGGATACATAGCTGGCGTTCCGGTCCCCGTTATCTTCATCTTTGCGACGGCGGCGCTAGCAGCTTTTGTGCTTTATCGCACACGCTATGGCCGTCATTTGCTGGCGGCAGGTTCCAACGAAGATGTGGCGCGCTATTCCGGTATCTCGGTCAAGAAGGTGCGCACTATTGCTTATGTGGTGCAAGGGTTGTGCGTGGCTGTTGCGGTGCTGCTTTATGTACCGCGTCTCGGCTCCACCTCGGCCCAGACCGGCATGATGTGGGAACTGCATGCCATTACCGCTGTCGTCGTCGGCGGTACGCTGATGCGCGGTGGCGTAGGCCGTATCTGGGGGACGATCTGTGGTGCGTTCATACTGGAGTTCATCGGCAACATCATGATCCTGTCGAATTTCATCAGCGAGTATCTGCTGGGAGCCATTCAGGGCGCGATTATCATCATCGCCATGCTGGTGCAGCGTTCGCTGGCGCGGAGATAGGTTTTGGAGATTGGCGGGATTGGTGGGGCGATTCCAGCCAGAGAGGAATGAGAGCCCCGCGTTTACTGGGAGGAAGACTATGCGAGGGAATTTGATGAAGCTTGCTTTCGCCGCTCTGACGGCGGGGGCGCTGGCCTTTGGCGGCGCGGCAAGCGCTCAGGACAAGAAAGTGACGATCGGCGTGTCGATCCCGGCTGCCGACCACGGCTGGACGGCGGGCGTCGTCTATCACGCCGAACGCGTGGCGAAGCTCCTGATGGAAGAACATCCGGGCCTCAATGTCATCGTCAAGACATCGCCCGATGCGGCATCGCAGGCCAATGCGTTGCAGGATCTGGCCGTACAGGGCCTCGACGGGCTGGTCGTTCTGCCGACCGATCCCGATCCGCTCGTCAACGCCATCAAGGAGATCAAGGACAAGGGAACCTTTGTCGCTCTGGTCGACCGCGCGCCGAGCAGCAACGACAACACCATCCGCGATCTCTACGTCGCCGGCAACAACCCGGCGCTCGGACAGGTGGCTGGCGAATATATCAAGAAGACCACGCCCGACGCACAGGTCGTCGTCATTCGCGGTCTGCCGATCCCGATCGATCAGCAGCGTCAGGACGGTTTCGACAAGGGCATTGAAGGCTCCAACGTGAAGGTTCTGGATCGCCAGTATGGCAACTGGAACCGTGACGATGCCTTCCGCGTCATGCAGGATTTCCTGACCAAATATCCGAAGATCGATGTGGTCTGGGCACAGGATGACGACATGCTTGTCGGCGTTCTCGAAGCCATCAAGCAGGCGAACCGCTCCGACATTCAGTATGTGGTAGGCGGCGCAGGCTCCAAGGATATGATCAAGAAGGTCATGGACGGCGACAAGCTCGTGCCGGTCGATGTCCTCTATCCGCCAGCGATGGTTTCGACGGCGATGCAGCTTGCCGCCGGTCATTTCTACGACCAGATTCCGGTGAGCGGCAATTACATCCTCGATGCGACGCTCGTGACGAAGGATAACGCCAAGGACTTCTATTTCCCGGATTCGCCGTTCTAAGGTGAACAGATATCGTGCGCCTGCATGTGCGGGCGCACGCTTTTCTTTTTCAATCCCGAAATGCAGCGCGAAGCGCGCTCTCAAATTGCTCGATGCCGGTCGATGGCGGGGTCCGAGCATATTCAGGAGAAGTTTGATGAAGACGATCAAGGGGCCGGGCATTTTTCTCGGGCAGTTCGCAGGCGATGAAGCGCCGTTCAACACATGGGATGGCATCACCAAATGGGCCGCCGAAAAAGGCTATGCCGGGGTGCAGGTTCCCACATGGGCGAGCCAGCTGATCGATCTGAAAAAGGCTTCTGAATCGAAGGATTATTGTGACGAATTCGCCGGTGTGGCGCGTCAGAACGGTGTCGAAGTCACGGAGCTTTCGACCCACTTGCAGGGCCAGCTCGTCGCGGTGCACCCGGCCTATGACGAAGCTTTCGATGGCTTCGCGGTGCCCGAAGTGCGCGGCAATCCCAAGGCGCGCCAGCAATGGGCGGTTGAGCAGGTGAAGATGGCGATCCGTGCATCGCGCAACCTCGGCATCGGCGCGCATGCGACCTTTTCCGGTGCGCTGGCATGGCCCTTCATCTATCCATGGCCGCAGCGTCCTGCCGGTCTGGTGGAAACGGCATTTGAGGAACTCGCCCGCCGCTGGAAGCCGATCCTTGATCATGCCGATGAACACGGCGTCGATATCTGCTATGAAATCCATCCGGGCGAAGACCTGCACGACGGCGTGACCTTCGAGATGTTTCTGGAGCAGGTCAAAAACCACCCGCGGGCCAATATGCTCTATGACCCGTCCCATTATGTCCTGCAATGCCTCGATTATCTCGACAATATCGACATCTACAAGGACCGCATCAAGATGTTCCACGTCAAGGATGCGGAGTTCAATCCGACCGGACGGCAGGGCGTCTATGGCGGCTATCAGGGCTGGGTCAACCGGGCTGGTCGCTTCCGGTCGCTCGGTGACGGGCAGGTTGATTTCGGCGCGGTGTTCTCCAAGATGGCCGCGAACGATTTTGACGGCTGGGCCGTCGTCGAGTGGGAATGCGCGCTGAAGCACCCGGAAGACGGGGCACGCGAAGGCGCGGAGTTCGTCAAGGCGCACATCATCCGCGTGACCGACAAGGCATTTGACGATTTCGCATCCGGTGGCACCGACGACGCCGCCAACCGACGCATGCTTGGATTATGAGGACGCAATGACCATCGAAGCTAAAACCAAGGAAACCGCCGTTTCACGTATTCGTCTCGGCATGGTGGGCGGCGGCGCGGGCGCGTTCATCGGCGGCGTTCACCGCATGGCGGCGCGGCTCGACAACCGGTTTGAACTGGTGGCAGGCGCCTTGTCGTCGTCAGCGGAAAAGGCGCAGGCCTCGGGGCGTGAACTGGGGCTGGCCGAAGACCGCATCTATTCCAGCTACAAGGACATGGCCATTCGCGAGGCGCGCCTGAAAAACGGCATCGAAGCCGTTTCTATCGTGACGCCGAACCACATTCATTACGAAGCTGCCAAGGAGTTTTTGCGACGCGGCATCCATGTCATCTGCGACAAGCCGCTGACCTCGACCCTTGCCGATGCGAAGAAACTGAAGAAGGTCGCCGACGAAAGCGGCGCATTGTTCGTCCTGACGCATAATTATACCGGCTATCCGATGGTGCGGCAGGCGCGTGAGATGATCGCCAATGGCGAACTTGGCGATCTTCGCGTCGTACAGGTGGAATATGCGCAGGACTGGCTCACCGAAGCGGTTGAGGCAACCGGAGCCAAGGGGGCTGTCTGGCGCACCGATCCGGCGCAATCCGGTCTTGGCGGCGCAACGGGCGATATCGGCACACACGCCTTCAATCTCGCCTCCTTCGTGACCGGCCTCACGGTCGATAGTCTCGCTGCTGATCTCGACAGTTTTGTCGAGGGGCGTCGTCTGGACGACAATGCCCATGTGATGCTGCGTTTTGCAGGCGGGGCCAAGGGCATGCTCTGGTGCAGCCAGGTTGCGCCGGGCAATGAAAACGCTCTGCGCTTGCGTGTCTATGGCACAAAGGGCGGCATTGAATGGGCGCAGGAAGACCCAAACTATCTCTGGTTCACGCCTTTTGGGGAACAGAAGCGGCTTATCACGCGGGGCGGTGCAGGCGTTGGTAATGCTGCGACCCGCGTGACCCGTGTGCCGGGCGGCCATCCGGAAGGCTATCTGGAGGCTTTCGCCACCATTTATTCGGAAGCGGCCAATGCCATCGAGGCCCATCGCAATGGCAAGAAGCCGGATAGCGCCGTGATCTATCCGACCGTCGATGACGGTTTGAAGGGCGTTGCTTTCATCGATGCCTGTGTGCGCTCGTCGCAGAAAAACGGTGGGTGGGTCAAGCTTTAGAAATTGATAGGGGAATAAAGAAAGGGCGCCAGTGGCGCCCTTTTTTGTTTTCACCGCCTTGCCGGTTCAGACATACCGATTGACGACGTTTTCGAGATATTCCTGACGGCCAGATTTCGGCTGCGGATTGATGTCCTTCGCTTCGACTTCCGCCGTGATCTGGTCCAGCGAGAGGCCGGTCAGAAGTTTCTTGCCGAAATCGCCGTTCCAGCCCGCATAACGCTCATCGAGCGGCTTGGACAACGCGCCGTCCTCCAGCATTCCGGCGGCTGCCTTCAGCCCGCGTGCACAGCAATCCATGCCCCCGATATGGCCGATCAGCAGATCCTGCGGATCGAGCGACTGGCGGCGCAGCTTGGCGTCGAAATTCGTGCCGCCGGTCGTGAAGCCGCCTGCGAGCAGGACCTGATAATAGGCGAGCGCCATTTCCGGCACATTGTTTGGGAACTGGTCCGTGTCCCAGCCGGACTGGTAGTCATTTCGGTTCATATCGATGGAGCCGAAAATGCCAAGTGTGCGGGCAAGTGCCAGTTCATGCTCGAAGGAGTGACCAGCCAGAATGGCGTGGCCCTGCTCGATATTGAGCTTCACCTCGTTTTCGAGGCCATAGCGCTTCAGGAAGCCATAGACCGTCGCGACGTCGTAATCATATTGATGCTTGGTCGGCTCCTGGGGCTTCGGTTCGATCAGGATCGTACCCTTGAAGCCGATCTTGTGCTTGTACTCGACCACCAGATTGAGGAACCGCCCCATCTGGTCGAGTTCACGTCCAAGATCGGTGTTGAGCAGCGTTTCATAACCTTCGCGACCGCCCCACAGCACATAGTTCTCGCCGCCGAGCTGCTTGGTGGCATCGATGCAGCTTTTCACGGTCGCCGCGGCAAAGGCGAAGACGTCCGGGTCAGGATTGGTTGCGGCCCCGCTCATATAGCGGCGGTTGGAGAACAGGTTGGCCGTGCCCCAGAGAAGCTTTACGCCGGTTTCGGCCTGCTTCTTCTCGAAGATATCGACGATCTCGTTGAGATATCGGGTGTTTTCCGCAAAGTTGCGCCCCTCGGGCCGCACATCTGCATCGTGGAAGCAGTAATAGGGCGCGCCAAGCAGGGAAAAGAACTCGAAAGCCACGTCGGCCTTGAGTTTTGCCGCATCCAACTCGTTGGAATACCACGGGCGGTCGAAGGTGCGACCACCGAACGGATCGCCACCCTCCCAGGCAAAGCTGTGCCAGTAGGCGACCGCGAAGCGCAGATGATCTTCCATACGCTTGCCCAGCACGATCTCATTCGGATCATAGTGACGGAATGCCAGCGGGTTGTCGCTGTCCGGCCCCTCATACTTGATCTTCTGAATGTCGCCGAAAAATCCGGTGCTCATTGTGTCCTCCCGTTCGAATGTCGTCATGTCTGATTGGTTGAGGCAACGTCACTGACCGGCGAGGGCGTGAAGTGCCGGATAAAGGGCGCGATAGCGCTGATAGGCTTCCTCATAGGCCGGGATGAGGGCGGCTTCCGGCTCTATGGTTCGCTCGGTGCGCGGCGGCGTGCAGACAGCCAGCGGGTCTACGCCGGTAGCGGCGATGAGACCCAGCCGGGCAGCGCCGAAGGCTGCGCCGAAATCGCCTTCTTCCGGCAAGGCGATCGGCACATTCAACGCGGTTGCGATTGCCTTCAGCCAATAGGTGGAGCGGGAGCCGCCACCGACCGCTGTAAGGGAACTGATCTCGGTACCGGCAGACTGAAGCGCGGCGAGATTGTCGCGGATCGCGAAGGCAACGCCTTCCAGCACGGCTTGCGTCAGGGCGCGCTGATCGGATTCATGTTCCAGACCTGAAAACACGCCGCGTATCTTCGCATCGTTATACGGGGTGCGTTCACCCGACAGATAGGGCAGGAAGGTCGTGCTGCCCGGCGCATTGAGCCTGTCGCCGAGTTCCCTAACAAGCTCATGCGCCGTCTTTCCGACAAGCCGCGCATACCAGTCGAGCGCGCTTGCTGCGGACAGGATGACACCCATCTGGTGCCACGTATCGGGCAGGGCATGGCAGAAGGCATGAACCGCGCTTTCTGGCTTCGGCTGATAGGCGCCGTTTGCAGCAAACAGCACGCCTGATGTGCCGAGCGAAACGAAGGCGTGACCGGGTTTGACCGTGCCCATGCCGCAGGCCGATGCCGCATTATCGCCTGCACCGCCTGCGACAACCGGTAGTCCGGCAATGCCCCATTCGGCGGCCAGTTCCGCCCGCAGCCGTCCGGTTGCGTCCGTGCCTTCGGCAAGACGCGGCATCCGGCTTTCATCGAGGCCGGTCTTGTCCAGAAGTTCGCGCGACCAACGGCGTGCGCCGATGTCGAGCCAGCTTGTGCCCGCCGAATCCGACATGTCGGAGACATACTCGCCGGTCAGCCAGAGGCGAAGGTAATCCTTCGGCAGCAGCACCTTGCGGGTGCGTGCGAAAATATCGGGTTCGTTATTGGCAACCCAGACGATTTTGGGCGCGGTAAATCCCGGAAAGACAATATTGCCGGTGATGGCGCGAAAAGCCGGGTTGGCATCGAGTGCGGCTGCTTCGCGATAGCTGCGCGTGTCGTTCCATAGGATGCAGGGACGCAGTACCTGGTCCCGTTCGTCCAGCAAGGTAGCGCCATGCATCTGACCGGAAAGACCGATGCCGGCAATCGCCGAAAACTCCTTCGGATGGGCCGTGCGCAGGCCGTCAATCGCTGTCCGGCAGGCGTCGATCCAATGTGCGGGGTCCTGTTCGCTCCAGCCCGGATGGGGTCGCGAAACATCCAGTTCGCCATGGGCCGACCCGATGACGGTCTGTGCGTCATCGATCAACAGCGCCTTGACACCGGATGTTCCTAGATCGATCCCGAGATACATATTTGCTCCTGTTGGAAAGGCCTTGTCGCCTGCGCTTCAGTCGAGATGCGGCAGGTTGTCTTTGAGGAAAATTTCAATACGGATGTGCTCCTGTCCGGGCACGATAGCCAGACGATCGGCAGACGCCTTCAGAACCCTGATGGCGCTGCGGATTTCATGGCCCGCATCCTGCGCCAGCACAGCGTGGATGATGCCATCCGTCAGCGCCTTGGACGTCACGCTATCGCGCTCATGGGCGATGACGAGCGGCCGATTGGCGTTGTGCCTTGCCAGCGCCTTCACCAGACCGCTATTGCCTGCTCCGAGGCTGTAAATTCCGGCGATATCGCTGCGCTCGTCAAGCAACTCGGCTACGAGTTTCTCCACGCGCGGGCCCTCATCGAAGCCTTCCAGAACGGGCAATATCTCGCGGCCAGGAAAGTCCGCTTTCATGGCAGCGGTAAAACCTTCGAAACGTTCCTGATGGTCGCGGACCTTCAACGAACCGGCGACGACTGCAAGCGCGCCTTCGGTTCCGTTGGCGAAAAGTCCCAGAAGCCGCGCCGCCGTGCGTCCCGCCGCACCGTTGTCGACGCCGACATAATGCGTCCGCGTGGAATGCCCGAGATCGGATACGAGCGTGACGGCGTGGACGCCTTGCTCTCCCAATCGGTCGCAGGCTGCACGCACGGGGTCAGTATCGACCGCGACGAATGCTACGCCGTCAGGCTTGCGCGTGGCGCAATCATCCAGCGCCGCCACGAGCGCCGCTTCATCGAAGGCGGGGACAAGGACGAGATTGATCAGCACACGCTCGGCCAAGGCCCGTTCGGTCGCGGATTGCAGTTCCGCGCGCAGGCTCAGCATGAAAGTGTTTTCATTGTCCGGCAGAATAAAATCGAACTGATAAAGCCGTCCGCGAGCAAGGTTGGCAGCACCCACATCGCGGACATAGCCAAGCGTGTTCATCGCGGCCATGACCCGGTCGCGCGTCTTCGCTCTCACGCCCGGACGTTCGTTCAGCACACGGTCTACCGTGGCGAGGCTGACGCCCGCTGTTCTGGCTATATCATGGACTGTAGGTTTCATCCTCGCTCCTCGACGCGGACCATAAGATCAAAAATGAGGTACGTAAATCAAAAAATGCTTGCTATTCATTTTTCTTCACGTATCAATGGTGTTCGAGGATGGGGCAGTGTCGCTTTTGCAATGCTGTCCGATGGAGTGATCTTGGCGCGGGGCGCCTTCGGGAGGATCAGCCATTCAAGAAATAAGCAGCTCCAAAGTGGGCTGTTTTGTCGTGCCGAACTCCGGGGGCGGAATACGTTCGGGGGCGCGGATTGGTATCAGCCGGCAGCAAGCCGGTGTTGTTTGGAGGAGATTTGCATGAAACGTCGTAATTTTCTGACCGGCGCGTTGGTTGCTGCGGCTTTGGGCATCGGCGCCATGGCGGCGACGCCGGTCTATGCTTCGCCGGAAAATCCGGTTATCGGCTTTTCCATCGACGACCTGCGTGTCGAGCGCTGGGCGCGCGACCGCGACTATTTCATCGAAGCTGCCGAAAAGCTGGGCGCCAAGGTCAATGTGCAGTCGGCTGACGGCAATGAGGAAAAGCAGGTCAAGCAGGTTGAAAACCTGATTGCGCAGGGCGTTGACGCCATCGTCATCGTGCCGATGAACTCCAAGGTTTTCGACGCCGTCGTGGCTGACGCCAAGGCTTCCGGCATCAAGGTTCTTTCCTATGATCGCCTGATCCTCAATGCCGATATCGATGCCTATATTTCGTTCGACAATGAACGCGTCGGTTTCATGCAGGCGGAAGCGGTCCTGAAGGCCAAGCCGGAAGGCAATTATTATCTCCTCGGCGGCTCGCCGACGGATAACAACGCCAAGCTTCTCCGCGCCGGTCAGGAAAAGGCCCTCAAGGAAGCCATCGATTCCGGCAAGGTGAAGGTCATTGGCTCGCAGTGGGTCAAGGAATGGAGCCCGACGGAAGCGCTCTCCATCATGGAAAACGCGCTGACGGCTGCGCAGAACAAGATCGATGCGGTCGTCGCTTCGAACGACGGCACCGCCGGTGGCGCCATCCAGGCGCTTGCTGCGCAGGGACTGGCCGGAAAGACCGCCGTTTCCGGGCAGGACAGCGACCTTGCTGCCGTCAAGCGCCTGATCGACGGCACGCAGACCGTAACGGTCTACAAGCCGCTGAAGCTCATTGCTTCGGAAGCCGCCAAGCTGACAGTCCAGATGGTCAAGGGCGAAACGCCTGAATTCAATTCCAAGCTCGACAATGGCGGCAAGCAGGTCGACACGCTTCTGCTGACGCCGACCGCCGTGACCAAGGACAATATCGACATCTACGTTCAGGACGGCTTCTATACCAAGGAGCAGATCTACGGAAAGTAAGCCTTTCCGGCGGGTGTCGCCGGAGTTGCTCCGGTGAGCCAGCCCGATGTGAAACAGTGGGGCCGGAAGTCTGGAAATCATGATCCAGCTTCTGGCCTCGCCGACTTGTCGATGCTGTCGGTGACAGCGTTGTCTGGGAGGAGTTCCGCCGGAATGTCTCGAACCCGGCGGTCCATTCTCTACGTTACTGCAAGGTCATATGCGATGTCCGAATATCTTCTAGAGATGCGCAATATCGGTAAGGACTTCAACGGCGTGAAAGCGCTGGACGGAATTTACCTGAAAGTGCGCGCGGGCGAGTGTGTCGGCCTTTGCGGTGAGAACGGCGCAGGCAAATCCACGCTGATGAAAGTGCTTTCCGGCGTTTATCCCCATAGCACCTGGAGCGGGGAAATTCTCTGGGAAGGCCAGGAATTGAAGGCGACGGGCATCCGCGACACGGAGGCGGCGGGCATCGTCATCATCCATCAGGAACTCATGATGGTGCCGCATCTGTCGGTTGCGGAAAACATCTTTCTGGGATCAGAGCCGACAAGCGGAGGCTTTATCGATTACGACCAGATGAATGCGCGTGCGACGGAACTTCTGGCGCGGCTCAATATTCACGACATCAATGTCGCGCTTCCGGTCTACCACTATCCGGGCGGCAAGCAGCAATTGATCGAGATCGCCAAGGCCATCAACAAGAATGCGAAGCTGCTCATTCTCGACGAGCCGACATCGGCGTTGACGGCATCCGAAACGCGCGTCCTTCTCGATCTCATCAAGGACTTCAAGGCGCAAGGCATGGCCTGCGTCTATATCTCCCATAAGCTGGACGAAGTGGCAGAAATTTCCGATACGGTGACGGTCATCCGCGACGGGACGCATATCGGCACGAAGCCGATGGCGGAACTCACGACGCCAGCCATCATCACCATGATGGTGGGGCGCGAAATGAAAAACCTGTTTCCGCGCGAGCCGCATGATATTGGCGAGGTCATTTTCGAAGCGCGCAATATCAATTGCTGGGATGTGACGAACCCCGACCGCAAGGTGGTCGATAATGTTTCGTTCGCTCTTCGGCGCGGGGAAATCCTCGGCATTGCCGGGCTGGTTGGCGCGGGGCGGACGGAACTGGTGTCCAGCCTGTTCGGCGTCTGGCCAGGCGCTCATGACGGGCAGGTGTTCCTGGAGGGCCGGGCACTGAAGATCCGCACCCCGCGCGATGCGGTTCGACAAGGCATCTGCATGGTGCCGGAAGACCGCAAGAAGGATGGCATCCTGCCCATCATGCCGGTGGGCTACAATATGACGATCTCGGTGCTGGATCGGTTTTCCTTGCGCGGACTGCTCGACAAGGAAGCGGAACTGGCAACGATCCAGCGTGAAATTCTGCGTCTCAAGGTAAAGACTGCCGACCCAATGCTGGAAATCGCCTCGCTGTCGGGCGGCAACCAGCAGAAGGCCGTGCTGTCGAAAATGATGCTGCCGGACCCCAAGGTGCTCATTCTGGACGAGCCGACGCGGGGCGTCGATGTGGGCGCGAAATATGAAATCTACAAACTGATCTTCGCCCTTGCGAAGCAGGGCGTTGCGGTGCTGATGGTGTCATCCGAAATGCCGGAAGTTCTCGGCATCAGCGACCGTGTGCTCGTGATCGGCGAGGGCCGGCTGCGCGGGGATTTCCCCAATGAAAATCTGACCCAGGAGAAGGTGCTTGCCGCTGCAATCGGCAAGCCGACAAGCAATGCGGCCTGATCCGCGATCAACTCTTTGTTTTCACGCATTTCCGGGCGCAAGAACCTGTCTCGTCTTCGCTGGAAATGCTCAAAATATGACCGGTGCATGATATGACGATGACGGGCAAAAGCCTTCGAAAGTTTCTGGCGGAATACAAGATCGTCGCTCTGTTGATCGTGGTTGCGCTCATATGGGCATTTTTCGCGATCCTCACCTATGATCCCGAAATGGGGCGATCGCAGTTCCTGACCGCACGCAATTTCTCCAACCTTCTGCGCCAGATGGCGATCACCGGAATGCTCGCATCCGCGATGGTGTTCGTCATCGTTGCCGGGGAAATCGATCTTTCGGTCGGGGCGCTTCTGGGGCTCCTTGGCGGCATTGCCGCCGTCCTCGATGTGCTCCTTGGATGGCCGTTATGGGCGACGATCATTACGGTATTGGTGCTCGGCGTGGCGCTCGGCGCGTTCAATGGCTGGCTGACTGCCTATCTCGGCATACCGTCCTTCATCGTCACGCTTGGTGGCCAGCTTGTCTTTCGCGGCATCGTGCTGGGCATCATGGGCGGCGTCACCATCGCGCCGATCTCGCCGGGATTCAAATATATCGGGCAAGGCTATCTGCCGGGCTGGCTTGGCAATCTCTGCGCCATTGCGCTGTTTGGCGTGCTTATCCTGATGACGCTGCGCACGCGAGCCAGCAAACGCAAGCATAATCTTCAGTTGCTTTCATCCGGCATGGAAGTCGCGAGGCTTCTTGGCATCGGCGTCCTGATCCTTGGCTTCATCCTGATCCTCAACAGCTATCAGGGTGTGCCGGTTCCGGTCTTGATCCTGCTGGTGATCCTCGGTGTCTTCACCGTGATCGCAAAACAGACCGTGTTCGGTCGCCACATCTATGCGGTCGGCTCCAACACAGAAGCGACGCGCTTTTCCGGCGTGAATGTCAATTTCGTCAAGATGGCCGTCTTCGCGCTGATGGGGCTGATGGCGGCGGTGGCCGGCCTGACGACGACCTCGCGCCTTGCAGCGGGTACGCCATCGGCGGGCATGGGCGGCGAACTCGACGCCATCGCTTCCTGCTTCATCGGCGGCACGTCCATGCGCGGCGGCGTAGGCTCCGTGCTCGGCGCATTGGTCGGCGCGCTCATCATGTCGAGCCTCGACAATGGCATGTCCATGCTCGGCGTCGATACGTTCTGGCAGCAGATCATCAAGGGCAGCATTCTTGTTCTGGCTGTCTATCTCGACATCGTATCCTCAGGCGCGCGGCGCGGATGAATTCAGGCGCATCATGATTTGATGCGCCTGAAACAACAATTTTTGCCTGAACAGGAAATGCGCTAACCGCGCTTGAGCGGTTCCAGTCCTAACAGAATGGCCAGAACCGCTCTAACTATTTGTTTTATCGCATTATCCAACGCAAAACCGTTTCACATTTTTGCTGGAAATGCTCTAACCTTCCTCCACGAATACTTCGTCGCGCTTCTTGCGTACCGATGGAAGCAGCACGACCACGAGAACGGCTGCCGCTATGGCAAGCAGAATGGCGCTGATCGGTCGGGTGAAGAAAGTTGCCGGGTCTCCGCGAGACAGGATCATGGCGCGCCGCAGATGTTCCTCCAGCAATGGGCCGAGAACGAAACCGAGCAGCAGGGGAGCCGGTTCGCAACGCAGCTTGGCCAGCAGGTAGCCGATGAATCCGAAGAATGCGACCGCATAGAGGTCGTAGACATTCGAATTCACACTATAAACCCCGATTGAACAGAACGTCATGATAATCGGGAAAAGCACATAATAAGGAACGGTCAGAAGCTTTACCCAGAGGCCGATCAGCGGCAAATTCAGGACGATGAGCATAAGGTTGCCGATCCACATGGACGCAATCACGCCCCAGAACAGGGCAGGCTGTTCCGTCGCGACATTCGGCCCCGGCACAATGCCCTGGATAATCATGGCGCCTATCATAAGTGCCATCACCGGATTGGCAGGAATGCCCAGCGTCAACATGGGAATGAACGATGTCTGCGCCCCGGCATTGTTGGCGGATTCCGGTCCCGCAACGCCTGCGATAGCACCTTTTCCGAATTCTTCGGGCGTGCTGGAAATGCGTTTTTCGACCGTATAGGAAGCAAAGGACGCGAGAATGGCACCGCCTCCGGGCAGAATGCCAAGCGCCGAGCCGATGACGGTTCCGCGCAGGATTGGTGCCGTCATGCGTTTGAAATCGTCGCGTGTTGGCATCAGTCCTGTGACCTTTGCCATCAGCACTTCGCGCGTATGTTCGCTTTCGAGATTGCGCAGGATTTCGGCAATGCCGAACACGCCTACGGCAACGGCAACGAAATTAAGCCCGTCTGCATATTCCGTGATACCGAGCGTGAAACGCGGCGCTCCCGTGTAGATGTCGGTGCCGACAAGACCGAGCAGGAGGCCCAGGACGACCATCGCCAGTGCCTTGACAATGGAGCCATGCGCCAGTGCCACGGACGATACCAGACCCACAACCATGAGCGAAAAATATTCAGCCGAGCCGAATTTAAGCGCGATTTCAGTCAGTGGCGGAGCGAACACCGCTACCAGAAATGTCGAGACAGTGCCCGCAAAGAATGAACCGATTGCCGCGATGGCAAGTGCGGCGCCAGCCCGTCCGCGTCGCGCCATCTGGTAGCCGTCAATGGCCGTGACGGCGGATGAAGATTCACCCGGCATGTTGATGAGGATAGCGGTCGTCGACCCGCCATATTGGGCGCCGTAATAAATACCGGCGAGCATGATCAATGCCGAAACCGGATCGCCGATCTGGAACGTGACCGGGAGAAGCATGGCAATTGTCGCTGTCGCCCCGATACCGGGCAATACGCCGATCAAGGTGCCGAGCAATACGCCGATCAGGCAGAAGCCGAGATTTGCAAGCGTCGATGCGGTGGAGAAACCAAGCGCAAGATTGCTGAAAAGTTCCATGTCGGCCTCCTAGAACGGCCACCACGGCCCGAAACGCTGGTACGGCAGCGCGAGGGCGTAGCTGAACACGATGACGGAGAAGACAGTGATTGCAGCCGCAAGAACCAGTGCTGCTAGCGGCTTCATGCGCATCGAGGCGAAAGAGGCAATGAGGCAGGTCAGGAACAATGACGGTATGAAACCGAGGCCGCGTACCGTGAGGCCGAAGAATATGGGTGCAGGCAGAATGAAGAACAGACCGCGCCATGCGATCGGACCCATTGGCTCACCGGAGACGCGCGTCGCCTGGATAAGTATGACCAGTCCAAGAAGGACTAGTACGCCTGAGAGAACAAGCGGGAAATATCCCGGTCCCATGCGCAGCGATGTGCCCAAGTCCAGACCCAGCGCCTGATAGGCGAAAAAGGCGCCGGTCAGTGTGAGAAGGGCACCGCATAATCCGTTGGTCGGATCGATAGAAAATTTCCTTGAGGGCTCATTCATGGGCTAATCATCTTTCGGATTTGCCGTTGAAAGGGCTATGCCGGGGGCTCGGCATGTGAATGGGATCAGCTATCCCGAGGCTGCGGTTGCGAGGCGGCCTCAGGACATGACAATCAAGGCGCGCCAGATTGCGCACCTTGATTGAGGGCCGCGACGTCAGTCCGCGTATTGTCCGGCAGCCTCGATGATGGGCTTCCAGCGTGCGACTTCGGATTCCAGCTTTGCCTTCAGCGCGGCAGGCGTCGCGTCGGATTCCGATGACGGCTTTGTGCCGAGTTCGGCGAAGCGGGCAACCACATTCGGGTCTTTCAGGGCCAGTTGGAGCGATTTCGACAGCCGCTCGGTGATTGCTGCCGGGGTTCCCTTGGGGGCGTAAATGCCGTGCCAGATGCCCACTTCCATGCCGTCAAGCCCGGCTTCCTTGGTCGTGGGAAGGTCTTTCAGCACGTCCAGACGTTCGGGCGAGGTGACGGCATAGGCCTTGATCGTGCCTGCCTGAATCTGCTTGGTCGTGTTTGTGGTCTGGTCACACATGATATCGACCTGTCCGCCGAGCAGGTCAGTCATGGCGGGGCCGGTTCCCTTGTATGGAACCGTGACGAGCGGAGTTTCAATAGCGCTCATGAACAGCATGCCGCAAAGATGCGAGGCAGCCCCGATGCCCGCATTGGCGACGGTTACGGTATCCTTGTTGGCCTTGGCATATTCGACCAGCCCCTTCAGATCGGTCGGCTCAAGGTCCTTGCGCGCAACGATGGTCATCGGAACTTCCGTAACCAGCCCGACATATTCGAAGCCGTTCAATGTGTCATAGGCAAGCTTGCGATAGAGAGTGGCGCTTGTGGCCATGCCGATATGGTGAAGCAGGAGCGTATAGCCATCCGGGTCCGCGGTTGCGACGCGCCCGGCGCCAAGTGTTCCGCCCGCGCCGCCCACATTTTCGACGATGACCTGCTGGCCAAGGTCCTTGGACATGGATTCCGCGACAAGACGCGTCACGGTGTCGGTAGGCCCGCCTGCCGCAAAAGGCACGACCATGGTAATCGTCCGTTCAGGATAGTTTTGTGCCTGTGCGGTGAAAGTTGCAGCGGAAATGGCAAGTGTCGTCGCCAGAGCGGCGATAGTCTTCATCATAGCGTCCTCCCAGACTATGTTGCGGCGGGCGAGCCCGTATTCTGAATTCAGTTCCCCACGCCTCTTTGGGCGCTTCGGGCAATCAGATGCGATATTATCAGGTCACTGCAGTAATCGCTTCCGCACCGGACTTGCTCTTGAATCGGCAATGATTTCCGGCGCGCTTCAAACAGAATGTAGATGCAACCCGGCGGCTTGCCAATGCCTGAGCTTCAACGAAAGCGCTTATACTACCAAAGTCTGGGTAGCTCGCTCTTCGGCCAGATGGTCGACGAGGGATCTGGCGGCGGCGGTCAGTTCCTCACGGGACCGCACGGCGATTACAAGATTTCTTCTGGCCCAGGCATCGGAGATCGCAACAGTCGCGATTGGCAGCGTCTTTCTGAGACGTTGGGCGGCTGTCTGCGGAATGATTGCAATCCCGGCACCGGCAGCCACCATGTGGCCGACTCCTTCAAACGTGCGAAGCCTCGTCCTGATTTTGAGCCTGCCGCCCAGACGGCTCGCCTGGCTCTCGATGTGCTCCTGCAAGGCACCGGCTGAAAGGCCGATGAATTGCTCCTGCAGGATATCCGGAAAACTCACCCGCCTATAGCTGGCGAGAAGATGGTGCTTGGCCGTGATCAGCACCAGTTGATCTTTAGCAAACGGAATCCTTTCCAGACCGGTTGCGTCTGCCGCGTCCGATAATATCCCGATCTCGACAAATCCGCGCAGGACGGCCCGGGCAATATCGGTGCTCTGCCGTTCCTTCAACTCCACATCGATGCGCGGATTTTCTGCCATCCAGACGGCGAGTTTTGCCGGAAGATACTCCGTAATCGCCGCCGTATTGGCCGCAACACGGATTGCTGTACGCATGGCTTTGGCATGCAAACCCAATTCGCTATGCATATCCGCCATCTGCCGCATCACTGTTCTGGCATGATGGACAAGGGCTTCGCCCGCTTCAGTCAAGGTTACGCCCCGCCGCCCGCGCTCCAGAAGCATAACCTGTCCCGCCGCTTCCATATCGCGCAGACGCTCGCTTGCCGCTGGAAGCGAGAGGCCTACTTCCGCCGCGCCATGGGTGATGCTGCCGGTGTCGGCTACCGCAAGGAAGAGGCGAAGGTCGGTAAGATCAAAGCGCATGCGCGATACTAGCGCGAATCCTGCCTATGGGAAAGCCGAAGGCTGGATGAGGAACTTCCGCATTCCGCCCGCTGGCCAGGTCGCTATAGCAGGGACATGACTTATTCCTTCTCCCTGATCCTCACGATTGCGATTACGTTTCTCTGCGCCGGCTTCGTCAAAGGCGTGACCGGAATGGGACTGCCAACCGTCGCGATGGGCATATTGGGCGCGCTCATATCTCCGCTCGCAGCCGCGAGCCTGCTGATTATTCCCTCCTTCGTCACCAATCTGTGGCAGTTGGTGGCGGGGCCGAGTTTCGGCGCGCTCATGCTTCGCCTTTGGAGCATGATGCTGGCAATTGTGGTGGGGACCATCGCAGGAACCGCGGTTCTGGTCGGCGGAAATATTGCAATCACCACATCGATGCTGGGTTTCTCGCTCGTCGTCTATGCAGCCTATACGTTATTGGCCCGCCAGCTACAGGTGCCGGAAAAGCTCGAGCGTTTGCTATCCCCTGTCATCGGCCTCCTGACGGGATTGATTGCAGGTGCCACGGGAATATTTGTCATTCCGGCAGTGCCCTATCTGAGTTCTCTGGGGCTCAGAAAAGAAGATCTGGTGCAGTCGCTGGGGCTTTCCTTCACTGTTTCGACTGCCGCACTGGGCGTTGGGCTTTCAAGCAGGCAGGCCTATTCGGGCGATCTCCTGTTGATCTCCGTCCTGGCCATCGTTCCCGCACTGGCCGGGATGTTCCTCGGGCAATTCTTTCGCCGCAAAATCCGGCCGGAAAGCTTTCGTCGTTGGTTTCTGATAGGCCTCATGGTCCTCGGACTTGAAATGGCATTGAGACCATTGTTCTCGTTAAGTTGATGAACGGAGAAGGATTTTTCCGTTCCTGCAAGCTGATACGGATTTGCTTTCTTGTTCGAATCCGGCAAGGGCAGGATATTGTCTCACCCCCAAGAGAATAGCCTTCAGCTTCAACGGTTTTTGCTGAAGCCTCCCTATCATCGGCCTGATTGACGGAATGACCCAAAGAGATACCGAACCAAACCAGTCGCGCGCTTTCCGGCTGTTCAAGCCGGTTCTTGCCGGCGCTACGCTGCGGGAACGATCCATTGCCTGCCTCGGCGCCCTGATCGGTATTACGCTGACCGGGTTCATATCGAGCATGTTGCTGGGAAACGGGCCGCATCTGCCTTTGATCGTAGCACCGATCGGCGCTTCGGCAGTTCTGCTCTTTGCCGTTCCGACCAGCCCGCTGGCCCAGCCCTGGTCGATCATCGGCGGCAACACGATTTCGGCCTTCGTCGGTTTGGCCGTCACGCAGTTTGTCGATGATCCGGCGCTGGCAATCGGCCTTGGCGTGGCTCTGGCCATCGCTGCCATGTCCGTCACCCGCAGCCTTCATCCGCCCGGCGGCGCAGCGGCGCTGACCGCGGTTCTGGGGGGATCGGCGGTCGCCAAATGGGGCTTGCTGTTCCCGTTGGTGCCGGTTGCGCTGAATTCCTGCCTTCTTGTCGGACTGGGGATCCTGTTTCACAAACTGTCGCGCCGGAAATATCCGCATGTGGTTGCTGCCGCGCCGGTTAACAAGCACAGCACGGAAGACCTGCCGCCTTCGGTCCGCATGGGCATCCGCGAGGAAGATATCGACCGCGCCTTGTTGGCGTTGGATGAAAGCTTCGATATTGATCGCAACGATCTCGGACGTCTGCTGCGGCAGGTGGAGCTTGAAGTGTCCACTCGCTCGCGCGGGGACCTGACATGCGCCGATATCATGTCGCGGGATGTCGTCAGTATCGACGAAGGTGCAACCGCCAGCCAGGCGCGCGAGCTGATCCTGCGGCACAATCTGCTGACGCTGCCCGTGCGCACATCGGATGGGCGCCTGAAAGGCGTGATCGGTTTGCGCGAGTTGATGCATCCAGGCGATGATTTCAGAAACTACATCGTGGAGGCTCCCACCGCATCACAGTCTGATCCGGTGATGAGCCTCGTGCCGAGCCTCACCGATGGACTGGCGCATGCCGTCGTGGTCATCGACGAAATGCGCCGCATCATCGGGCTCGTATCGCAAAGCGATCTTCTGAGCACGCTTGCGCGTTCGCGTCCCAATGAAAAGCTGGTGCCTTTGAGAGCGGCATGATCGGCTGGCCCGTGCTTCCCTATTGAATTGGAACGGTTTTCCGGGCAGGGTTTGCCGACCCGGAAATCTGCAGCAGGTGTTCATGTCCGTCCAGCGCGCGAGCTTCTATATTCTTCTGGCACTGGTCACCATCGCCTTTGCGTGGTTGCTGCTGCCCTATTATTCGGCAGTCTTGTGGGCTGTTATTCTTGCCGTGGTGTTCTCGCCGGTGCAACAGCGTCTGGAACGTTTGCTCGGGGGCAGGAAGAACATTGCGGCCCTGCTTTCCGTGTTGATGTGCATCTGTCTGGTCATCATTCCGATGCTGGCGATTTTCGGTTCGCTGGTTCAGGAGGGTAACTCCCTCTATCAACGCCTGAGCAGCCGCGAGTTTGACCTGAACAGTTATATTTCCCGCATCCTGGGTGCCTTGCCGGATTCGCTGGAGGAGTGGCTGACCCGGTTTGAATTGGGTGATTTCGCGGAATGGCGCTCACGCATTTCCTCCGCCATCATGCAGGGCAGCCAGCTTTTCGCCGGAAGGCTGGTGAGCTTCGGCCAGAATACACTGCAATTCTTCATCGGCTTCGGCATCATGCTTTACCTGCTGTTCTTCCTGTTTCGCGATGGTGCGGAGCTGGGGCGGAAGATCAGGCAGGCCATTCCGCTCAACGACGATTATACCCGGCAGTTTCTGGAAAAGTTCACAGCCGTCATCCGGGCGACCGTGAAGGGAAATATCATCATCGCCATCATTCAGGGAACGATAGGCGGGGTGACTTTCTGGCTTCTCGGCGTGGAAGCAGCCTTGCTCTGGGGCGTCATGATGACGTTCCTCTCCATGCTGCCGGCCGTCGGCGCCGCCCTTGTCTGGATACCGGCGGCGGCCTGGTTCTTTGCAAGCGGGGAGTGGATCAGCGGCGCTGTTCTGGTCTTCGTCGGCGTATTCGTGATCGGACTGGTCGACAATCTCCTGCGCCCGCCGCTCGTCGGAAAAGGCACCCGCATGCCTGATTATGTCGTGCTGATCTCCACGGTCGGAGGAATTTCACTGATCGGGATCAACGGTTTCGTGGTCGGCCCGCTGATTGCCGCGATGTTCATCGCCGCATGGTCGCTTCTGGCAGAAGAGCAGAAGGGCAACGGTCCTGCCCAACTGCCGAAGAGCTGAACTCAAGCGACCTTCAGTTCCGCGATGGGAAGCCCGGTTTCGGTCATCTTGTTTTGGACGCCGTTTTCATCGAGAAAATGCTTCATTTCGGCATAGGTCTCGAACCAGGCCCGGTTGTATTTGTCGAAAAGAGACTGGTCCCAGTAGTCTTCCAGCCGGAAGGGCTTGTCGCTGAAGACGTCGTAGCTCGGTATCTTGAAGGTTTCTGCAAATTCTGCCGTGCGGCTGTCATAGGTGAAGTAGATGGACGGAACGCCGTTGGCCAGCGCCATCAGGTTGCCGTGCAGACGATAACCAAGGACGAGTTGCTGCTTGCGCACCAGTTCCTCGTAATCTGCAACGACATCCGAGTAGAACATGCGATGGCGATAGAGGTTTTCCATCGTTTCGTCGAAATACCAGTCTGCTGTCCAGCGATGCGCCTTGAGGGCCGCAATGGCCTCTTCCTTCTGCTCCGCTGTTCCGAAGACCATTTTCTTTTCATCGATCTCGCCCTGCGCCATCAAGGTTACATCGAAGCGTTGGGCCATGGATTTGATGAGGTCGCGGTGCCGGGTCAGATATTGCTCGATGTCCTGCGCATAGGCAGGCGACACCTCGCGGCGAACCGTAACGCCGACCTGGGCAACGTTTTCCAGCGGCGGCAGTTTGATGCGCAGATGCTGGTTGTTGCGGCGAAACGCGGTCGGGCAACCGATGACCCGCACATTGCGGATGCCAATATCGTTGAGCACCTGGGCCGTATAAGCACCGCGCACACCTATGGACGTTGTGGAATCCGCGATGATGCGCAGGACCGCCTTCGTCTCTTCGGAAAGCTGTATTTCCCCTCTGACCGGCGCTTGCGCTCCAACGCCGAATGCGATGACCGGCAGTTTCAGCCGCTGCAAAACCGGGATCGTGTCGCGCCAGTTCATATCCTTGTTGATGTAGTTCGAGCCACGCAGGATCACATAATCATATTCTTCGCGCAGCTGATCAATCTTTTCCGGGGAAAAATTGGTGATCGGGAGTTCGGAAGCCTTCTCGTAATCCATGAGCTTCAACGATGACTCGAAGACGAAGGCGTCGCCGATATTGTGATAATGATTGATGCTGCCCTGAACGTCGGTATGACGATACCAGCGGACATTGTCGTGATCGTACACTTCTCCCGCAGGGATCATGACGAGGGCGCGTGCCATACGGTTTTCCTTCTGTTTCAATAAGGTCAAGCCAGGCTCAGCTTGCCTGTGAAAGAGCAGTTTGCGTAACTGCCGGTTTCTGTCTGCGCGGTTTTGACTCCCGCAACCGGTTATAGAGATCGAGGTGCTCCTTCGCGCAGTCGATATAATGGACCGGATTGCGGATGGATTGATGCAATCTGTCCCACACGCCCGGTTCGCTCAGCACTTCCGTAAAGCGGTCGGCCAGATCCTCGGCGCTGCGCACCCGGAAATGCAGGCCGTCTTCGCCGTCGCGAATCTTCTCCGCCATGCCGCCGATGTTCGAGCAAATGACGGGGCGTCGATGATGCAAGGCCTCCTGAATGACGATAGGTGAGTTTTCCCACCAGATCGAAGGCATGACCACCCAGTCCACAGACTGCATGAGGCGCGGCATTTCGGCATTCTGGTAAGCGCCATAGAAGCGCACGCGCGGACCAGCCTCCTCGATCAGTTTATGCATGCGCTCCTGAAAGGCGGGTGGCTGCTTCTCCAGATTGCCTCCGAAGATCATCAGCCGGGAATCCTCACCCCAGACCTGTTCCGGGACACGGGATACCGCATCGACCAGCACGTCTATGCCCTTGAAAGGATTGATCTGACCGAAAAAGGCAAAGCGGTTGCGGCGCGGGTTCGGCCCGGTCAGCTCACGTGGAGGGGTGACATCGCGTATGGCTATGCCGTTTTCAATGACTTCCATCTTGTCCGGATCGAGGCCCCATTCGAGATAGCGATTGGCGAGGAATTTGCTCGGTGAAACGAAGGCGTCGGCAAGTTCCAGCATGCCGCGCACAAAGCGTTCCCGCTTGAGAAAGCGCGCCGGCGGTATCTGCGGAAAACAGGCGTGGCAATCGATGGGAGACGCTTCGCTGCACAGCTTCGATGTGCCGGCTTTGACCATCTGGCCATCATTGTTGCAGATGGACAGGAACTCGTGAAAAGTCACGAGAATGATCCGGTCCGGCAACGCTTCGCGGATGGCGTAAAGGGTCTCCAGCCCGAGGCCCAGGACATGGTGGAAATGCACGATGTCAGGGTCGTAGTCTCGGACGAAGCGCAGCAGGTCGCGGCGGATTTCATCGGTGTTCTTGTTCGACAGATAAAAATGGTCGTATTCGTCGGCATGAAACAGGATTTCATCGCTGGCGCGCCGCATGCTCATGAGCGCCGTCGTGCCATGTCGCGGGATCGGATGGGCCGCCCGCGCCAGATAGACCGACTGCACCCCGGGAATGCTGTTCAACCCCTTGTGCAGATTGTAGGAAGCGATTTCACCGCCCCCGAGAGAGATCGAAGGGTGGGCGTGCGAGATGACGAGAACCCGGAGTTTATCGCTCATGCAAGTTCCTCCGCCTGAGCCTTGCGCCTGCCAGCGAGAATGGAGGACCAACGCGCGTCGAAGACCTGCCGGTCAATGCGCTCGATGAGTGCAATGGTCGATGCCCTGTCGGTAACGGATGTGTCGTCCGCTCCAAGCATATGGGCCGAAGGCAACCAATAGGAGCGCAGGCCCGATTGTTTCAGTTTCAATCCGAGATCCAGTCCCTTTTCGTGAGTGCCGAGATAGCCGCGCGTGAAGCCGCCGACCGAGAACAGCGCTTCGCGGGGAAGGATGCAGCACTCGAACGTCGCTGTTGCGACTTCCGTCAACGACATTCCCGATACGGCATCGATGGGATAACCCGCATAGCGGCTGATCAGGGCCCGATCCGCCGACATGCCGGAGGGCGGACCCGCAACCCAGGTTCCAGCCCAACGGATTGAATCATCCTCATAGGCAAGCGTGGGTGACAGAACGCAGTCCTTGTGCGCTTCATAGGCGCTGACGAGCTTGTTCAGCCATCCGGCGCGGCGCGGCAGCAGCGATCCGGCCAGGAATATGACCTGATCCGTTGTAACCGTGCGGGCGCCGACTTCCAACGCATCGTAGAGGTCCTCGGAACCGGTGGCTGAAACGAGCCGTATGCGCAGGCGGTAGAAATCCGCAAGGCGTCTGATCTGTACGCCGATGCGGTCGATGATCTCGCTTGCCGCCGCGATCACGATCGGGGCGATCCGGGTTTCCGGATCGAGCGCGAGCAGTGCAAGCAAGGCTTCGATCTCCTCGACGCGTTCATCGATGCCGATGATGATCGCAGGCCCTATCGCATCCTCGAAGGGGCCGAGATCGACAACGCCGAAGACTTCAGGCGCAGGGCGGCTGACGCCGCGCAGCAATGGAACGAGTTGCTGGTCCACGATATGGCGCAGAGCCCATGCGTTCGGATCGGTTGCCCGGATTTGCCGGACGATGGCTTCGCGGGACGTGACGCGGGTGGGCGTCAACGGAA
Organism: Brucella ciceri; assembly: GCF_041930145.1. Lineage (NCBI taxonomy): Bacteria > Pseudomonadati > Pseudomonadota > Alphaproteobacteria > Hyphomicrobiales > Brucellaceae > Brucella > Brucella ciceri. The sequence goes on along the minus strand of NZ_JBHEEV010000001.1, from coordinate 218,348 downwards.
AAAAGGCCCGTCGCCCATCGCTGATCGAAAGTTCAAGGTAGAACGGCGAGGTGCTGTCACCGGCAAGTTCCGGGGCGAAGGCGACGAAACCATGGGCATGGCGGCTGGGGTCGAGCCCGGCATTGAACGGCGGCTGATTATCGAATTCGCGGGTTACATCAGGCCTGTCTATACGGGTCCAGCTTGTGTCGATCTGGATTTCACCGCGATGGCGGCGCAGTTTCACACTTTCCACATGGCTGTCGGGATCGAGCAGCCAGCCGGAAACAAGCATGCCACTTCCTTCCACACGGAAGACATTGTCTATTCCCATCCGGACGGGAAAGGGGAGGCCGGATACCGTGTCGGCGCCATCGAAGCGGTTGGCGGCAGACCGCATGCGCAGCAGAATGTCGGTCGAGCTGCGTATCCGTGGCAGGATCGCCCGTATGTGGCCCGGCGTCTCACGCGAGCCGGACAAGAGCCTGCGGTCATAGACTTCGGTAAAACGCCAGCCCCGCCGCCCGCGAAACAGAAGCCGTTCGATATCGGTCGGTTCGACCGGCTCATTGGCGAGCAGAAGCCCTGCAAATCCGGATGCTTCATCATTCAGGTCGGGCCGTGCAAAGACGCTGATCGCGCACTCCGCGAGGGATGGATTTTTGCCGCTGATCAGCAGCCGGGTGACAGCAGGCGTCAGGTCCTGTGCCCAGCCCTGAACAAAAATTTCGCCTTCGTCGCTGCCGCCGATGAGTTCGATACAGCCGTCGGAGCGGGCTCCGGCCTGCAACAGAACGGTGATCGCCGAAAGTTTCTTCCGGCTGATAGGGCCGGAGATCAGCCCTTCCACCAGTTCATCGATGACGCCCGGCAGGCTCGGTCCGGCCAAATCGCCAATCATGGCGACAAAATCCGCGATAGAAGCAGAACGCGACGCGAAATTGTAGCGAGCGACCTTCGCCCGATGCTGGAACATGATGGTCTTCAAGACGCCACGGCGCAGAGCAGCCGTTGGCACGATGGCGACGAAACCATGCGTTCCCGCAGGGGAAGGTTCCTTGAGCGGCCATGTGATCAGGCTTGTTTTCACGCTCATGGCAGGATCGCCGTTGAGAAAGGCCGTGACCTGATCGTTTGCGGCGCTGCCGATGCCAAGCACCAGCACCAGCGTGTCTTCGATCACGCTGCCCACGACCATTTCGCCCTCCATCATCATGGGAGGACGATCCGGAGACCGGGAAGGTCTTGCAGCCGGCTGCTGTGCGACAGGTCTTTCGTCTTGCGCCATGGACGTCCCCTCAGGGCATGACTGCAAGGGTCAGAAGGGCACCGGCGACGAAACCAGCCAGCACGAACATCAGCATGAACAGAAGCTTGATGTCGCCGCTGCTGCGCTTGCGTACGTCTTCCATGCGCTGTTCCAATCCGGCGACAACACCGTCCATGCGCATGATATGCACATCAAGCTCGGTCATGCGCTGATGAAGATCGGTGCGCAGGCCATCGACGGAACTGGCAATGTCCAGCAATTCCGCGGGGGCTGCATTGCCGGATGCATCAAGCGTCGGCGCGACGCGTTGCAACGAACGCTGGTTGACCTGCAACTGGCGTTGCGCGGCCATCAGCATGTCGAGCTTGTCCAGAATGCGTGTCATGGGTGCTGCGATAAGCGCTTCGGCGGCCTGTTCGTCGGGCTTCGGCACGCGCAGTTTTTGCTCGCCGCCTGCGGCGTTGGCGGCAACGACGACAAGTTCGCCTGCCCGTGCAGCGGCGAATTGCGGCAGCATCACTTCAAAAGCGTGCTTGCCATCGCCGATACCATTGCGCTTCAGGTCGGGGCGATCCTTGTCGGCCGGAGCTTCAGCGATAGGCTTGTCATCCAGCAGAACACGGATCAGAAGCCGTTCGGTTGGGACCGAAGGATCGAAGGCCCAGCCATAGAGGCGGCCTTCCTCGATGGCGTCAACGCGTCCTTTCATGGCTTCGGTCCTTTGAGGTCCGGCGGCGGCGTTGGGTGTCGCTGCCTGCTTTGCTTCCCCCTCGGTTGGAACTTTGGTCGCGATGTTCATGATTTACCTCTCATGCTGCCTCGACGCGCGCGATCCGCAATGTCCCGATCAGATCGAGATAGCGTGCTGCCGTGGCGTCGATGGTGTCCGGATGACGTGCATTCGCACTAAGCGAGTGGCGCAGATCCGGGTTTTCCGCCATTCGACGCATCGCCTGGGCGAGCGCGAGCGGATCGTTCGGCGGAACGGTGAGGCCATTGACCTCATGTTCAATCATTTCGGCCATTCCACCGATATTGCTGCATATGACGGGACGGTTCTGTCCCTGCGCTTCCTGAATGACAAGCGGAGCGTTTTCCCACCAGATCGACGGCATGATGGCGCAATCGACGGTCTGGATCAGTTGGGCGATGTCATCGCGCCGATAAGCACCCCGACGCTGGACGAAAGGATATGTCTCGGCAAAGAGGCGCTCGATTTCACTGACGAAGCTTTCGCTTTGAAATGGCGCTGCACCATGGACTCGCAGTTCGAAATCGAAGCCTTCCGATATAAGCTGCCGTGCTGCTTCCAGCAGCACTGTTGCGCCTTTCCACGGATTGAGATTGCCGAAATAGCCGAAGACCGGCTTCCCGCGCTCCACTTGCCGTGTTTCGAGGGAAGGGCGCTGCGGTTGACCATTGGGAATGACGCTGATCAACCCTTCCGCGAGGCCCCATTCCACATAGCGTTGCTTGAGGAACTCGCTGGGTGAAACGAACGCATCGACAGCGCTCAAGAGCGATTTGATATGCCGTTCGCGCAGCACGAATTTATCGAGCGCAATGTCCTTGAAACAGGCATGGCAGCGGTCGGGACTTGCACCATGGCAAAGCTCCTTGCCCGTGGTGCGGACCATTAATCCATCATGGTGGCAGATGGGATAATAGTCGTGCAAAGTCAGCAAGATACGGCAATCCGGCAAAGTGCGGCGCACAATATGGGGGAATTCGGCGCCGAGCAAAAGCAGATGGTGGAGATGCACGACGTCGGGCCGGAAGTCCTGCAGCAGTTCGACAATGTCGGGAACAATCCCGTAAAGGTCGATCTGGCTCATGTAGAAGCGGTCGAAATGACCGGACCAGAGCAGGATTTCATCGCCGCCATTGCCAATGCTCTGGAAGCTTGTTCCAGGACGGGCCTCGCGGTGCACCTTGTTGGTGGCGCCCATAAACATGGCTTCGCAACCGGCGCGCTGATAGGCACGAAACAGGTCGTGCGCAAAAATTTCCGTTCCGCCGGGATGAAGCGACGGGTGATTATGAGCCGCGATGAGGATACGTTGCGCCATCAGGCAGCACCTCGCGAAGCGATGAAAATATCCTGATAATGATCCGCCTCGATGCCGCGCCAGTGACCGAAGGATTTTGCTTCGAGCGACAGTTTTGCACCGGCAAGCGCACGGTCCAGAAAGCCATTTTCAAACCCGACTGCCGCCAGCGGCGGCAGTTCCGGCACAAACCAGCATGGTCCGCTGCCATGGCGCTCGAATGCAAGTCGCTTGTCACGTTTGCCGTGACGGTCTCGCGCGGCCACATCGTCCACGACGAATGCGGTCATGAACAATTTTCCGCCGGGAGCGAGAACGCGGGAAACCTGTTCGAGATAGGTTTTAACCTCGTCGGACGGCAGATGGGTGACTACCGACGTCATGATGACGAAGTCGAAACTCCTGTCAGCGAAAGGCAGGACGAGACTGAGCCCGTTGACCGCCCCTTTTGGATTATAGAGGTCATGGGCGATATCGATGTGGCGGAACTCGAAGTTCGGGTAGCGCGACGTGATGTTCTGGCGGCACCAGTTTACGCCACCTGTCACGGGATCAATACCTGAATAAAGGGCTTTTGCCGGGTCGAGATATTGCGTCAGCGGCACTGCCATGCGACCGATGCCGGAACCGATATCGAGCACGCGCGCGTCGGGCCGAAGGCCGCCTATGCGAATGAAATGCCCGAGAAACTCTGCGCCGACCGCGCGATAATCGCCATCGCCGACGAACACGCTGTTCGGATCGGGCGAGGGCAAGAAGCGGTTTTTCAATACCGACTGCATCAGCCAGTCGATCTGCGCATCCGGTATTGCTGGTTTGGCTTCAGGTTCTGGCTGTTTCAGCGCTACCACGTCCGTCAAGCGGCGCTCCTTTCAGATTTGGTCATGATGACATTCGACAGGTCGACAGTGCGCTCCTGTTCCTGCGGCAGAGCCATCAATTCGGTAATGTCGTCGTCCCAGCGCTGTGTATGGAGCCAGGAATTGTATTGGCTGGCGAGGCCCCGCATGTAATCCGCGCTGCGGCGGATCGAGCGGCGCTCGAAGTGGTAGAGCGCCACGGAAGGCTCGTAGAATATCTGGAAGCCAAGCTGCCTGATCTTCAAGCAAAGATCGCTGTCCTCATAGTCGCCGATGACATAGTCTTCCGTATAGCCACCGACGAGATCGAAGATATCCTTGCGCGTTATGAGACAGGCGCCGGTAACGCCCGGCACTTCACGCGGACGGAGTGCCGGTGGATAGTTACCCGGCATGCCCTTGTAATAGTGATGGTTGAGCCAGATGCCCTGACGGTCGCGGGCGAAATAAAGCCCGCCATGCTGAAGCGAGCCGTCCTCGAACAGGAGGCGAGGACCGATTGCGCCAAGCTTTGGCTGATCGAACAAAGGCTGGATCAGTTGCTGCAACCAGCCATGTTCCGCAGGCACGACGTCGGAATTCAACATGACGATGGTTGTTCCGGTCGCAATGCTGGCACCTGCATTGCAGGCCCGCGCATAGCCGCCATTGCGGTTCATGATTGCCAGCTTGAACGGCATATCGTGCAGAATGTGCAGCCCACCCAGCATGTGCTCGGTGTCGTCCTGAATTTCAGGAGAATCCAGCACGAAGATGAACTCTGCATTCTCCACCAGCCACGGGTCTGTCGCCATGGATGAAAACTGGAAACGCAGGAAATCAAGGTTGCGATAGAGCGGAATAACGATGGACGCGAGCGGGGAGGCAGGCGTCGTTCCGAATTCCTTCACCTCGGCTATGTGCACCGTTGCAGCGAGCTTCTTTTCGACTTCGGTGAGGGCCGGTCCCAAAATATGGGAGAATACGTGTGGCCTTGCCTGTTGCGGCGGCACGGATCGCAAAATGCGGTTGCGCTGCGCTGATGGCTCGAAGGGCTGCGGTGCGGGCACCAGAGGCGCGGTCGCGCCGGAAGCAAGGCGCAACTGGAAGCGTGGCTGCAGGAGAGGCCCAAGATTCTGCACCGAAGGAAGCCAGGCGACGAAACCCGTCACATCCTGCTGGGGTGCATCTTCGCGCTTGGCCACCTTGCCGGGAAATTTGTGGAAGTGCGGCTTCAGCGACAATGCGCTTCCGTTCTCCGGGAGATATTCGATATCCGCAAGCATGGCGGCGGGATCATGCATCCATCCGCCCACGATCAGCCCGCCATCGAGCGCCAGAGCGAGATCGATTTCAGCGGCCGGATGGGTGGCAGACTGTGCAATCTGGCGGACGGGCAGCGGCGTGCGCGTTTGCAAATCAATGGCGACCGCCGCACCCGCAGGGCTTAGCTTGCCGAGCTGGCGAACAAGAAATTCCCGCAATGCGCCGTTGCCCTGCCATTTGGTCCACCATTTGGCAAAATCCGTTTGTTCACTAGCGCTCGCAAGCTTGCGAACGGCGACTCCTTTCTGACCCGTGAGCACCAGCAGAAGCGATGAGGGCAGGTCTTGCGCTGCTTCCAGCAGAAGATGGCATGGCTGCCAGGCGTTGCGCGCCTGCCTGCCCACCACAAAGCGTGGTGGAACGACCATCACGCTGCCGGAAGTGATGCCATAGATAGCCGAAATCTCGCCCAGCATCGGGTCGACCGCTGTTTCAAGGAGGTGATGTCCCTGAACAGGCTCGCCGCAATGCTGGGCCTCGCGCGGTTCCGGCGTCAATGCGAAAGTCAGGTCCCGCACGAGGGATGCGAAAGTCTGGTTTCGCGAAAGCCGGAAAGTGCTGCGCCACGTGGTCAGAATATTGGTGAGAAGCTTGATATGTCCGGGGAGCGTCAGATCGCTTACGACATATTCAACATCGAAAGGGGCGAGTTCCTTGGCCGGATATACGACCGCTTGCGCCGTCGGGCCAAGAGACCCTGCCGAGAGCGAAAGTTCCGCAGGTTCACTGCCTGTACGCATGGCCCAGAACATGCGCAGGCCGCCATTTTCGAGCGGAATGCCGACGCTCAGCAAGGGGACCGGCTGAACCGGCATTTCAAATGTGCATTTGGTGGTCGTGCGAGCCGGGCCTGGAATATCCCAGATGACCACAGCCACATCGGCGCAAAGACGGCAAATGGAGAGGTTCTCGGTTTTGCTTTCAATGTCCGCCGAATGGTCGAGGTTCAATGTGTGGCCCTTTCATTCTTGCAGAAAAGTTCAGCTTGCAGGAGGTCCGGACACCCAACGGGGAAGTTGGGTGTCCGGCGAAGTCGAAACGTGCCCGGCGGGAGGATTGCCGGGCACGCTCTCAATTGTTCAATCAGTGAACAGTGAAGTACTGGTCGGGATGAGCCTGTACATCGTCTGCATTGGTGTTCACGAGGGTAACGGTGTCGCCATTGCCGAGGTCGACAACGACATTGCCACCAACCTGCGTGACACGGTCGGCAAGATCGTCTGCGGAAGAGATATCAAGACCATTGATACCCTTCTGAATCTGCAGAATGTCTTCGCCGGGATTGAAGTCGAGAATGACGTCGTTTCCGCCGCCACCATTGAACAGGAATGTATCGCTGCCATTTCCGCCGATGAGAACGTCGTTTCCGGCTCCGCCATCAAGGATGTCGTTGCCGTTCCCACCGTAGAGAATGTCATTATGTGCGCCGCCATAGAGCAAATCGGAGCCGTTGCCGCCCTGGAGAATGTCATCTCCATTGCCGCCATACAGCACGTCGCTGCCATTGCCGCCGCTCAGGACGTCATTTCCTTCATTGCCGAAGAGAATGTCGTTGCCGTTTTCGCCGAACAGGGTGTCGTTACCCGTGCCGCCGAAAAGGATGTCATTCCCGTTGCCGCCGAAGACGGTGTCGTTACCATCGCCTCCGAATACGAGATCATCACCGCCATGGGCACGGATGAAATCGTCAAAGCGGGAGCCGAACAACACGTCGTCGTAGGCGCCGCCTTCTAGAGTGGCCATCTGCTTCTCCTTGTGTTCCTGTAGGGGTTTCCACAAGCCGGAATGCTCCGACCATTATGCTCTTAGTAGTCTGCTCTGCATTATGTGGAATTGCAACATCGTCATTTGGTATAATTGCGGCATGTGTAAGTAACAAATTATTACCATTAATTTATATTGCAGTTCTGTAAACATAAGTATGAAATCTATTTGCAGTCATTATAATTTATATTTGTTTTGTGTTTACGCAGAAATTGATTCTAAATTTGAATTATCTGGCCAAGAAGAGGGGAATGTGAAAATATTTCAACAAGATGACGCCGCACATGTCATTTCATGCGCGGCGACACTTCCTTCGGGAATTTCAACCTATGATCGAGTTTTACTTTGAAATTCTCTGGATATTAATCTTCGCGGAAGGCCCGGTTCAGGCTGTCCGTGATGGGAGAAACCAGATAATCGATGGCACGACGTTCCTTGTGCACGATGATGATTTCTGCGGGCATGCCGGGATAAAGCCGGGCGGTCGGATTTGCGGCGAGCGATGCCGGAGTGATTTCGGCGCGTGCCACGAAAAATGCGGTATCGGTCTTCTCGTCAAGTGACTGATCGGCGGCGATATAGGTCAGCTTGCCATCCAACGGCGCCATTGAGCGCTGATTATAGGCGGTCAGGCGGATTTGTGCACCTGCGCCAACCGAAATGCTGTCGATATCACGTGGACTGATCTTCATTTCAACGACGAGGGGTTCGTTTTCAGGGACGATATCCATGATCGCTTCGCCGGGTGCGATGACGCCGCCCGGCGTACGCAGCCGGATGTTGGCTACAATCCCGTCTTGCGGCGAGCGGACTTCCACGCGCCGCATCACATCCTTGGCCGCGACGATACGTTCCTGCACATCGGAAAGCTCGACCTGGCTCGATGTGATTTCTCCTGCGATTTCGGATTGGAGATCGCTTTCGATTCCAGTCAGGGCAAACTCCGCGCCGGCTTTCGCCTGCTCGGCTTTCGCCTTGTCACCGGCATACTCGCCTCTGTCGCCGGCGAGCTGGCTGAGACGCGTATCGATTTCCGTAAGCTTCGATTTCTGGGCAAAACCCTTTTCGACGAGGCTGGCAATCGCCTTGCGCTGATCGCTGATGAGTTCGATTTGCCGGTCCGTCGCGGCTATCTGTGCGGTCGATGCCTTGGCTTGCTCCGTATATTGCTCGATAGTTTTCTGCTGTATGTCGATCTTGCTCAGTTTCTGGGCAAGTCGTTTCTGAAAGAAGATGTTTTCGGCGCGAATGGCATTCTGCGCGTTTTCACCGCCCTCGGCAAAGCTGGCGGGAAAGCTTATCTCCTTCTCCCCCGCCTGTTCGGCGCGCAGACGAGCGAGTTTTGCGATCAAGCCGATGCGCCTGCTTTCAAGGGACTGGAGGTCGGAACGTGCCTTTGTGTCGTCCAACCGCAGAAGCGGTTGGCCGACCTTGACGATATCGCCTTCCTGCACCAGCAGGCGATCAAGAATACCGCCTTCGAGATGGCTGATAGTCTTGCGTTTGGAATCGACGATGACCGTGCCCATTGCTACCGCCGCACTTCCAAGATTGGCAGAATAGGCCCAGGCGAAGAACCCGCCGAAAGCGACGCCGATTGTTGCTAGGCCTGCAATGATCAGCCCACGCAGGGGCGATCTTGAATCCTCGCGCTCCAGATCGAGCGCCCATTCAGGTTTGACGCTGCCAAAACGGGTAAGGGCCTGGTGATCCGACGATTCTGCGCGCGGCGCGAGCAGGCTGGAAACACGACGAGGAATAATCGATTTGCCCATCATGCGTTTGCTGCTCCCATTTGCGGGCCATTATTGGCAGGTGTCAGTGAGGCGACCACATCCGTGCGCGGCCCGAACTGCGAGATACGTCCGTTTTCGAGCACCAGGAGCTTGTCGGCGACCTGCATGATAGATGGCCGATGTGCGATCATGATGACAATGGCGCCATCGTCGCGCGCGTGTTCGACCGCCCGGATGAGCGCGCGCTCGCCGACCGCATCGAGATTCGAATTCGGTTCATCGAGAACAATCAGGCGCGGGCGGTTGTAGAGGCAGCGGGCAAGGCCGATTCTCTGGCGCTGCCCCCCGGACAAAGTCAGACGGCCGTCGCCCACCGGGGTATCGTAGCCAAGCGGCATGCGGCCGATCATTTCATGCACATCGGCCAGACGTGCGGCTTCCAGCACGCGATGCGGATCGCTGTCACCCATGCGGGCGATATTGTCCTTGATGGTTCCATCCAGCAGCGAGACGGACTGTGGGAGGTATCCCGCAATCTCACCGAAAGAACCGCGTTCCCAGAGATAGACATTGTTTCCGTCAAGGAAAACGCCGCCGGAGGTGGGTTTGACGATGCCGATCAGCAGCCGGGCAAGCGTGGATTTGCCTGCGGCAGATGGGCCGACAACCCCAAGGACTTCACCCGGCGAGATCGAAAAGGAGATGCCCTTGATGATCGGGACATCCACGCCGGGTGCGGCATAGATGAGCTTGTCGATCACGAGGTCGCCATTGGGGCGTGGCGTCGGCATGGTCTGGCGTACAGCCAGGTTTTCCGAAAGCAATGACTGGACGCGCTTCCAGCTGGCGATTGCACTGACCCACTGGCGCCAGTTTTCCACGATTCGGTCAAACGGCATCAGCAGGCGGCCGATGATGATGCTGGTCGCGATCATTGCGCCGGGCGTGATTTCCTGCTGCATGGCAAGCAGCGTGCCTATGCCGAGCGATCCGATCTGGATGATGAAACGCGCCGTGCGGGCAATCGAGGAGAGGGCACGGGCGCGGGTTCCGCCAAGATCGAGCACTTGAAGCGCCTGAACCTGCATCGTGCGCCAGCGGCGAGCGAGGGCCGGGAGCATGCCCATGGCTTCGATGACTTCGGCATGCCGCAGGCTGCTGCCGATCTTGGACACCGCTTCGATGTTCGCCTGGTTCGCCTCCTGAATGAGATTTCGGGTAAGGAGGTCGGTCAGCACACCGCATGCAATCAGGATAATGACGGCGACGAGACCGATCACGCCCAGCATGGGGTGGAGCAGGAACAGGACGCCGAGAAAGATCGGCGACCACGCGGCGTCGAGTGGAGCATTGATCGCCGGTGAGGTGAGGAAACTGCGCAACTCGTTGAGGTCGCGAAGCGTCTGAGTCGCTTTGGGCATGCCCTGATTTACGGATGCCTGCACCGCTGCCGTCAAAACCGCCAGATTCAGGCGGCGCACAAGTGCGCTGCCCATGGCCTGAAACGACAGGGAGCGGATGAATTCCAGCACCCCGAATACGAGCATGGCGCCGATGGCGAGCACGGTCAGCATGGTGAGCGTGTCCATGCTTCGGCTGTTCAGCACCCTATCATGAACCTGCAACATGTAGAGAGGTACAGTGAGTTGTAGCAAATTGATACAGGCGCTCAGCAGCACTGCATAAAGTAGTCCCGACAGGAAAACGCGGCGGGCCTTGAAAATCAGGCCTTTCGGCGTAGTTACCGAATCGTCCTGCCCCTTTTTGTGTGCAGGGCTCTTGCCAATCGAGTTGATTTCGCGAGTATCATTCATACGCTATCTGCCTTGGAATGGTCACAGGTGGCGGATATCCCTAAAAACTGTGTGCTAGTTCTCAAGATCAGTAAAGTAATACTGCAGAGAATGTGACAGAAAAAAGGTTCTTACGGCGGGGAAATGCGAAAGGAGCAAAGAAAATATAACTGCAAATTTCTTCAAAATTTGAAGTAAAATTGAAAATGGAGAGCAAGAGATGCAAAAACTTCTACACGAGGGAGTGGAAGTCGAAACATCAGTCGATGGCTTTACTGCCGTTGATTTTCCTGAAGTTACCGCCGAAAAACAGGAACGCAGACATCCGGTTCATACAGTCGTTATCACGCATTTCGAGCTGGCCCGGATGATAGAACGAGTGAACCGCCGCTTTGTAAGCTTGCTGAAAACCGAGCTGACGAAGTTAGGCGTGGAAGATATCGGTCCGGCCCAGACCCTGGTTTTGATGGCTATAGGCGATGTCGAGCTCACTGTGGGTGAACTATTGGATCGCGGGCATTATGTCGGGTCCAACATTTCCTATTATCTGAAACAGCTTACCGATGGTGGATATGTCGACCGTGTAACCTCGCAGAGAGATAAACGGTCTGCCCGTATTCGCCTGACGGACAAGGGTGAAAGGCTGTGTGCAAGCTTGCGGAATGCGAGCCGGTCCTACAACCATATCCTCACCCGCGATGATGACGATCTTCGCAATCTGGAGATTGCCTATCAGACACTGCACAGACTGGAACTCGTGTGGGGCAATGCCGCACGGTTTGGCATTTGATGTGTTGCGATTATTTTCGGCCGCCAGCCGAACACGTTTCGTAACATGCGTATAGCATTTGTGCACAGGCGCGGTTTCGGTCAGTTCGCTGCGTTAGCCGAGAATCTGGCTACGAGTGGACTTGATGTAAGCCTGATCTGCGAGACAGTGGACCGTCGCCTCCCAGCGGTCCGCGTCATTCGCCACAGAGTAGAATCTGGTCCTCGCACCGGCGGTGCGATGGCCAGATATCTGGAAGTACCCGATCATCACACGAGGATCGGGTACCGTGTGGCCGAAACCCTGGAATCCATGGCCCATCATGGTCAGGCACCCGATATCGTCGTCGGTCATATTGGCTGGGGCAGCATGATGTTCGTCAAGGACGTGCTGCCCTCAGTCCCCGCACTTGGCTATTGCGAGTTTTTCTACCGCGCCAATGGTGCCGATGTCGGTTTCGCACCGGGCGACCGGCCTGATATTGAAACCCGCAAGCGCCTGCGCCTGCGTAACATGGCGCAGTTGGTAACCCTTGAGGGTATCGACGGCGGATTCAGCCCGACGCATTGGCAAAAGAGCCTTTACCCGCGTTCCGTTCAGAACCGCATTGCCGTGGTTCACGAAGGTGTCGATACCAAACTCTTCTATCCGGATCGTCACGCAACGATCCAACTGCCGGATGGGCGGACGCTGAAGGCAGGAGAATCGCGCGTAATCACGTTTGTCGCGCGCGATCTCGAACCCTATCGCGGCTTTCCTCAAGCGCTGGAAGCAGCGGCCAAGGTCATCCGGCAGAACGATGACGCGATCTTCGTTTTTGTTGGCGGCGATGGCGTCAGCTATGGAACGCCGCCACCCGGCGGCGGTTCATGGCGCGAGCATCTCGTCCGGAATCTTGATCTGCCGCCGGATCGAATCGTGTTTCCCGGCACGATCCCGCACGCCCAGTTGCGGAAACTCTATCAGATATCGACTGCCCACATCTATCTGACTTATCCGTTTGTCCTGTCCTGGTCGGTCGTGGAAGCGATGGCATGCGGCGCGCTCATCATCGGTTCGGATACGCCTCCCGTTCGGGAGTTGATCCGCTCGGGCCAAAACGGGCTGCTTGTACCGTTTTTTGAGCCGGACGTGTTGGCGGAAGTGATCATGAACGTGCTTCGTGACCCCGATGCATGTCTCCAGATGAGAGCTGCAGCACGACGAACCGTGGAAACCCGGTTCAGGTTGTCGGATTGTTTACGGCAGCAAAAAACCTTGATCGAGGCAGTATTGAACGGACGGTAGCTGGTATGTGGCGACAATCGGGCGTGCAAGTCCTGTAACGTAAATATAAAACTCCGTGTTTCTGCGTGTTTACGCTGTTATTGTAATATATATGAACATTGTTTCAAATTTTGAATTAAACTCGTTCCAAATATTCGTAATATTATCATATAGTTGATGCTATAAGACTGTTGACAATACATAGACTGTATTTTCTCATTGCAAGTGCAGGCCGAGACTCCCAAGTCGGCCATCACACAATGGATGATTATGTTGAGCACACCACTTCCTGCGATCTCGGCGCGGAAATCCCGCCGATATGCCATTGCTTCGATGCGTGATCGTGAAGCGCTGGAAGCGACGTCTCTGGGCGAGCTGACCACCTTTGTCGAAGGAGACGGAAAACGCCTTCGTCTGGCGAATACATTTCCACTCATTGCCGTCGCCGCGTCGCAAGAGGGCGAGAACGAACTCAAAACGGTTCTGCAGCAGATTTATCGTCTGAGCACCATTCCGGAACTACCCGTTGTGCGGGTCGATGAAGCATCCCCCGAAACAGCTCCGCTGCTGGTTACGCAGTTGCTTGAGAGCAGCCTGGATCGCCTTGTCGGCCATGTCAGCAAGGTTCACACCGAGCTCGCCATGCTGCGCCGCGAGCGCGAGACCATGTTTGAGAATTATCGGGCGATTGAAGACGCATTCCACGCTCGCAACTGGGATTCTTCGACGGAGATTTTCAGTCATGCCCCTCTGGTCGATCCAAAGGACGAGGGGTTTGCGCGTCTGCTGCGCGAATCGGAGATCGAACAGCTTTTTCCGGTTTCGAGCTATGCCGTTTCCGGTTTCGCCCTCCATTTCCGCGATCTGCCGGCCAATCGCAACGGCCAGCTGATCGTAACGCTGGATTATCTGGAAAACGGTGAGGGAATTGCCGAGTGGCTGGTGCCCTACAGCGCGCTGCAGTCGGAATGGAATTTCTTCTCGCTTCCCAAGGCATGTGATGGCAGCCATCGGACGCTCCGCCTGCGCATCTCCGCCTCGGGCGGCGTGCCGCCGGAACTGTCGCTGGGCAATGTGATCGCCAACGAACGCTATGCGGCGCGTGCCCGTATTCCGCACGCCGATCTCGACATGCGCCCTCTGGCATTGAGGATTTTCACCGGCTTGCCGGGTGTGCGCCCGGCATCGTTGCCGAACGCCATCGTGCCGACTGCGTTGATCAATGGCCGAAAGGTTGACGACTACCGTCTGCCGGTCGAATTACTGCGCAACGTGGCCAACGTGTCCGTTACGTCCATTACTCCCGATTTTCCGACTGTGCGTTTTCTGGAACATGAGGATGCCATCGGCTGTCATCCGCTCGAGGAGGGCGTCACTGCGGCTGCCATTCGCCGTGTGGTTGCTCCGGGTACGGTCCGCGTCTCCGCGCGGGCTGTGATTGACCATCCAGAGGGCAAACCCTGTGCCGTCGGTCTGTTGCTGGTCAATCTGGCATCAGACGTGAAGGAGGAAATCGACGCGATTTCCAATCTTGATCGGCGACGTCAGCAGGTTTTGTTCAGCGGTTGGTCGGAGGTCGCGCCCAATCGCCCGATCGATATCAATTTCATGCTTGAGGGACCGGTCGACCGGACGATGGATCTCGTTGTGCTGAGCAAGGCCGCAGCGGATTCCGTCGATTTTTCCTGGCTCAAGGTCTTCAACTTCCGGCTGGTCAAGCACATTGAGGCCCGGCCCGCTCAGGAATTAGCCAAAGAGGCCGCGAATGTACGATAGGTCCAAGGATTTGATCGTCGTTGCCATGCCGCTTTACGGCCACGCGGCGCTGGCGCTTGAAGCACTGGAAACCATTCTTGCATCAGAAACGGTTTTCCGTACCCAGATCGTGGTGTCGGTAGATGGCGATCCGCGCCGCGAAGTGTTCGACAGCCTGACGCTCTACGCTGCGGCGCATTCCAACATCCATATCATCTTTGGCGAAAACGCCGGCCCGGGTGGCGCACGAAATCGCGCTGTCGACTATATTCTTGAAGAAATGCCTGACGTGAAGGCTGTATATTTTGTCGATGCAGACAACCGCGTGCAGCCGCACACCATCGACACGCTCTATCGTCAGCTGCTGGCGTCGAACGCCGGATGGGTCTACACCAATATCGACACTTTCTCCGTCAATTGGCGCGCACACTATGGCAACAGCTATTCGCGCCTGATCCACTGCATCACTGACAATATCTGCGATACGGGGTCGATGATTTCTGCGGATGTTTTCCGTAGCGGTGTCCGTTTTGATGATGATCGCCAGAATGGTTTTGAAGACTGGGAGTTCTGGCTTTCGGCGATCGAGGCGGGGTTTGTCGGGACGCCATGCCACGATACCGGCTTTGAATATCGCCTGCGTGCGGAAAGCCGTTTCAAGGAAGCCAATCGCGACCGCTCCGGCTCGATCAGCTTTCTGCGCAAGCGGCACAAGGCGCTGTTTCGCCGTCCGACGCTCGTAGGTTTCGAGCATGAGGAATGCCCGCGTTATGGCGTGATCCGCGCGGGCGAGGGGACGGTCAGCCTTTTCACCGATCTCAGCCTTGGCACTGCCGATCTCAAGTTCGATGATGCGATCCGTGCCTTCTGGGGCAGTGTGTCCGAGCCGGATAATTTCCATTTCCCGCCATTTCTTGCCTCGTCCAACACAGAGACGCTGAAACTTCTGGCGCGTTCGCGACTGTTGCCGAATATCCTGTCGCGGCTTGAGAAGCTGGCGGAACAGGCCAACATCGTCTTTGTGGAACTCACCAATGTCGAGGACGAGCGGCGCATCGACACCGAAATCATGCCGTCGGGTACGCGGCAGCCACATGCCGACCTGATTTTCGTTTCGACCCGGCTCATAAAGGAAATCATTGAAAACGATGCGCTCGATTGGTTCGCTTCGTTGGGTACGCAGCAACTATGGCCTACCTCGGCGCGCATGAAGGTGCGCTTTCCGTTCCCGCGTGTTCGCCAGCGCCGCGCGCTCTCACGGCCAGAACAATCAATGCTCAATCTGGTGACGTCGATTGCAACAAGCCCGCTGAAGCAGAGTGCGGCCACACGCTGGACGTGGCGTCCGCGCCGTCTACCGGCTCTTTCCGAAATGTATCAGGTGCTGCGCAATGAACTTGGCGGCGGACCAGTTTTGCCGCTTGCGCATAACCCCGCAAGGAAAAAGACCGCTGCCGTTCTGGTGCCGAATGCTTCTTTCGGCGGGGCGGAAAAGGTCGCTTATGCCGCCGGGCGGGAGCTGAAGAACCAGGGGTTTGAAACCCATCTCTTCGTCCTCGGCAATGAGCGGATGGACGTGCTCGATGAGTTCGACCAGTCCTTCGACTACCTGCATTTCTGGAAGGATGGCATTCCCGCCTGGGGTGACACAAACCGCTTCCTCGGTCAGGACTTTATCACCGAAGATCATCCGCTCGACTGGAGTATCCTGCGCGGCCAGCTTTCCGGTTTCGATCTTGTCGTGAACAACCACGTCATGGCCGCTCATCCCCTGATGGGTAAGCTTCGCTCGGAAGGCACCCGCACCGCCTGCTATCTGCATGTGGTGGACGAGACGGTCTTCCGCCGTCAGGCAGGCCAACCCTATGCGGCGATCGCCTTCGAACATGCCTATGACGCTTTTCTCACGTGTTCGGATCAATTGAAAATTTATCTGCACAGCTTTGGCGTACCGTATGAAAAAGTGTTTTCGGTGCCAAACGGGGCCAGTTTTTCAATCGATACAAAACAGCGGGCGCAAGTCACCGCCGCGCGCAAGCAGGGGCGCAAGGGCGAGCCCATGCGTATCCTTTACATGGGACGCCTCGACCGCCAGAAGGGTATCGACCGTTTGCATGATGCAATCGTCAAGCTGAAAGAGCAGGGCATTCCTTTTGAAGCGCAGGCCATCGGCGGAGAAATTCTCTCCGACGATCCGAGCGCATCGTGGATGACACGTTTGAAGGATGCGGGCGTGAAAGTCTCGCCGCCGGTTTTCGACGGCAAGGACATTGCCAACCATCTGGCCTGGGCCGATGTTCTCCTGATGCCGTCGCGCTGGGAAGGCGCGCCGCTGATGATCGCCGAAGCGCAGCAGCTTGGCTGCGTGCCGGTCGCCACGGCGGTCGGCGCCGTCGATGAGCTTGTCAATCACGGACGCGATGGCATTCTCATCCGCAATGGCAACGATGCGCAGATCGTCTCAGACATGACACGCATTCTGACGATCCTTGCACAAGATCGCGAAGCCTTGATGCGGACCGCCGAAGGCGCTCTCGCTTCCGCAGCACATCGCACATGGAGCTCGGCGTTCTCCGACTTTACCGATTGGGCGAACGAAATAAGCCCCGTTTATCCGAAATCCCGGTTCTCCCAGCCGGATGTTGCAGACGATGCCAGCGCGACCGCCGTTCTCCCCGGCCGTGCAGTTGCCTGATTATACCAGAAAGGTCGACCTATGAGCCGCCCAACCAACCCAAGAATCCTCGTCACGGGCATTCCGAGCCATCTCACTCGCCTCATCCAGCGTGCGGATAAGGCGCAGGTCTATTATTCGGAAAAGCAGCGGGATTCCGAAGCCCGCGATAATTTTATCCAGGAGCTGAAGAATATCAGCAATACCGGCAATTATCTGATCGGCGAAGGTGCGATGACAGCGCTTTTGCCGTCTGCCAGGCACATTCCGTTCTGGCACCTCTACAATTGCGTGAACAACGGAACGGGGCTTGAGGAGGTCAACAAGGAGTTTGATATCTGCGTCTTCACCTGCGCAAACCTTCTCCGCAAGGGCTTGTCGGCGGATGCAGAAGCGCTTGTTCTGTCGAAACTGGATATGCCCGTCGTGATGCTCGGCATCGGCATCCAGAACCGCCCCGATATTGAAGGCGAGGACGGCCTGCCAGCGGGTACGAAGAAGCTTTTGGAAGTGCTGAAAAGCCGCGAACACTATTTTCTCACGCGGGGCGAAAATGCAGCCGGCTATCTCCGCGATCAGGGCTTTTCCTATGTCCGCCCGGTCGGTTGTCCGTCGCTTTATTTCCGTCCGGACAATATGCGCAAAGCGATCAGTCGCCTGCCAGAGGTGAAGGTGGGTGAGGGCCGTACCGTCTTCACCGGCTATATGGGAGCGGAACTCGAAACCATCGGCGATATGAACGCGCTCGGTTCGGATGACGGGCGTTCAGCTTACGTGGTTCAGGATGAGCTCTTGCATTTCGACATGCAGCTTGAATCGGATGCGAATGGCCGCGCCTATGACTCCACCACGGGCGAACTTGTCGGCCCGTTGACCTATAAGGGCTCGGGCGATCTGAAAAAGAAGGTGAGTGTTCACGCCTTCCTCGATACCAATCAATGGCGCGCCTGGTGCTCGACCATGGACTTTTCTTTCGGTCGCCGTTTCCACGGCAATATCATCTCCATGCAGGCGGGCGTGCCGAGCCTGATGGTCGCTGTCGATGACCGTATGCGCGAGATGCTGAATTTCTCCGGCCTGCCGAAGATCGATGCCCGCGATCTCAACGCGGCCAACGACAGGCGGGCTTTCGTCAGCGACCACATCGCTTCGATGAACATTCCCGAAGTCATCGAAACTTACTCGGCGCGAGAACGCAATTTCCGGAGCGTGCTTTCAGAAATCGGCATCGGCTGATCTCAGGCACTCTTCACCAGTTTCCTTAATTCCAGCGAAGATGGATCACCATGCGCATAATGATCACCGGCATCCCGTCATATCTGATGCGGACCGTCGAAAGCGTTTCCGGGGCAAAAGTGAAGCATCGCCCCTATTTCGAGCCCATCCGCACCAAGAAGGATGTGATCGATCAGGTCAAGAAGATTGCCAATACGGGCAATTATCTCATAGGTGAGGGCGCGGCCAACGCAGTGCGCGGCCACGATGTGACCTACGTTCCGTTCTGGCATCTGGCCAACAGCCTCAATTCGCCGGACACCTATGCAGAACTCAATGAGAATTTCGACCTGTGCCTGTTTGCCTCCGCCAATCTTTTGCGACCCGGCTATGCAGCTACGACGGAATCCTTCGTCTTTGAAAAGCTGAACATGCCAATCGTGGTCATGGGCATCGGCATTCAAAAGAAGGAAAACCTGAAGGCGGAGTTGCCCGAAGGCACGCGTCGGTTCCTCGAAATTCTGCGCCGCAAGGAAAGCTTCTTCCTCACGCGCGGGCATTTCACCGAGGAGTTTCTGAAAGATGCGGGCATGAAATATGTCCGCCCGACCGGCTGTCCGTCGCTTTATTATGCGCCGGACCAGATGAAACGCTCGCTGAGCCGCCTCGCCGATCCAACGCTTGCCGATGCGCAGAAAATCTCCTTTGGCGGTTATCTCGGCAGCGTTGCCGATACGATTGTGGACGCCCACGCGCTGCTCGAAAAGGATAGCGTTGCAAGCTATGTCATTCAGGACGAGGTGATCGTCTACAACATGAACATGGCAAGCGAAGACCATGCCGAAGCCTATGATCAGGCGGCAAGCCGCATCACTGCGCCCGTCGATTACAAGCATATGGAAAAATGGCAGCGCAAGAACGAGCTGCTGGTGTTCTTCGACACGCACAAATGGCGCAGTTGGATCTCCAGCCAGGATTTCGGACTGAGCCGTAGATTCCATGGCACGATCATCGGCATGCAGTCGGGTATTCCGGGCCTGATGATCGCAGTCGACGACCGTATGCGCGAGATGCTGGGCTTTGTCGGTTTTCCGCATATCGAAGCGAGCGTCTGGAACCGCGAGCCGCAGAAGAAAGCCTACCTGCGCGACTTCCTTTCCAAGATCGACGTGCCTGCGGCCATCAACCGTTATTCGGAATGCGAGGCCAACTTTAACGGCGCGCTGAAAGATATCGGTATCCGATGATGAAACTTCGCGAGAGCATCGGGGGCAGAAAAGGGGTAATGGCGGCTTTCTTGGCCGCTGTTCTACTCGCGGTTGCGCCCGACGGTGCTCTTGCGGATACGCGCTTTGGCGTCAACCGGGTGAATATGGCCTGGCTCAAGCCCGCCGAGCGCGAGCAGATATTCGATCAGATGGTGGAAAACGGGGTAGTGGCGGTTCGGCTGTCGCTCACCCGACCGCTCGATCAAAGCATCGATGCCGCACGCCTTGCCCACGAGAAGGGTCTGGCGGTCCTGCTCGAAATCTCGCTCAACAATGCGGATTTTTATCCGGATGGAACAAAACCCCGGCCGGGGCGCGGGCGTATATGGGACATGTATCGGCTTTCCGACATATCTCCTGAGCGGTTCCGGAACGCGATGGCGGATGCCTTGCAGAAGATCGATGCGCTGGGGGTGCCTCTTGTGGCGGTTGAACCCGGAAACGAGATCAACTGGGGCGCCTATAATGGCGACCTTGCCATTCTGCCCAAGGAGAAGATGAAGACCGCGCGGTCTTTGGCCGAGATGGAGGAGCTTCCTCTGGTCGAAAGGGGGGCGGAAAAATACGTCGAACTTTTGCGCATCGTGCGGGCGGAATTGGCGAAAACCAGGCACAGCGCAAAGGCAAAAGTCATATCTGCTGGCCTGTCCGATATCCCTTTCATCGATGCGGACCGGCGCGGGATAGACACTGTCGAATCTGCGGCCTTTACCGATCTTTTGAAGAAATATGGTCTGGACGACGTTGCTGACGGCTATGGTATTCATATCTATCCCGGCAGCAGCGGGACGCGCGCTGCTCGGGCAAAACACATCAACAATGCGCTTTCTTTTTGCGGTGGTGTGGACGGCAAGCCTTGCTGGATCACGGAATGGGGTTTTGCCAATACTTCAAAAGCCTGTCCTGCCAATGACAATAATCGCGAGCAACTGGTCGAAAAGACGCGCGACCGCTTTCGACAGATGATGGATAGCGGCCAGATCGCCGCTGCTTATTATTTTGATTGGGATGCAAGCACTTACGGTGTGTGGCGTTGCGGTGCGCTGACGCCAGCCGGTAAAGCTGCAACGGTGACGAAATGAAACTCAAGACTGTAATTATCGGCGGTTCGAACACCGTCATGCTTCCCGGCTATCTGCCCACTCTTCTGTCGACGATGGCACGGCGCGGTGTGGAACTTGATATTGTTGCCGATCTTGCGGTGGGGGGCACGACGAGTGCGCTGGGCCTTTATCAACTCAAGCAGTTCGAACAACTCGAAGATTGCGAACTGCTGTTGATTGAATATGCAATCAACGATGCCTTTGTATATGGCGATGAGCGGCGGCCATTCCGCCATTGGGCCCGGTTTTACGAAGGGATCATTCGCTACGCGCTTGACCGAAATCCGAATTTGCGAATTGCAACGCTTGTATTTGGCGCTCGCAATGGCTCGTTTCTGAATTCAGTTCCGTCGATCGACGCGGGCATCAATTATATTTCGCAATGGTATGGAACGATCTCGGTCGATGTGTCCCGAATGCTGATGCAGCAATATGGCCGCGATGTCGTGGGCAATCCGGCGTTCTATCTCGATCAGGGCCATTACGCGCGACCGGTTTCGACGACTATCGTTGCGAATTTGATTGCGGATGTTCTTGAACCGGCCCTTTCTGTTCCGCATCGCGCAAAAGCACTGCCATTCGCTATTGATCCAGACCATTTCGCGAATGCGCGCGCCTTGAGCGGCGAACAATTGTGCAAGCGGCTGGGGCGTGTTCCTGTTCAATACAGCAATCGCCGTTTCTCGATCTCGGCGCTCGATCTTGGCGGGGATAAAATGCGCTTCGAGGTTGAGGGCGGACAGCTGCTTGCGTTGGGTTACGTCTGCGATCCCCGCATTCCGCCGCTTGACGTGGTGACGGGCGGGGAGGTTCATCGTGCTGCAATGATGAAGGGAGGCGTGCGCGACGGAACCTACAAATTCCTCGTTTCGATGCTGAGCTTCGAGTTTCTTTACGGCGCGAAACTGCTGGAAGCACGGGGAAATGTTGCGCTCACCCTGTCGGGTGCTGAAGAGGGCGTGGAACATAAGCTGCATGTTCCGAAAGACAGCACGCATCATGAGGAACTGCCCGAGCAACCGGTACTTCCGATCACCGGCATCCTGTTTTCCGGCAATTTAAAAGTCATGTCGCTTGAGAAGCAGGCTCCCGAGAACCCAGTGCTATCAGAAGCCGCCCAGTAGGTCGTTATTCAACAAAAATATTGACGCTAGCGGCCCGCCCCGCTGCATCGACTACGGTCAGTGTCGAATATCCGGTTCCATCCGGTTGCCAGTTTGTCGTCCTTCTCCGTTCGATCTCGGCGATCGGTTTGCCATTGGCGAGCCAGCGAAATGGTGCGCGCCCGCCCTGCAATTTTAGCACCAGCGGCGATGCATTGTCGGTAAGCGCTTTCAGCTCAACATGCGCGCCATCCGGTGGAAACACTATGCGCGGCGCAGGCTCAATCGAGGCTTTGAAAACCGGCAGGGGATCGCTTGCCGATGAAAAGCGTATTTGCGTCACCGGAAGATCGGCACGCGCAGTGCGAAAAGCGCCGGCAGGCGCACGCGGAAGCGGTACGGAAGCGATGCCGGAGCGCACAAAGGCATCAAACAGGATGGGCGCCGCCGAAACATAGCCTGCAAGGCCCGGCACCGAGCCGCCATCGGCCCGGCCGACCCAGACCCCCAGCACATAACGGCCGTCATAGCCGACCGACCAAGCATCGCGATAACCATAGGATGTGCCGGTTTTGTAAGCGATGCCTATACGTTTCGCCCCTTGCGGCGGCACGACACCGGCCAGAATATCGCCAATCTGCCAGGACGCCTGCTCGGTGAGAATGGGGGCGGAGGGCTGCACAGGCTCCGAGCTTTCGGTGCCATCACGCAAGGCCGTGCCGCGACCGCCATTGGCAAGGCCAGTATAAAGCTGCACCAGATCGCGCAGGCTGATGCCTGCGCCGCCAAGGCCGATAGCAAGTCCCGGCGCTTCACCTTTCGGCAATTGCAGACTGACACCTGCCTGACGAATGCGCGTCGTCAGCCGTGCAGGGCCGACCGCATCGAGCAGGCTGATAGTCGGCACATTGAGGGACATTTGCAGCGCCTGACGGACACTGACATCGCCCTGATAGCTCATATCGAAATTGCGCGGACGATAGCCTGCGAAATCCTGCGGGCGGTCTTCGATGATGGTTTCCTGGGCAATCAATCCCTGCTCGAAAGCCAGTCCATAAATGAAGGGTTTAAGCGTTGAGCCGGGCGAGCGCACGGCGCGGGTCATGTCGATCCAGCCCTGCCGGTTGCCATCGAAATAGTCAGCGGAACCGACTTCGCCCAGAATGTTGCCATTGCGGCTGTCAGCCAGCACCATGGCAACCGAGACTCTCGGCCCAAGTTTCGCTGCGGCTTCCCGCGCAACGGCTTCCAGTCCTGCCTGCACGGATTTTTTGAGCGTGAGGTGATGGCGTGCTTCGGTGGGAGCCTGCTTCAGCGCCAGATCGGCAAAGTGGGCGGCCAATGAAGGCAAGGGATGACGAGTAGGGTATATGCGCTCACGCGTTGCGCGGTCGGCTTCCTCTTCCGTAAACACCTCCGCCGAAACCATGCGTTTCAATACACGATCACGTGCTGCAACTGCATTCTGCATCTCCCGATCCGGGCGGCGACGTTCTGGCAGTTGCGGCAAGGCAACGAGCAAAGCTGCTTCCGATATGGTGAGGCGCAAGGGCTCCTTGCCAAAATAGGCTAATGACGCCGAGCGCACACCTTCCAGATTGCCGCCATAGGGCGCAAGTGTCAGATAGCGTTCGAGGATTTCGGATTTGCTCAGCCGCCGTTCGATCTGGATAGCGCGGGCCAACTGCCTGAATTTGGAACCGAAGCTGCGGCTTTCGCGCGGCTCGATCAGCCGGGCAAGCTGCATGGAAAGCGTCGATCCACCGGATACAATGCGGCCGCTGCCCGCAAGCTGCATCGCAGCCCGTGCAAGAGCCCGGAAATCAATGCCGCCGTGATCGTAAAAACGTTTGTCTTCATAAGCGATGAGCATTTTCAGGAACTTTGGATCAACGTCCTCAATCCGGGTGTTAAGCCGCCAGTATCCGTCCGGCGTCGCATAGGCGCGCAGCAACGAGCCGTCGCGATCCATGACCTCGGTGGAATTGGTCAGCCGTTCCGGCAAAGGCGGTGGATATGCGCGGTCGAGCCAGTCCAGCCCGACCACGGTTCCAAAAGCGGCGATGCAGAGGAACACGGCACCGCTAACGGCTATTTTCCATCGCCTTTTCATCTCTTTGGCCATGATTTATGTCTAGCCATGATCTTGTCCGAAAGCCGGTCCCACTTTTGGGATTGCTTACGGCGCAGCCACCTCCATCATGCCGGTTGCCGTGCGCGCTGCAAATTGCGGACGATACATGTCCTCAACCGTGGCCGCCGGATGGGTATAAAGACCCGGCGTTACCGCGCGCACCACATAGGCCAGTGTGATCGGCCTCTTCGTGCCTGCAGAGCGGTCGAAAGCCGCCACAAAGCGATCATTGCGGAATTCGAGATGCGCTGCCTGCGTGCTTTCAAGCCATGGAAAATTGCCGAGATTGGCACTGGAAACGAGGCCCGGATTATCGATCTCGAAACCAGCTGGCAGCAGGTCTGTCACGAGCAGACGCGACTGCCATTCCTGCAAATCGTCAATTTTCAGGACAACCACATAGCGCTCATTCTGGTTGACCCCGGTGACATTGGCTGGTTCACCGTCAAGCGTATAATAGGTGCGCTCGATATTGAAACCTTCGCCACCCGCAGGAAGAGATTGGGCCGGCGGCGCCACGGCGGTCACGACTGCGTCGACCGAGCCTTGTCCTTTGTTCGTAACAATCAGCGGCTGCTCTTCCAGAGTTGCACCATTGAGGCGTTCCGAGAATGCGCCTTGATGCGCGGTGCCATTGATGTCGAGGCTGATTGCGCCATTGTCTTCCTGCAGGCCGCGTGCGGCAAGCAGCATCCATGCCTGATCCTGTGTGCTGAGATAACGCGCCTTTTCACGCTGGAACTCGACCAGTGTGATGAGCGACGGCAGCACTTTCGGCGCAGGCTTGGTTTCCGAAGCAAGCGCAAGCATTGCAGCACCGTCACGCAGCGGCGAACCGTAATCGGAGCGATTATAGTCGAAACTGGATTGGCTGGTTGCAAGCTGGAGCGACGCATCGAAGACGCGTTCGGAACGCTGCTGATCGCCATAAAGGGCGAGTGCTGCGCCAAGCTGTGCGACTGCCATGGGGCTCGCGAAGTTTTCAAGCTGGGTATCGGCATAATAACGCAGATCGCCGACGGATGCCTTCTTGTTGCGCGCCAGAACGTAAAGCGCATAGGCAATGTCGTTACCGCGTTCTTTCACGTCGGTTGTATAACCGAGAGCGTTTTGCAGATTGGCGAGCGCAGAGAGCATTGCCTGCTGCGGCACGTCATAGCCCTTTTCACGAGCACGCGTGAGGAAGTCGGTCACATAGGCGTCCATCCAGAGATCCCCCGAACCTGGCGACCACAGGCCGAACGAACCGCTTGAAGACTGGTTGTTCAGCACGCGGAAGATGGAATCCTGTACGCGTTTCTTCAGTTCTTCCTGACTTTCCAGACCCGCCGCCGCTTCGGTACCTGCCGCCATTTCGCTCAAGTAAAGCAGCGGGAGGGCACGGCTGGTGGTCTGCTCGGTGCAGCCATAAGGATAGCGGTCGAGCGCCATCAACAGGGCTGGGACATCAAAGGCCGCGCTACGCGTGACACCGACGCTGACAAAGGCACCATCAAGCAGGCTTTCAGACAGAAGGCCGCCGTCGACTTTCAGGTTTCCGCCATTGGCTGCGAGATTGACGACATGGCGGCTCGTGACCGGCAGATCGACCGGACGCACCGGCAATGCCAAAGCCTGTTCAACATTGAGACCCGCATCGTTGGAAAGCCGGATCGTCACACCACCGGCACCCGTGGCCACAGCACTGAGCGGAACGGTGATCGATTGCCGCTTGCCACCTGTAAGCGCGATGCTTTCAGGATAGGAGCCAACTTGAACCCCGAGATTATCGGTGGTCTCGAGGCTCACACGATAATCGCCGTCCGGCGCATCCGTGTTGGCAATATCGAAGCGGATATTTGCCTGATCGCCGGGCGCCATGAAGCGCGGAAGGCCAGCAGTGATAACTACCGGATCGCGAATGATGACATCGGTAACCGCGTGACCGACGGCCTTCTTCGACCATGCGACAGCCATGACACGCGCAGTGCCGTTGAACTGCGGTACGTCGAAGCTGATCGTCGCCTTGCCATCGCTGTCGAGCTCAACCGGACCGGAGAACAGCGCAAGCAGCTTTTCGGTGGGTGGGCTGCCTTCGGCTGCCATATTGCCACCATCGCCACCCGTGCGCAGCTTGCCGGTTACGCCGAGCGAACCATCGATCAGGCGACCATACATATCCCGCATTTCAAGACCCAGCTGACGCTGGCCGAAGAACCAGTTTTCAGGGTTCGGCGGCTGGTAGCGTGTCAGGTTGAGAATGCCCACATCGACTGCCGCAACCATGACATAGGCCTGCTCGCCACCCGCATTTTCAACCGAAACCGGAATGGAAAATGTGGAACGCGGAGCGATCTTTTCAGGCGGGGTCAGCTTGACCGCAAGCTGCTTGTCGGCAGGATCGACCTTCAGCCATTTAAGACCAATCGCTCGCGCAGGCATGTGGCTTTCAGCGGCCTCACCCGGACGGAACAGGGTGGCCGTGACATAGGCGCCCGCACCCCAATCCTCACCGACCGGAATATCGATGGTCGTGCCACCTTCCGGAACGCTGGCCGTGATGGTCTTGAGCAGCTTTTCTGCACCGATGGTGATGAGCAATTCACCGGCAAAACGAGGCGAAACTTTCAGTTCTGCAGTGTCACCCGCCGCATAATGTTCCTTGTCGAGCGCAATTTCCAGCCCATCCGGCGTTTCGGTCGAGGTCGAACTTACATACCAACCCGCATCGAATTCGTAGCTCGTAGCCGGGCCTGAGGCGTCGGCAGTTTCGACTTCCAGGCGGTAACGACCCCAATCGACCGGCAGGCTGATTTCAGCCTCACTATCGGTTTTCAGATCGATCTTGCCGTTGGCAATCGCCTTGGTGAAAGTGACCGGCTCATAGTTCCAGCTGTTGCCATTGCGATACCACTGATAATTACGCTCGATCTTGACCAGCGACCATTGCGCGCCGTCAAGCGCCTTGCGATCCCCCTTGCTGTCAGAGGCGATCAGGCTGAACTTCGCGGTTCCACCCTGCGGGACTTCGTCGCCAGCGAAATTCGGGCGAATGCCGATGAGATCGGTTTCCGGCTGAATGGCGATGTCGATGTTGCGTTCCACAGCACGACCACCGGTTTCGCGCATGCGAACTGTCACGGCCGCGTTTACGAGACGCGTCGTTGACGGCATTTCGTCGACCGCAACCGGGAAAGTCGCCTTGCCGTTTTCATCGACCTTCGACAGACCATCGAGCGGAAGGCGGGTGGCTTCGCCCTGTTCTTCGTCAGCGAGGCCGAAATAATAGCCCTTGAAGCGGTCCCATTGGCGCTTGGTGGAAAGCGTGACTTCGCCTTCGAGTGCAAGGCCCGCGGCGGGAGCGCCATAGAGGAAACGACCATCCACGGTGATATGGGCGGCTTCGCCTACTGCAATTTCCGGCTTGTCGGACGTCAGATCGAACTCGATCCGGTCCGGCACGAAATCTTCAACCAGAAACATCTGCGTTGCGATGGCGGGCTGCTTGGGATCGGTATAGATTGAGACGTTCCAGGTGCCGCGCATGGCGTTCGACGGCAAGGTCAGGTCGATGGCATGACCACCGGCGAGTTTGCTGTCGGAAACGAGACGGCGATCTTCCACACCATCGGGACGCGTGAAGATGAAGGTGAGCGGCAGATCGTCAATCGCCGTTGCGGTATCGTCACGCGCAAGCGCACCCACATGCACGACTTCGCCCGCGCGATAGATGCCGCGCTCCGTCCATGCATAAAGATCAAGCGCTTTCGGCACTGCACGGCCCGTCACACCACGATCGGAAAGATCGAAACCAGCGCGCGCCATATCGAGGAATGTGAAATCGTCGTCATTCTGACTGGCCATCAGAACCGCTGGCACCATGCCGTTGATGCCGCGTGTCAGGCCAGGCGTAAACGTCGCACGGCCATCGCTGTCGGTGGTCGCTTCGCCCAGCACTTCATTGTTGCGTGCAAGCAGCGTCAGCTTCACGCCTTTAAGCGGTTCTGCGCTTTCCAGCGAACGGGCAAATACATTGATGCCGTCCTGTCCGGTATAGGTCGAAAGGCCGATGTCGGAGACGACGAACCACTGGGTTGCCTTGGTGCCATATGCATCATCGGACTTCTGAACCAGCGGTTCGGCAGTCAGTACATAGACGCCAGGCTTGCGTTCGGGCAGCGCCTCATCAACCGGGAAGCTGGTTGTGGCTTCCTTGTTCAGCTGATTGCCTGCAACCTCGATCTCGCCCTCCCAGACGGGTGCGCCCAACTGGTCGGATACCGTGCTGATGTCGTAGCTGTCGAGCTGGCGCAGGAATTGATAACCTGAAAGAAGCTGAGCGAGCGAACGGTCGCCGACGCGGTAGAGCTTGACCTTGGCTGCATCCAGATTGACGCTAACTAACGGAATGCCGCGACGCGCCTTGGCAGGCAGCACGAAGCTGTCGCCGGTAAAACGCACCGATGGGGCACGGTCCTGCACATAGATCGAAAGATTGACCGGCGCCGGCAACACTTCGCCGACAGTCGACGGCAGACCCTGGCGGAACGTCACCGTATAATTGCGGCCATGCTCCAGTCCCTCGACGCAAATCTGGCGATCTTTGGCTTCAACTGCCTGCGGTGCGCCATTGTCGAGCGTGACGAAACTCGAATAGTCGACTCCGCTTTTCACCAGTTCTTCAGAGAACTGCGCGCAGATGCGCGGCGCGGCATTGTCATTATCGACCGTGTTGTTGACGATACGGAAGCCTTTACGGGCTTTCAGGTCTTCATAGGCCGCACGAACGGATGCGGAATTGACGAGATCAAGGCTCGCTTCATAAGCCTGCAAGGCCGGGCGCGATGCATCGCGCTTTTCGAGCGCCTGGGCCATGATGGCAAGCGCTTGCGCGCGCTCCTCCTTGGTGCGCGAAGTCTGGTAGGCAAACCAGGAGGCGGACGTCGCATCGCGTTGGAATTTTGAACGTTCCTGCCCGTTGGATGGCTCGGTCGCAAGCGCCGACAGCACATATCCGGCCCAGATTTCGCTTTCATCGGGGGACATGCTGACAGCCAGGCGGAACTTTTCCATCGCTGTGCGAGGGTCGCCATTCAACGCCGCAGACGCGCCTTCGCTCTTCAACGAGCGAAGGCTGTCGGGGCTTTCGAGACCAGTCAGTTCGCGCTTCAAGCGACGGGCTTCGTCAATCAGATTGGCGGCAAAAAAGGAGATAGTTGGCGGAGCTCCAATATCTTCAACTTCGCGGGCTGCTGTGGATTGGGTTACAACCTTGCCTGCGATGGAACCAACGGACTGATTGAGCTTGTTGAAATCAGACTTCAGAAAGCACCATTTGACCTTCGGATTGTAGGTGAAGGCGAGGCAGGCGTTGTCGCCCAGACAAATGCTTTTGCACTGGTCAAGGGAGACATTTTTCTCCGTTCGCAGGTCGAAGCCGAAATAATCGCTGTCTTTGGTTATCTCTATCTGCCGACTTTCGGCGGCTTGCGTGCTGTGTGGAGCTGCCAAAAGGCAAGCTGCGACTGCAAAGGCCCGTAAAAGCCGGTTGTAACCAATAAGCATTTGCATCCCCTCACAACGACCGATGCCAATTCCAATTTATCTGGAAAAGGCGAAAAGAATCCGGCTCATGTGAAGCCTCACCGCGACAAACTGTCAAGGCGAATAGGGATTATCTACAACTATTAGGATAGTTTTAGGGGAAATACGTTCTGCGAGATACCTGCCTCGCAGAGCATGTCCGTATTTCAGATGATCCCACCATTGGCGCGTAAGGTCTGGCCGTTCACCCAAGCGCCGTCGGGTCCCGCGAGAAACGCAACTACGCCTGCGATGTCCTCCGGTGTGCCGAGCCGTTCGAGCGGGCTCATCTTCGCCATGCGAGCAACGACTTCCTCGGATTTTCCATCCAAAAAGAGGTCAGTCGCGGTGGGGCCGGGGGCGACGGCATTGACGGTGATGTTTCGACCGCGCATTTCCTTGGCCATGATAGCCGTCAGCGTTTCGACGGCGGCCTTGGTCGCTGCGTAAATACCGTAATTTTCCAGTTTCAGGCCAACCACACTGGTCGAAAAATTGATAATGCGTCCATTGTCGCGCAGACGCCTGCCTGCCTCCCGCATAGTATTGAATGTCCCTTTTAGATTGACCGATACAGTCTTGTCGAAATCCAAATCTTCGGTAGCAGCGAGAGGTGATAGGGCCATGATACCGGCATTATTGATGAGGACGTCAACTCCTCCGAATGCGGTTTCGGCGGCATCGAACATTTTCTTTACTGCGACGGGATCGGCAACATCGGCCTGTGCTGATAGCGCGACGCCACCCGTAGCCTCGATCCTGGTCACTACGGCGTTGGCCATCGCAGCGTTGCCGGCATAGTTGACGATAACCGTAAAACCATCGCGCCCCAGACGTTCGGCAATGGCGGCACCGATGCCTCGCGATGCTCCGGTGACGATGGCAACCCTGTTTTTCATATCTGACATTCTGTGCTCCGATCACTTAGGTCCGTTTTGTAAGCACCAACAAGATCGCACTTTTCTCTAACCGTTTAATCGGGCATTATTTGTTATCACTATCCGAGAAGAGCGAACAATCAGATGGACAGGTTCGACGCGATGCGGGTCTTCACCCGCGTATTGGAACGCCGCAGTTTTACCCTGGCTGCCGAAGATCTCGGAATTCCGCGTTCCACCGTTACCGACGCGATCAAGCAGCTTGAAAGACGACTGGGTACGCAGCTGTTTCTACGCACCACCCGACACGTCAACCCAACGCTTGACGGTCAGGCTTATTATCAGCGTTGCACAGCAATTCTGGCTGATGTGGAGGATGCCGAAGGCGGGTTT
This sequence comes from Brucella ciceri, assembly GCF_041930145.1. Lineage (NCBI taxonomy): Bacteria > Pseudomonadati > Pseudomonadota > Alphaproteobacteria > Hyphomicrobiales > Brucellaceae > Brucella > Brucella ciceri. The sequence goes on along the minus strand of NZ_JBHEEV010000001.1, from coordinate 187,473 downwards.
TCCGGAGTTGCGCCCAAAGGTCTGCTTCGGGTTGAAGTTCAAGGAACATTGGCCCGTCATTTTCTTTTTCCCGAACTGCCCGCCTTTCTGGAAAAATATAACGAGATCGAATTCTATATGACCGAGGGAGACCGGTTCGTCGATCTGGTTCGGGAAGGTATCGATTGCGTTCTGCGCGTTGGTTCGCTGCAAGACAGCGACATGATTGCCCGGCGGGTTACGATGCTGGATGAGATCACCGTCGCATCCCCTTCTTATATCTCGCGATTTGGACACCCCCAACACCCCGATGAGTTGGGCGAAGGTCACCGGATGATCGGTTTCAGGGCGAGCGGTAGTATTACGCGCATGCCGCTGGAATTCATGATCGACGGAAAATTGCGAACCGTCACGATCCCTGCGTCGGTCACGGTCAATGCCGCCGAGAGCTATACCGCTGCTGCCTGTGAGGGGCTGGGGATCATACAGATTCCCCGCTATCATGCGTTGAAGCACATCGTTGATGGTAAACTGGTGCAGATACTCACCGCTTATCCTCCAACTCCATCACCAGTCTCTGTCATATACCCCCGTGACCGTCAGCTTTCTCCGCGGGTCAGAGTATTTATCGACTGGTTGGTGACGATATTTGCCCGTCAGGGCGTCGAAGCGCATTAACCTCCCATTAAGAATTTGAAACAGGACGGCCATTTCCGTGTTAGAATAGTGCCTGCAGAGATGCAGAACGCACATCGCTACGCACTATGGGAGAGGGCAGAGATGAGCAACATTCTATTCTGGACCGCTCTGGTAATCGTGCCCGTGCTTTTGGGTACGGCCTACGCCTATCTGCAATCCATTCGCCACCGGGATGACTTCTAGGGACTCACATCCCCGTTTGCGTCCGACTTGGCGAGCAGAAGGTCGCGCGCACTTGCGTCGCCCTGGTGTCGATTCTTCGCCAGTTTTTTGATTCAATCCATGCGCTGCTACTGCACCCGACCCGAAAGCGCATTGGGGCTCCATTCTTCCAGATAAAGGTAACCTTTGTTTCGTTTGGAATCTCTGCAATTTAGATTTGATGTGATTGTTGTATTTCAATTAAAGATAGTAAAATTTGCGGGTGTTGGCATCCCCCTATTCAAGGGGATTTTGACTTATTTGATATAGAAATCAAATATTTAGCATAAAAAGTATACAAGGAGTCGGTATACTCAAATTCGGCATGTGCCATATTGGAGCATGAATAAGGGTTGTTTGGTTATCCTTGTTTGGTTGAAGTAGTTTCATTTTCTGTCTGATATTTCACGTTGCTTAATGTAAGAAAATGTCCTTCTATTGTTGCGGGCAAGATATGACCAATAGTTGAGATGATGCGTGACCGTAATCTGGGCTCCTGCGGCTTCATCTCCGACCGAGACAAAGCTCGCCCCGGATCAAATTGCAGCCCTCATCAAGTCGGGGGCGATCACCGGTTAAGGGTAAGGCCGTCTCGGGTTGAAACAGAACGATGAAAAACAATGGCGACCGAAACGGATCGCCAGAAAATTGGAGGAGGGAACGACGGCAATGGGTAGACGTGCATACGAAAAGCTCGCGAGAATCTGTGCATCCCTGAACACATCCGAGCAGGAACTGGCTCATTCTCTCGGTATTTCGCGAGTTGCCCTCAAGGCGATAGATCGGACTGATGCGCCTCTTTATCTGCGATTGGCGTTGGCTGCTCTGGTCTCGGAGATGGACCCGGATGAAGTGCTGAACCCCAAGCGCGGGAATTCGGAAATGGAAAGGCCGCTTCACCTCTTGTCGGCAGGATAATTGTCAGAAGTCTTGGGGTTCAACGGTGTTGTTGTGACAAAATCTTTCGCCTTGCTGCTTATGATCGGACTGATTTGTTATCCGCAATTGGCTGCCGCGTCCTGCACGCGAGCAGCCGGCGCCGCGGATTTGATGACGCAACGCCAGCTTTCAGCCCTGCGCGCAATGGAGCGGAGCCGTGGCTGCAAGGGGGGCGACGAACGTGGAGGTTTCTTCAATCCGTGTCGTGATCTTGCCCAGCGTGTTGCTGAAATCCAGCGGCAACTCGCGTCCAGTTCGCTTTCTTCTAGGGCGTGTGCCGAACAGCCGACTGCACCGCAAACTGCAAAAGTAAAACTCGATCGGCCGAAAACGTCTTCGGTCAACACGCCCGGCAAGCCGTGGGTTCCCAGCGGTGTGAAGGGCGCCTTGACCTATTGCGTGCGCTTGTCGGACGGTTATCTTTTCCCGGCTCCGCATTCGCAGTTTCAGAAATCCGACAATGTGACGGAGACATTGGCGCAATGCCGCTTTATCTGTCAGGGGGAGAATGTCGATCTTTATATTTTGACCGATCCGAATGGCGAAACAGCGGACATGATTTCCGTTTCCAACGGCAAGTCCTACATCGAGCTTCCAACTGCCTACGCCTATCAAGGCGGCAGCGATTTCAAGAAGTGCGATTGGGCTGGTTATGTCAACAAGATCAGCGAATTGCGAGCCAATAGCAAAGGCAGTCGTGCATTCAAAAACGTGGTCGTGCCCATGCCGGACACCCGACCGACACGCAATGATGAGGTCGCGATTTCGGCAACGTCTTTTGCTCCCATGAGTGACCGCAATGTACGTGTGATTGGTCCTGCATTCATTTTCGACGAAGATGCGGCGCAGGCAAAGTCCGCTACCTACTGACTGCCCGCAGCCAGTCTTCTGACGGTCAATTTGAATGAGACGTGTCGCGATTGGGACTGAACCACACGCGTTCTGTCTGTAACCTCCGAGAAACGGGCGTTCCAACGTATGCCCGGAAAACTATCGATCATTGCATTGTTTGAAATCTGTCAGTGTTGTTCGACCTGGAGGAGGTAGACATGAGCAAGAACCGTGGCGTCGTTTATTTGCGGCCCGGGACAGTCGAAGTACGCGATATTGAAGACCCAGTGTTGGCGGCACCGGATGGGAGGAAGCTGGACCACGCCGTTATACTGAAGGTAATTTCCACCAATATTTGCGGCTCAGATCAACATATGGTCCGGGGGCGCACCACTGCCATGCCCGGTCTTGTGCTTGGCCATGAAATTACCGGTGAAATTATCGAGAAGGGCAGCGATGTTGAAATGCTTGACGTGGGCGACATCGTTTCGGTGCCATTCAACGTCGCTTGCGGACGTTGCCGCTGCTGTAAATCCCAGGACACTGGCGTTTGCCTGACGGTCAACCCGTCGCGTGCCGGCGGCGCCTATGGTTATGTTGATATGGGAGGCTGGATCGGCGGACAGGCCCGCTATGTCATGGTTCCCTATGCGGATTTCAATCTGCTCAAATTTCCTGATCGCGAACAGGCGATGGAAAAAATCCGCGACCTGACGATGCTTTCCGATATCTTGCCAACCGGTTTTCACGGTGCCGTCAAGGCTGGCGTCGGAGTCGGCTCGATTGTCTATGTCGCGGGCGCGGGGCCAGTCGGTCTTGCCGCCGCCGCATCCGCACGCATTCTGGGAGCTGCGGTCGTCATGATCGGCGACTTCAACAAGGAACGTCTGGATCACGCACGGAAGGTCGGGTTTGAACCGATCGATCTTTCAGCCAGCGACCGTCTCGGCGACATGATTGCAGAGGTCACCGGCAGTAACGAAGTCGATAGTGCTATCGACGCCGTTGGTTTCGAAGCACGGGGCCACAGCGGAGGCGAACAACCCGCAATTGTGCTTAACCAGATGATGGAGATCACCCGCCCGGCGGGGGCCATCGGTATTCCAGGGCTCTATGTCACTGAAGATCCGGGAGCCGTCGATAATGCCGCAAAGCAAGGTAGCTTGTCCCTGCGCTTCGGTCTCGGTTGGGCCAAGGCGCAGTCGTTCCATACGGGGCAGACGCCCGTGCTGAAGTACAATCGGCAGCTGATGCAGGCTATCCTTCATGGACGTCTCAACATAGCCGATATTGTCAACGCTCAGGTGATATCGCTTGAAGATGCGGCAAAGGGCTATGAGAGCTTTGATCAGGGCGCTGCCAAGAAGTTTGTTCTCGATCCGCACGGCTTGGTGACAAAAGCCGCCTGATTCAATCTGGTTTTGAAAAAATATGAGAAGGCGCCCAAACGGGCGCTTTTTCTATTGCAATTGCTTGTAACTGTAACGTTACAGATTCTTCGGCTTCTGACACTTCGACAGCCGTTCGTTCGGAAATGGCACATACTGGAATGCTTTGCTCCGAGAAAAACGCCATCGGAAAAATATCGTTAAAACAACAACTTAATTTTCCTACAGATGCGGAATCTCTGAAGATACGCAGAAGAGGGGTTGCAAGTGAGACCTTTTTGAATACCATATCTGTAACGTTTCAGATTTGGGAGGAGATGGAATGTTGCTTCAAAGAGCAAAGACGCTCACCGCATCCGTTTGTCTGGCTATGACAGCGTTGACAATGGTAGGTTCGGCCTCGGCGGCCAATCTTGAAGTCACCCATTGGTGGACATCCGGCGGTGAAGCTGCGGCGGTCAAGGTTCTTGCTGAAAAATTTGATGCGCTCGGCGGCGACAAATGGGTCGATGGAGCGATAGCCGGTAGCGGCTCTACCGCACGCCCGATCATTATCAGCCGAATTCTGGGCGGCAATCCGATGGGGGCGACGCAGCTCAATCATGGACGGCAGGCTGAAGAGCTGGTGCAAGGCGGCCTGATGATGGACCTGACCGAGCTTGCTGAAAAGGAAGGCTGGGCTGATTTCATTCGCCCTAAGAGCCTCCTGGAATCCTGCACCTTTGAAGGACGTCTTTACTGCGTTCCGCTGAATATTCATTCCTGGGAATGGATGTGGGTCAATCCGCAAGCATTTCGTGATGCCGGAACAGAACCGCCCAAGAATTGGAATGATCTTGTCGCTGCGGCTCCCAAGCTGAAGGAAAAGAACATCGTTCCTCTCGCAACCGGTGACGGGTGGCAGGTGAACGGCATACTGACCGTCCTGACGACTGCGATTGGCGGCAAGGACCTTTACCTGAAGGTCAACAAGGACAAGGATGCCGATGCGGCGCGAGGGCCTGAAATGAAGAAGGTCTTTGAAGCGCTGGCGCAGGCACGCGAACTGGCTGATAAGGGTTATGTTGGCCGCTCATGGAACGAGGCAACCAATATGGTGCTGACCGGCCGCGCAGGAACACAGATCATGGGGGACTGGGCGCAGGGTGAGTTTGGTACAGCCGGAAAGGTTGCAGGCAAGGATTATGATTGCTTGCCGGGACTCGGTGTCCATCCGTATCTGGATACTGGCGGCGACGCGATCTACTTCCCGAAGAACAAGGACCCGGAAGTTACGAAAGCGCAGCTAAAGCTGGCTAGCATGCTTGTTTCCAAGGATACGCAGGTCGCGTTCAATCTTGCCAAGGGTTCTCTGCCGATCCGGGGCGATGTCGACCTTGAGGCAGCATCGACTTGCATGCGTGCGGGCATCGAGATTTTGAAGAACCCGGATAACATCGTTCCATCAGTGGAGCAATTGCGCGCACCGGACACGCAAGGACAGATCGAAAGTCTGGCGGCTGAGTTTTTCTCCAATCCCGATATGACCGTTGACGACATTCAGGAACGTTTTGCCGAGATTATCGAGCAGGCACAATAGTCTCGGTCTGGTCTTGCGCCGTCCCTGAGGATGGCGGTGCAGGACCCCGAAAACCGGGATAGGGAGGAATATCATGGCCGTCATCGAAGAGGGCAATCGTCGAAAGCCGCCGGGAATATTTCGCAATCTGAATGCGAAAGTTGCAGCCCTTCCGATGATCGCGACGGTTCTCGTGGTCTTCATTGGCTGCACGCTCTGGACAGTCCTTTATTCCTTCACGTCTTCCAAATCGCTGCCGATGTTGAACTTTGTCGGCTTCGATCAATACACGCGCCTGTTCTCTGCCACCCGCTGGCATGTGTCGGTCCGCAATCTTGCGATCTATGGTGTCTTGTGCATGGGCTTTTCGCTCGTGACGGGCTTTGTGCTTGCGGCGTTGATGGACCAGAAGATTCGTTTCGAAAATACGTTCCGCACAATCTTTCTCTATCCCTATGCCTTGTCGTGTATCGTGACGGGTCTCGTCTGGCAGTGGATATTCAATCCACAACTCGGACTGGAGAAAGTGGTCCGCGATGTAGGTTTTGAAAATTTCCATATCGCGATCCTGTCGAGCCGGACCTACGTCATTTATGCGATTGTCATTGCCGGGCTTTGGCAGATGACAGGGCTCGTCATGGTCCTGATGCTGGCGGGGCTCCGCAGTGTCGATGAGGAAATCTGGAAGGCCGCACGAGTTGACGGCATTCCGAAATGGAAAACCTATCTGTTCATCATCCTGCCGATGATGCGTCCCGTCCTGGTGACGACCATCGTGTTGATCGCGACCGGCATCGTCAAACTCTACGATCTGGTTGTCGCCATGACCAATGGCGGTCCCGGCATCGCATCGGAAGTGCCGGCAAAATACGTCTACGACTTCATGTTCGGCTGGGCCAATCTGGGGCAGGGGCTTGCTGCATCTACGGTCATGTTGACTACAGTTTTGATCATCCTCGTTCCGTGGACGATGTTTGAGCATAGCCGGAGAAAAACGCGATGACGGAAGCTGTTCTGAACGGGAGGGTACGAGCCGGAACCGAAGCTGCGACGGACCAGACGCGTCCTGCGGCGAAGCAGGTCTCTCAGCCCTGGGGGCGCAAACCGAAACGGCGCTTTGCCCCAGCAACCATCATGCTCTACAGCGTGCTGTTTGTTTCTGCCGTCTATTACCTGCTGCCGCTTTATGTGATGGTTGTCACATCCCTGAAGGGTATGCCTGAAATCCGGCTCGGTAACATCTTTGCGCCGCCGGTCGAAATCACGTTCGAACCTTGGGTCAAGGCATGGAGCCAGGCTTGCACCGGCCTTTATTGCGAAGGAATCAGCGCAGGTTTCTGGAATTCCATCAAGATCACCGTGCCGAGCGTGATCGTTTCCATCGCGATCGCATCGGTGAATGGTTACGCGCTGGCAAACTGGAAGTTCAAGGGATCGGAAATCTTCTTCGCGGTGCTGCTGTTCGGGGCGTTTATTCCGTATCAGGTCATGCTCTATCCGCTCGTTATCATTACACGCGAACTGGGAATTTTCGGCACGCTGACCGGCGTTGTCTTCATCCATACGATTTTCGGCATGCCAATCCTCACGCTGCTGTTCCGCAATTATTTCGCCGGTCTGCCGCCGGAATTGTTCAAGGCGGCGCGTGTGGACGGTGCAGGTTTCTGGCGAATTTTCTTTCAGATCATGCTGCCGATGTCACTGCCAATTTTCGTAGTTGCGATCATTTTGCAGGTGACCGGTATCTGGAACGACTTTCTGTTTGGCGTGGTGTTCGCCGGAACGAAGAATTTTCCGATGACCGTGCAGTTGAACAATATCGTCAATTCCATGCAGGGCGTGAAGGAATACAACGTCAATATGGCAGCCACGATCCTGACCGGTGCCGTGCCACTGCTCGTTTACTTCCTCTCCGGCCGTTATTTCGTTCGCGGTATTGCCGCTGGCGCAGTGAAAGGATGAGTTCATGAATTCAAGCGTTTCCATCCAGGACCTGTCGCTTGGCTTCGGCACGGTCAATGTGCTGCAAAATCTCAATCTGGAAATCGGGGAAGGCGAGTTTCTCGTGCTTCTGGGGCCATCCGGTTGCGGAAAGTCGACGCTGCTCAATTGCGTGGCTGGTCTTCTCGATATTTCCGAAGGCAGCATCTTCATCAAGGGCCGAAATGTCACCTGGGATGAGCCAAAGGACCGGGGCATCGGCATGGTGTTTCAATCCTACGCGCTTTACCCGCAGATGACTGTCGAAAAGAACCTTTCTTTCGGATTGCGCGTGGCCGGTCTGCCGAAGGGGGAGATCGACAAACGCATCAAGCGTGCTGCCGAAATTCTCCAGATCGAACCCTTGCTGCAACGCAAACCCTCGGCATTGTCTGGTGGTCAGCGTCAGCGTGTTGCGATCGGTCGTGCATTGGTGCGCGACGTCGATGTGTTCCTGTTCGATGAACCGCTTTCCAATCTCGATGCAAAATTGCGCTCCGAGCTGCGCGTCGAGATCAAACGTCTTCATCAGAAACTCGGCAACACGATGATCTACGTTACCCACGACCAGATTGAAGCGCTGACACTGGCGGATCGCATTGCCGTGATGAAAGGTGGCGTGGTTCAGCAACTGGCCGACCCGCTGACGATCTACAACCGCCCGAAGAACCGGTTTGTCGCGGGTTTCCTGGGGTCGCCATCGATGAATTTCTTCGCTGGTGAAATTGCGGTCGCAGAAGGAAAGGCCGTATTCCACATCGGACAGACAGCCGTAGGGCTGGACGGATATGACGGAGCGCTACAGCCGGGTCGGAAGGCAACACTCGGTGTTCGTCCGGAACATGTCAGGCTTGAGGTCGAGGACGGATTCGAGGCGACGGTCGATCTGGATGAACCGATGGGCGCCGATAGTCTGGTCTGGCTTCGGCTGAACGGGCATCCGCTTTCCGCGCGCGTGGAAGCCGGAAAGCGTTATCGGGCAGGAGACAAGGTCAGGATCGGCTTCAAACCCGATACTCTGTCGCTTTTCGATGCTCAAACGGAGGAGAGGCTTTAGATGAACAGAGAACAACGCTCCCCTTAACAGCCTTCAGCAAGAGGCGACCATTGTTTTTGCTGACGGATCGGACACCGCGTCGATCCGCACGGGTGCATTTTGCTCAGAAAAACCAACGTAGTTCTGGAACGAGTTCAAAGGATAAGGACATGAACGGATATTCCTATCAGCTTTACAGCTCTCGTAATTTCCAGCCGCTGGAGCGCACACTCACAATGTTGCGCGACCTCGGCTATCGTCGTGTAGAAGGTTACGGGGGGATTTATGGTGATCCCGTTCGATTAAAGAAGGATCTCGATGCTTTGGGGCTTTCCATGCCTACCGGCCATTTTGGTCTGGATATGCTGGAAAATGAAGTGAGCCGCGTTCTGGAGATTGCCAGGGTTGCCGATATGAAGGCGATCTTCTGTCCTTATCTCGATGCAGATCGCCGCCCGGAAAGTGTCGCTGGTTGGCAGGAGTTTGGTAAACGCCTGGTCGCGGCTGGTGAGCCTTATCGCAAGGAAGGCTATGCCTTTGGCTGGCACAATCACGATTTCGAGTTCCGGCCCTTGGCTGACGGTTCCGTGCCGCAGGAACACATCCTGAATGCTTCGCCCGATCTGGTATGGGAGGCCGATATTGCCTGGATCATCAAAGGGGGAGCTGACCCGCTTGAATGGATCGAGCGTTACGGCAACCGGATACTGGCAGTTCATGTGAAGGACATCGCGGTGAATGGAGAAAAGGCCGACGAAGACGGTTGGGAAGATGTTGGTCACGGGACCGTCGACTGGCCTGCCTTGTTTACGGCTTTGCGCAAGACGCCTGCCCGCTATTTCATCATGGAACACGATAACCCGTCGGACGATACCCGGTTTGCGAGCCGTTCCATCGAAACCGTAAGAACTTTCTAAGTTGGAGAAAGAAATGACCAGGACACTTGGTGTCGGGATTATCGGCTGCGGTAATATATCGGCTGCATATCTGCGGCTGTCGCCTATGTTTCGAAACATCGAAATGAGGGCTTGCGCAGATATCAATCTGGCGGCGGCAAATGCGCGGGCAGAAGAGTTCGGCGTAAAGGCACAGACTATTGAGGAACTGCTTCGGAATGATGACATAGACATCATCGTCAACCTGACAATTCCAGATGCCCACTATGCCGTAACCAAGCAGATACTGGCGGCAGGCAAACACGCCTATTCGGAAAAGCCGCTGGTTCTTTCAATGGAGCAGGGGCTGGAACTGAAGGCACTTGCCGACGGCCGAGGTCTCAAAGTGGGGTGCGCTCCGGACACGTTTCTCGGCGGTGCGCACCAGTTGGCGCGGCGCGAAATCGATAGTGGAAATGTCGGCCGTATCACTTCAGGCACATGCCACGTCATGAGCCACGGTATGGAGCATTGGCATCCGAACCCGGACTTCTTCTTCAAGCATGGCGGCGGCCCCATACTCGATCTCGGGCCTTATTACATCGCAAATCTCGTCAATCTCATCGGGCCTGTGAAGCGTGTCGCGGCTTTGACTTCCATGGCGACACCGACGCGGACGATCAGTTCGGAACCGCGCAAAGGCGAAACGATTCCCGTGGAGACACCAACCACCATTCACGCACTGCTGGAATTCGAGCAAGGCGCAACAATAACGCTTTCAGCGAGTTGGGATGTGTGGGCGCACCGCCATGCGAACATGGAACTATATGGCACCGAAGGATCGCTCTATCTGCCGGACCCAAATTTTTTCGGTGGGGAGGTACAGATAGCGAAGCCGGGTGAGCCAGCCGAACCTGTCGAAAACTGGGAACACCCCTTTGGCATCGCCAATGAACAGCACTCGCAAGGCATGATGGCCAACTATAGAGCGGCAGGACTGGCAGATATGGCGGCCGCCATCCTGGAGGGTCGTGATATGCGCTGTTCGCTGGAACGCGCCCTGCATGGGGTCGATGTCATGTTGGCCATTCTGAGATCAGGTGAAGAAAAGCGTTTCATCGACATTGAAACACGATGCACGCGCCCGGAAGCACTCGATATCGCTGCCGCAGAAGCCTTGCTTCAGCCGGAAGAAAACAGAAAGAAACGGGCGGCAAACTGACTTTGCATCGCTCCTCCCGAGCGATTGGAGGCTATCCCGATCCCGCGGGATTGGGGTGGCCTCCACCCACCTAGCCTATTGTCTGCAGGGACTTGACGTCCTTGCCGTTGATCCGGCCCAGAATGGCTTTACCAAGTTGTTGGCCCGCGAGCTTGAAACTCTCCTCAACAACAATCAGGCCCGGACGAAACCAGTGCAAAATCTCGGTCGACTGTTTGGCTGCTACATCAACTTCATTGCCGATGTTCATTCCCGCATCTTCGATACCTGCAACAATTGCTAATGCAGCCGCACTGCCGGAGCAGATGATGCCGTCCGGCCGATCTGCTCTCTTCATCAGTTGAGCAACATGCAGCCGCAAGTCCTCAAGGGATGTATCAAGATCAACCCCTTCAAGTGGGGTTCCGCTGCAATGAAAGGTCCGCAGCCCCTCATAAAATCCACCCACCATATGCCGGTAATAGGTGAGGTGCGCTGGCGGAGTCAGCAGGGCAAGTCGCCTCCGCCCGAGCGTTGACAGTTTACCGACCATCTCCAGGGCAAAAGTGAAATTATCAAAGTCATGATAAGGATGTTCGATGCCCGTATCAGTGCGTCCGTGGGTGGCGAACGGGAAATCATGTTCGGTCAGATAATGGACGCGTTGGTCGTCCGGTTCTGTGCGTGAGAATATAATTCCGTCGGCTGAACCTGTCTCGACGATATAGCGGATCGGCTCGATGGGTGCCCTTGAATGAAAATAGGGCGTTAGAATGAGATGGTATTGCGTTTCGGCGAGTACATCCGCAACACCATGAATGACCTGACTGGTAAAGCCCATGATTTCATCTTGCGTATTAAGAACCAACGCAATGACGTTTGTTTTACCGGTACGAAGGCGTACGCCTGCACGATTGGGGCGATACCCGATCTGCCTCGCGATCAATTGCACGCGTTTGCGGGTTTCGGGGCCGATTTCAGGGGCATCCTTCAAGGCGCGGGAAACCGTGGTTACGCCCAGGCCAGTCATGAATGCTATTGTCTTCAGCGTGGGACGTTCGTTTTCGAGGAACGGTTTGGCTGGATTTGGCGGCTTGGAAACCGGCTGGCTCCGTTTTTCATTCATGCGCATTTCGTCCGGCGGCGAGGAACGATGTGGACAGGCAAACGATAGAAATCGCTTTATCTATCAATAGCTTGTTTTGATGGACTTGTCATCTTTTATGACCCGATATCGCTAACTTCCGACACAATTTCAGACCAACTATTCTGCGCGACAGGCGCCCACAAAGTCATTTTCTGGGAAATTGGCGCAATGGTTTCCATCAGTTTGAATTGCTTCGTTCTCTGTGCCGTTTTGACTGGAATGTCATGGTATTAATTCAGTATAATAGGACAATTCTCAATATGTCATGATGGAGTCGGTAGACGCATGTGGGAACCTATGTTGGAAATGCGCAAGGGGGTCACCAAGCACCGACTTCTGACGGAAAAAATTGTCGATGATATTGAAAAGGGCATTCTTCAACCCGCCATGCGTATGCCGACGCATCGGGACCTGGCTCACAAGCTCGGACTTTCGGTGCAGACCGTCAGTATCAGTTATAAGGAAGCTGAACGACGTGGTTATCTGCGCGGCGAGGTTGGGCGGGGAACATATGTCTGCAACCGGGTGACAGAGCGCGCGGACCGGTTCATGCTCGATCGTGATCCTAGCGGAACGGCGGATCTGTCGATCATTCGGGCGGTCTATACCGAAGCGCACGAGAATGCCTCGCGCCGCCTGCTGGAAGAATTGAGCCAGTCGGACAATGCAAGTTTCATGCGCCCCTGCCGTCCTATAGCGGGATTGGACAGACATCGTGCTGTCGCGCGGGATTGGCTGCGCAATCTGTCGGTTGATGTCGATCCGGGCCGGATCATCCTCACCAATGGTGCCGCACATGGGTTGTTTCTTGCTGTTGCCGCCGTCGTTCAGCCCGGGGAAGTAGTGCTCACGGAAAGCCTGACCGACCACGGCATCATAGGTCTTGCCAATGTGATCGGATTTACTTTGCGTGGACTCCCTACTGATGAACAGGGCATTCTACCGGATGCTTTTGAAACCGCCTGCAAGGCCGGTGATGTTCGTGCGCTCGTGATGATCCCGACACTGGGCAATCCGACCAGTCATCTGATGGGCGCAGGGCGTCGCATCGCCATCGCAGAAATTGCCCGGCGATACGATGTCTGCGTTATCGAGGATGAGGTTTACAAACCCATCCTTGAAGAAAAATTGCCTTCCATGCCGGAGTTGCTGCCCGATCTTGGCTTCTTTGTTACAAGTTTCACCAAGACGGTTATGACGGGCTTGCGTACCGGTTACCTCGTCGTTCCAACGCAATATTCCATTCGGGTTACATCTATTTTGCGCGTCACAAGCTGGAGCGGTGTCAATCTTATGGGTGAGATGGCCAGCCGCTGGATCGAAGATGGCACGGCGACGGAATTGATTGAAATCCAGCGCAGCGAGTTGCGATCCCGTCAGGCGCAGGTAACCGATATTCTGGGTTCGCATGTGGCGGGCAACAATCCGTTGTCGTTATGCGCCTGGCTGAAAATACCTCGCAACTGGTCTGAGGATGGGCTGGTGCGCGCGCTTGCCAATAAAGGCGTTGCGGTCACGCCATCGGACCCATTTGTTGCGGGTGCTGATCGAGGAAGTGGTGGTATTCGCATCTGTCTTGGGGGACGGCTTTCGCGCCCGGCATTGCAGACGGCACTTGAGACCATCCGCGAGACCTTTGCGCAATTGCCGCCTGTCTACGATGTGGGATCGATCGCCTGAAAGCCAGTTTCTAAAGCACCGAACGCAGGAACTCTTTGGTGCGTGCCTCGCTCGGGGTCTGGAATATCTGTTCCGGCGTGCCTTGCTCGCAGATACGCCCCTTATCGAAAAAGCAAACGCGATCAGATACTTCCCGGGCAAATCGCATTTCATGCGTGACAAGGAGCATGGTCAGGTCATGCTCCTGTGCCAGCCCGCGAATGACTGACAGCACTTCGCCCACGAGCTGCGGATCAAGAGCGGACGTGGGTTCGTCAAACAACAATACGCGTGGGCGCATGGCAAGTGAGCGGGCAATGGCGACGCGCTGCTGCTGGCCACCGGATAGCTGCGAAGGATAGTGGTCTTTCTTGTCGGTCAAGCCCACGAGGGAGAGCAGGTCGAGTGCGCGGGCCTCTGCTTCGGCGCGCTTCATTCCCAGAACATGAATCGGGGCCTCGATTATGTTTCGCAGCACCGACATGTGCGGGAACAGATTAAAGCTCTGGAACACCATGCCGACATGCGACCTGATCTTGCGCAAATGGCCTTCACTTGCCTGAAATTGTCCTTTGCCGTTCGGCTCGTGATAGGACATGTCTGCAAGCTCGAGAGTACCCTCCTGAAACGGCTCCAAGGTCATGAGGATACGGAGAACTGTCGATTTCCCTGAGCCCGAGGGGCCGATGAGGGTGACCTTCTCGCCTGATTTGACGGAAAAATTGAAGCGATCCAGCACGGTCAGCGCTCCGAAGCGCTTGGTTACGTCCTGAAAGCGGATAATTTCCTGGGTCATTTGAGAGCGATCCCGTTTTTTGGAAGTGTGCGTTCGAGCAGGCGTATGAGTGCCGAGCAGATCAAGGTCAGCACCAGGAAAATCAGGCCTACCATCGACAGCGGAACCAGATATTCGAAGGTGCGGTCGCCGATCAGATTGGCGAGGTTCAGCATGTCGACGATGCTGACAACCGAGAGCACCGGGGTCTCCTTCAGCATGGAAACCAGGTAATTGCCCATGGCCGGGATGATCCGGGGTATGGCTTGCGGAATGACAATGTCGCGATAGGTTCGCCAGGGCGTGAGATTCAATGCGCGTGCGGCTTCCCATTGTCCTCGCGGGATCGCTTCGATACCTCCGCGATAAACTTCCGACGTATAGGCCGAATATTGAAGACCAAGTGCCAGAGCGCCGGTCAGAAATGCAGGCAGAACAATGCCGTATACGGGGAGCACGTAATAGAGGAAAAACAGCTGCACCAGCAGTGGTGTATCACGCAGGAACTCCACTACAACCGTCGTTGGCCAGGATATGATCTTGTATGGGCTGCGACGGAGAAGAGCAAAGACAAGGCCAAGGACCAGCGCAATTGCAAAGCCCGTGGCAGCGGCTTTCAAAGTTACGGTGAGACCAATCGCCAGAATTGGCAGAATGGAAATCGCGAACGAAAGAGTGGATGAGGTGTCCCAGGCATAACCGTAGATCATGCGAAACCTCCGGCCATGGTCTGGCGTCTCAGACGCCGCTCCAGCCAGCGAATGGCCGCTGACAGCACGAGCGCCATTGCAAAATAACCGAGCAGGGTCAGCGAATAGATTGTCACGCTGTCGAGCGTCAGGTTTCGCAAGCGCTGGGCCTGGAAGGTGAGGTCGCTGATCGCAATGAGCGAAGCAAGCGCGGTGTCCTTGAGGTTGTGAATGGCAAGGTTGCCGAAGGCCGGCATCATTTCGACTACTGCTTGCGGAAGAATGACATGAAACAAGGTACGACCCTTGCTGAAATTGAGCGCCCGGGCGGCTTCATGTTGTGCTTCCGGCACCGCCTGTAAGGCACCGCGAACCACTTCTGCGCCATAGGCACCGATGTTGAGACCAAGGCCCATGATGCCGGTTGTGATCGGATCAAACGAAATGCCGATCAGCGGCAAGGCATAATAGAGCCAGAAAAGCTGCACCAGCAGAGACGTGCCGCGGAATATCTCGATATAGATCACCGCAATCGTGGAAAGGATCGGTCCACCCGCAAATCGGGCAATTCCGGCGGAAAATGCCAGTATGGTGCCAATGGCCATCGAACTGAGGGCAAGAATGGCAGTGATTTGCGCTCCCTTGAAAAGGGCGGGAAGATATTCCGTCCAATGCATATAATCGTCTCCCGATTGAGATGAGACAATGCCCGCCGAACCGCTCACGGTTCGGCGGGCGCAAATCAACTTACTTTGGATTGCAGAGGCTGGCTGTATCCACTGTTCGTGCAGCTTCTACGCTTTCCTCGCTAAGCCCATAAGTCATCAGGATTTTTTTGTAGTCGTCTGTCTTCTTGAATTCGATGAGCGCCTTGTTGAAAGCTTCATAGAATTCCTTGTCTTCCGGACGGAAGCTGAACGCGCCGAAGCTTCTCGCAGATTTGCCGTTCACAACTGGATCGGTGAACGGATGCGCCTGTTCCAGTTCCGGTGAATTGTCGACCAGCTTGGCGACCGTCAGTTCCGTTGCAGCATAGGCATCAGCGCGCCCGGTCTGGACCGTCGATGGTGCATCGGCATTGCCCTGGATCATGACGATCTGTGATTCATCGATCCCCATTCCATGCAGAAAATCGATCTGGTCCGCACCGGAAACGATTGCGACTTTCAGCGATGGATCTTTCTTGATGTCTTCATAGGAATGAATGTTCTTTGGGTTGCCCTTGGGAACCAGAAGGCCTTCACCGTAACTCGAATTTGCGACGGTGAACTGGACCTGCTTGCAGCGGTCCGGCAAGACATTCTGCTCCGCCGCGACGAACTCGAACCGCTTGGCCTTCAGACCGGGAATGAGCGAGCCGAACGGGGTAACAGTCCAGTCGATTTCTTCAATTCCAAGTTTCTTGAAGATCGCTGCGGCGACGTCAGGGCCTATCCCCTTGGCCGCGCCGCTCTCGTCCATGTAGCCGTAGGGCACCTCATTGGCCGTTGCCCCCCGAACAAAGCCGGCACCCTTGAGATCATCGATGGTGACAGCTTGTGACGGAAGCGTGAAAGACAAGACCGCAACTGCCGAAAACAGAGCGGAAATTGTAAGATGTTTCATGCGCATTGTGTTCACTCCTCTTTATGAACGCCGGTTGTTCTATTGTCCGGCTTGTCAGTTGGCGTTAATGATCGTCTATCCCGGAGACGGCTCCTCACTGATCGTGGCAATGACCGACAGGCAGTCCCCCATTTTGATGAGACCAGGAAAATGCCGGGCTGCGAGAATTCCATCGAGCGCGGCACGGTATTCCTGCGGAGCCATGCCTGTGCGGGTGACGGTATGAACCCGCGCAATGACGTCGCCTTTGCGTATCTGAGCTCCGAGATCAACCAAAGGTTCAAGTAATCCCTCGGTGTCGGCAAAACCGAAACATTCCTGCGATGGCATATCGAGCCATGTTGTTGGCGACAGCTCGACCTCTCCTTGCAGAATGCCTGCATGGCGCAAAAGGTTGCGAATGCCGCGCTTGGCTATGGAAGCAGTGCGGGCGGAGATCGTACCGCCGCCGGAAAGCTCGGTCGTGACAAACACCTTGCCCGCTTCCTCTGCTATCGTGTCGTACATGCCGACAGCGTCAATCTCGATCATCCGCATCGAGAAAGGCGCCGAAAAGGCTTTGACCGCCGCAAAGCAGCGGAGTTCCTGTGCCGTATCCGGCAAGGCATGTGCGGCTGCGTAAGGCAGAAAATCGAGTGTTCGCCCGCCAGAATGGAAATCCATGACGATATCGGCTGCCGGCAAAAGGTAGCGGGTGAAATAGTCGGCAATCTTTTCAGTAACTGTGCCATCTGGACGGCCCGGGAAGCTGCGGTTGAGGTTGCCCTTGTCGATGGGAGATGTTCGCGTTCCCGCAAGAAAGGCAGGATAGTTCATGGCCGGAACAATGATGACGCGGCCCCTGATCTCTTCCGGTTTCAGATTGGCTGCGAGATCATAAAGAGCGACAGGCCCTTCATATTCATCGCCATGATTGGCGCCGGTTAAGAGCGCGGTCGGACCGTCGCCGTTGCGGATGACGCAGATCGGCAACATCAGCGATCCCCATGCGGAATCGTCTCTGGACCATGGCAGCCGCAGATGTCCGTGCTGAACGCCGTCGCGGTTGAGGTCGACAGTGGGCGTGATCGGGGAGGGACGTGAGCGAGGCGAGGTGTGCATCATCGCAACGTCCTAATCCTTGACCACGAGCTTGCGCGGTACATTCGAAAGACACTCCACGCCGGTTTCAGTGATAACGATGCTCTCGGTGATCTCCAGCCCCATCGTTTCCAGCCAAAGGCCCGTCATGAAATGAAAGGTCATGCCTGGCTGCAACTCGGTGCGGTCGCCGGGACGCAGGCTCATTGTGCGTTCACCCCAATCCGGCGGATAGGACAAGCCGATGGAGTAGCCGGTGCGGTTGTCCTTGATAATCCCGTACTTCTTGAGCACTGCGAAGAAGCCGTTGGCTATATCTTCGCATGTATTGCCGGGTCGAGCAGCCGCGAGTCCTGCCTCCATGCCTTCGAGCGTGGCCTCCTCGGCATCAAGAAAAGCCTGCGTCGGCTTGCCCAGAAACACGGTACGCGACAGAGGGCAGTGATAGCGCTTGTAGCAACCGGCGATCTCGAAGAAGGTGCCTTCACCGGTCTTCATAGGCAGATCGTTCCACGTCAGATGCGGTGCGGAGGCGTCGGGCCCGGAAGGCAGCAGAGGCACGATGGCTGGGTAATCGCCGCCGAAACCCTCAACGCCGCGTGTGCCTGCGTCGTAGATTTCCGCAACCAGATCGCATTTTCGCATGCCCGGCTCGATTTTATCGACGATACGCCGATGCATAGCTTCAACAATCCGGCCAGCTTTGCGCATATAGTCGATTTCCGTCGGACTTTTGACGGCGCGCTGCCAGTTGACCAGTCCTTGCGCATCCCTGAAGCGGGCATTCGGCAGATGTTTCTGCAAAGCGTGATGGGCCGCAGCCGTGTACCAGTAATTGTCCAGCTCAACGGCAATCGTCTTGCTGCCCCAACCCTTTTCCTCCAATATCGAAGCCAGAAGATCCATGGGATGCCGGTCAAGCGACTGCACGTAATGATCGGGATAGCCGATGATATTGTCATGGCTGATCCACGCGGTGCGTTTCGCGCCATTTCCATCCTGACCGCGACCGTACCAGATCGGTTCCCCCTCCATCGAAAGCACAGCGCATTGATGCACGTAAAAGGACCAGCCGTCATAGCCGGTCAGCCAGTGCATATTGGACGGATCGGTGACGATGATGACATCGAAGCCTGCCTTCTCCATTGCGCGACGGGTTTTTGCTATCCGCTGATCGTATTCCGCGCGGGTGAAGTTGAGTTCCACACTCATCGACTGGCTCCTGCAGTTTTAGTTGAATCGATTTTCGTGCCTGCATCGCGCAGGCTGGCGCGCTCTGTCGCAAGACGAGCGATGGCCGTGTCCTGAACGCCCGTCCCGGTGAGGTCACAAAAGGTTATGTCCGCTGCCTTTCGTTGGAAGGCAGAGGCATTGAGAGCGATCTGGCCGAGTTCTGGAAAAATCGTATCCGCCGCGACAATTCCCGCCGAAATCGCATGATGCAACTCACCGAGCCTGCGTGTTTGTGAAAGGCTGTCCGCGACATAGATGACCGGTCGCAGGAAAAGGGCTGGATCAATCTCGTTCTTGTGTTCGGCGTCCGAACCCATTGCGGTGATGTGCTGGCCGGACACAAGCCATTCGGCCTTTATGAGCGGCGTTTCGGATGGCGTTGTCGTCACGATAATATCCGCGCTCTCGCAGGCGTGTCGTGCGTCAGCGGTTGCTGTCACCTGTATTCCGAACTTCTCTGAAAAGCTTCGCGCTGCTTTTTGTGCACTTTCGAAGTTGCGTGCCCAGATCCGTGCCTCGGAGATCGGGCGCACGAGGGTCAGGGCTTCAAGCTGCATTCCTGCCTGCATGCCTGCACCGAAGATCGCAGCGACACGGGCGTCTTCCCTTGCCAGGTGTTTTGCCGCGACAGCACCGGCTGCGGCGGTACGCACATCGGTCAGATAGCCATTATCCAGCAATAGAGCCTCGACAAGCCCGGTCTTCGCTGAGAACTGGATCATCAGCCCGTTGGTAGAAGGCAGACCGATCGAAGGATTGTTGAAGAAACCGGGGCTCACCTTGATGGCAAAACTGTCAAGTCCGGGAATGTAGGCCGTTTTCACGTCAACTTCGCCACGTTGGGCTGGGATGTCCAGTCGTAGTATTGGCGGCATGTTGACACCGCCACCGGCGAGTGCCTGAAAAGCACTTTCCACACACGCCACGCTTGCCATGTCGAGGGTAATGATCTGCCTTAAATCAGCTTCGGTGAGAATTCTCATTTCAGCCATCAGCCAGCCCTCCGATAGCGGTCTTCCACGATTGCGCGGTGCTGTCCAGGATCGATGTTGCCGCCGGAGATAACGACGGCGGCCGGTCCGGTTGGCTTGATCTTTCCGCTCAACAAGGCCCCAATGCCGACGGCCGCAGCACCTTCGACGACTTCACCTTCCCGCGTCGCGGCATGTCGGATTCCTGCTGCAATCTCCTCTTCATCGAGCAGGACCACTTCGTCCAATAGCGAGCGGCACATCTCAAAAGTCCAATGATTGTCGAGCCCGATACCGCCGCCCAATGAATCTGCAAGCGTCTCCAGCTCCTCGACATTGACCGGTCTGCCAGCTTTGAGGCTGGCATCCATGGCTGCGCCACGAGACATGGAAACGCCGATGATACGGCAATGAGGTCGCCGGGCTTTAACAGCTGCGGCGATGCCTGCAGCAAGTCCTCCGCCTGAAAGAGGAACGACAACAGTCTCAATGTTCGGCTGGTCATCAAGGATTTCCAGGCCGATTGTGCCCTGTCCGGCAATAATGCGCTGATCGTCGAACGGGGGAATGACATTCATTCCTTCTTCGCGGGCAAGGCGCGCCACCTCGTCCATGGCGTCATCCTGCGATTTTCCGACAATACGCACATCTGCACCAAGATCGCGGATTGCATCGACCTTGTTGCGCGGCACCAGCGAAGAGAGGCAAACGGTCGCGATCAATCCTTGTTCCGACACAGCGTGCGCAAGGGCACGTCCGTGATTGCCGGTCGACGCCGTCACAAGTCCACGTCTGCGATCATCGGACGACAGGCAAAGGACAGCGTTGGTCGCACCACGCAGTTTGAAGCTGCCCGTCGTCTGTCGATTTTCCAGTTTGAGATAAACCGAGGTTCCGGCGAATCCGCTCAGATGCTCGGAGCGCGTCAGTGGTGTTTTCACGACGAGGCTTTTCAACCTGTCACGCGCTGCTTCGATAACCTCAAGGTCAATCGTTTCATTCGTCACTCGTGGCACGGCGCTGCCTCTCATAGCGTCATGACGACAGGGAATGCAGTGTTGAACTCTGTCAAACGCTGCGATGGACGAGCGGATAGAAGGCGCAATGATGCACCGCGTGCGAAACCGTATGTCCGCATCCTCGTTCCCCATATGTCTGATTTTTTGTTCTTGGCTCTATGTGTGAAAGACCATTCTGATCATGTCAATAATTATATTGGATCATTACAATCATGATCTGTAACGACTTTTATGTGCGGGAGCCTTGTCAGCGGCGCGGGGGCGTGCCAATGAAAACAGAAGTGTTTGCAGATGCTGGATCAAAAGAATGAAAGCCGCCTTGAAGCTCGACGCCGTCGATTTGCGTATTCTCCGAGCCGTTCAGGAGAATGCGCGGATCACCAAGCTTGCTTTGGCGGAGAAGGTCGGGCTTTCGGCGACACCTTGCTGGCTGCGGCTGCGCAAGCTGGAAGAAGCGGGCGTTGTGACCGGCTATCACGCGCGCATCGCCTATCGAAAAATAGCCCCTATTGCCCATGTCATAGTCCAGATTACGCTGGGCAATCATCGCCAAAGCGATTTCGACGGGTTCGAGAGAGCCGTCACAGCTGTACCCGAAATCGTGTCGTGCTGGTCGGTTGGCGGTGGGGTGGACTATTTTCTTATGATCGTGGCGCGCGACATTGATGGCTATCAGCGGCTGATTGACCGTCTTCTGGACCAGAATATCGGTATAGAACGCTACTTCACCTATATCGTAACCAAGTTGGTCAAGGACGAGAAGACAAGTGCGCCTTTGTCGCTGTTCAAGGAAGCCGCGGACTAGCCCAAACAGACTGTCTGGCTCTTAAAGTTAGTCCATTTCGCATGTTCGTGGAGATCGGTTTGGTCTGAATCCAGAACTATTCTGTGACAGACTTCTTCCTGAATTGGGAGAAGAACAATGAACGCCGTTCTGGATCATCCGATACGACATGACGGGCTTGGCACGCTCCGCGATAAACATCTTTTTCGTGAACTGGGCTATGTTGAGGGGCGCTGGGTAGCAGGAGAGAAGGCTGAAACCTTTTCTGTTCTCGATCCTGCAACCGGTCAGCGGCTTGCCCGTGTGACAAGCCTCGGCGAAGCCGAGACTGCACTTGCGATTGATGCCGCTGTAAAGGCCTTTCCGTCCTGGCGGGATAAACTGCCTCAGGAACGATCAGCAGTTTTGCGGCGTTGGTTCGAGTTGGTCACGACACATCGTGAAGACCTCGCATTGTTGATGACGCTGGAGCAGGGCAAGCCACTGGCGGAATCGCGCGGCGAGATCGACTACGGCGCATCGTTCATCGAATGGTTTGCCGAAGAAGCGAAGCGGCTTAATGGTGAAACCATAGCAAGCCATCTCCAGAATGCCGAGATGCTCGTACGTCGCGAAGCGCTTGGGGTCGTCGCGCTTGTTACCCCTTGGAATTTTCCGCATGCCATGATTACCCGTAAGGCTGCTGCAGCGATTGCAGCAGGTTGCCCAGTTGTCGTGCATCCGTCTTCAGAAACACCGCTCTCCGCACTTGCTCTGGCGGAACTGGCCGAGCGCGCGGGAATGCCAGCAGGCATATTCAATGTGGTAACAGGTAAGGCTGCGCCTATCGTCGATGTTTTATGCCGCGATGAGCGGGTGCGGGGACTGAGCTTCACCGGTTCAACCGAAATCGGCAAGTTGATTGCTACCAAGAGCGCTAACACGATGAAGCGGCTCGTCATGGAGCTTGGCGGTCACGCACCCTTGATCATTTTCGATGATGCTGATGTTGAACGGGCCGTCGATGTGGCGATGGCTGCCAAGTTTGCAACGTCCGGTCAGGATTGCCTTGCTGCAAACCGTATCTTCGTCCAACGCGGTATTCTGAAATCTTTCACCGAAGCGTTTGCTACGCGCATCGCCGCCCTGAAAGTCGGCAACGGGCTTGATCCGGCATCGGATATAGGCCCTCTGATGCATAGTCGCGCGGTCGCCAAGGTCGAAGAGCAAGTGCTCGATGCCAAGCAGCGGGGCGCCAGAATAGTCACCGGGGGCAACCGGCTTGGAGAAGCCGGGCTTTTCTTCGAGCCGACTTTGCTGGTTGATGTGCCGGACGACGCTGCAATCATGCGGGAGGAGACATTCGGGCCGGTCGCCGCCGTCACGGCTTTTGACGACGAGGATGAAGTTGTCGCTCGTGCCAATGCCACGCAATATGGTCTTGTTGCCTATGTCGTGACTGCAAACGGCGCACGACAACTCCGGATGGGCCGTGTCCTCGAATATGGAATGGTGGCCATCAACCGCGCGAAGATCACCGGCGCACCGATCCCATTCGGTGGCTGGAAGCAATCGGGGCTTGGCCGTGAAGGCTCCCATCAGGGCATCGAAGCCTTCACCGAAATCAAATATCTCTGCATCGATACCGCCGCGTGAAAGCGTGGCGACAGGAAAGGAACATACCCATGTTGAACAATAGCAATGAACTCACCGCCTGGGACCGGGATCATTTCTTTCATCCCTCCACCCATATGGGCATGCATGCGCGGGGTGAAACACCAACGCGCGTGCTGGAGGGCGGCGAAGGCGTCTATATTGCCGATGTGAACGGTCGAAAGAGCCTCGACGCTTTCGCGGGTCTTTATTGCGTCAATGTTGGTTATGGTCGCACGGAAATCGCGGATGCGATTGCAGAGCAGGCGCGCAAACTTGCCTATTATCATGCCTATGTCGGTCATGGCACCGAAGTGTCCATCACGCTCGCCAAGATGATCATCGACCGCGCACCGGACCATATGAGCCGTGTTTACTTCGGCCTTTCCGGCTCGGATGCGAATGAAACCAACATCAAGCTCATCTGGTACTACAACAATATTCTCGGACGCCCGGAGAAGAAAAAGATCATTTCTCGTTGGCGCG
The DNA here is from genome assembly GCF_041930145.1 of Brucella ciceri. Lineage (NCBI taxonomy): Bacteria > Pseudomonadati > Pseudomonadota > Alphaproteobacteria > Hyphomicrobiales > Brucellaceae > Brucella > Brucella ciceri. The sequence goes on along the minus strand of NZ_JBHEEV010000001.1, from coordinate 163,706 downwards.
GATATCACGGCTCCGGCGTAATGACCGGCAGCATGACCGGGCTTGCGACGTTCCATAACGCATTCGATCTGCCGCGCGCGCCTGTCCTGCACACGGAGTCACCCTATTATTTTCGACGGGCGGATCGCTCTATGAGCGAAGAGCAGTTCTCGCAACATTGCGCCGACAAGCTCGAGGAAATGATCCTTGCAGAAGGCCCGGATACAATCGCAGCCTTTATCGGTGAACCTGTTCTTGGTACCGGCGGCATCGTTCCGCCTCCGTCTGGCTATTGGCAGAAGATCCAGGTGGTTCTTGATCGCTATGATATTCTGCTTGTTGCTGACGAAGTGGTCACCGGTTTCGGCCGTTTGGGCAGCATGTTCGGGTCCGAGCACTATGGCATGAAGCCCGATCTGATCACCATCGCCAAGGGATTGACCTCGGCCTATGCACCGCTTTCCGGCTCGATTGTATCGGACCGTATGTGGCAGGTGCTGGTTCAGGGATCGGACAAGATGGGACCGATCGGCCATGGCTGGACCTATTCGGCCCATCCCATCTGTGCAGCGGCAGGCGTGGCCAACCTCAAACTCATCGACGAACTGAAGCTGGTCGAAAATGCCGGTTCCACAGGCATCTATTTCCGCAAGGCATTGGCGGATGCTCTCGGTGAACATCGCCATGTCGGGGAAATTCGCGGCGAGGGGCTGATGGCGGCGATCGAGTTTGTCGAAGATCGTGACGACCGCAGGTTTTTCGATCCGTCGCTCAAAATCGGTGCACAGGTTTCGACGGCGCTCCTGGCCAACGGTGTTATCGGGCGAGCCATGCCGGAAGGCGATATTCTGGGCTTCGCGCCGCCACTTTGCCTTACGCCTGAGGAAGCGGACAAGATTGTTGCAGCTACGAAAAAGGCTGTCGACACCGTCTTTGCATGAGTGATTGTCCCCGAGGTCAGTCCTCGGGGTTACGGCCGCCAGACGGGCAAGTGCAGTTCAGCGATCAATCCGCCCGATGGATTGTTTTTCAGGAGAATATCGCCTGCATTGGCACGCGCTACGTTGCGGGCGATAGTCAAGCCGAGGCCGAAACCGCCAGAGTCCCGATTTCGGGACTTTTCCACACGGTTGAAAGGTTTGAACATTTCCTCGATCTGGTCTGTCGGAATGCCGGGCCCATTGTCCTTCACCCGCAGCACAAGCTCGTTATTTTCCTGGCGCAGCGACAGTTTCGCTTTGCCGCCATAGGCAATGGCGTTGTCAATGAGGTTCGTGATGCTGCGCTGGACTGAGACTGGCTGGCAGTAAGCTATGGCGTCCAGCATGTCCGAGTTTCTTTCATCCAGAGTTGCGTCCGGATAATTGTCTACAATGGAAAGGAGAAGCGACCAGAGATCGACTTTCTCCTTCTCTTCATTCGCTAGTTCTGACGTGGCAAAGTCGATCACGGAACGTGAAATAGCCTCGATATCGCTCAGATCCTTGGCCAGCGACTTTGCGAGGGCTTCATCTTCAACCAGCGCCAGGCGAAGCCGGATACGGGTGAGCGGCGTGCGCAGGTCGTGTGCAAGGGCGGCTGCAAGTTGCTCGCGTTCTGCCACATAATCGAGAAGCTTCGATTGCATCGTATTCACTGCTCGCGCGGCTGCCTTGTATTCCCTGCTGCCGTCTTCGGGCAGCGGAGAGCTTTTCAAGTCGCCTCCGATGCGGTGGACGGCATGTTCCAGCACACGGTAAGGTGCGGTCAGGCGCCGCGTTGCCCATATTGCGACAAGAACCACGCTGAGCGCCACAAGCGCGAAAAGTGGAATGGTTTCGGTCGTGATGATTGGATCAGCCGGGGTGATGCGCGTGGTAAAATTGATCCAGCGCCCATCGCCAAATTGCAGTGATGTCGTCAGGCTGGCGCCCAGATTTGCCGTTGCGGCAAGATCGTTGATCTGCTTTTCGACATCGCCGATGTCTCCGCTGTCAGCGGTCGGCACAACGGTGGCATGCGGGCCGTGGGCAAGCTTGTCCCGCCGAATGCGGGCATCGATGACACCGTAGCGCGCCAGGCGCGCGACAAGGACATCTTCCAGTTCCGCAAGATCTTCTTCACTCGCCAGCACGGTTGGCACATCGGGTTGCAGGGTGATGGTGAGGCCCTGACCTGAGCTTGCCAGGCGAGAAGCAAGGCTGTTCCAGTCGCTGACCGGCGTCGTGTTCAAGAGCTTGACGAGTGATGTCGCCCTTTCGCTGAGACGGAAAAGTTCAAGCGCATAGTTGGCTTCCTTCCGGTCCTGCGAAACGATCCAGAGCGTTGCTATCTGGGTAATCAGAAGGCCGCTGATCAGTATCGTGAGAAGCCAGCTCGGTAGAGAACGCGGAAAAGGGAACCTCATTCCACCTCGACCTCATGGCCAAACTGATAGCCGCCACCGCGAATGGTGAGGATCAATTTGGGAGAGCGAGAATCATCGTTCAGCTTGCGCCTCAGCCGGCTGATAAGGATATCAACGCTGCGGTCATAGCCGTATACCGCTTGATTTCCGGCCATTTCCATCAGTTGGTCACGACTAAGGATGTGCTGCGAACTTTTGACGAAGGCTTCGAGGAGATTGAACTCCGCCGTGGTAAGTTCCACTCGCACGTCGGATGGAGACGTAAGTCTCCTTCGCGCGCAATCGAGGGTCCAGCCAGCAAAGCGGTAGCTATGAGTGACGGGACGGCTGGGCGCCCGGTTGTTTTCCAGGCGCCGGAGTACAGCACGGATACGGGCCAGCAATTCGCGCGGATCGAACGGTTTGGCCAGATAATCGTCGGCGCCGATTTCCAGGCCCAGTATCTTGTCGGCAGCATCGGCAATTGCCGTAAGCATGATGATCGGCACCCGCGAATGACGACGGATATCCTGGCAGATTTCAATGCCGCTTTTTCCGGGAAGCATGACGTCGAGAATAATCAGGTCGACTGCCGTCCGGCTCATCACATCATGCATTTCTTCGCCGTCATGGGCGATTGAAACGCGCATGCCGCGCCGTTTGAGAAATTCATGCAGAAGGTCACGTATGTCCTTATCGTCATCGACAATCAGAACGTGGGCGTCTTCTTTCAATTTGAAGTATCCGTAATAGCCTAAGGTTACGAGATAGTAGCGCCCGGATTGCGACGATAAAAAGCCTTGGGCAATGGTTTTCAACCGGCAATTGGATAGCGCTACAATCCAGAAACAAATTGCAACAGATGCGAAAAACAAGGGCAAACAAGGCGTGTCATAACGGTTTCGCTGAAGAAACTGAAGTCCAATGAAAGATTGAATTCGTATGTTCAAGTCGGTTTTCATATCGAAAACAGCAACGAAAGCGTTTCTTTCAACACTTTGTCTTGCGGGTCTGCTGTCCTTCCCGCTTCCCAACGGAGCAATGGCAGCGCAACTCGTAACACGTAGCGAACGGTGTGACAGGCTTCAGCATCAACTGCAAACCGCGCTTTCAGGTCGTGCCGAAACCCGGCAGGCCCGTCAGGCAGAGATCTTGCAGAAGCGGGGGATGAAATTCTGCGCAAGCAGAAGAGAGGCTCAAGGCTTGCGAGCCTATGCCGAGGCCCTCAAGCTTCTAGGGATCAAACCTGACATGGCCGATACGGGCGGACAGGAAAGTGCTTTACCTCCGGCGGGGAAGACCCCGAACGGAAAACCCAATTGAGGAACCGGAAAATGAAGAAGTCTCTTATTTCTGCTCTTGGTGTGGCCGCTGTTCTGGGCCTGTCCGCTCCTGTGCTGACGGCAAGCGCTGCTAACGCTGCTCCGGCTGCTGCAACGCACACGACTGTTGCCAAGCATCATGCGAAGAAGGCTAAGGCTCACAAGAAGCATCACACCGCGAAGAAGTCGCACAAGAAGGCCGCTCCGGCCAAGAAGAACTAAGTTTTCCGTTTCGTGCGATAACCGGCGGCTCCCTCGCAGTCGGTTCTTGCCACCAAAGGCCGTTGCCTGTCGGACATGAGATGTCCGATTTGCAGCGGCCTTTTCTTTTGTTCGGGGTGGACTTGCCGAAACCTCTCCGACGGCCATATTTTCGGTTTTGCAAAGGGGAGCAGTTGCCGTGACGACGATCGATTTGAAGCGCATTTACGATGCTCCTTCACCGGAGGATGGCTACCGTGTCCTCGTGGATCGAGTTTGGCCGCGGGGCATGACGAAGGAAAAAGCCGATATAGATCTGTGGGCCAAGGATATTGCTCCGTCAGCCGAACTTCGCAAATGGTTCTGCCACGATCCGGCAAAATGGAGCGATTTTCAGAAGAAGTATCGCGAAGAGCTTGAACGCAAAAAGCCCGTGCTGAAAGAGCTAATGGCCAAAGCTGGCGAGAAAGGCGGTCGTCTGACGCTGTTATATGGTGCGAAAGACGAAGAGCATAATCAGGCTGTGGTATTGCATGCGTTCATGCAGTCTATGTAGTCTGCCTCACCAAACACGTTTCAATCCCGGCCTTCTTCTGGCGCTCCGAGCGGGAACAGATGCCGGAATGGTCGTGCTTCGTCCAGAGCGCGGGCATAGCTGGGGCGTGCAAGCAGACGTTTGCGATAGGCCCACACATTGGTGAACTCTTCGGCAATGGCATAAGTCCAATCTGCGTAGAGCAGGGAGGGAGCCGCAGCGCAATCAGCCAGACTGAACTCATCGCCGGAAGCCCACTCGCGCCCAGCCATGTGCCGATCCAAAAACGCATAGGCTGTATCGAGCATCGCTCGCCAGCGGTCGCCGCCATCATCATGTTCGCGGCCAAGCGCAATATAGACAAGACGCTGTTGTGGGTAGTTTACATAGTTATCGAAGAAGCGATCCCACATGCGTACATCAGCGCTTGCAAGTGGATCGGACGGGATCAGACGTCGGGAATGGGGATAGGCAGCTTCGAGATATTCGATTATTCCAGTTGCTTCAAAGACCAGCTTTCCATTGTCCGTCAGGATTGGAAACTTGCCAAAAGGCCAGAGCGCGGCGAACTCGCTGGCAACCGGTTCGGTGCCGTCGAGCATTCTTGCTTCGAAGGCTATGTCCTTTTCATAGAAAGCTGTTATGGCCTTCTGGCAATAAGACGAGAAGGGATGCAGGTAGAGTTTCAGCGACATCATGGTCCTCCCATATTGCTACAGATCAACCTCAATCGCCGTTGCTGCGGTAGTCCGCACGATTGATGCCATGGCGCTGCATCTTATCGTAAAAGGTCTTCCTTGGAATACCGAGGGCTTCAATCGTTTCCTGAACATTGCCATTATGCGCGGCAAGTGTTTCGCGAATTATCGTTTCCTCATAGCGCTCCAGCCGTTTGGGAAGCGGCTCCTGATTGCTGCTCGTGAGCGTTGTCGAATGAACCGCTTTCTCAACCCCAAGCGCCACACGGTCGGCAAAATGGGCGAGCTCGCGGACATTTCCCGGCCAGTCGTGACTCATAAGATAGCGGTTCGTAGGGGCTTCGATTGCGGGCACGTCGCGATTGAAGCGCTTTGCAGCCCGCGACAGGAAATGCGCGAAAAGCAACGGAATGTCCTCACGTCTTTCTCTCAGCGGCGGAATGGAAAGGGTGACGACGTTCAGCCTGTAATACAGGTCTTCTCGGAAGTCGCCTCTCTGTGCAGGGTCCGCAAGATCGATCTTTGCGGCCGCCACGACGCGAAGATCGACCGGGCGCACCTCGTTCGTACCGAGCGGGGTGATCTCCCGCATCTCGAGCACGCGCAGCAGTTTCACCTGTGTCGCAGCCGGCATGCTTTCTATTTCATCCAGAAACAGCGTGCCGCCACTTGCATGTTCAATCCGCCCAAGCCGCTTTTTCTGCGCTCCGGTGAAAGCGCCTGCCTCGTGACCGAATAATTCGCTTTCGATCACCGTTTCGGGCAAGGCACCGCAGTTGAGAGCCACGAAATTGCCCTTGCGGCGACGGCTCCAATTGTGCAGCAATTGTGCAACCACTTCCTTGCCGCTGCCGGTTTCGCCAGCTACGAGCACATCCACATCGGTATCGGCTATATCCCGCAAGGTACGACGCAGGTTTTCCATTGCGGGCGTCTGGCCAATCAACGGCAGATCGCCCTCCGCATTCTGCGCGGCTTCGCGTAAAGCGCGGTTTTCGAGGACCAGTCGGCGCGTTTCCCAGGCGCGGCGGATGCTGTGCACGAGCCTGTCGGCTGCAAACGGCTTGGCGATGAAATCATAAGCGCCGTCCTGAATGGCCTGCACGGCCATCGGGATATCACCATGACCGGTGATCAGGATGACGGGCAGTTCGGCGTCAACCGCTTTGATCCGTGCAAAGAGCTGAAGGCCATCGATTTGCGGCATTCTCACATCCGTGACGACGACGCCGTCATAAGCAGATGTAACACTGTTCAAGGCATCCAGAGCGTTCGGAAAATCTGCAACATCGAAACCGGCAAGCTCGAGCGTCTGCCGGGTGGCGCGCCGCAGCGCCCTGTCATCATCGACCAGAATAACGGAGGGTGATTTATCCATCATGCTTTTCTCAATTCGATGCGGAAAGACGTGCCGGCGGGGCCGCTTTCGGCAGAAATCGTCCCGCCATAATCGTTGACGATTTCCTTGACGATCACAAGACCAAGGCCGAGTCCCTTTTCCTTCGATGTATTGAAGGGCGAAAACAGATTGTCGCGAATATGCTGTGGCATGCCTGGTCCGTTATCGGAGACGGTGATGATGACCTTGTCATTCTCCACATGGGTTCGGACTTCTATCCGACCATCATTTTCTTTTGCATCAACTGCTTCCAGTGCATTCTGAAACAGGTTTATGAAAACCTGTTCGAGCCTGATGGAATGCCCGATGACGCGTAGTTCGGGCGGTGGTAACACGACGTCGAGTTGGTCCATCCGTCCGGAAAAACGGCTGCGCAACAATACCAGGGCTCCCGAAATAACCTTGCTTAGCGAGGTTGGCTCGGAGGGAGAACGTCCTTTTCTCGCAAGCGCTTTCAAATCACCTGTGATCGTGCCGATTCGATCTGTCAGCGCCGCGATTTCGTTGAGATTGTCGGCTGCCTCCGAAAGTCTCTTGCGTTCAATGAAGGTTCTTGCGTTGTCTGCATAAGCGCGGATGGTTGCAACCGGTTGGTTGATTTCATGCGCCACGCCTGCTGCGACCTGACCCATGATGGCGAGACGATTGGCATGAACAAGATCCTGCTGCACGCCCTGCAGCATCGTTTCGGTGCGGCGATGATCACTGATCTCCGCTTGCAGCCTGTCCCGCGCCAGGCTGAGGTCGCGGGTGCGTTCTTCCACCCGCTCTTCAAGTTCCATCCGTGTGCGTCGGGCATCGGCAATGCGGGCCGCGAGCTTCTGTTTGCGCCGCAGGAGAAGTCCTGCAAAGCTCGCGATCGCTGTCAGAACGATAAAGGCGAACAGCCGTGCTTCTCGGACGGCAGCAGGAATTTGCGGACGAATTGGTGCGAGACTGTACATTTGCCAGGAAGTGGAGGGCACGGCAGAGCGGATTGCAAGAAAGTCGGTATTGCGGGCGTTGCCCGGGAGCAGGGCGTCGATCAACAAAGAGTCCCCGCTATCAAATGAAGTCACCGAAAGCGGCAAGGGTGCCAACGGTGCGTCTCCAAACTGCAGGCTATCGCGGATTGACTGGATCTGTTCCTGACCGATTGACCCGATAGTCATGAATCGCCACGACGGCAGGCTCGTAATCAGCACTATGTTGCGTTCGTCCGTTACGAAGGTTGGACGGCCGGCACTGTTCCAGTCGCTTTCGAGACGGTCGAATTCGAGTTTCACGACGATCACGCCAAGTGGACCGTTCGGGCCATCAATGCGGCGCGATATGTAGAGGCCAGGGCGATTGCTGACATTGCCGAGTGCGAAATATTCGGCATCTCCGTTTCTCAGCGCGTTGTGAAAATAGGGGCGAAATTTGTAATCGTTGCCGACGAAGCTGTCCGGTTCGCGCCAGTTACTTGCAGCAATGGCGACGCCATCCATACCGACAAGATAGATGACCGCTGCCTGCGTGCCGCGCGCGAGCGTCTCCAGTTTTTCGTTCAGGGGAGTGATCGTCGTGGGCGTCTTGTCCTGCAGTGCAGTTTCCAGTGCCCGGTCCTTTGACAGCACCAGAGGCAAAGCGCGCTGCTTGTCGAGCACTGCGCGCAACAATGCCGTATTGAGGTTGGCATCGATCCGGGCCTGCTCGCTCAATGCCAGCATGGCCTTGTCTCGCGCCAGGTCGCCGACGATCCAGAAAGCGAGTGCAAAAACCACCGCCCAAAACAAACCAAACAGCGCCCATGGGCGACGGCTGGCGTTTGTGGGCAGGGTTAGAATGTCCATGGTGGAAGGGTGCGGGCTCATCACTTTATTGTGCAATATTTCAGACATGGGAGAAATAGAAATGTGCGGATAATCGCACTTTTTATCGAGGCCCGTCACCGTAAGACATATTAAAATATTTAAAAACAATAACTTAGACCTAGAGTCGTAGACTGGCACGGAGATTGCAATCAAACAACTCAGCAGCGGTTCTGATCGCTGAAACTTGAGACTGAATGGCTCGGGAGGTTGGAACGAGTTCCAGGCTGGGCCGAACGGAGGACGTCATGATTGCAGTACCGACAGGCGCCGCGGCTTCGCCGCGTGGTCCTATTCCCTTTTACAAGCACCTTTATGTACAGGTGTTGGTGGCTATTGCTGCCGGTATTCTCCTTGGTCATTTTTACCCCGAACTGGGAACGCAGCTGAAGCCGCTTGGCGATGCGTTCATCAAGCTCGTCAAAATGATTATCGCTCCGGTCATCTTTCTGACCGTTGCAACCGGCATCGCCGGTATGACCGACATGAAGAAGGTAGGTCGCGTTGCCGGTAAGGCGATGATCTACTTCCTGACATTCTCGACACTGGCCCTGATCGTCGGGCTTATCGTCGCCAATGTCGTGCAGCCGGGCGCAGGAATGCATATCGACCCGGCTTCGCTCGATCCGAAAGCCGTTGCCAATTATGCCGCCAAGGCACACGAACAGACCATCACTGGTTTCCTGAGCAACATAATTCCAACGACAATTGTCGGCGCATTCGCTGAGGGCGACATCCTGCAGGTGCTGTTCTTCTCCGTCCTGTTCGGTATCGCGCTGGCTTTGGTCGGCGATAAGGGCAAGCCCGTTACCGATTTTCTTCATGTCTTGACTGCACCGGTTTTCAAGCTGGTTGCAATCCTGATGAAGGCAGCCCCGATTGGCGCATTTGGTGCCATGGCGTTCACCATCGGTAAATATGGTATCGGTTCGATTGCCAATCTCGCACTGTTGATCGGCACGTTCTATCTTACTTCCCTGCTGTTCGTGCTTGTCGTTCTTGGAGCGGTCGCCCGCTACAATGGCTTCTCGATCCTCGCGCTCATCCGCTACATCAAGGAAGAACTGCTTCTGGTTCTGGGCACGTCTTCGTCGGAAGCGGCCCTCCCAGCGCTGATGGACAAGATGGAAAAGGCCGGCTGCAAGCGTTCGGTGGTGGGGCTGGTCATTCCGACCGGCTACTCGTTCAATCTGGATGGCACCAATATCTACATGACGTTGGCCGCGCTCTTCATCGCACAGGCGACGGACATCCCGCTGTCGTTGAGCGATCAGATTCTGCTTTTGCTGGTGGCGATGCTGAGCTCCAAGGGGGCGGCGGGCATTACAGGCGCCGGGTTTATTACACTGGCGGCGACACTGTCTGTCGTTCCGGCCGTTCCGGTTGCGGGCATGGCTCTAATCCTCGGTATCGATCGCTTCATGTCCGAATGCCGGGCACTGACAAATCTTGTCGGCAATGCGGTGGCGACCATTGTGGTGGCGCGTTGGGAAAATGAACTCGACACGGACAAGCTCGCCGCAGCGATGAACGGTGCGCCTCTCATCACGGATGTTATTCCGCAGCTGGAACCCGCTGAATAATAGTGACGACTTGAAAGGAAACGGCCCGCTTCTGGCGGGCCGTTTCGTATTCATCGTTCGACAGATTTGCCTTGGGTGATCAACCGCGCGCTATGCTGGCCGGAAATATAAGTCCACAGCCAGCTCCACGCGACAGCGGCACGGCTTCGTGTTCCAATCAGGAAGAAGATGTGCGCAATACCCCAGAACCACCAGGCGATGATGCCTTTCAGCTTGAAGCGCCCCATATCGACCACAGCAGCGCCTCTGCCAATGGTGGCGAGATTGCCCTGATGCTTGTAACGGAACGGCATTGGCGGCGTTTGTCCTTCGATGCGGCTTTTTATGACCGTGGCAACGTAGGCACCTTGCTGTTTGGCGGCAGGCGCTATGCCCGGAACCGGCTTCCCGTCCGGTCCCTCAACCCAGGCCGTATCCCCGATGACGAAGATATCTTCATGCCCGGGAACATTGAGGTTTGATAGAACCTTGACGCGTCCGGCACGGTCGCTCTCCGCGCCCAGCCACGTTGCGGCAGGGGAAGCCGCAACGCCAGCAGCCCAGATCGCCGTGCGGCACGGAATGAACTCTTCGCCGACTGTAACGCCCTCGGCTGTTATGTCCTTCACCGGAATCCCGAGCCGTACTTCCACGCCCAGTTTTTCCAGTGCTCTCAATGCATAGTCGGACAGATCTTCCGGAAAGGCTGCCAAAATGCGCGGACCCGCTTCGAGCAGCATTACGCGCGTTTGCCGCGTGTCGATATTGCGAAATTCAGGCCATATGGTTTGCTTGGCGAGCTCTGCAATAATGCCTGCGAGCTCCACGCCAGTCGGCCCGCCGCCAACGATGGCAAATGTCAGCAGCGCCTTCCGTTTTGCTTCATCGGTTTCGCGTTCAGCGCGCTCGAAGGCGAGGAGCAGACGGCGGCGAATAGTTGTTGCATCCTCAAGCGCCTTCAGTCCAGGCGCCAGCGCTTCCCACTGATCGTTGCCAAAATAAGCATGGCGTGCGCCCGTGGCGAGGACGAGCATATCGTATGAAATTTCTGTGCCGTTTTCGAGCTGCACCTGCCGGCGTTCCGTATCCACGTCGGTAACTGTACCCAGCAGTGTGGTCACTTCAGTGCGGTCGCGAAACAGCTGGCGGATCGGCCAGGCAATTTCGGATGTGGCGAGGATGGTTGTCGCAACCTGATATAAAAGCGGCTGGAAAAGATGATGGTTACGCTGATCAATCAATGTAATCCGCACATTGACGTTTTTGAGATCGTGGATCAATTGCAATCCGCCAAAACCGGCGCCGACAACGACAAGATGGGGGACACGCTGTTCGCTCATTACTTCCGCCTGCTTGCTGGATCAATCGGCGAGTGACCGGCCCGTTCCCAGCAGTACGCGACCGTTCGACACCAATGTATACCTGTAGATTGCGATTTCCAGACCGCTTGTCTGCGAGGGGTGGGATTTCTGAAGGAGGTGCAGCAATCACACCGATGACATAACCAGCAGGTTGCGACGAACTTCGTCGCCATTGCCATTTACGAGCTGCTTCTCAATGTCCAGATGGGTAGCCTTCCAGATCGGCACGGCTGCCGCAAGGATAGCTTTACCCTCGGGTGTGAGTTGCAATAATCGCTCGCGCCTGTCGTCGGGATTCACGATGATCTCCACCCAGCCTTGCCGCTGCAACGGCTTCAGCGCCGCGGTCAGCGTGGTTTGATCCATGGCCAGAAGCTCCGCGACCGGCTTCATTGGTGGAGGCACCGGGCGATTGAGCGATATCAACAAGGAGAACTGGCCGTTCGTTAGCCCCACCGGGCGCAGGGCATCGTCAAAGCGGCGGGCGAGGGCGCGGGCGGCGCGCTGAACATGCAAGCAAAGGCAGGTATCACGAACCAGAAGCGTTGTTTCAAAAGGTACATCACGGCTATTTGACATGATTTATTAATATTGATATCAATGTAAATCGTCAAGCAGGAACATTGATATCTACGGGCGGGAGCAAAAGCCGGAGGAGGGCTTGCACCATGAACGAGGTCGTATCCCGAGAAGTTTGGCTTGAGGCGCGGCGTGCGCTTCTGGCAAGCGAGAAAGAAGCCACCCATCTGCGCGACAAGGTCAATCGTGAGCGGCAAGCCCTGCCATGGGTGAAGGTAGACAAGGACTATACGTTCGATACGCCTTCGGGACGGAAAACGCTTTCCGATCTGTTCGACGGGCGCAGCCAGTTGCTGATCTATCATTTCATGTTCGGACCTGACTGGGATCAAGGCTGCACGGGTTGTTCGTTTCTTGCCGACAATTTTGATGGCGCGGTGGCGCATCTCAACAATCATGATGTAACGCTCGTTGCCGTTTCGCGCGGACCGCTGGCAAAGCTTGAAGCCTACAAGAAGCGAATGGGTTGGCATTTCCCATGGGTCTCATCGGAAGGCAGCGATTTCAACTTCGATTATCACGTCTCCTTCACGAAGGAAGAGCTCGAAAACAATCGGGTGTTCTACAATTTCGACAAGCTTGCCGCAGAAGACGCCTTCGATGAGCTGCCGGGCATGAGCGCCTTCTACAAGGACGAAAACGGCACAATCTATCACACCTATTCCAGCTATGCCCGCGGCATTGAAGAATGGATAGGCACGTTGATGATCCTTGATCGGGCGCCCAAGGGCCGCAACGAAAACGGGACGATGCATTTCGTCAAGCGGCACGATGAATACGAAACAAAGGCATCCGGTCATAGCTGTTGTGGCTGATCGTTCGAACAAAAGAGAGAACCAAGGGAGTACGTTCAATGAAACAGGGCTCATCTCCGTTCGTCTGGTACGAACTTATGACGACAGACACGGACAGCGCGCAGGATTTTTATACCAAAGTCGTCGGTTGGGCGGCGAAGGACGCCGGTGTTCCCGGCATGAAATATACGCTGTTCGAAGTGCCCGGATGCATGATCGCAGGCATGATGTCGATGGCGGACATGCCGAAGGAGGATTGCGGCGGCCAGGCAGGTTGGCTCGGTTATGTCGGCGTGGCGAATGCCGACGAATATGCGCGGAAAGTGGAAGCGGAAGGCGGCAAGGTTTTGAGGGCGCCGCAGGATATCCCGAATATCGGACGGTTCGCGATTGTGTCCGACCCGCAAGGCGGCATCTTTGCGCTTTTCGAACCGATGGGGGATATGCCGGCACCGGATGATTTCGGTTCACGCAAACCGGGACATCCGGGCTGGCACGAACTTTATGCGAAGGATTGCGAGACGGTTTTTCCCTTCTACGAGAAAGTGTTTGGCTGGAAACTCTCACGCAATTTCGACATGGGCCCTATGGGCAATTACAAAGTATTCAGCGTCGATGGCGCCGATCATGGAGGCATCATGACCGCGCCTCCCGGCACACCGGTCGGCTGGGGTTTTTACTTCATGGTGGAAGGCGTCAAGGATGCAGCCGACAGGGTCAAGTCTCTTGGCGGAGCCGTCCTGCAAGGACCTATGGAGGTGCCGAACGGCGAGTGGGTCGTTCAATGCAAGGACTCGCAAGGTGTGAACATCTCGCTTGTAGCGTCGAAACCTTAGAAAAGACTGCGCCCCGCGATTGACTGCCGGTACATTTGCGATGATTGGATGATACATCGAAACGTATCGGCGGAAGATCGACCCATGCACGACAGAAGCACGCGTCAGTCTCAAAGGTCTGGAACTGTTCTCGCGGCAGATGTCGGTGGGTCCTTCATTCGGCTTGCGCGCTCGACGCATCCGGGAAATATCGAGCTTCTCGAAAAGCTCCCCACTCCCGCTGACAGCTGGGAAGAATTTGGGTGTGCGCTGGAAACGACGCTACGAACTCACGCGCCGAACGAGGAGTGGCCGCTTGCCCTCTCGATCGCCGGATTGGTCGATCCGGATACAACGACTGCTCTGTCGGCAAATATTCCCTGCATTACAGGTCACAAGCTAAGTCTCGAACTTGGAGAGCGACTGCAGCGCCGGGTCATCGCGGCCAATGATGCCGATTGTCTGACGCTTGCCGAAGCGATTGAAGGCGCCGGTAAAGGCCACGATATCGTCTTCTGCGCAGTGCTGGGCACAGGCGTCGGTGGTGGGCTTGTTGTCGATGGCCGGCTGGTTCGAGGTAAGGGCGGATTGACTGGTGAATGGGGACATGGCCCGATCCTCAACACATCGGTGGACCTTGATGGACAAACTGTACTGGTCCCGCGCTTCAGTTGCGGTTGCGGGCAAAGCGGTTGTGTCGATACCGTCGGCGGCGCGCGCGGGATTGAGAGGCTGCACCGTTTTCTGAATGCCGCCGATGCAACGAGCCATGAGATTATACAGGATTGGCTCGACGGCTGTCAGATGGCCGGAAGGACAATCTCCGCCTATCTCCAACTGGTTGCCGATCCGCTGGCTGCCGTCGTCAACGTAACCGGCACATCGATCATTCCCGTGGGTGGCGGGCTTGCCACGGCGTCCGAGCTGATTTCAGCGATTGACGAGGCAGTGAGAGCCCGAATCCTGCGCAAAACGGAGCAGCCTATAGTCGTTCCCGGGATATTCGGCAGCGATGGCGGTTTGGTCGGGGCTGCAATATTGGGGCATCAGGCGTGAGCGTGTTACTCGAAGTCTGCGTGGATAGCGCCGAAGGCCTGTATTCGGCGATCGAAGGTGGCGCGGATCGCATCGAACTCTGTTCCGCCCTTGAACTGGGCGGCTTGACGCCCTCGCAGGCATTGATGGAGCTTGCTTCAACAGTGCCGATCCCGGTCTACGCGATGATCAGACCCCGTGCGGGCAGCTTTTGCTTTTCGGCTGAAGACGAAGTCATCATGGCGGCAGATATTGGCAACGCCAGAAATGCCGGCTTGGCCGGGGTCGTCCTGGGTGCTTCGCTCGCCGATGGTTCTCTGGATGTTACCTTGCTGGAAAGACTGATTGCAGAGGCAAAAGGTCTCGGAACCACGCTTCACCGCGCCTTCGATCTCGTGCCTGACGCGGAGACCGCGCTGGAGCAGGCAATCGCGCTTGGTTTCGAGCGCATCCTGACGTCCGGCCTCTCCCAGACCGCGGAAGAGGGACTGGACAATCTGCGGCATTTGGCGGGAAAGGCCGGGAAACGCATCAGCATTATGCCCGGCAGCGGCGTCAGTGCCGGCAATGTAGGTCGGATAATCGAAGCCACGGGGGCGACAGAAGTTCATGCTTCATGTCGCGTCGCAGTCGAAGAAAAGGATTCTCGTGCAATCGCATTCGGTTTCGCTGGGGAACGATCTTTTCGGACATCAGCCCAGCGCATGAGTGAGTTGAAAGCCGCAATCGGACATATTTAAAGGCCGTTCATTCCAAATTCCGTGTCTATGGCAGTGCTGATTTCGCGCAATGGCCAGCCGCTGAAAAGGAAATTTCTCAAACAGTTCGAGGTGGCACTTAAACCCTATTGCCACCCTGAAAGAGTTTGAGTAGAAGTGACATCACATCAAGAGTTGGGGCGACGCCCAACGCCAACCTGCCTCTCCGGGCAAGGTGGTACTCTCTGTAAAGGGAGGATGTGGCCCAACCGGCAAATATACGGATAAAGCCACTCGCGTCAGCTCCGACATAAACTAGGGACCGACGCGACATGCCGATTAAAATTCCTGACGATCTGCCAGCAACCAGTGTTCTCCAAGCCGAGGGCGTTATGGTCATGCGCGAAGCAGATGCCATTCGTCAGGATATTCGTCCGCTGAAGATCGGTCTCCTCAATCTGATGCCGAACAAGGTCACGACCGAGACGCAGATTGCGCGTCTTCTTGGCGCAACACCGTTGCAGGTGGAGCTGACCCTCGTTCGGATTACCAACCATGTGGCGCGCCACACGCCTGCCGATCACATGCTGTCCTTCTATCAGCCGTGGGAAGATGTGCGGGAGCAACGCTTCGACGGCTTTGTCATCACGGGTGCTCCGGTCGAGCGTCTCGAATTCGAGGAAGTCACCTATTGGGACGAAATGCAGCGTGTTTTCGACTGGACGCAGACCCATGTGCACCGGACGCTGAATATATGCTGGGCAGCGCAAGCTGCCGTCCATCATTTCCATGGCATGGGCAAATATGAACTGCCGGACAAGGCTTCGGGTGTCTATAGCCAGCGCAACCTTGCTCCGTCTTCGCCATATCTCCGCGGATTTTCGGATGATTTCAAGATTCCGGTTTCCCGGTGGACCGAAGTGCGCAAGAGCGACATTCCGGCTGATAGCGGGTTGAAGGTGCTGGTCGACAGTCCGGAGACGGGTCTCTGTCTGTTAGACGATCCGCATCACCGCTCGCTGCATATGTTCAATCATGTGGAGTATGACACCACATCGCTTGCGGATGAGTATTTCCGCGACATTCAGGCTCAGCCCGACACGAAGGTTCCGGCCAATTATTTCCCCGGAGACGATGCGACGCGCCAGCCGGAAAATCGCTGGCGCAGCCACGCGCATCTTCTGTTCGGAAACTGGATCAACGAGATGTATCAATCGACGCCATACGACCTAGAAAAGATCGGGAAGCGTTAAGAGCACATAGCAAGGACAGTCCGACCAGAACAGACCCTGTCCAGGGCAGGGCCTGCAACGACATGTAATCTAACGCAAGCCCGCCTGTTGCCGTGCCGAGGGCCACGCCCACGTGCATGGCAGACAGGTTGATCCCGACGCCGGCCTCGCTTGTCGCAGGATCGGTTGTCATGAGAAAACTCTGTACGACGGGCGATATCATCCAGCTCAAACAAGCCCAGATCATCAGCACCATACCAAAAACAGTGCCGGAGTTGATCGCAGCCGGTATTGCCATCAACGCCGTTAGATAGAGGAGTGGCGTCAGCACAATGGCCAGTCGCGGCGACAGCTTGTCGGCAAGCAGGCCGCCGAGATACCCGCCCGTCATGCCAGCCAGCCCAAAGGCCAACATCGCCCATATAATTCTCTGCGAAGAGACGTGCACGGCTTCCAGAAGGTAGGGGGTGAGATAGGCGAACAACACGAAATGACCGCCGATCATCATGATGGAAACCAGTTGCGCCGATACCAACCGGAAAGATTTCAGGTGCGGCGTGTAAGGCGGCACGCCGCGCTGGCTGCGTCCCGCGCCGGACAATGCATGCATTGACAGAAGTAGAACCAAAGCTGCGGCTGATGCCAGGCAAAGGAAAACCGTGCGCCAGCCCAGCCACTCATTGACGATCATTCCCGTGGGAACACCGGCGACCATCGAACCGCTTATACCCACGAATATGATTCCGATGGCGCGCCCGCGCATTGCCGGGATGACCAATTCCGTTGCCAGCATCGTGGCGATCAGGCAAACCGCCGCGCTTGCCATCGCCATCCCGATACGCGCGGCAAACAGAACCCCGTAATCGGGGCTCAAGCTGGCGAGAATATTGCTTGCAATGAAAACACCCAACGCAGAGACCAGAATGACTTTCCGCTCAAACCGTGTGGTGAGGACGAGCGCCAGCGGAGCGGCAAGCGCAAAGGTAATAGAGAAGATTGAGGTCAACTGACCGGCGGCGCTGACAGAAACATCTAGGCCGCGAGCGATGCCGGGAAGAGTGCCTACAATAATATTCTCGGCGGTGCCGGTAACGAATGTTGCCAGCGCCAGCACAAATATCCGGGTATCCATGTTTGCCGTTCCCTTTCATGGTAACCCCATGCGGGCAACAAACGGCCCGGCATGGCGATGTTGCATGCCGGGTTTCGAGGCAAAGCTTCGGTTATCCCTGATGTGACCTCATATCATTCAAACTGGTCTGTCGCTAGCTTTCGAGGGCTATCAGCTGGCGGCACGCGCCAGCCATCTGTGCCAGTCGTCTTCCGAACCGTGGAACACATTCAGGTCGATTTTGCCATTCACGCCCTGTGACAGGCCCGATCCGGAATACTGCCAGAACGTCCATGGACGACCCGGATAGACCTTGGATGGGTGCTGTGCAACTGCGCGCAGCCAGAATGGATAATTGGTAAAGGCACCTTTCAGATTGTCGTCGTAGAAATCCGGAGCGGTATAGATGATCGGCCGCTTGCCATAATGCTGCTCCAGCTTGTCCATGAAGACCTGCATTTTTTCCCGCACCTGCGCCGGGGATGGCCGTCTCTTACAGGACGAATCGCCATTCCATTCCACATCGATGACCGGAGGAAGCGCATCGGCTTCCTTGGGAACATTGCGGATGAACCAATCTGCCTGCTGGCTTGCCACACGGCACCAATAGAAGAAATGGTAGGCACCGCGTTTGATGCCAGCTGCTTTCGCTTCGCGCCAGTTCTTGCGGAACATTGGGTCGAGGTGGTCACCCCCGTCAGTAGCCTTGATATAAGCGAAATTTGCGCCCTGCGTGCGCAGTTTCACCCAATCGATATCGCCCTGCCAGCGGGATACATCCACGCCGTGCACCGCCAGCTTGCGCGGCGATGAACGTCCGAAATTGATTGGCTTCGCATCGCGAAAGCGGTGGCTATAGACTCTGGATCGTTCCTGCGGTGCAAAGCGCACGGGTGGGTAGGCCGCGACCTCCGGAGCCGCCGGTACCGAAATGCGGGCTTGCGGCCGCTCCTGTGGCTGCGGTCGCGGTGCAACAGGTACTGGGGGCTCTGCCTTGAATGGCCCGGCATCTGGAATAGGGCCTGCCCATGCCAGTACTTCCTCCTGGCTGGCGGCAGGCATCGGTTGGGAGGCGCTCACCATTTCACTCAAAGGAGCGGGCGGAACCGGGCGGACCACAGAACTCGTGGTCTCGGCCGAGGTTTTCGACTGGAGCATGATGCTGTCGACGCCAGAGCTTGACGTACAGCCCGTCAAGGCGGCGCAGGCAAGGGCAATGACTGATACAACCGAAGAACGCATGAGCACCCGTAACGCAAAACAAATGGGCTGCAACGCTCCTCCCGAGCTAATTGCTAATCAAAGCTTACCGGGAAAAGCTGAATCCAAAGTTTACGAAATTGCTAATGCAAATTCTTTAATTCGACTGTTTGAGGATTTTTATCAGAGCTGTTGCAGAATTTTCCAGTGCGGTTTCATCAAATCCTGAGAAACCCAGAATAAGTCCCTGACGTGGCGTCAGTTTTGTAAAGAGCGTCGATAGCGGATGAACCTCGATATCAGCCTCCGCCAGAACGGACGCGAGATGTATATCGCTTTGTCCCTCTGGCAAGGCCAACAGTAAGGATAGTCCGGCAGGCGGGGCTTCAATCCGGAACAGGTTCGGTTCTCCGGGTGCAAGCGCTGCTATCAGTTTGCGGCGGCGCGAGGCATGGATGCGGCGCATGCGTCTTATGTGCTGCGCAAAGGCCCCCGTTTCAATGAACGCGGCCAGAGTTGGCTGCGCGAGCGGCGAGGGCGCGGGAAACAACGTCTGACGTAGTTCCCGAAATTGCGCCACCCTATGCGACGGCACGATCAGAAAGCCGAGCCGCAAGACGGGAGAGAAGACCTTGGAGAAGCTTCCGATATACAGAATACGGTCCGGGTCCAGCGACATCAGCGCCGGCAGCGGCTGGCCAATATAACGATGCTCACTGTCGTAATCGTCCTCGATGATTATCGCATCACGTTCTCTTGCCCAGGCAATCAGTTCGAGACGGCGTCCCAAGGTCATGGTTACGCCTGTCGGGTGGTGCCGTGCCGGGGTAACAAAAGCGCCGCGCGCATCATCGGCCTTGTTTCGTCCGCTGGAAACGTCGAGCCCTCCGCCATCAACCGGGACAGGAATGATGTCCAGGCCATTGACGCCAAGGATCTTCCGCGCCGGTGGATATCCCGGTTCTTCCATCCAGAGCCTGTCACCGTGGGTGAACAAGGCTTCTCGGATCAGTGAAAGCGCGTCTGCGCTGCCGCCGGTTATTATGATCTGCTCCGGCGACACGACCATCCCGCGCCATTCGTGCAAATGGCGGGCCAACGATGAACGCAGAGGATGAAAGCCGAATACATCGTCACTGTTCAACAGGTCCGGGGAAGGCTTGCGCCAGATGCGGCCCAATAGCTTTCCCCACTCATCGTGGGGGAAATGATCGCTGTCGAATACGCCGAGACGAAAGGGCTTTGGATTCTCCCGGTGAAGATGCAGCTGGTCTATCACATGAAGAGGCGGTTGATTTACGGTCAGGCTGCTGTCGGGAAGTTCAGCGGCGACGTGAGTGCCCGAACCCAGCCTTCCCTCCAGATAGCCTTCGGCAATCAACTGATCGAATGCCGCAAGGACCGTTGTTCGCGACAAGCCAAGCTCCAAGGACAAGGCGCGGGTGGACGGCAGTCTGGCATTGGGCTTCAGGCGTCCGGCTAAAACGGCTTGCCTTATCTGGTCAACCAACTGGGCGGTAAGCGGAATATCGCTGCCGCGATCAATCCCGAACTCCGGAAGTGTATTGGAAATTGGCATCTTCGTATTCGGTCAAAGTGGCTATTTTGTCAAAGCCACTATGCAGGCAGTTTGGCCAGATATAAAGGAGAAATATCGGCCATGACGAAAGCCCCCACCGACCGCAGTCGCGTAAAGCGCCTGCACGAACGCGGCGCCTATGATGCAGCCACGGTTCATGCAATCATTGATGCCCAACCTCTGGCACATGTGGCCTATGTGTTCAACGGGACGCCCTATGTCACGCCGACGCTTGTCTGGCGGGAAGGTAATTTCATCTACTGGCACGGGTCATCCGCCAGCCGAATGCTGGAAAGCTGCGACCAGGCGGAAGTCTGCGTCAGTTTTACCCTGCTCGACGGACTGGTTCTCGCGCGTTCCGCGTTTCATCATTCCTGCAATTATCGCTCGGTCATGGCTTTTGGGACAGCGCGCAAAGTTTCCGACGTCGCGATGAAGGAGCATCACCTGCGCAGTTTCGTAAACGGGCTTTTCCCCGGACGCTGGGAAGGCTTGCGCCCGATGATGGCAAAGGAGCTGAAGGCCACCATGCTACTCGAACTGGAACTGAACGAGGCTTCGGCAAAAGTCCGTTCCGGCCCGCCGAAAGATGACGATGCCGATTATGCGCTGCCGATCTGGGCCGGTGTCATTCCCATGACTATCCAGATGGGAACGCCGGTGAATGATGGTCGTATTCTGCCCGGCGTTTCTGCGCCGCAAGGGGTTACGCAGTTCGGTTACGTGGTGGAAGCCGCCGAATAACCGTCGGGACTTATGCGGGTCCGAGAAAGATGTGCGTCTCGGACTTCGCGATCCCGTCCATGGCACGAATGCCTGTTACCAGCCGGTGAAATTCATTCATATTGGGGACTTCGATCTCCGCGATCAGGTCCCAGGTGCCGTTGGTCGTGTTCACTGCGGAAAAGCCCGGATTTTTACGCAATGTCGCAATAACGCTTTTGATGTTTCGTCCAGTCAGTTCGATCATCATGATGCCACGGATCATATCCGTAGACCCATGATCTTTCAGCCGCACCGTAAAGCCAGCAATGACGCCCGATGCGATCAAACGTTCCATCCGGCTCTGGATCGTACCGCGCGCTACCCCAAGGATGCTTGCAAGCGTCGGGATAGACGCACGTGCATTGATACGCAGTTCCGAGATTAATCGTTGATCCAGATCATCCATCGTCACACCGCCTTTTGACGATTTCGTCAGTTTGATTGCGTTTATCGCAGATTGCTGGACTTTTCTATACAGAATTGGCGTTTTCGTTGATCCTTTGCTCCGTTAGCGTGCTTGAAAACAAACAAGCCGGACAAGCAGCAACGAAACCGGCGGGGGAATTTCGGAGGTGGATCGATGAAACGTTTCGTTTTTCCGCTCCTGGATCACCAGGATGCGACGATCTTGCCTGTTCCGAATCTGTTTTCCCGAGCAATTTGCCGCCGCCCTTCAGGCGTCGGTGATCTGGAAAGATGCGTCCAGCCGGGCGCTCGGAACGGGCGTCGCCCGTGATCGCGTCACGATCACTTAGGAGAAAACGAAATGAAAACTCTTCTGTCTTCACTTATTGCCGCTGGCATCGGTGCCCTGATGATGCTCGCATCCGCGCAGGCGAATGACCTTGAAAAGGTCAAGCAGAGCGGTGAATTGCGCATCGGCATGAGCGGCGTTTTCCCGCCATTCAGCTTTGTCGACGGTCAGAACCAGGTTGTCGGCTTCGACGTCGATATCGGCACTGAAATCGCCAAGCGCCTTGGTGTGAAACCGGTTGTCGTAACCACCGCTTTCGATGGCATCATTGCCGGTCTGCGCGCGGGCAAGTTCGATGTGGTCGTCGGCAGCATGAGCATCACGCCCGAACGTGAAAAGGCCGTCGATTTTGCAGGCCCGTATTATCGTGGTGGCCGTGGCATCTTCGTGACGGAAGCTTCCCCGATCAAGTCCATGGACGAACTGAAGCAGGGCAAGACCATCGCCGTTACGCTTGGTGAAACCAGCGACAAGTGGGCGCGCGAGCAGGGCGGCTGGACGGTTCGCACCTATAAGGGCATTCCGGAATTGCTGCTCGAGCTTCGTTCAGGCCGCGTCGACGCTATTGCTTCCGATGATATTCCGATCCTGATCGCCATCAAGGAAAGCGGCGAGAAGGTTCGCCAGCTCGATACGCCGGAGCTTCAGGGCACCGACAATGTCGGCATCGCCCTGCGCAAGGGTAATCCCGAGCTGAAGGATGCCATCAACAAGGCTCTCGATGACATGAAGGCCGATGGCACCTACGAGAAAATCTCGACCAAATGGATCGGCCGCGACATCCGCTAACTATTTGAAACCCCTTGCCGGGATGGCTGTTCCACAATTGTCCCGGCAACATGTCTTTCCGACTTGGTTCTCCAGACAGGAAAGGGGAGATGATGAATTTCTCTTTGATGGCGGAGGTCTTTCCATATTTTCTGGAAGCCGCCCTGGTTACCGTCGAAATATCGGCGCTGGCCATTCTTATAGGACTGAGCGTCGGCGCGCTTGCCACAGCAGCGAAGCTATCGCGCTTCTGGCCCTTACGTTTTATCGGAGCCGCTTACGTCAGCGTGTTTCGCGGCACCCCGTGTCTTCTGCAGCTCTTCGTTCTCTATTTCGGCGGGCCGCAGATCGGCATCAATCTTGAGCCGTTCGCAGCCGGTGCCATTGGCCTCGGGCTCAATATCGGCGCCTATTACGCCGAAGCCATGCGAGGCGCCATTCTGACGGTGGATGCCGGCCAGAACGAAGCTGCCCGTTCCATCGGTTTCAGCAGCGGACAGTCGATGCGCTTTGTAGTGCTGCCGCAGGCAGCCCGCCTGATGATCCGCTCGCTCGGCGTCAACACCGTGATGCTCATCAAGGGGTCCGCTCTGGTTTCAGCGATTTCGGTGGTCGAACTGACGTATACGGCCCAGCGCTTCATCGGCTCGACCTACCGGCCCTTTGAAATCTTCGGGATCGCTGCGGCCATCTACATGGTCCTCATCTATATCGTTGCACGCTTCGTCGATTTCCTCGAAGCCCGCTACGCACTCAAATAGGCGGTGACACCATGCAACTCGATTTCTCCATCGTCCCGCCTTATACCGAACTGCTGATGACCGGCGTCTGGTGGACGCTCATCATCGCTGTGTCCTCATCTATCGTCAGCTTCTTCGGCGGCATCGCGTTTGCCTTGCTCGTCCTTTACGGCAACTGGCTGGTACGGTATCCTGTTCGTTTCTTCATCTGGCTGTTCATGGGCACGCCTCTGCTCCTGCAGCTCTTCCTGCTCTACTATGGCCTCTCGCAGATCGGCATCAACATTCCCGCCATGTGGACCGGCGTTATAGGCCTTGGCCTGCATTTCGCGGTTTATAATTCCGATCTTTTCCGCACTGCGATCCTGACCGTCGATCCGGGGCAGAACGAAGGCGCCCGTTCGCTAGGCTTCGGCAGCGGTCAGACCTTGCGCTACATCATCGTACCGCAGGCCGTGCGCAATGCGCTGCCGCAGGTGGGCAACAACCTGATTGCCCTTCTTAAGGACACGGCTCTCGTGTCGGTAATCGGGATCACCGAGCTGGTGCATGCATCGCAGCAGGCGATCAGTGAAACCTACAGTCCATTTGAATTCTACATCACTGCCGCAGTGATCTTCTACGCACTCAATCTCATCCTGGAAGCCGGATTGCACTGGATGGAAAAGAAAGTCGAGGCTTACCGATGAGCAACAGCAAACCCATGGTGGAAGTGCGCGACGTCCACAAGGCTTATGGCGCACTCGAGGTTCTCAAAGGCATCAACCTGTCGGTCGAACGCGGCCAGATCATTGCCATTATCGGTCCTTCCGGTTCCGGTAAAAGCACGTTGCTTCGCTCCATCAACCATCTGGAAACAGTCAATTCGGGCCAGATTCTGCTTGACGGCGTACAGGTGAACCAGTCGTTGAGCGGACGTGCCTTCGAGCGGCATATCAATGCCGTGCGCCAGCAGATGGGCATGGTTTTCCAGCACTTCAATCTGTTCCCGCATCTCAATGTTATGGAAAACATCACACTCGGGCCTATCAAGTTGAAGGGCAAGAGCAAGCAGGAAGCCCAGGAACTGGCCGTTTCCCTTTTGAAGAAAGTCGGTCTCGCCGACAAGGCTTCCATGTATCCGTCGCGTCTGTCGGGCGGCCAGAAGCAGCGTGTGGCAATCGCCCGCGCACTGGCGATGCAGCCGAAAGTCATGCTGTTTGACGAAGCGACATCCGCGCTCGATCCGGAACTGGTCGAGGAGGTCAATCAAGTCATGAAACAGCTCGCGCAGGAGCATATGACCATGCTGATCGTGACCCATGAAATGCGTTTCGCGGCTGAAGTCTCCGACAAGGTGCTGTTCATGGACAAGGGCGTCGTGGTGGAGGAAGGCAAGCCGGATGTGATCTTCACCAATCCGGAAAATGAGAGAACGCGTGCGTTCCTGAAAAAGCATCTCAACCAGTAAGTGACTTTTTAAAACAGATCATGACCCGCCTGTACCTTGCCCAAGGTACGGAGACGGGGAACTATTGAGCGAGGAAAGACCGTGGCAAGCCCAAATGAATGGAACCCGACGGAACGGGTGCGAGAACTCTCCTATCGCATGGTGAAATGGCCAAGTGAGACCGGAACACGTGACGAGGCATCGTTCGGACCCAAGCTTGCCGAACTTTTGCGCGAGATTCCCTACTTCCAGGAAAATCCTGACGACATTGCTGTCATCGACAGCCACGGTTCGCCAATGACCAGGAATGTCGTTGCGGTCGTTCGCGGCACCGGGCGGCGGACTTTGGCGCTGGCCGGCCATTTCGATGTGGTGGAAACCGGCAATTACCGGGATTTGAAACATTTGGCATTCGAACCCGATGCCTTGCTCGAAGCGCTTCTTGCTGACCTTTCGAGCCGTCCACTTGCACCGAACGAGGAAAAGGCTCTCGCCGATTTCAGGAGCGGAAATTACATTCCCGGCCGAGGCATGCTCGACATGAAAAGCGGGGTCGCCGCAGGCATTGCGGTATTGGAACGTTTCTCGCAACAGCCGGACCGGGAAGGCAATTTGATACTGTTCGCTACACCTGATGAAGAACGCGGGTCGCGGGGAATGCGCAGTCTGCGCGACGCCCTGCCGGAACTTGTCGAACGTTGGGGCCTCGATATCGCTGCCGGTATCAATCTGGATGCGACAAGCGATCAGGGCGAGGGTGCGGAAGGCCGCGCCATCTATCGTGGCACCATCGGCAAACAGCTTCCCTTTGCTTTCGTGGTTGGCCAGCCTTCCCATGCGAGCTATCCGTTCGAAGGTGTCAGCGCGCATCTCATCGCGTCCGAAATCATGCGGGCGGTCGAAGCCAATGCGGCTGTTTGCGATACGGGCGACGGTGAGGTCTCGCCTCCGCCTATCTGTCTTGAAGCACGAGATTTCCGGGGCGGTTATGAAGTGACCACGCCGGAACGGACATGGGTTGCGTTCAACTGGCTGACCCATTCTGTCTCGCCAGATGCCCTCTTTCAGCGTTTCAAGTCGATTGTCGGCGAGGCGCTGGATCGCGCAATCACACATTTCAATGTCGAGGCGGACCGGTTTGCAAAGCTGGTCGGCAGCGAGGCCAACGTCAATCACAAGGGCCGAATTCTGACCACAGCCGAGTTGCGCGAGGAGGTTCGGCGCGTTGGCGGCGATGCAGCGCTGGAACGGATTACAGCCTTGGAATCTGAACTTTCAAGCAGCGACAACCCGCTCCTCATTACGCGCGAACTTGTGGACCGAATGGTCGCGGAGGCGCGCGTTACTGGCCCGACGGTCGTTATCGGCTTTGGAAGTCTCGTCTATCCGCATGTTCGCATGGGAGTTGAAACTGTAGAAGAACAGCGTTTTGCAGAAGCTCTGGAAACCGCACGTGTGGATGCGGAGCGCCAGTTCGATACGACTATCCGGTATCGGGAGATATTTGCCGGTATCTCCGATATGAGTTTCTTCGGCCATGTGCCGGATGCGGCGGATAGTGAGGTCATTGCGGCCAACACACCGGCAGCTCAATTCATAGACCGTGCCAATCCGAAGGCGCTTTCATATCCTGTGGTGAATATCGGTCCTTGGGGCCGCGAGTACCATCAGCGGCTGGAACGGGTCTACGCTCCCTATGCCTTTACCGTGCTGCCGCAGTTTCTCTATGACATAGCCGCGCGCTTCCTCAAGCCCTAGCTGTTGCAAATAGCGCGATGTCCTCACTTTGCCTGATTGACGGTTATAGCGATCATGTGGAGGACATCGTCAGCGCTGCAACCGCGGGAAAGGTCGTTGGCCGGTTTGGCCAGACCCTGAAGCACGGGACCGATGGCCTGCGCGCCACCGATGCGTTGGGCAATCTTGTAGCCGATATTGGCGGCCTCGAGATTGGGAAAAACGAACACGTTGGCGTTGCCTTTCAACGGTGAATCCGGCGATTTTGCGTGGCTGATCGCCTCCACAAAAGCCGTGTCGAATTGAAGTTCGCCATCGATGCACAGATCAGGCTTCCGGTCTCTGACCGTCCGCGTCGCCTGCACCACCTTCGACACGCGCTCATGCGCGGCACTGCCGCCGGTGGAGAAGGACAGCATGGCGACGGCTGCGTCTTTTTCGGTAAGCTGGCGGTAAGAGTCTGCCGACTGAATGGCGATATCGGCAAGCTGTACGGCATCCGGTTCCACCACGAGCCCGCAATCGGCAAAGACGAAAGCGCCTTTCTTCTGATGATAGGTCTGACATAAAAGCATCAGGAAAAAGCTTGAAACAAGCGATGCTCCTTCGGCCTTGCCGATGATCTGCAACGCGTGGCGAACCACATCAGCTGTCGTCGCAACCGCACCGGCAACCGTTCCATCGGCATCGTCTTCACGCACCATCATGGCAGCAAAGCCGAGCGGCGTCCTCACCATCGCCTCGGCCTGTTCTTCCGTCATGCCCTTGGCCTGGCGCAGCTGGTAGAGTTTGTGCGCATAATCTACACTTCTATCCGATATCTTGGGATCGATAACTGCAATTGATGATCCATTGCCTACAACGTTTTCGGACCCCATAAGCGTGATGCGGGCAATGCCTTCGCGCTCCGCACGCAGCGCCGCGTCGATTATGCGCGGGTCTTCGCCCTCGGCCAGCACGATGTGACGCGGCCTCGAACGCGCTTTTTCAAAAATCTTTTCTAATGGCAGCATGGAAGTGTGTTTCCCCGGAGTGGCCGGGAGGAAAACCTCCCGGCATCATCGTCAAACCGGCATCTGCTGGCGCATGTCGGCCTTGTCGATGCCCGCCACGACAACCGGTTTTTTCATTGCATCGCGGCGGAACGGTTCGCCCAGTTCCTGGTTGAGCACCACTTCGATGAAGGTGGTCACACCCTTTGCCTGTTCGTCGATCGCCGTCTGCAAGGCTTCGGTGAGCGCCTGCTGGCTATCAACGGTCACACCCTTGAGGCCGCAGCCATCAGCCACCTTGGCGTAGCTCAGGTTCGGATTGAGCTCTGTGCCGACAAAGTTATTGTCGTACCAAAGCGTCGTGTTGCGCTTTTCGGCCCCCCATTGATAGTTGCGGAAGATGACCATGGTGATCGCAGGCCAACCCTTGCGGCCGATGGAGGTCATCTCGTTCATGGAGATGCCGAACGCACCGTCGCCTGCAAAACCGACCACCGGCGTGTCGGGCTGGCCGATTTTCGCGCCGACGATGGAAGGAAAGCCATATCCGCAAGGGCCGAACATGCCCGGCGCCAGATATTTGCGGCCTTGCTCGAAGCTTGGATAGGCATTGCCGATGGCGCAATTATTGCCGATGTCGGTCGACATGATGGCGTTTTTCGGCATGCCGGCCTGAATGGCGCGCCATGCCTGTCGCGGCGACATGCGGTCCTTTTCGCGGTCCCTTGCCTCCGCATTCCACTGTGTGCCGGGATCGTCATCCTCATGATCCATTGAGGAAAGCTGCTGCAGCCAGGCGGACTTGCGCTGATGGATGAGTTGCTTACGCTCATCGCGACCTGTGTTGCCCGCATTGGCTCCCAGTTGATCGAGTATCTGCTGTGCAACCTGCCTGGCATCACCGCAAATGCCGACCGAGATTTTCTTGGTGAGCCCGATGCGGTCCGGATTGATGTCAACCTGAATGATCTTTGCATCTTTCGGCCAGTAATCAATGCCATAGCCGGGCAGTGTCGAAAATGGATTGAGGCGGGTGCCGAGGGCCAGAACAACGTCAGCCTTGGCGATCAGTTCCATCGCGGCCTTCGAACCATTATAGCCGAGTGGGCCTACGGACAGCGGATGGGTGCCGGGAAAGGCATCATTGTGCTGATAGCCGCAACAGACCGGCGCATCGAGCCTTTCGGCAAGAGCAATGGATTCCGGGATCGCGCCCCCGATGACGACACCCGCGCCGTTGAGAATAACCGGGAATTTTGCTTCCGTCAGAAGCTTTGCGGCTTCGGCAATCGCCTCGCGACCGCCGCTCGGGCGCTCCAAACGCACGATTTGCGGCAGGTCAACATCGATGACCTGCGTCCAGAAATCGCGCGGAACGTTGATCTGTGCCGGAGCGCAACCGCGCCATGCCTTCTCAATCACCCGGTTCAGCACTTCGGGAATGCGGGTCGCATCGCGCACTTCTTCCTGATAGCAGACCATTTCCTCGAACAGCGCCATCTGGTCCACTTCCTGAAAGCCGCCCTGACCAATGGTCTTGTTGGCAGCCTGCGGCGTGACAAGCAGCATGGGCGTGTGGTTCCAGTAGGCCGTCTTGATGGCGGTCACGAAGCCGGTCACGCCGGGGCCATTCTGGGCAATGGCCATGCCCATCTTACCGGTCACACGCGTATAGCCGTCGCAGATCAGCGCCGCATTCGTCTCATGTGCGCAATCCCAGAAGGTAATGCCTGCCTTTGGAAAAAGATCAGACACCGGCATCATCGCAGAACCGATGATGCCAAATGCATGTTCTATCCCGTGCATCTGTAGAACCTTAACAAATGCCTCTTCCGTCGTCATTTTCATGGCGCGTACCTTTCCTTGGAATTCAGAGAACTTCGTCTTTCAGCGCATACCAGCGATACATTGCGCGCTGGCCTATGCGCCTGAATGGAGTGAGCATGCCGTAGCTCGGCAACTCGGAGGTGAAGATCGGCAGGTCCAGTCCCTGTCCGCCACCTGTCATCAATTGGGCGACGCGGCGTCCGGCCTGCGCCGAATACATCACGCCATTGCCGCCATAACCCATGGCATAATAGATTTCCTGCGCCGGGTCGGGACGGTAGATGCGGGGCATCATGTCATGGCTGACATCGACCCAGCCCCACCAGGAATAGTCGATCTTGACGCCTTTCAGGGCCGGGAATTTTCGGTAAAGGCCAGAAAGCAGAAGATCGTAGTGCTTCGGGTTTGGAGCATCAGCTCCTGTAATGGCGCTGCGGCTGCCGATCTGCATCCGCCCATCCGGCAGAAATCGGTAATAGTGGCGAAGCGTGCGTGTATCGGTCAGCGGGATGCCCGTTTTCGGACCGCATGCCTCGATTTCCTCCGCTGTCAGCGGCCGCGTGACGATGGAATTCGACAGCACCGGCATCAGCCGGTAGCGGGTGAGCGGATGAAGACCGGGGGAGGTATACCCTGCCGTCGCAAAGCACACCTGTCGCGCCTTGACCGTGCCGTTCGGCGTGTTGAGGTGGAAAACACTGCCGCTCTTGCGGCAACTTAGAACGGGGCTTGAAGTGTGTACCTTCGCTCCAAGCTTGCGGGCAAGCCGGAGATAGCCGAAGGCCAACTTTGCGGCGTGAATGCCCATCCCGTCCGGTTCGTACATCGCACCGCGTGCTTCCTGATCGCGGATGAAGTCGCGGTGGATTTCATCGCGGCTGACCATCCGTGTGCGATAGCCGAACACGTCATTCAGCAGGCGGGATTCCTTCTCCAGCGATGGGAGAACCTTCTCACGATGAGCGATGTAGAGATGACCGCCGTCCTGCGGGTCGCAATCGATTTCGGGTTCGGCAATCAGAGACCGGAAGAGATCGAAACCTTCGGCGATTTCCCTGTGCAGCTTGCGGGCAACGTCCACGCCCCAACGCTCGATCCATTGCGATCGCTTGAGCCGTCCGGCGGAAATCTGCGCCTGTCCGCCATTGCGGGTACTGCATCCCCAGGCCACGCCGTTCGCTTCCAGTACCGTAGCCTTGACGCCATGGTCGCGGGCAAGGTGGATCGCTGCCGAAAGACCCGTGTAACCAGAACCGACGATGACGACATCTGCGTCAACGTCGCCCCGAATGGGGCCGTCATCTTCCGGCGCGGAACCGGCGGTTCCGATCCAATAGGTCGGCGCATAGTCACGGCCTTGTCCCGGCGTTTTTGAGACCACCGGATCATAGGCGGGATCGAATGGTTGGGTGGCCGAGAAACTGTTGAGCGTGTGGGTATCCATATGTCGGTCCTCCAATTCACCGACGGACAATGTTGGGGCTTACGCCTTCAGCAAAGGCCGGTTCTTGCGGAATGCCTGCTTGCGGACGATCTTGCCGCCGCGCTGTGTGAAGAGATCGCAGCCTTCGGCCTCGACGCGCGCGCCGCTGGCATCGGTCCCGCGAAAGGTCCATTCGGATACGGCGCGGTCGCCGCTCACGAAATGCCGGTGTCCGTCCCACCTCACGTCGGGCATGGCAGCCCAAACCCCGGAGAAAGCCTTGGCAATGGCGTCCTTGCCTTCGATGCGGGTGCCGTAGACCTCATCGCCGCCGATGGTGAAGAACACGCAATCATCGGCGAAAAAGGCCATGATCGCGTCGATGTCGTGCCGGTTGAAGGCGTCGAAAAGATCGGAAAAATGTTTCTCTGTGAGTTGCCCTGCGGACATTCGGTTGCTCCCTGCCAAGTCTGGTATGCGTCTTGTTTTCGGGCAAAGCCTGCCCGTGGCGCGGCAGCACTGCCGCGCGGTTGATGTTGCGAACTGGATTTCGGGCGGGTTGTTAATGCGGTCGAGGCATCGTCAGATTTTGCCCTTCCACGGAATAAGCACCTTTTCCAGATAGCGGATCAGGAGGTCGAAGGCGAAAGCGAACACGCCTATGACTATGATGCCCATGATGACGGTGTCGCTTGCCAGAAACTGCGCGGCATTGAGCACCATGAAGCCAAGCCCGCGATGTGCTGCCACCATTTCCGCGGCAACCAGCGTCGTCCAGCCCACACCGATGCCGATGCGCATGCCGGTGAAGATTTCCGGCATTGCCGCTTTCATGATGACCTGGGTTATCACCTGGGTCCGGGATGCGCCCATGGCGTAGGCGGCATGGATCTGTTCCGTCGAGACCGAGCGAACACCGGCTCTCGCCGCAATAGCCATCGGCGCGAAGATGGCGAGGAAGATGAGGAACACCTTCGGAAATTCGCCGATGCCGAGCCAGATGATGATCAGGGGCAGATAGGCAAGCGGCGGCAACGGACGGTAGAACTCGATAATCGGGTCCAGCACGCCGCGAACGAAACTGCTCATCCCCATCATGATGCCGATCGGAATTGCCGTGACACAGGCAATCGCGAAAGCGCCCAATACGCGTCCAAGGCTGGCGAGCGTATGTTCGGCCAGAGTGGAGTTTGCCACACCGTCGGTCATCGCCACCATGAACTTGCCATAGACCGCAAAGGGAGAGGGGAGAAACAGCGGCTTGACCCACCCCATTCCAGTTACGAGAAACCAGAGCCCCAGCAAGATCAGTGCGGTCACAAGGCTGATGAAGCCGCTGTTGCCATCGCCGGGGGCGCCATAGATTTTACCGGGTTTGACTGGTCGTGCCCGAGTGACGAACTCAAGCATGGACCAGTTCCGGGTTTCCTGATGCACGTTCATCGCCATAGATAATCCCCAGAATTGTCTCACGCATCTTGATGAAATCGGGACTGGACTTGACGGCGCGCGCGTCACCGCATTCCAGAAAGCGTCGGTTGAAATCCAGATCGTAGGTGTGAGTGATCCGTCCGGGACGCGGCGACATGACGATCAGGCGCGAACCGAGAAACAGGGCTTCTTCGACGCTGTGAGTGATGAAGAAGAACATTTTGTTGGTCACCTGCCAGACCCGCAACAGCAACTCCTGGATCGTCTCGCGGGTGAGTGCATCGAGCGCCGCCATCGGCTCGTCCATGAGCAGCATCGCCGGATCGCAGGTAAGAGCGCGGGCGATGCCCACGCGCTGCTGCATTCCGCCGGAGAGCTGGTAGATCTTGTGATTATGAAAATCCTGCAGGCCTACCAGGGCCAGGTTTCTTGTGGCGCGTGCGCGGCGCTCTGCCTTCGGCACGCCTTGAAGCTTCAGGCCGAACTCGGTGTTGTCGATGACATTGAGCCAGGGAAGAAGTGCGTGTTTCTGGAACACGACACCCCTGTCGGCGCCGGGGCCGCGCACCTGGCGTCCACCCAGCGTGATTTCTCCGGATGACGGGATCATGAAACCAGCCATCAGATTGAGAAGCGTGGTCTTGCCGCAGCCGGACGCACCCAGCGCCACCACGAAATCCCCGCTGTCGATCCGCAGATTGACACCCTTCAGTGCAATCACGGCTTCTTCCACATAAAGACCGGGATAGGTCAGACTGACATTCGATACGTTCAAAGTTTCCATAACGTCACCTTTCGGGAACGAGAAAGCGGTTCCAGCATAAACCAAAGGTTGCATCATTGCAGGAACCGTCTCGGTGCAGCGACTGTCCCTCAAAGACATGCGCTGGTGGAGGCGCTTGAATTACTTCACGTAATTACTTTGCGGCTGCTTCGGCAAAACTGCCATTTACGTTGCCGCTATAGTCGTCCAGAGCCTTGTCGAGCTGTTTTTGATCGACGAGGAATTTTGCGCTCTGGGTGACAGATTTGAGCGCGCCGCTGTCCTTGCCACCGCCGAGCCAGCTCGGTGAGGCCTGTTCTTCCACTGTTGGGAAGGACAACAGTGCGAGCGCGCCGGGTATGTCAGCGGCATTGCCGCCGATCAGCTTGACCATACCCTTCACCTGGTCTGAATCTGCCGTCCACTGGCCACCATTGGCCTTGTAGTCGGCATAGGCATCCTTGAGCACGGCGGTGAAGGCGGTCATGAATTTCGGATTCTCGCTGGCGAAACTCTTGTCGACCACGAGCCCGTCGAAAGTCGGAACACTTTTTGCGCCAATTTCTTCCGAATTGGCAATTTCCTTGCCCGACTTGAGAATTTCGGAAAGAGCAGGGGGCCAGACATAGGCCGCATCGATATCGCCTCGCTGCCAAGCGGCAACGATTTGCGGCGGCGTCATGTTGAGGATTTCCGCATCGCGTGGATTGATCTTCCAGATGTCGTCCATGCCGACGAGAAGATGAAAGTGGGAGGTCGAGACGAACGGCACGCCGATCTTCTTGCCCTTGAGATCTTCCGGCTTCTCGATGCCGGAGCCTTCGCGCGCCACCAGTGCTTCCGACTTGCCGATATTATCGAGGATCCAGAAGAGCTGGAGGTCGACCCCGCGTGTGGCAGCTGCCGCGATGCCTGTCGAGCCGATCACGCCTACCGGCACGTTGCCGGACGCAAGGGCTGTGGAAATATCTCCGCCCGATGCGAACTGGCGCCAGTCGATCTTGTATCCGGCCTCCTTGGCGGCCGCATCGAATTTTCCGTTGGCAATCGCAGTCAGAAACGGCCCTACGATCTGCTGATAACCGACCACGACCGTGGTTTCGGCATAGGCCGCAGACGTGGAAAGCGCTGCTGCGGCTGAAAATAACACCACCCGTTTTATGCTGTTGAAATAGTTCATGGAGTTCCCCTTCCATTTAAGAACCATGTCTGACTTGGTCATGACCGTTGGCGTTTTTCGCCAATCTCCAGTTCCGATTACAAACGATAGCCACGTCATCACATTTGCCTTATATCCAGTTGGAATAGTCAATAAGTCCAGTTTGGCGGCGGCGACGGTGCCGCCGGAGATGCGGACATGTACACACTTTCGCCAGGCCCAATTATTCCATGGGGAAAATCAGAAAGAAGAAACGCTATTGCTAAGTGGAGCATGAAGCGGAAAAACTGACGCAAACCGAGGCGCAGTTGCAGATTTACTAATGGAGCAGGGCTTTGGACGCCGTTTCGCCAACGATATTCTTCATAGACGGCAGCCGAAATACCGGATTGCAATCGCAGATCCGTGAAACCACTGTATCGGCCATTCTGTCTGGGGCCGTTCTCCCGGGCGCGCGCATGCCGTCGACGCGAGGGCTGGCTGATTATCTGAAAGTCTCGCGCCTGACGGTAACGCTTGCCTATCAGGAACTTGTTTCCCAAGGCTATCTGGAAGTGCGTTCGCGCAGCGCCTACCATGTGGCCACGACACCGCCCATCAGTCATCCCGACAGGGATTTCTTGCAGACCCCCGACACCGCTGTTGACTGGTCGTCCAAACTGCGTCCCGGCTTCAATATCGCCAAGACCATCCGCAAGCCGCTGGATTGGCGAAAATACCGCTATCCGTTCCTTTATGGCCAGATGGATCAGACCCTGTTCGACCTGGCCGCATGGCGCGATTGCGCCCGGCGTGCGCTTGCTCGGGAAGATTTCATCCTCATGGCAGGTGATTTCGCCGCGGCGGACGATGTTGAACTTGTCAATTACATCCGCTCCCGTACGCTGCCGAGCCGAGGGATACGCGCGGAGCCGGACGAGATATTGGTTACGGTTGGCGCACAGAACGCGCTTTGGATCATCAGCCATCTGCTTTTGACGCGGAGTTCGCATGTCGTATGCGAGAATCCTGGCCATCCGGATATCAGCGCTACGCTCCATCTGACGGGAGCCCGCGTTACGGCACTTGATGTCGATGAAGGCGGCTTGCCGCCCGAACTTCTGCCGGACGGGATTGACGCGGTCTTCGTTACGCCAAGTCATCAATCCCCCACAGCCGCCACCATGCCCCGGGCGCGGCGTATCGCGTTGCTGGAAGCGGCGGCGGAACGAGATTTCGTCATCGTCGAGGACGATTACGAATTCGAGATGAGCTTTCTCCAGCCACCGACCCCGGCGTTGAAATCGCTCGACCAGTATGGTCGCGTTCTCTATGTGGGCAGCTTCTCCAAATCGCTTTTTCCGGGACTTCGGCTCGGTTATCTCGTCGCCCCGGCTCCCGTCATTCGCGAGGCGAGGGCGTTGCGCGCGCTGATGCTGCGTCATCCGCCCGGACATCTGCAACGAACTGCCGCCTATTTTCTGGCGCTTGGCCATTATGATGCAGTCATTCACCGAATGCGGATCGAATATCACAAGCGTCACATAGCCATGATCGAGGCTCTCGATCGGGAAGGTTTGAAAATCGCGGGCAAGTCCGCGTTTGGCGGTACTGCGTTCTGGATCGAGGGACCTGAAGGCATGGATGCCGACAAGCTCGCACGTGATCTGCGAGAGGACGGCGTGCTGATAGAGTCCGGAGCGCCGTTCTTCTGGAGCGACGACCGGCCATGCCGTTATTTTCGCATCGCCTATTCTTCAATTCCACTCAACCGCATCGCGGAAGGTATAGAACTTCTGGCTAAAAGAATGCGAAAAATCTCTCAATTCAGGAACGGTTGAGTTCAGCCTGCGTTCATGTGGATTGCGATAACGGATTTGTGAAGTCGCCGGAATTTGTCCCAATTCAGTGGGTACCGCTGGCGACGTACGGCGTCCTTGCCTGCGAATCCATGGGCAGACGCACACCAATTCTGCCTTCCAGAAGGAGAAGGATATATGTCTATTCGTTCGAAGCTTCTTGCCACGGTTGCGGTGCCGGTTCTGTCGGCCTCCATTCTCGCGCAGCCCGTGCTCGCAGATACGCTGACGGCTCCAATCCTGTTGGCGCAGGAGAATGGGGACCAGCCATCCGACGAGCAATTGCTGCAACAGCGCGAGGCTGAGGAACAGCAAAAGGCGGCAGAGGAAGAAGCGCGCCGGGCTGAGGAGCAACAGCGCGCTGCCGACGAAGAAAACCGTCGTCAGGCGGAAGAACAACAGCAGAAAGCCGCTCAGGAAGAAGCCCAGCGTCAGGCGGAAGAGCAGAAACGAGCTGCGGAAGCGGAGGCGCAGCGCCAGGCCGAAGAGCAGCAGAAGGCTGCCGAACGAGAAGCACAGAAACAAGCCGAGGAACAACAGAAGGCAGCAGAGCGCGAAGCGCAGAAGCAGGCCGAAGAACAGGCCAAGCAGGCGGCCGAGCAGAAAAAAGCCGAGGAGGAGGCGCAGCGCCAGAGCGAACAACAGCAGCAGAAGGCTGCTGAAGAAGAAGCCCAGCGTCGCGCCGAAGAACAGAAGAAGGCAGAGGAAGAGGCTGCTCGCAAGGATGCTGAACAGCAGGAGCAGACAGCGCCCACCGAAAAACCTGTGAAGGAAGCTCCTGCAAGTGAGCCCGAAGCGAAACCCGAGCAACCCGCACCCGAGAAGCCCGGGAAGGAAGCTCCTGCTCCGCAAGCGGAAAAGCCTGCCGAGCAACCGGCAGAAGCATCTCCGGCGACGCCTCAGCAGAAAGAACCTGCAGAAGAGTCCATCGTTGAGCATCCGGAAGAAGTTCCGCCGCAGGAGCCGAAAGCAACAGAAGCTCCACAGAACGAAGCGCAGCCTGCGCAACCGGTGGAACAGCCGCAATCGACCGACGGCCAGCAAAAGCCTGCGCCGGAAATAGTCGATCAGCGCTCGACCGAGGAAAAGCAGGAGATTGCCAAAGATCCCGCGAAGACCGACGACACAGTTGTCTTGCCGGTTGAAAATGGCGCCGCCATTCTCGACAGCGACAAGGATGCCGACAATTCCGGGGGAAGCCAGTCGCGTGAAGATCGCCGCAAGCAGCGCGAGCAGCAGCGCTCAGCCGAGGAAAATGCCCCGCCACCCGCAAATGATGCGGCGGCGCAGGTCGCTATTCCGGAAGAAGTGAAGGCAGCGCTGCCGCAGAAGATCGAGGCCAATCTCAAGGAAGAAGGCACTCGGATCAAGGAAGCGCCTGTCTTTGCCGTGCCGGAAACCACCAATATCGTCAACAACACGGTGGTGAACAACACAGTCATAAACAATACGACGGTTAATAACGTGACGAACAATGTCACGAACGTCAAAGTGATCGAGGAAGTCGACAACCGCGTCATCCTGGATGTCGGCGACCGTATCTTCGTTCGCGGGGATGACCGCCCGAGGCTACGCCGCGATGCCGAGCAGACTTATTATGATGAATTGCCGCGTGGACGTACCCGCGAAACCATCGTTCGCCCCGGCGGGAACCAGATTGTCACGATCTATGATCGTTACGGCGACATTCTTCAGCGTTCCCGTATCGACCGCGACGGCAACGAATATCTGATGATCTATGCGCCCGAATACGATGACAATCCGCGCGCTTCGATTATCGATGTCGGCTATGAACTGCCGCCAATGCGTCTCACCATTCCGGTGAGAGATTATATCATTGACGTTGCCGACGATCCGGATCGCGATTTCTACGATTTCCTCGCCATGCCGCCGGTGGAGCGTGTAGAGCGCGTTTATACAATCGATGAAGTTCGTCACTCTGCCCGTCTGCGTGACAAGGTGCGCCGCATCGATCTGGATACGATCCACTTCGCGACTGGAAGTGCCGAGGTTTCGATGTCGCAAGCCAAGACCTTGCGCAAGGTTGCGACCGCCATGCAGAAGGTGCTGGCGAAGGATCCTGGCGAGACCTTCTTTATCGAAGGTCATACGGATGCCGTAGGGTCGGACCGCTCAAATCTGGTCCTGTCGGACAAACGAGCTGAGTCCGTCGCCAGCCTTTTGACGGAAGTCTATGATATCCCGGCTGAAAATCTCGTGACGCAGGGTTATGGCGAACGCTTCCTCAAAATTCGCACACAGGCAGCGGAGCAGGAGAACCGCCGCGTCACCATCCGTCGCGTGACGCCACTTGTCCGGCCCGTTGCAAAACGCTGAACGAAAAATAACCGGATGCGAGCCTCGCATCCGGTTATCGCATGGAATTGATCTCGATCAGGCGGTCTTGGGTTGGGCCGCACTTATCTGTGCGAGCAACAGTTCGCTCATCGGACGCGGCTTGACCGCCTCGATCTGGACCATAAGTTCCGCGATTTTTTCGGCGTCGCAGACACCGCACTCATAAATCTGAATGATTTCGCGTGCCATTTCGTCCTTATGGGGAGAGGTGATCGGGCAACGCGCCATTGCTTCGCACGACTTCACATAAGCCGCTTGCAGCTCTTTCAACTCGGCGGGTTTGAAGCGCCCGAAATAGTAATCTCTCGAAAATGGCATTCTATGCATTCCGCATATGGCTGGCCGACCGATCGTCCTGTCAGCCCATAAATCCGTGTGATCCACTATACTAAAATATAGCTGATTGCAAAACTTTATATCGAAGAATTGTTTACTTTATGTAAAATACTCTGTGAGGGCAGGGTGCAAAAGAATTACATGGCAGTCCTTAGTTCGAGCGCTTGCACAACGCCGACAGACTAGACTCGCGAGAGTTCGAGCTTGGCCACGATTTCTGCAATCTTGTCCGGGTCATGTGCACCGGATTCATATGTTCGGATGATTGCTCGTGCGAGTATCTCTTTATCTTCGTGTGTTGTCGGGCAGCGATCCAGAACCGCACAGCAACGGTTATAGGCAACCTGAAGCACCCGAAGGTCTTCAGGTGCGTATGTTCCTTGATATTTGTTACCGCGAAATGGCATTGGGGGCCTCCCCTTCGACTGATTGAACGCCTAATTTAAGGGGAATGCAACTGATCGTTTTATGACAGTGACGCAAGCCACGTTGGACAGTGTTTTCGAAAGCCCCGTTTCATGGGATACAAACAGCGATAAAGTCTGTCTTCCACTTCGTTGGCCTCTAAATCCCGCTGCAAGTGTGTTGAAAGCTGGTTGAAAGCTTGCCTGCGATATCCATTCAAGACCGATAGAGGAATCGGCATCAGGAGGGGCTTGGTTTTGCCGGGCCAGCAGGAGCACTCGGAGGAGCATAGATGAAAATCTCTAGAGATTCATATCGCCATCTGTTTGGCGCGGCCATTATTGGCGTCGCGATGGTAATTGGCGCAAACGCGGCCCATGCCGAAAAACTGACGGTAATCGTTGGTGGCATGGAAAAGCAGATTTACCTTCCAGCCGTGCTGACGGAAAAGCTCGGTTACTTCAAGGATGAAGGCCTTGATGTCGAACTGATCAACAGCCGTGCAGGCGTCGATGCGGAAAACGAGCTTTTGGCTGGTGCAGCCCAGGCCGTGGTCGGCTTTTACGATCACACCATCGATCTTCAATCGAAGGGCAAGTTCATCCAGTCGATCGTACAGTTCAGCCAGGCGCCGGGTGAAGTGGAACTCGTTTCCAGCAAATATGCCGATCAGATCAAGTCGCCCGCCGATTTCAAGGGCCACACGCTGGGTGTCACGGGTCTCGGTTCTTCTACAGACTTCCTGACCCAGTACCTTGCCATGCGCAACGGCTTGAAGCAGGGCGACTATACGTTGCTGCCGGTTGGCGCTGGCAACACTTTCATTGCAGCCTTCAAGCAGGATGCCGTGCAGGCGGGCATGACCACGGAGCCGACTGTCGCCAATATGCTGAAGAGCGGCGATGCGAAGGTGCTGGTCGACATGCGCACGCCGGATAAAACCATCGAAGCCCTTGGCGGACCATATCCGGCTGCTTCGTTCTACGTGCAGAGCGCATGGCTCGAGACACATAAGGAAGATGCGCAGAAACTTGCCAACGCACTGGTCAAGACCATGCGTTACATCGCTTCGCACAGCGCCGAAGAAATCGCAGACCAGATGCCCAAGGATTATTATGTCGGCGACAAGGACCTCTACGTGAAGGGCCTTGCCGAAGGCAAGGCGCAGTACACGCCGGATGGCCGCATGCCG
The DNA here is from genome assembly GCF_041930145.1 of Brucella ciceri. NCBI lineage: Bacteria > Pseudomonadati > Pseudomonadota > Alphaproteobacteria > Hyphomicrobiales > Brucellaceae > Brucella > Brucella ciceri. Next base: position 123,492 of record NZ_JBHEEV010000001.1, on the reverse strand, counting down.
AAAGATGGTCCTGAAACTGTCCTGAAGGTTCTCGCAACCTTCAAGAAGCCGCTTCAGGAAAAACAGGTCGATCTTTCGAAGACGTTCACGACCGAGTTCGTGGACAAGGCCAACGCAGCGCTTGACGCCGCGAAGTGACCAGCCTGCGACTAACGTTCACCTAGAACGTCAGTCTCACTGTTTCAACATATTCAGCGGCATTGCAGGTACGCGACAGAGCATTCCAGCAAAACGGAAAAACCGTTTTGGTGCAGGATGCTCGATAACGAAACTGTCGCGTGCGAGCGGTGCCGCATACCCGCGAGGAACCCATGCTCATGGAAGCCCCCAGTACCATTGCGCGTGAAACAGCTGGCAACAATGTGCCTGCCATCGCGCTCAACAATGTGACCCGCCGTTTCGTCACCCCCGACGGCAAGATGATGACCGCATTGCGCGACTTCACCATGAATGTTGCGCAGGGCGAATTTGCCTGTGTCGTCGGCCCGACCGGCTGCGGCAAGTCGACCACTCTTAATCTCGTGACAGGTCTCGCCAAGCCAAGTGCCGGTGAAGTTCGCCTGATGGGGAAGCCCATCGAAGGTATCAGCCCTGATATCGGCTTTGTGTTTCAGGCGGATGCTCTGTTTCCGTGGCTCAGCGTCATCGACAATGTGAGCGCGGGCCCGCGCTATCGCGGCATGGGCAAGGAAGAAGCCTATGCGAAAGCGCGCAGCTGGATCGCCCGCGTCGGTCTTGCCCGCTTTGAAAACCACTATCCACACCAGCTCTCCGGCGGCATGCGCAAGCGCGTGGCGCTGGCGCAGACATTCATCAACGAGCCGAAAATCCTTCTCATGGATGAACCGTTTAGCGCGCTTGACGTGCAGACACGCACACTGATGCAGGGCGAATTGCTCGATCTCTGGCAACAGTCTGGCGCATCGGTCATCTTCGTTACGCACGATCTCGAGGAAGCGATTGCTTTGGCCGACAAGGTTTATGTGCTGACCGCCGGTCCGGCCACGGTCAAGAGCGTCTACGACATCGATATTCCACGCCCGCGCGTCATGGAAGACATCCGCTACGACAGCCAGTTTGTCGATATTGCCAAGGTGATCTGGGACGATCTGCGCGAGGAAGTGCAGATCGGTCAGAAGCGCGCGCTGGCAAGCGGCAATTAATCGGAGAAAAATGAAATGACAACACAAACCCTCTCCGCGTCAGCAAACTTGCAGTCCAGTGCAAGTACGGACGAACTTGCACGCACCGAAGCGAAATTTCGGGCTGCAATGCGCCGCCGCCGTGCCGTGGTTATCCTTGTGCGCCTCGCCATTCTTGTCGCCGTTCTGGGTGGTTGGGAGCTTGGTGCACGGACGGGCCTCATCGATCCATTCTTCTTTGCAAGCCCTTCCGGCATCGCCGACCAGATATGGATATGGATCACGGAAGGCACGTCACAGGGGCCGCTTTCGGAGCAGATCATCGTAACCCTTGAGGAAACAGCGCTCGGCTTCCTGATCGGTGCGGTTGGCGGTGTCATTTGCGGCATCCTGCTGGGCCGCAACAAGTTTCTCGCCGACGTGTTCTCGATCTACATCAAGATCGCCAATTCCATCCCGCGTGTCGTGCTGGGTTCGATCTTCATCATCGCGCTTGGGCTCGGTATGGCGTCCAAGGTGGCGCTGGCCGTCGTCATGGTGTTCTTCGTCGTGTTCGCCAATGCGTTTCAAGGTGTACGCGAAGCTGATCGTGCGTTGATCGCAAATGCGCAGATATTGGGTGCTTCCCGTTCGCAGATCACACGCACCGTCATCGTGCCGTCAGCCATGAGCTGGATTCTGGCAAGCCTCCACGTCAGCTTCGGTTTTGCGCTCGTCGGCGCCGTCGTCGGTGAGTTTCTGGGCGCGAAGAAGGGCGTCGGCCTGATGATCTCAACGGCACAGGGCACGTTCAATGCCAATGGCGTCTTTGCTGCCATGGTCATTCTGGCGGTGCTGGCGCTCGTCGTGGAATATATTATCACGCTGATCGAAAACCATCTGGTGAAATGGCGTCCACAGGCGCTCTCCGAACAGGGAAGCTGATAGCCAGACATTTGAACAGCTCAGGCGGCGGGCAGGGTGACAGTCACCGTGAGCCCGCCGCCTTTCGTTTCGGAAAGCGACACATCACCGCCTGCAGCATCGGCCACTTCACGCACGATGGCGAGACCCAGCCCGCTTCCATCTGCCAGAGTGCCTGGAACACGATAGAAACGTTCGAAAACGTGTTCATATTCGCTGACCGGGATACCGGGGCCATTGTCCTCGACCCGTATTTTGATTTTGTGTCCATCTTGATCGATCACAAGCGTGACTGTGCCGCCTTCCGGCGTATAGGTGAGGGCATTGTCCACCAGATTGACGATCATCTCGCGCAGCATGGTGCCATCGCCCGAAATGACCGGCTTTTTCGCTTTAAGCTCGAATCCGAGATCGATTTTGCGGTCGAACGCCTTGCCTGCGAGGCTTTCCAGAATTTGTTGTCCCGCCTCCGCCAGATCAACCCGATCAGCGCGGGGACGCCTGCTGCCCGGTTCGGCGCGGGAAAGCGTCAGCAATTGTCCGGCCAGCCGCGACAGCTGCATGGCCGTATTCTTGATGCCAGCAAGGACATCCTTGCGGTCATTTTCTTCGGTTGCCCGTTCTGCGAAGCTGGCCTGTGTCGAAAGCGTTGCAAGCGGCGTACGCAACTGATGTGCCGCATTCTGAATGAAACGGTGCTGCGCCGACATCTGCTTGCGTACGCGTTCCATATACTGGTTCAGCGCCGTGACGAGCGGTCGAAGTTCGGTCTGGACGGTCTGTGGATCGAACGGTTCCAGTTTGGATGTGCGATTGCGGACTTCATTGCGAAGCCGGATCAGCGGGCGCAACACAAAGCGCAAGCCCAATAGCGAGAGAGCACCGGCGACGATGATGAGCAGCGATTGTTCCAGCACGGAGTTCAGCCAGAGTTCCCGTTGCATGGCGGTGTATCCCGCAAGGGTGACACCCACAACCACATCGACAGCTTGTGGCAGGGTGGAAGGTGCGGCAACAGGATGGCGCAACACAACCAGACGCAAGGGGCGGTCGCGATAGGTGCCTTCATAATGAAGAGGATCGTAATTCGTGATATCGGCCGGCATGGGCAAGTCGGGAAATCCTGCCAGCAGTCGCCCATCGGACGTCTCCACACGATAATAGACTCGGTCCCCATATCCCGTTGAGAACATTTCGAGTGCGACCGGCGGAATGACCGCATCGATGGCATTGTGCGACGCGGCGGTCGCTTCGCCGATTGCGCGTGCAGACGCTGTCAGCATTCGGTCTGATACGATCCCAGCCATGTTTTCCGACGCGCGCCATGCTGTCCAAAGATTGATCCCTGCCACGATAATCAGCGGGATTACGATCCACGAAACGAGTTGGGCGCGCAGGCTTTGGGAGAGGCGGGTGAACAGCCGTTTCATCTCAACTCGCTTCGCGCAGCAGATAGCCCAGGCCGCGCAAGGTCACGATCTCGGCTCGGCTGCCCTCCAGCTTCTTGCGGAGACGATGAATGTAGATTTCGATGGCGTTTTCGTCAGTTTCGCTGTCGAAATTGTAGATGCCCTGTACAAGCGCCGTCTTGCTGACCGTGGTTCCGATGCGCCGCAACAGCTGTTCCAGAACTGCATGTTCCTTCGGGGCAAGTGAAAGCGGATCGTCTCCAAGCGAGAATAGCCGGGTATTGGTGTCGAAACGTAAAAGCCCGCAGGTCACAACGGGCGCTGTTCGCTGGCTGGCGCGGCGAAGATGCGCGCGGATACGCGCTTCGAGTTCGCTGAGCTCGAAGGGCTTTGCCAGATAGTCGTCGGCACCGGCATCCAATCCACGGATACGCCCGTCAAGACTGGCATTGGCTGTCAGGATGATGACGGGTACTTCATTGCCTTTGCCGCGGACGTGTTCCAGCACATCCAGCCCGGTTTTGTCGGGAAGGCCGAGATCAAGAATCACCAGATCGTACTCTGTGAAGGCGAGCGCCTGTTCTGCATCAGCAGCGTCGTGCACTGTATCGACGCTATAGTTTGACTGTTGCAGGCTTTTTGTCAGCCAGTTTGCGAGGGTGAGATTATCTTCGACGAGCAGGATACGCATGGCTGACGATGATAGCGGTTTCAGTCCCGGGTCAAGAAGCTTGGCTCGTAAATCGATGAATCAGATGAATATCTTCGGGTTCGCGCTCGAAGAGCAGCGGATCCGGCCTGATTGTAACTTTCGCGCCCTGTTTCATATAAAAATCGATTGTTCGCCGCGTGGGCGTCGCAGAAATATAAAAGCCTTCAGCTCCGGCTTCCTTAGCAACGGCCATGCTGCGCCGATAGAGTTCGCCTGCAAGGCCCAATCCACGGACGGCTTTATTGACATGCATGAAACCAAGCTGATGTAGTTCTGGATAGAGGCCGACAGGGCGCACATCCGTAACCGCGACGGCAACCAGTGCACCATCCGCTTCAGCACCGAGAAAAACCCCGCCGTGGTCGTAGCAGTCGAGCAGGATGGGCGTGTAGATTTCCGCTTCGCCTTCCGGCCAGCCGCGCACATCGTAGAATTGCGGTTCCAGCCCGAGCTGGTCGTCTTGCAGGCGATACATTTCCTCAATGATTTCGCTGCGGTCGATTTGCCAGATGTCCGTCACTTCGCTTCTTCCGAGCGGACGTATAGTGAAATCTGCGAGCTTCTTTGTCTGTACCATGAACGTTGCCCCGGAAGTTCAGTTCGCGGAACGAACTACCGTTTCATCCATGGATACTCAAGGGCAGATACTCAAGGGCAACAGCCCCGTAAGAGCGGCGTTTTTCCAATTTGCCACATGAAACGTGCCATATTGCAAAAACCGGCGATAATTTTGACCACTATCGCGGCTACTCCTCGCCATTCGTCTCGGGTACTGCTCAGTACAGGTGCGAGGAATATTGAGGCGTGTGGGAGGCCAGAAGCCAACATCAATCGATTGATGGGACCTGAACGGCAAACAGAGGGCTGAAAACCGCCCGAAAATTTGCAATTTTGCGTCAACTCTTCGATCTGCCCTTGCGGGAGCGGGGCCTGAGTTCTATCAGCATCATCAAAAATTACAGCACACGGAAGGATCGGCAATCGCGATGCCGAAACCTCCGGAGGCCCGCCAGTTTCTGACATGGCGGGGAAATGAGCGATGGAGCCAAGTTGAAAAACCATCACGATATCTGGGATATTGTCGACGCCAAGAGTGCCGCATATTTCGAACTGAGCGATACGGTTTGGGATAATCCGGAAACCAACTACGAAGAATACAGATCGAGCGATGCCCACGCGGCGATGCTGGAAGCCGAAGGGTTTCGCGTCGAACGCGGCATTGCAGGATTGCCGACGGCTGTAATGGGCGAAGCTGGCGAGGATGGCCCGGTCATTGCCATTCTTGGTGAGTTCGATGCCCTGCCGGGTTTGAGCCAGGTATCGGGACTGGCAGAAGAGAAGCCTGTCGAAGCAGGCGGTCACGGACATGGTTGCGGCCACAATCTGCTGGGTGCGGGATCGCTGCTCGCTGCTGCTGCCGTGAAGGATTATCTCGCCGCACAGGGCATCAAGGGACGCGTGCGTTATTATGGTTGCCCGGCGGAAGAGGGCGGTTCGGCAAAGGGCTTCATGGTTCGCGAAGGACTGTTCGACGATGTCGATATCGCCTTCTGCTGGCATCCTGCGCCATTTGCGGGCGTAAACGATCCGGTCTCGCTCGCCTGCAATGAAATCATTTTTCACTTCAGCGGCCGTGCGGCCCACGCTTCGGCAGCACCGCATCTCGGACGGAGTGCGCTTGACGCGGTCGAGCTGATGAATGTCGGCGTGAACTATATGCGCGAGCATATGCCGTCCACGGCGCGCATTCATTATGCCGTGACCGATACAGGTGGTTTTGCGCCCAATGTCGTGCAGGCCAGGGCAACGGTCCGTTATCTCGTTCGCGCCCGCAGCCTGCCGGAAATGCATACGCTTCTCGAACGCGTCAAGAAGATCGCCGAGGGCGCCGCGCTGATGACCGAAACGACGGTGCGCAGCGAAATCGTTAGCGGCGATGCCGATCTGATCGGGAACACACCGCTGGAACAGTTGATGCAGATGCAGCTTGAGCGTCTCGGACCCCCGGACTTTGACGATCAGGACCGCGAAACGGCAAGCCGCTTCCAGAAGACGCTCTCCAGGGAAGACATTTCCGATGCCTTCCGCCGCTTCGGTGTCGAGCCCAAGGACGGCCTTTCGCTTTGCGAAGGTATCTATACGCCTTATAAAGGCGACAACACCCTCGTCGGCTCCACCGATGTGGGCAGCGTGAGCTGGGTCGTGCCGACCGTGCAGATGCGCGGCGCGACCTGCGCAATCGGCACGCCGCTTCATTCGTGGCAGATGGTGGCTCAGGGCAAGCTGCCGGCAGCGCACAAGGGCATGGCGCATGCTGCAAAGATCATGGGCAGCACGGCCATCGAACTGTTCCGCGATCCGGCACAGATCGAGAAAGCAAAGCAGGATCACGAGAAACGGCTCGGCGGAACCGTTTTCGTCAATCCGATTCCAGACAGCGTTCAACCCGCTCTGCCCGAAACCGCAAAATGATGCAGCGAGCAGACAGATTCTGAAAATAGAAATGACATTCATTCCCCCAATTCCAACAAGGCCTGACGCATCATGAAGCAGATGGGCTTTCTCGATATTCTGAGTTTCGGTCCTGACGGCTGGGGCTATGTGCTGATGATGGGCGCACTGGTGAGCGTAGCCTTGGCGGTTCTGGGCTTTCTGCTCGGCGCGGCCATCGGGGTGTTCGCTGCCTGGGCGAAGATTTCCGGCGGACGCACGCTGCGCACCGTCGCTGACGGCTACACCACGATCATTCGCGGCATTCCCGATCTCCTCGTCATCTATCTGTTCTATTTCGGCGGCAGCGCCGCCGTTACCGCCATCGGCAAATATTTCGGTGCGGAAGGTTTCGTCGGCTTTCCCGGCTTTCTGGCAGGCGTGCTGGCAATCGGCATTTCCTGCGGCGCGCATCACACCGAAGTGTTTCGCGGTGCATACCGGGCCGTCTTCAAAGGCGAGATCGAAGCGGCAACCGCCTGCGGCATGGGCCGGATGCTGAAATTCCGCCGCATCATTGCACCGCTCGCGCTGCGCCACGCATTGCCGGGCCTTGGCAATGTCTGGCAGGTTTCGCTGAAGGAATCCGCCTTGGTCTCGGTCGCCGGCGTGGTCGAGCTTCTCCGTCAGGCGCAGATCGGTGCGGGCTCCACTGGCCTGCCCTTCAACTTCTTCCTCATTGCGGGAGCACTCTACCTGCTGATTTCGTCGGTTTCCGGCGGGCTTCTGCAACTGGCCGAGCGCCACTTCTCGCGCGGCGTCAGGAGGGCAAAATGAACCTTGAATTCTATTCTGATGCATTCTTCCAGATGCTGGGCGGCGTGCCGCTGACCCTGAAGCTTGCGGCATCCTCCATCGTGTTCGGCGCTTTCCTTGCCCTGCTCTTTGCCCTGATGCGCCTGTCGGGCCTCACGGTGCTGGACTGGATTGCCCGCCTTTACGTCTTCGTGTTCCGTGGAACGCCGCTTCTGGTCCAGATATTCATCATCTATTACGGCCTCAGCCAGTTTCCGGCCATCCGCTATTCCTTCCTGTGGCCCATCCTGCGCGAGCCCTATTGGTGTGCGATCATCGCCCTGACCTTGAACAATGCGGCCTATGCCAGCGAGATCATCCGCGGCGGCCTGCTCTCGGTGCCGCATGGCCAGATCGAAGCGGCGAAAGCTTGCGGCATGTCGTCCTTCACCTGCTTCCGCCGCATCGTCATGCCGCTTGCCATCCGCCAGGCGCTGCCTGGTTATGGCAATGAGATGATCTCGATGATCAAGGCAACCTCGCTTGCATCGATCATCACGCTCATGGAAGTGACCGGTATCGCGGCAAAGCTGATCGCCGAGAGCTATCGGGCGATCGAAATCTTCGTGATCGCCGGTGCGATCTACCTTGCCATCAACTTCGTCCTGACCCGTGTGCTGATGTTTGCAGAATACAGGCTCACCCCTTATCTGCGCCAGCCCGTCGTCAAGCTCTCATCCGAAGGACAAACATCGTGAGCAAAATCGTCTCTCCCAATGCACCGGTGGCTCTGAAAGTCGAAAACCTGCGCAAGAGCTTTGGCGCGAATGAGGTGCTGAAGGGCATTTCGCTTGAAGCGCGCGAAGGCGAGGTCATTTCGATCCTCGGTTCGTCCGGCTCCGGCAAGTCAACCTTCCTGCGCTGCATCAACCTTCTGGAAACCCCATCATCAGGCACGGTGACAGTTTCGGGCGAAACCATCCGCATGGCGAAGAATGCGAAGGGTGAAGCCTATCCGACCGACAAGAAGCAGGTTTCGCGCATCCGTTCGGAACTGGGCATGGTGTTCCAGAGCTTCAATCTGTGGTCGCACAAGACCATTCTGGAAAACATCATCGAAGCGCCGATCTATGTGCAGGGGCGTCCGCGCGCGGAATGCGTGGCGGAAGCAGAAGCGCTGCTGGCAAAGGTCGGCATTGCCGACAAGCGTGACTTCTATCCGGCGCACCTTTCGGGCGGACAGCAGCAGCGCGCCGCGATTGCGCGCGGGCTGGCGATGAAGCCGAAGGTCATGCTGTTCGACGAGCCGACCTCAGCCCTTGATCCGGAACTGGTCGGTGAAGTGCTGCGCGTCATGCGTGGCCTCGCAGAAGAGGGCCGCACCATGCTGGTCGTGACCCATGAAATGGGCTTTGCCCGTGACGTCTCCAACCGCGTCGTGTTTTTCCATCAGGGCCTGGTGGAAGAAGACGGAAAGCCCGAAGACGTCTTCGCCAACTCAAAGTCGGAACGCTTCCGTAAATTCATCAGCCACGAGAACGCTGCCTGATTATCGAAATTCTGTATTCCGGCGCCAGCCGGACAGAAACACCCGCAATAGGATAACTGTAATGAAGACCATCGGACTTTTCAAAGCCGTGTTCATTTCCGCTCTCGCTCTGACGAGCATTTCGGCCCATGCCGAGGAAAAGAAGTGGACGAAGATCACCATCGCCACGGAAGGCGCATTCCGTCCTTACAACTTTACCAAGCCCGATGGCTCGCTGGACGGCTATGAAGTCGAACTCTACAAGGATCTCTGCGCCCGCATGAAGGTCGAGTGCACACTGGTCGCGCAGCCTTTTGACAGCATCATCCCGGCACTGAATGCCGGCAAATTCGATGCGATCATGGCCGGCCTCACGGCAACGCCGAAGCGCGAAGAAACCATCAGCTTCTCGATTTCCTACGGCCTGACGCCGCAGACCTTCGCAACGCTGAAGGACAGCCCTTACGCCAAGCTGCCGCACACCGGCGAGACCCTTTATCTCGCCAAGGACGAAGCGGCCGCACAGAAGGCAATTGACGAAGTATCTGCCGAAATCAAGGGCCGCACCGTCGGCGTCCAGTCCGCTTCGCTCGGTCTGTCGCTCCTCGACAAGTACTTCAAGGACAATATCGACATCCGTGAATACAAGACCACGGAACAGCATGACCTGGACCTGAAGTCGGGTCGTGTCGATCTCGTCGTGGCTTCGCTCGCTTACCTCACCGACGCTGCCAAGAAGCCGGGTAATGAAGACATCGTCATGACCGGACCGTTCTTCAAGGGCGGCATTCTGGGCCGTGGCGTCGCCGTCGGCCTGCGCAAGGACGATACCGAACTGAAGAAGATGTTTGATGATGCCATTGAAGCCGCGAAGGCTGACGGCACGATCAAGCGTCTGTCGGAAAAGTGGTTCGGCTTCGACGTTACGCCATAACTTCTGAGTTACGCCTTATGTAAAGCGCCGCCTTCGGGCGGCGTTTTCATTTGCGCGCAAACCTTCACATCAAACCGGCGAGCGCCTATAAGTCCGCCAGACGTTTATTGAGAGCCAGAAACTTGCTGTGAGAATGTGATGGTAAAGATCGGTTTCGTGACTGTTTCCGACCGCGCAAGTCGCGGGGAATACGAAGATCAGAGCGGCCCGGCCATGGAAGCATGGCTGAAAAGCGCAGTCGTCACACCTTATGAAACAGTCCGCCGGGTGATTCCGGACGGTATGGAATCGGTCCGCGACACGCTTATCGATCTTTGCGACAACGAAGCCTGTGATCTCATCCTAACGACGGGAGGCACCGGACCGAGCCCGCGTGATGAAACGCCGGAGGCCATGCAGGCCGTCCTCCACAAGGAACTGCCGGGTTTTGGCGAACTGATGCGCCGCGTCAGCCTTGAACAGACCCCGACCGCCATCCTGTCCCGCCAGACGGCAGGCAGTCGCGGCAAGAGCTTCATTCTCAATCTTCCCGGCAAGCCTGCTTCGATTGCGATGACCTTGCAGGCGATTTTTCCGGCGGTGCCTTATTGTCTCGACCTCATCGGGGCGGGGCGTATCGAGACCGATCCGGGCGTCGTTAAGGCGCATCGACCGGGCTGAACCATCGCGGGCAACATTTGCGCGGCTATTAGAATGCGTCATAGTCCTGCTGTCGCGATGAAAATGCGCAACCCAGCTTTGCGCTTTTGCATGATTTCCTGACTTGCTTTTCCCTGAGCCCGGACTGAATAATAGGGAAAAAGAAGGGGAAGTAAGTGAAGCCATTCGACGAGATGCTCAACCATGGCGGGAATGTCCGCCAGCCTTACGAATTTCTCAAGCAATGGCTCGACCAACAGGATCCGCACAAACTTCTGCAGAAGAGCGACGACGCCGAAAGCGTGTTCCGCAAGACGGGCATCACCTTCGCCGTCTATGGCGACCAGGAGGCGGGCGAACGCCTTATTCCGTTCGACATCATTCCGCGCATCATTTCAGGGCAGGAATGGCGGCGTCTGTCGCAGGGCATCGAACAGCGCGTGATGGCGCTGAACGCTTTTCTCGATGACATCTACCATCGTCAGGAGATCGTCAGGGCAGGGCGCATTCCCAAAGAGCTGATTTCCAAAAATGAAGCCTTCCTGCCGGAAATGATCGGCTTCCGCCCGCCGGGCAACGTCTACACCCATATTATCGGCGTCGATATCGTGCGCACAGCCGAAAACCAGTTCTATGTGCTGGAAGACAATGCCCGCACGCCATCCGGCGTTTCGTATATGCTGGAAAATCGCGAAACCATGATGCAGCTCTTTCCGGAGCTGTTCCAGAACGTCAAGGTTCGCCCGGTCGAGAATTATCCGCAATTGCTGCGCCAGTCGCTGGCAAGCGTTGCGCCTCCCGGCACGCAAGATGTTCCGACCGTCGCGGTGCTGACGCCAGGCATCTACAACTCCGCCTATTTTGAACATGCATTCCTTGCCGACCAGATGGGCGTCGAACTGGTCGAGGGAAGCGATCTGCGCGTTGTGGACGGACGTGTGGCGATGCGGACCACGCAAGGGTATCGCGCCATCGACGTGCTCTACCGGCGCGTGGATGATGCGTTTCTGGATCCGCTGACATTCAGGCCGGATTCGACGCTTGGCGTTGCCGGTATCATGGATGTCTACCGGGCCGGGAATATCACGATTGCCAACGCACCGGGGACCGGCATCGCCGACGACAAGGCGATCTATTCCTACATGCCGGAAATCGTGGAGTTCTATACGGGCCGCAAGGCCATTCTCGAAAACGTTCCGACATGGCGCTGCTCCGAACCGGACAGCCTTGCTTATGTGCTCGACAACCTTGCCGAGCTTGTGGTCAAGGAGGTCCATGGCTCTGGCGGCTATGGAATGCTGGTCGGACCCGCTTCGACAAAGGCCGAACGCGATGTTTTCGCCGAGAAATTGAAAGCAAGGCCGCGCAACTATATCGCTCAACCCACACTGGCGCTTTCAACCACGCCCATCTTCACCAAGAGCGGACTTGCACCGCGCCACGTCGATCTGCGCCCCTTCGTTCTGGTTTCGGATCGCATCCGCATAACGCCGGGCGGACTTACGCGTGTGGCGTTGAAGGAGGGATCGCTCGTCGTGAATTCCAGTCAGGGTGGCGGCACCAAGGATACGTGGGTACTCGACGACTGAAACAATTGGATTGACGTGCTGCAACTGACGGCAAGATCAGGGCGCGAAGAGGGGAATGATTTATGCTTCTTGGCCGTACGGCAAACGGACTTTACTGGATGTTCCGCTATATAGAGCGGGCCGAAAACATGGCGCGCCTTGTCGATGCGGGTCTTCGCATGGCACTGACGAAAACTTCAGATGCACCCGAAGAATGGTCATCGGTGGCGGTTTCGGCAGGCGCAAGTCAGGGTTTTTCGGCAAAATACGATGTCTATAACGCCGCCAATGTCGCCGATTTCCTGCTGCGCGATGCGGATAATCCGTCGAGCGTGATGACATGCTTTGAGACCGCGCGCTCCAATGCCCGCATGGTGCGCACGGCACTGACACGGGAAGCGTGGGAGAGCGTCAACGAAGCATGGATGTCGCTGAAAAAGTCGCTCTGCAAGCCGTTGAAGGAAAGCGACCTTCCGCAACTCCTCGACCAGATAAAGCGCGAAACGGCACTTATTCGCGGCTCTTTCCACGGCACGATGCTGCGCAACGAAATCTTCGATTTTGCAAGCCTCGGCACGTTCATCGAACGCGCGGACAACACGGCCCGTATCCTTGATGTGAAATACTATGTTCTGCTGCCTGCGATTTCCTATGTCGGCACCACGCTCGACAATTACCAATGGGAGTCCATTCTCCGCTCGGTGTCCGCGCATCGTTCCTACCGTTGGGTCTATGATGGCGACTATCGTCCGGCACAGGTCGCTGACTATCTTATCTTGAACGGTCGCATGCCGCGTTCGCTTCATTACTGCTATCGCAGCATCGCAGAGCATCTCGACTACCTGTCGAAAGATTATGACAATCGCGCCGCCTGTCACGAGACAGCGGACAAAATCTATGCAAGCCTGCAAAATCAGGACATATCTGCGATCTTCGATATGGGCTTGCATGAATTCCTGACCGAGTTCATCACCCGCAACAACCGGCTCGGCAACGAGATCGCTGAAACCTATAATTTCTATTGAGGTCTTCGCTTGCTGCTCAATATCCGGCACGTTTCGCATTATCGCTACGACCACCCGGTTCCCTATGCGGTGCAGAGGGTGCGGCTGCGTCCGCCAACGGTGCCGGGTCAGGTCGTGAAACACTGGGAACTGAAAATTGAAGGAGGCGAGCCGGAGGTTTCCTATGTCGACGGTTTTGGCAACAAGACCGATCTGGTCCAGCACGCCCGCAATGTCAGCGAGATCGTCATAACGGCAAGCGGCAGCATCGATGTGGAAGACAGGGTCGGTGTGCTCGGGCCCGTATATGGCTTTGCACCGCTCTGGCTTTTCGAGCGTGAGACACCGCTGACGATGCCGGGCGAGCGGATCAAGGCGCTGGCTGGCGACCTCCCGACAGGGCAGGAACGACTTGCCCTGATGCACGATCTGATGAACGCCATACACAAGGCGGTTGCCTATATGCCGGGAACGACGAGCGTTTCCACGGATGCCGAACATGCACTGAACGCCGGCAAGGGCGTTTGTCAGGATCACACCCATATCTTTCTTTCGACGGCCCGGCTTATCGGCGTTCCCGCCCGATATGTATCGGGATATCTGATGATGGAAGGCGTCGAGGAACAGACCGCAAGCCATGCCTGGGCCGAAGCTCATATCGACGGCCTTGGATGGGTGGGGTTCGATGCCGCCAACAATATCTGTCCGAATGACCGTTATGTGCGGATTGCAACCGGGCTGGACTATCGCGACGCTGCGCCGATCTCGGGCGTCCGGCTCGGCGGTGCTGCGGAAAGTCTTGCGGTTCACATCAATGTAGGGCAGTGATCCTTCTGAATAGCCAGTTGCCTGCCGGATATTGCTTATGACCTATTGCGTTGGAATGAAAATCGATCGCGGCCTTGTGTTCATGTCCGATACGCGGACGAATGCCGGGCTCGACAATATCTCCGTTTTCTCGAAGATGCGAAGCTGGTCCAAGCCCGGTGAACGTGTGATCGTTCTGCTTTCAGCAGGCAATCTCGCGACTACCCAGGCGGTGGCAAGTCTTCTGGAAGAACGCATGAAGGCTCCTGCAGACCGGCACCCGTCGGTCTTTGATGCGCCCTCAATGTTCCAGGTCGCACGTCTTGTCGGCGATACGGTCAAGGAAGTCATCCAGAACTCCGCCACCGGCGGCCAGAACGCCGATGCATTTGGCGCCTCGTTCATTCTCGGCGGGCAGATCAAGGGCGGCCAGCCGCGCCTTTTCTATATCTACCCGGAAGGCAATTTCATCGAGAGTTCCGCAGACACGCCTTTCTTCCAGATTGGGGAAAACAAGTACGGTAAACCCATCCTCGTCCGCGCCTATCAGGAGCAGATGAGTTTCGAGGAGGCGGTGAAGCTGCTGCTCGTCTCGTTCGACTCCACCCTGAAAGCCAATCTTTCGGTGGGACTTCCGCTCGACATGCAGATTTACGAAGCCGACAGTTTCGCGCATGGCGCGCGCAAACGGTTCGAGGCTACCGATCCTTATTATCAGACAGTATCGGAAAGCTGGTCGGAAGCGCTGAAATCGGCGCTGGAGCAATTGCCGCCCTTCAGCTTCGAGGACGGGAAATAAGAAGGCCGGGCAAAGCGCCCGGCCTTTTCGCATCGCGTCAGTCCTTCGTTACGGTCTGGACATAGTTGGCGTCGGCAACCATGTTGAAATCGTGCACATTCGGAGCCGTCACAGCTGTTTCGATCTGCTGATAGATGATCGCGAACGGGCTGGTTTCCTGAAACTTCTTCTGGAGGTCGTGATACATCTCCTCACGCTTGGCCGTATCGCGCTCTTCAGCGGCAGCCATGGTTTCCGCCGTCAACTCCGGAATATCCCAATGGGCCTGCCATGCGCTCGTGCGCATTGAGACGTCTTCGCCATTGTTGGGATTGTTGGTGAAGGTGACCGCATTGGTGTGCGGGTCCCAATAGTCCGGCCCCCAGATGCCAAGCGCCATCTGATGCTTGCGTGCGCGAACCTTGGTGGTCGTCAGCCGGCCGTCTCCCTGCAGGATTTCCACTTGAACGCCCGCCTTGCCCATGGTCTGCTGGATGCTTTCCGCGATGCCGACAAATGGCTGCGTGTTGCGCACGTCGAGCGTCACCTTGAAGCCGTCCTTGAGACCTGCATTTGCAAGCAGCTCCTTGGCTTTATCGACATCATAGGAGAACGGCTTGTCACCGACAGCGCCGAACATGCCGAGAGGCAGGAAGGACTGATGTGTGCGGCCGATACCGTTGATGAGTTTCGCTTCGATCGTATCGTAATCGATCAGGTATTTGAGCGCCTGCCGGACTTCGGGCTTTGCAAGTTCCGGCACATTCTGGTTGGCCACCAGATAATAGACGCGGCCCTTTGGTGCATTGAGGACGTGATACTTCTGGTTCTTGCTCAGTTCTTCAATGTCGCCGGGTTCCAGATTGCGCGCAATGTCGATATCGCCCGCCTCAAGGAGCAGGCGCTGTGAAACACCCTCCTTCACATGGCGATAGATGACGCGCTTCATCGCCGGTTTTGCATCGGAATAGTTTTCGTTGCGTTCGAGAAGCAGCACTTCATTGGCACGCCATTGCTTGAGCGCCAAGGGACCGGAACCGGCATAGTTGTTCTTCAGCCATTCGTAACCGAAGTCGGTTTCGTAGGGGTAATCCTTGGTCTTTTCCGCCTTCTGTTCATGCTCCTTCACCAGCTTGCTGTCGACAATCGACGCCACGCTGGAAGTGAGACAGTTCAGGACGAAACTTGGCGCAAATGCCTTGCCCGTAGTGAAAACAAGCGTTTCGTCATCGGTCGCGACGATGTTCTGATCGGCGTTTTCCCGGGTGAGGCCAAACTGGCTCAGAATGAACGCCGGGCTCTTGTCCAGCTTGATGGCGCGCTGCAGCGAATAGGCGGCGTCCTGCGCGGTCAGCGGATTGCCGGAGGCGAATTTCAGCCCCTTGCGGATTTTGAACGTAATCGACTTGCCATCGTCGGAGAAGGTCCAGCTTTCGGCAATCTGCGGGACGATCTTGGTCGGGTCCTTGGTATCGGTCGTGATGAGCCGCTCATAGGTGCTGGTCAGGATTTCGGATGTGGTGATCTCGAAGATCTCAGCCGGGTCGAGTGAAATGACATCATCGATGCTCATCGCTATGACGAGCGTGTCGGCCGGTGTTGCGGCTTCCACCGCTTTTGGCGACGCTGACAGAAGCAGAGTGATCGCGAGCGCAGCCGGCATGGATGCGCGCAGCAGCTTTCGTGCAACGCCGCGCTTGTTGTGGGCTGCCTTGATATGAGCAAATGGCGGTATTACGGTTGTCATGCAAATTCCCCTTCGGACCGCGCAATCTGCACATGTCGTGCAATTGCGGCCCGTTCTGATGAAGCTTCACAAGCTTGTCGCTTGGGCGCGACTCTCTTGAAGCATCTCCATTACATCCAGCTTTTGGAGAGGGGACAACGGCCTGGTGAAATATTTTACCGCCAAAACGAAAAAGCCGGAGGAAACTCCTCCGGCCCGGTCTTTTTCGATACAATGAACGATTAGAAGAAAACCTTGAAACGGTCGCCGTCGTCCATGAAAGCCTTTTCGCCGAAAGGCTGTTCGTTTGAGCCGAACGGCATCTGGGCGCGGAGTTTCCACGAGGCTGGAATGTCCCAAGTCTGGGCAACTTCCTGATCGATCAGCGGGTTGTAGTGCTGGAGGCTGGCGCCGATATTTGCATTGGCGAGCGCGGTCCAAACCGAATGCTGTGCCATGCCGCCGGACTGTTCGGACCAGACCGGGAAGTTGTCGGCATAAAGCGGGAAGTTTTCCTGAAGCCCCTTAACAACGCTCTGGTCTTCATAGAACAGAACCGTACCGGCACCGGCAGCGAAGCTGTCGACCTTGGCTTCCGTCTGCGCGAAAGCGTCGGCCGGAACGATCTGGCGAAGCGTTTCCTTCACGACGCTCCACAGCTTCTCGCTCTCGGCGCCAAACAGGATCACGGCACGCGAGCTCTGCGAGTTGAAGGACGAAGGGGTGTGCTTGACCGCTTCGCGGATCAGCTCGGCCACATCTTCGTTCGACAGCGGAAGGGACTTGCCCAGAGCATACTGCGTACGGCGCTTCTTGATGGAATTCAGCAGGGAATTATTCATGACTGGGTCCTGTGTTTCAGCGGTCTGGCAGGCTGTCCGGCTTGGGATTTCGAGGCAACCTGTTGGGATAGTGTTGGGCTAGATATTGTTATTCGGGCGGTTGAGGCCAGCCCGTGTTTCTGAAACACACTGTCAACGATACGTGGCTGGTTTCTCCTGACTGTTTACTTTCCCGCCATGTGCCTGGAGCGAACACGGGTTCATTGTCCATCAGCCGTACGGCAATTGGCCCGGTTTTGCGGGGTTTACAAGAGCGGTTCTTTATTGGAATCTAACTAAATTAGTGAGATTTATAGGGCGGGTTTTGACGGCGCTCTATTCGGGTCGTTGTCGGGAATTGGGATGAGGTCACGATAGTTTGAAGTCATTTATCATCATCGGCGCCGGGGCAAGCGGCATCATTCTGGCTGCACAGTTGCTCGGGCGTTCACCGGAATCGTCTGTGCGAATTTTCGAACGGTCGGGCAGGTTGGGAGCGGGGATCGCTTACGCGACGGAAAATCCCAGCCATCTGCTTAATGTGCGCGCCAGCAATATGAGCGCGTTTCCCGACCAGCCGGATCACTTCCTCAACTGGTTGCAGGAGAGTGGCGACCGGTGGGAACCGCACGGTTTTGCGCCGCGCAAAGTCTATCGCGCCTATCTGGAGCATCTGATTGAGCCTTATCTCTCTGCCGGCAGCTCACGATTGACGGTCGAAAGGACAGGCGTCGTCGATGTGGCGCTCAAAGCTGGCAGGCCGACGGTTGTCACCGAAACCGGCGAAACCTTCGCCGCGGATGCGGTCATTCTTGCAACGGGCAATGAGGCCGCTATTGCGAAATCGGGCGGCCAGATTGCGGAATACTGGGCAAGCAACGGGTATTTCGATGTGCCGACGGATGCACCTGTGGCGATATTTGGTACAGGCCTCTCGATGATCGACAGCGTGTTGTCGCTGCTCGACAATGGTCATCGTGCGGAAATATATGCCATTTCGCGCCGTGGGCTTCTTCCGGCACGCCATGCCCCTGCGCAGGTTTTTCCCGTCGCAGCCGACGACCTTCCGGTCTCGCTCGGGCTTTCCAAGCTCATGCGACGCGTGCGCACCATGATGGCGGAAGCGGAAAAATCGGGTTCCGGCTGGCGCGGCGTAATGGACGGTCTGCGGCCGCATACACAGCATGTCTGGGCGGGGTTGCCGACCTCACAGCGTCGCAGTTTCCTCCGGCATCTGCGCCCATGGTGGGATGTCCATCGTCACCGCATGGCTCCCGCCGTGGCGGATCGCATCGAATCTGCCATGAAGCACGGGCAACTCAAAATCACGGCCGGTCACCTCGTTTCAGTACGCGACGAAGGGGGAGGGATGGAAATTCGCTATCGCCCGCGCCGCAGTGAGAAGATCGAAAAGCAGCATGTCGCGACCGTCATTGATTGCCGTGGCGGAAATCCGCGTTTCTCGACAACCCGCAATGCGGCTTTGATCGGCCTCATGGAGCATGGGCTGGCACGGCCGGATGCGCTCGATCTCGGATTGGATGTTACCCGCGACCTTCAGCTTCTCAATGCGCGAGGCGAACCATCAGGTCCGTTCTTCGCGATCGGGCCAGTCACGAAAGGCGCATTCTGGGAGGTCACAGCCGTACCGGATATCCGCGTTCAGGCCGAGCGGCTGTCAGCGATCTTGCTTGAAGGATAAGAACCTCTCCAAAAGCCATTCCTGCGGCAATCGTCCCAATAAGATCATGTCATTCGGCTGAAAGATATTCGGGACAATATGTCCAATCGTCGGGCATCGCGGTCCGCAGCAACCGACAAATTATAGATTTTCCGGCAAGAGGAACCATAAAATGATTCAAATTCGCGCGATAAGCCATTGAAAGCTATTGCCATAATGTTCCGTGGCCCGTCATAATAACGCCATCGGAACATATGATTCCTCTCTACAACTTGCCGGAGCGATTCTGTTGCTGTTTTCTTGAGCGGTGCCTGCTTCGGATCAACCTTGATTTCGGCTAGGAGGCCTGTGGCGCATGACGATGGACGGCAGAATGCTTTTCCTGCTTGTCCTTCTACCATTTCTCGGCAGCGCCATAACCGGACTATTCAGGGGGGCGGATCGCAGCGGTTCGGCCTGGTTTACGGCAGCGATTGCGCTTGTCGCCTTTATCGTCACCGCCAGCCTTTATCCCATCGTGTCGGACGGCAAGGTGCTTCGCGGCACCGTGGAATGGCTCCCTGCCTATGGTCTCAACGTCACCTTCCGGATGGACGGCTTTGCCTGGCTTTTCGCGATGCTCATCACGGGCATCGGCCTTCTGGTCGTCATTTACGCGCGTTACTACATGTCGCCGGAAGACCCCGTGCCGAGGTTCTTCTCGTTCCTTTTGTCCTTCATGGGATCGATGCTCGGCGTGGTTCTGTCGGGCAATCTGATATTGCTTGCGGTATTCTGGGAACTGACCAGCATCTTCTCGTTTCTGCTGATCGGTTACTGGTATCACAATGCCAGCGCCCGCGATGGTGCGCGAATGGCGCTGACGGTGACCGGCATAGGCGGTTTCTGTCTGCTGGCAGGCGTTCTGATCCTGGGGCATATCGTCGGAAGCTACGATCTCGACAAGGTCCTGGTAGCGGGCAACCTCGTTCGCACGCATCCGCTCTACAGCGTGGCGCTGATCCTGATCCTGCTTGGCGCATTCACCAAAAGCGCGCAGTTTCCGTTCCATTTCTGGCTTCCGAACGCCATGGCAGCGCCGACGCCGGTATCGGCCTATCTGCATTCGGCAACAATGGTGAAGGCTGGCGTTTTCCTGCTTGCCCGCCTCTGGCCGGTTTTAAGCGGAACTGAGGAGTGGTTCTGGATCGTCGGTTCGGCGGGCCTGATCACGCTTCTGATCGCGAGTTTCTTTGCGGTTTTCCAGCAGGACCTCAAGGGGCTGCTCGCCTATTCGACCATCAGCAATCTTGGCCTGATTACAGTCCTGCTTTCGCTTGGCAGTCCGCTGGCAGCAGTCGCCGCGATCTTCCACATGGTCAACCATGCGATCTTCAAGGCATCGCTTTTCATGGCCGCCGGCATCATCGATCACGAAACCGGCACACGTGACATGCGCAGGCTGAGCGGGCTCCTGCGCCCCATGCCCTATACGGCGACGCTTGCCATGGTGGCGAGCGCGGCCATGGCCGGTGTGCCGCTGCTCAACGGGTTCATTTCCAAGGAAATGTTCTTCGCCGAAGCGGTCGAAACCCATATGGCGTCCTGGCTCGACACGATCACGCCTTACGTGGCCACCATCGCGGGCATCTTCACGGTCGCCTATTCGGTGCGCTTCATCTATTCGACGTTCTTCGGACCGCCGCCGCATGATCTGCCGCATGAGCCGCATGAACCGCCGCACTGGATGCGCCGTCCTATCGAGCTTCTGGTTCTGCTTTGCCTGTTGATCGGCATCATTCCGGGACTGTCGATCGGGCCGTTCCTGCATTCGGCCGTGCTGTCGGTGCTGGGTCATGCGACGCCGGAATATAGCCTCTCGGTCTGGCACGGTTTCAACCTGCCGCTGATGATGAGTATCGTGGCCATGATCGGCGGCATTCTTTTGCACTGGATGCTGAAGAACTATCTCGCGACGAGCGAAGACGGCCCTCCGCTTTTCCGGCACTTGCAGGGACAGCGCATTTTCGAGCGTGTTCTTGTAACCCTGTCGTGGAACTGGGCGCGCAAGGCGGAAGCTTTCCTCAGCACGCGCCGTCTGCAGCCGCAACTCCGTATCGTGGTCGCGGTGGCGGTCCTTGCCGCCGCCTGGCCGATTTTCGCCTCCGGCCTGCAATCCGGTTCGCTTGGTCCGCAGCCGGTGGACCCGATCTTCGCCGGACTTTGGATACTTGGCGGGGCCTGTGCCGTCGGGGCGGCCTATCAGGCCAAGTATCACCGGCTGGCAGCGCTTATCCTTCTGGGCGGGGCGGGGCTC
Organism: Brucella ciceri; assembly: GCF_041930145.1. NCBI lineage: Bacteria > Pseudomonadati > Pseudomonadota > Alphaproteobacteria > Hyphomicrobiales > Brucellaceae > Brucella > Brucella ciceri. The sequence goes on along the minus strand of NZ_JBHEEV010000001.1, from coordinate 102,319 downwards.
ATCACCTGCATCACCTTCGTCTGGCTGTCCGCGCCCGATCTTGCGGTAACGCAGTTGCTCGTCGAGATCGTAACCACCGTCCTGCTGCTGCTTGGGCTTCGCTGGCTCCCGAAGCGTTGGGAAGATCCGGATCCGCTTCCGGTGCAGATCGGCCCGCGCATCCGCCGTTATCGCGACCTGTTGCTCGCCATCGGCAGCGGGGCAGGTGTGGCTGTCATCGCCTATGCCGTGATGACGCGCCTGTCTCCCAGCAGCATCGGCGATTATTTCCTCGAAAACGCCTATTCGGGCGGCGGCGGCAAGAATGTCGTCAATGTCATTCTGGTCGATTTCCGCGCTTTTGATACGTTCGGCGAAATCGCCGTCCTTGGTATTGTCGGTCTTACGGTCTTTGCGCTGCTGCGACGTTTTCGTCCAGCGCCTGACACGACCGGATCGACCGCCCAACAGAAAATACAGGACGCCTATGACGAGGCAGCGCCCGACCGCAAGGCAGGTGAAACATTGGCCGATTATCTGGCCGTGCCGTCCGTCATCATGCAATGGCTTTTCCCGGTGATCGTTGTGCTGGCAGTGCATCTGTTCCTGCGTGGTCATGATCTGCCGGGTGGCGGGTTTGCGGCCGGTATCACGCTCGCAATTGCATTCCTGCTGCAATATCTGGCGTCAGGCGCGCGCGTTGTGGAGGACCGCCTGCGCATCCTGCCCCTGCGCTGGATCGGGATGGGCCTGCTGTTGGCCGGTGCAACAGGCGCGGGATCGTGGTTCTTCGGCTATCCGTTCCTCACAACCTTCTTCCAGTATACGGAGATACCGCATATCGGAAAAATGCCGACAGCCAGCGCCCTGCTGTTCGATCTTGGTGTCTTCACCCTCGTGGTCGGCGCTACGGTGCTCGTTTTGATCGCTCTCGCGCACCAATCGCTCCGCAAACACCGTGTCGAGAAACTGGCCGCAACGAAGGAGGAGAACTGATGGAACTCGTTCTTGCTCTGGCAATCGGCGTGTTGATGGCATCCGGCGTGTGGCTGATCCTTCGCCCGCGCACCTTCCAGGTGGCAATTGGCCTGTCGCTGATTTCCTACGCGGTCAATCTCTTCATCTTTTCGATGGGGCGGCTTCGCACCAATGCGGCCCCCGTACTCGATAACGGTGTTGACGTTCAGGCCACGCAATATACCGATCCTGTGCCGCAGGCGCTCGTTCTGACCGCCATCGTCATCGGCTTCGCAATGACCGCACTTTTCCTTGTCGTGCTGCTCGCCTCACGCGGGTTGACACGTACGGACCACGTGGACGGCAAGGAGAATTGATGTTGGACTGGAAAACACATCTCATCGTTGCGCCAATCGTCCTGCCGCTCGTCACGGCGGCCGTCCTGCTGCTGTTCGATGAGCGCAAGCGCAAGCTCAAGATGGCCATCAACTCCATTTCGACCCTGGGGTTGATCGCGATTGCCATCACGCTTGCAGGCATGGCGAGCGAAAGGGCGCCCGACGCTCTGGTCTACCTGATCGGGAACTGGCCCGCGCCATTCGGCATCGTTCTGGTGCTTGATCGCCTCGCGGCCCTCATGCTGGTGCTGACAAGCCTGCTCGGCATGGCATCGCTCAGCTTTGCGCTTGCCCATTGGCACAAGGCCAGTCCGCATTTCCATACGATATTCCAGCTTTTGCTGATGGGACTGAACGGCGCATTCCTGACCGGCGACCTGTTCAACCTTTTCGTGTTCTTCGAAGTCATGCTGGCTGCGTCCTACGGGCTGGCGCTACACGGCTCCGGTCCGGCGCGCGTGAAGGCCGGCATGCATTATATCGCCGTCAACCTCGTCGCCTCGTCGCTGTTCCTGATCGGTGTCAGCCTGATCTACGGTGTGACCGGCACGTTGAACATGGCCGATCTTGCGCAGAAGATTTCACAGGTAGCGCCCGAAGATCGTATGCTGCTTGAAGCAGGCGCCGCGGTGCTGGGCGTAGCGTTCCTCGTCAAGGCAGGCATGTGGCCGCTCAATTTCTGGCTCGCGCCAACCTATACTGCAGCAGCAGCACCGGTTGCGGCCGTCTTCGCCATCATGAGCAAGGTCGGCATCTACGTCCTTCTGCGCCTGTCGCCGCTGATGTTCGGCATCGGTGCCGGTTCATCCTATGGCTTCGGCAATGACTGGCTCTATTTCGGCGGGATGGTAACGCTTGCCTTCGGCCTGATCGGCGTCGTCGCATCGCAAGCGATGGGACGTCTCGCCAGCTACAGCATTCTAGTATCCTCCGGCACCTTGCTGGCCGCCATCGGCAGCGGCAACACCGCCATGACAGGTGCGGCACTTTTCTACATGGTCAGTTCGACACTCACAATTGCCGCATTTTTCCTGCTGATCGAATTGATCGAACGTGGGCAGGACGCAGCCGCCAACGTTCTCGCCGTTACCATGGAAGCCTATGGTGACGATGAGGAGGAAGAAGAAGAGGACGAGATCGGCGCGGTATTGCCTGCGACCCTTGCCGTCCTAGGCACGTTCTTCGGGATTTGCGCGATATTGCTGATCGGTCTTCCGCCGTTTTCGGGCTTCATCGCCAAATTTCTGATCCTGGCGGCGGTGTTCAACGGAGAGGGTGCAACCCCGCAGCTTGCAATGCCGGTCAGCCCGGCAAGCTGGGCACTGGTTGCGCTTGTTCTCCTATCCGGCCTGTCGGCCCTGATCGCGATGACACGTACCGGCATCCGTACCTTCTGGGCTTCGCTCGAAGGTAACGTGCCGCGTGTTCTGGTGCGCGAAGTTGTGCCGATCGCAGGACTTCTGGCAATCTGTCTGGCGCTGACGATCGCAGCCGGTCCGGCGATGCGTTACATGGACGAAACGGCGCGTTCGCTGCACAATCCTGCATCCTATATCAGCAGCGTTCTCAATGCGCCGCGCGCTGGCATGCAAACGGAGGAGGCACAGTGAAGAGAATCCTGCCTTATCCGCTTCTGTTCGCCTCGCTGCTTCTGTTCTGGCTGCTTTTAAATGGCTTCACACGGGCGCAGTTCCTGCTCGGTGCGATCATCGCAATCATTGCATGCCTCATCATGACGGCCTTGCAGCCGCAGAAGAACCATATTCGCTCTGTCCCGACCATGCTCTGGCTGTTCGGAGCCATAAGCTATGACATATTGCAATCGAATATCGCCGTTGCGGGGATCATCCTGTCGCGCAAGCGCAAGCGGCGTCCGGGCTTCGTCGTCATCCAGCTCGATCTGGAAAACCGGACTGCGCTTGCCGTGCTCGCCTGCATAATCACCGCGACGCCAGGCACGGCTTGGGTGGATTATAACGCCGCAAGGCGCGAACTGACGATCCACGTGCTTGATCTGGACGATGCGCAGGCGTGGCGGGATACGATCAAGGGACGGTATGAGCAGCCGCTCATCAAGATATTTACAGCCGCCGACATCATCGAGGGGGAGAAATCCGCATGAGCGCAGTCATCATCTTCTGGTCCCTGCTTTTCGCTCAGCTGATGCTTCTTGGCGCCATGGCCTGCGCAGTCTACAGGCTTCTGGTCGGTCCGCGCGCACAGGATCGCATTCTTGCGACCGATGCGCTTTACCTCAACGCGTTGCTGCTGCTGATTACATTCGGCATACGCACGGGCAGCATCATCTATTTCGAAGCCTCGCTGATTATCGCTCTTCTCGGCTTTGTCGCTACCGTGGCGCTGTCCAAATTCCTCATGCGCGGGGAGGTGATCGAATGATCAATGCAGGCGAAATTCCCGTCTGGGCCGCTGTCATCATTTCATTTTTCCTGCTGGGCGGCGCGTTCCTGACGCTTGTCGGATGCATCGGCCTCGTCCGCTTCAAGAGCTTTTACGAGCGCGTTCATGCGCCCACGCTCGGCTCGTCGTTCGGAGCGGGCGGGATCCTGATCGCGTCGATTATATTTTTCTCCATCTTGCAATCGAAGCCGATTCTGCATGAAGTGGTCATTACCGTCTTTGTGGTTGTCACAACGCCGGTAACGCTCATGCTGCTCAGCCGCGCCGTGATCCATCGCGACAGAACGCAGGACAGCAAGGAGCTGCCTTCATCTTCCGACCCGCTATAGTCGGTTTGATGTTCGAGGGTGCGGAGAGGGCGGAAAGCCAGCGTTTTCCGCCGCACCAAATGGGGAAAACCGCCTGCTCCGACAGGAGACGGCGGCTGTCGCTTCCGGGCTGACCGGAGACCTGTTTTGGAGTTCGCTTCAAGACCGGCTATCCTGCCGACCGGAACTTTATCTGCCATTTGCCGAATCCCCTGCATCATTGCCCACCGACCGCGGAGCGGGATGCAGCGGCCTATCGTCTTTTCGGGCATTTGGAGGAGTGTCCCGGGGCTGCGGCCAATTGTCCATTCGGGCCAGACCCGGGGGCAAGCGGATTGAAGGAACTGACCATTTGAATTATCTGATTTTCAGTAATTTCTGAAAATTCAGAATTTACGGGAGAGAGAATTTTGGAATTGTCGCCAATCGTTCAATCGTTCGTGCTCCACTTCGGAGAAATGGGCAGCCGTTGGGGCATCAACCGCACCGTGGGGCAGATATATGCGCTGCTTTACATATCGCCTGACCCTCTTTGCGCCGACCAGATCGTCGACGCTCTCGGTGTGTCACGTTCGAACGTCTCCATGGGTATCCGCGAGTTGCAAGGCTGGAATCTGGTGTTGCTGAAGCACATTCCCGGTGATCGTCGCGATTTCTTCACGACGCCCGACGATGTGTGGCAGATCCTGCGCACGCTCGCCGAGGAGCGCAAGAAGCGCGAGATCGATCCCACGCTTACCGTTCTGCGCGAGATCCTCATGGAACAGCCGAAGGGCGAAAGCGATCTTTATGCGCAGGATCGCATGAAGGACATGTACGGCCTGATCGAAAGGCTGACCAACTGGTACGACGACGTCAAGCGGCTCGATACGGACCGTTTGACCAGTCTCCTGGCGCTTGGCGCCAAGGTGACCCGCTTCCTTGAGACCACGGACAGGATCGTGGCGCTGGGGCGCGGGCGAACATCGGCCAAAAAGGAGCCTAAGCGAGAGTGACATCCGTTGTCCCCCGAACGGAAACATTGACGGCAGAAGGCGGCGAAGTGACGGGCATCCGGCAAAGTTCGCGCCGCCCGCAACGTCGTCCTGTTCCGTCCTTGCTGAAGCGGGGGGCATATCTTCAGGCATTGGCCGCACTTTTGTGGCTGCCGCAGGCGGGCATTCTCGCTTATGCGATCGGGCGGCTGGCCGATACCGGCTTCGACAATTCCGTCTATTACAGTGCTGCAGGCATCTTCATTCTTGGCTGCCTGCGCAGCATTCTCGAAAGTGCAGGTGCGGCGAAGGCTTTCGATGCCGCCCGGCAAGAGCTTTCCCGACTGCGAACCAATGCCGTTGCGGCGCTTGCGGAGCGCTCGCCCCTCGATGTGATGCGCCCATCATCCGGCGAGGCTGCAAGCATTCTTGCCGAACAAGCGGAAATGGTCGTTCCTTATCTTTCCCGTTTCGTGCCGGTGCGCATTCGCGTCATGCTGGTTCCATTGGCCATAATTGCAGTCGTGCTCTGGTATTCCTGGGCTGCGGCGCTTGTCCTGATGGTTGCAGCCCCGCTGATACCGATATTCATGGCGCTGATCGGCTGGCGCGCAAAAGCGGCCAGTGAAAAGCAGCTTATCGCTCTTGGCGGCATGAACGGTTTTCTGCTCGACCGCCTGCGCGGCCTTGCCACCATCCGCACATTCCATGCCGTGGATGCTACCGCGAACCGGTTGCGCGAGAATGCGGAAACCCTGCGCTCGAAAACCATGTCCGTCCTGCGCATCGCATTTCTGTCATCCGCCGTGCTTGAACTTTTCGCGGCAATTGGCGTCGCCATGGTCGCGGTCTACATTGGCTTTCATTTGCTGGGCCAGCTCAACTTCGGAGCGTGGGGCCATAAGCTGACGTTGGCGGAAGGTCTTTTCGTCCTGCTTCTGTCGCCTGCGTTCTTTGAGCCGCTACGCGATCTTTCCGCCGTCTGGCATGACCGCGCTGCGGGTGAAGCTTCTATCGACGCGCTGGAAAAGCTTTCCGAACATCCGATGACCGTTGTCGGAAAGAGCGAAAGCCCGACAGCAATGAGCGGAACCCCCACAGTGGGCTTGCACAATATCGGCTTCAGTTACGGGACGGGAGCCAAGGTTCTCAACGAATTCAGCCTCAACATCGAGGCTGGAGAACACGTAGCTCTGCTCGCGCCGAGTGGCTACGGAAAATCCACCATTCTGGCGCTTGTTGCCGGGCTGACGGCTCCGCAGGCTGGCCGGATCGAGATCGGCGGCGTGGCGCTGACAGATGAAACCGCAGCAGCACTTCGTGCAAGGATGAGCTGGATCGGACAGAAACCGCACATCTTTGCCGGATCGGCCCGTCAAAATATCACCCTTGGCCGACACACCGACGTGGAAGCCACCAGGGCCATTATCGACGACATGGCGCTTGGTCATGTTCTGGGCGTTACCGGCAACAGCCTGATTGGTGAAAACGGGGCCGGCATTTCCGGGGGCGAGGCCCTGCGGCTGGCGCTTTCCCGTGCGGCTGTCGATCCCGGTGCAGATATTCTCCTGGCTGATGAACCGACCGCTCATCTTGATCAGGAAACGGCAACGCTCATTGCCGACAGTCTTTTGAAGCTTGCCAGAGGCAAGACTCTGATCGTCGCTACCCATGACGAAACCCTTGCCCGCAGGATGGATCGCGTCGTCCGTCTGGATGGCGGCGTGAGCAACGATCCGCTTTGGCAGAGGAGGGCAGCTGAATGAATGGTTTCCAGTCATTGCAGCCGATCCTCAGGCTCTTTTTCCGCACCAAGGGAACAGCTCTCCTTGCAGGTATCGCAACGGCAACCGTAACGGTCCTCGCCGGCATTGCACTTCTTGGCCTGTCGGGGTGGTTTATAACCGCAACGGCAATCGCAGGCATGAGCATCGCCACGGCGGTTGTGTTCGACGTGTTCGCGCCCGCCGCCGGTATTCGCCTGCTTGCGATCCTGCGGACCGGTTCACGCTATCTCGAACGGCTCGTCACCCATGATGCGACGCTCGCGATCCTCGCGGCCCTGCGCGAAAAACTGTTCCGCAGCTGGGCGCGCCCAAGCGCTGCAAATACGCTGCTAAAACGTCCGGCGCGCCTTCTCTTCCGTCTGACCGCGGACATCGATGCGCTCGACTCGCTTTATCTGCGCGTGGTGGTGCCGATTGGCGCTGCGCTTGCCACCGCCCTTGTTGCCGGTATCGCGCTCGGTCTGATGAACCCGATTTTTGGGCTGGTGGTGGCGACCGTCCTACTTGCGGCTGGTCTTTGTATTCCGCTTGCAGCTGCCCGCCGTTCCGAAAAATCCATGCGCCGGCGCGCCAAGGGCACGGAAGCGCTGCGCGCCCGCACGGTCGATCTTGTGGCCGGTCAGACCGAACTTCTGATGGCCGGGCGGCTTGCAGATCAGAAGCTCGCATTGGCCCGCGCCGATGGTTACATCGCCGCATCGGATCGCAGGCTCAACCGCATAGAAATCGTTACCGGCGCCGGTTTCGGCATCGTTCACGCATCCTTGCTTGCAGGCGGTCTCGTCGCTGTTGGATTATTGATGCAGGCAGAGACGATAGGAGCCCCCGTCGCAGCGCTCGGAATGCTCGTCATTCTTGGCGCGATGGAGCCTTTTTCCGCATTGCGGCGCGGCGCGATGGAACTTGGCCGCACAGTCCTCGCTGCGAAGCGCGTCGCGCCTCAACTGACGGATGAGGCCGAACCCGCAGCGCCGCAACGGCCAGCGAATGGCAAGGCGGTTCAGCTGAAAAGCGTTTCCGCTCGCCATGAGGGTGCCGAACGCGATGCCCTCAAAAATATCACGCTCGATATTGCTGCTGGTGAGCGTGTCGCCATCGTCGGCACAAGCGGCGCAGGCAAATCGACGCTGTTCAGTCTGCTCGCAGGAGAAATTCAAGCAACGCAGGGCAGTGTCGCGGTGTTGCCGACACGCCTTCTCACACAGCGGACCGAGCTTTTTCAGGACAGTCTTCGCGATAATCTGCGTCTGGCGCGCGCCGATGCAGGCGATCATGAACTGATGGATGCGCTGGACGCCGCTGGCCTTGGGACATTTATCAGGGAATTGCCAGCCGGGCTGGATGCGATGCTGGGCGAGGGCGGTCTGGGGTTGTCGGGCGGGCAGGCCCGCCGCCTGGCCCTTGCGCGGCTGTTTCTGACCGATGCGCCGCTCTGGCTGCTGGATGAACCGACCGAGGGTCTGGACAATGCGACAGCCGAGGATGTCCTTGAGCGCCTCAAGGCGCGGGCGGGTTCACGTACATTGCTGATCGCCACGCATATCCGTCGCGAGGCGCGAATTTGTGAACGGATCATTGTTTTAAATCAAGGCGCTCTAATTGAGTCCGTAGGTAAGGAGACAGGGCGCTTTGACGAAATCCTCGAAAACATGAGGTGAGCGAACAGCACCGGGACGGTTAAGGCTCGTGTCGGTGGCTTAACCGGAACTTGGACCGGTAGTTGGAATTGAAGCGCGGGAAACGGGTTTTCAGGAACCCGCCCGCTTTCAAAGGGGGCAGCGCTGGAGCGCAGCTCATAACACCAGGAGGGCCGGATCTACCGGCTTAAAGAGATGGAACTCGATATTGTCTCCCTGTCGCGATTGCAGTTTGCGATCACGGCACTTTATCACTTCCTCTTCGTACCTCTGACCTTGGGTCTTTCCGTGCTGCTTGCCATCATGGAAACCGTTTACGTTATGACGGGGCGACTCATCTGGCGGCAGATGACGAAATTTTGGGGTACGCTGTTTGGCATCAACTTCGTGATGGGCGTTGCGACGGGCATCGTGATGGAATTCCAGTTCGGCATGAACTGGAGCTATTACAGCCACTATGTCGGCGACATCTTCGGCGCACCGCTCGCCATTGAAGGCCTCATGGCATTCTTCCTCGAAGCGACCTTCGTGGGCCTGTTCTTCTTCGGATGGGATCGCCTGTCGAAAGTCGGGCACCTCATGGCGACCTATGCGGTTGCGGCGGGCTCCAACTTCTCGGCGCTATGGATTCTGATCGCCAATGGCTGGATGCAGAATCCGGTCGGTTCGGCGTTCAATCCCGAAACCATGCGCATGGAAATCTCCGATTTCTTCGCCGTGCTGATGAACCCGGTCGCCCAGGCAAAGTTCGTGCATACGGTATCAGCCGGTTATGTCACAGCAGCCATTTTCGTCCTGGGTATTTCCGCCTGGTATCTCCTCAAGGGGCGTTCGGTAGAGCTTGCCAAGCGTTCCATCACCATCGCGGCTTCCTTCGGTCTGGCCGCTTCGCTTTCGGTTGTCGTTCTCGGTGACGAAAGCGGCTATCTGGCCAATGAACACCAGAAGATGAAGATCGCCGCCATCGAAGCCATGTGGGAAACGGAACCGGCACCTGCGCCGTTTACGGTCTTCGGCTTCCCCAATCAGGAGGCGCGCGAAACCCATTTCGCGGTGCGTATTCCATGGGTCATGGGCCTGATCGGCACCCGCTCTCTCACAACCCCGATCCAGGGCATCAACGATCTGGTCCAGAATGCGGAAAACCATATCAGGAACGGTATCGTCGCCTATGACGCCTTGCAGAAAATCCGCGCGGCTGGCGATACGAACGCCGTTCCGCAGGAAGTGAAGGACGTTTTTGCCGATAACAGCCAGTGGATGGGCTATGCGCTTCTGCTGAAGCGCTATGTCGACGATCCGCGTCAGGCAACCGACGCGCAGATCACGCAGGCCGCCAACGACACGGTTCCCGGCGTGCTGCCCCTGTTCTGGGCATTCCGCATCATGGTGGGCATCGGCTTCTTCCTGATCCTGCTGACGGGCACATTCTTCGTGCTGTCCGCCCGTCGCAAGCTCGACCGTTATCCGTTCCTGCTGCGGGTAGCCGTATTTGCGATACCGCTGCCGTGGATCGCAGCCGAAATGGGCTGGATCGTGGCCGAGTTCGGCCGTCAGCCCTGGGTCATCGAGGGCATATTGCCGACGGCGGTCGGCGTCTCAAACCTCGGGGCGTCCACAGTGCTGCTGACGATACTTGGTTTCGTGGCGATCTATACGGTTCTCTTCATCATTGAGATGGGCCTGATGATCCGCGCCATCAAGGCCGGACCTGAACCCGACAGCAAGCCGGAAGCAATTCTCGCCCCGGCCAGCATCGCACCTGCGGAGTAAGGATCATGACACTCAGCGATTTGTTGGACTATGAAACCCTGCGCATCATCTGGTGGGTACTGCTCGGTGTATTGCTGATTGCCTTCGCCGCGATGGACGGGTTCGATCTCGGCGTGGACATTCTCATGCCGGTGGTCGGCAAGACCGATGTGGAGCGGCGCATCATCATCAACACGATCGGCCCGGTCTGGGAAGGCAATCAGGTCTGGTTGATTCTGGGCGGCGGCGCCATTTTCGCCGCCTGGCCACCGCTCTACGCGGTGTCCTTCTCGGGCTTCTATCTGGCGATGTTTGTCATCCTGTTCGCACTCATCCTGCGTCCGGTCGGCTTCAAGTATCGCTCCAAGCGGGACAGCGAAGCCTGGAGAAAGGGCTGGGACTGGGCGCTGTTCATCGGCGGTTTCGTGCCTGCCCTCATCTTCGGCGTTGCCGTCGGCAACGTCCTGCAGGGCATTCCCTTCCGGCTCGCCGACGACCTTCAGATATTCTACGAAGGTTCGTTCTTCGGCCTGCTCAATCCGTTCGCGCTGCTTTGCGGTGTGCTCTCAGTCACGATGCTCTCCATGCATGGCGCCTCGTGGCTGGTCCTGAAAACGACCGGGGAAGTACAGGCGCGTGCGCGGTTCTATGGCAGCATCGCGTCGCTTCTGACCGTTGTCCTTTATGTTCTGGCCGGGGTGATCAGCTGGCTCTGGATTTCGGGCTACCGCATCACAAGCGCTGTCGTCACGGACGGCCCGTCCAATCCGCTGCGCAAGACGGTGGAACTGGATCACGGCGCATGGTTCGCCAATTATGCGAACTATCCAATCCTGCTGATTGCTCCGGCGCTCGGCATCCTTGGAGCGCTTGCGGTCTTCGTCGCGCTGCGCAGCCGTCGTGAAGTCGCGCCGCTGCTGTTTGGAAAGCTGTCGATTTTCGGCATCATTTCATCGGTCGGCGTGTCGATGTTCCCGTTCATCCTGCCATCGTCGCTCGATCCACGCGCCAGCCTGACGGTGTGGGATTCGTCTTCCAGCCATATGACACTGTTCATCATGCTGGTGGTGACGCTCATCTTCCTGCCGCTGATCGTCGTCTACACGTCCTGGGTCTACAAGGTTTTGTGGGGCAAGGTCGAAAAGGACATGATCGAAGACGACAGCAACCACGCCTATTAGAGCGGTTCCGGTTCAACCGGAGCCGCTGGAGCGCTCTATCTCTTTGTTTTACGCATTGTCCTACGCAAAACCGCTTCGCACTTTTGCTGGAAATGCTCTAATCGGAAAGGAAGCAAGATGTGGTATTTTTCCTGGTTACTGGGGCTTCCGCTTGCAGCAGCTTTCGCCGTGCTCAATGCCATGTGGTATGAGCTGATGGACGACCGGGCGCGCAGGCGCCTGTCGGCAGATCCGACGGCGGATATGGCCCGGGAAGGCAAGAAACATCATTGATACGAACCAAAACGGCCCGGAAACGGGCCGTTTTCATTGATAAACTCATTCAAGGCTGCGGTATCGTCAGCTCCGCCACGAAATCATAAGCATCGCCGCGATAGAGTGATTTTGTAAATTCGACCACCCGGCCGGAGGGCAGATAGGAAATCCGCTCGATGGACAGGCCAGCGTCTCCCTCCTTGACGCCAAGAATGCGTGCATCCGGGTCCTTGATGTTGCAGGCGGCGATGCGCTGGACAGCGCGAACGGGGCGAAACCCGTTACGGTTCAGTTCGGCATAGAGCGAACCCTTGACCGCATCCGGGTCGGGCAGGATTTCACTCGAGAGGCTGGCCCGTTCGATGGCCAGCGGCAGATCGCTCGCCATGCGCAGACGGCCAAGGCGGGCAACGCGGGTTTCCGAGGAAACGCCCAGTTTCATCATTTCCTCGGGCGAGGGATAGTAAAGACCGCGTTCCAGCCATTTGGATTGCGTTGTGATGCCGCGTCGTGCCATGTCTTCGGTGAACGAGGTCAGCATGGAAAGCGACTGCTGCACGCGCTCGCTCGGACGCACGACGAAAGTGCCGGAACCGTGACGGCGCACCAGAAGCCCGGCCTTTACCAGATCGTCCACGGCCTTTCGCACAGTGACGCGGCTGATATTGGCATATTCGGCGATGTCGCGTTCCGGCGGCAGGGCTTCGCCGTCAACCAGTTGTCCGGCGCGGATCGCGGCTTCCAGCGACTGGCGCAACTGCATGTAAAGCGGCCCTCCGGAAGAAGGGGCGGAACCTTGGAGGTTCTTGGGAAGGAAAGCGCTGAAATTTCCGCTCATTCGCGCGCCCTTCCATTTTGCGGCCCATATCGCTTGAGAGCGAGCTGAAGCGCGCCTGTCAATGCATCCGCCGCGGGGGCGACCAGAAGCGCCTGCTGGTGGGGAGGCAGCCATTCCACATAGAGCGGCGCCATGCCGCCAAGCAGGCTGATGCGTTCGGCGCCCTGATTGATCAGCATGTCGAGCGTTTCGCTGATATAACCGGCGGAGCGCTCCAGCAGCATACGCGCCGTTTCATCGCCTTCACTGGCATATTGGAAAACACGCGGAGCATATTTGCCGAAGTCGCCGGGTTTTGCCGTCCAGGCGAACTCGACCAGATTGTCGGGGTTATTGTCGAACTCATCGAGGAGATCGGTCGTCAGGCGCGTGCGTCGATGAATGCCGTCATGCACAAGCAGGCTTTCCTGCAGCAGGCTTTGACCGAGCCGCGCGCCGCTGCCGAGGTCGCCCAAGGGAAAACCCCAGCCGCCGACCGAATGGATGCGGCCGTTCCGTCGCGTGATATAGGCCGTACCGGTTCCAAGAATGGCGACGATGCCATCCTGATCGCCAAGCGCGCCTTGGAGCGCAATCACGCCGTCGAATTCCACATCGGAGTGCGCAAAGGGCAGGCCGCGTTCTATCGGTACGCCCGCACCCTCGACATTGCCGCCGGCAAGGCCAAGAACCGCGTGGCTGTTTGCATAGTGCGCCTTGTCCAGCCCGGCATCGTCAAAAGCGTTGTCGACCGCCGCGATCACATTGATCAGCGCCGTCTGCGGATCGGTGACGATATTGGCAGAGCCGCTGCGCCCTGAACCCAGAATCGCACCATCGCTGCCGGCCACAACAGCACGGCATCCGGTGCCACCGCCATCAACGCCAATGAAGAATTCAGTCATGAAGATACCTCCGGCTTGAAGATACCAAAAAAATACCATTAACCAAGCAGATTTGTCGACTTGTGAAAAATTTGATTAATTCATTGAAACAATTAAGGAAAAAAAGCCGCTCTGAATTTTTCTGCGCGAAAGTTGTAAACTTCTCTGGACAATTGGTACGTTTTTGGCATTAATTTCAGCAGAAGGGGAGCGCAGTGCCGCTGAGTGCGTGGGTCACGCGGATTTGGGATGGAGACAACCGGCGGGGGCCCGGTACAATCCCGTAACGCGAGGAGTGATCGTACCGAAGCGGTCTGGCGTGCTTTCGCCTCTTTTGCGCATCCGCGCTCAAAAAACGGGAGAAGGTCAAATGGTTCGTAATACGTTCAAACTCATGCTGCTGGGTTCCACGCTTCTGGCGTCGGGATCGGCTGCGCTGGCCGAAGACGTTACGCTGACGGTTGAAAGCTGGCGTAACGACGATCTGCAGATATGGCAGGAAAAGATCATTCCGGCTTTTGAAGCCAAGAACCCTGGCATCAAGATCAATTTCGCACCGAGCGCGCCAACCGAATTCAACGCGGCCCTCAATGCCAAGCTTGACGCCGGTTCGGGCGGCGACCTCATTTCCTGCCGTCCTTTCGACACTTCGCTTGAGCTCTTCAACAAGGGCAAGCTCGCCGATCTCACCGATCTGGAAGGCATGAAGAACTTCTCCGACGTCGCCAAGTCCGCCTGGACCACCGACGACGGTTCCAAGACCTTCTGCGTGCCGATGGCTTCGGTCATTCACGGCTTCATCTACAATCAGGAAGCCTTCGACAAGCTGGGTCTCAAGGTTCCGGCCACGGAAGCCGAATTCTTTGACGTTCTCGAAAAGATCAAGGCAGACGGCAACTACATCCCGATGGCCATGGGCACGAAGGACATGTGGGAAGCCGCAACCATGGGCTACCAGAACATCGGCCCGACCTACTGGAAGGGCGAAGAGGGCCGCAAGGCACTGATCGCCGGTACGCAGAGGCTGACCGACCCGCAGTGGGTGGAGCCGTTCAAGGTTCTTGCCAAGTGGAAGGACTATCTGGGCGACGGTTTCGAAGCGCAGACCTATCCGGACAGCCAGAACCTGTTCACCCTCGGTCGCGCGGCCATCTATCCGGCAGGCTCGTGGGAAATCGGCCTGTTCAATACGCAGGCGCAGTTCAAGATGGGCGCGTTCCCGCCGCCGGTCAAGAATGCAGGCGACACCTGCTACATCTCCGACCACAACGACATCGGCCTCGGTCTCAACGCTTCGAGCAAGCACGCAGAACAGGCAAAGGTGTTCCTGAACTGGGTTGCTTCGCCTGAATTCGCTGAAATCTACGCCAACGCGCTGCCGGGCTTCTTCAGCCTGAACTCGACCGCGGTGAAGATGAGCGATCCGCTGGCGCAGGAATTTGTTTCCTGGCGCGAAAAGTGCAAGCCGACCATTCGTTCGACCTACCAGATTCTGTCGCGTGGCACGCCGAACCTCGAAAATGAAACCTGGGTTCAGTCGGCCAACGTCATCAACGGCACCGTAACGCCGGAAGACGCTGCGAAGAAGCTTCAGGAAGGTCTCGACAGCTGGTTCAAGCCTGCGAAATAAACACGCGGGGCTTTATGGGCGGCGATCGCGGGGGCGCGCCGCCCATATCTTTTCGTCTGGCGCATCGACATGCCGTTTTGCATTCGGTGCATTCCGTGTCAGTTTAAAATGACGCGAGCGTGCGGGGAGGGGAAGCCCGGCTTTCTCCGGTTTGCACGCTTTCTCGTGAGAAAGAACGCCAGCCATCGGTTTTATGCATTTCCGAATGCAAGCGGTTCATCCTCTGCTGGAAATGCTCTTGAAGAGCGAATGCCTATATGAGCCAATCTGCCGACATGACAGGTATCGTGCACAAGCGCCCGAGGCGCTGGCATATACTTGTGTTTCTTCTGCCCTGCGTCCTGATCTACACGGCAGTGATGGTCCTGCCCCTGATCGAGACCTTGCGGCAGGCATTCTTCAATGTCGTCGACGGACAGCGCACTTTCGTGGGGTTCGCGAACTTCCAGGCACTTTTCGGCGATCCGAACTGGTCGCGTGATTTCTGGAATGCCTTGAAAAACAACTTCATATTCTTCTGCATTCACATGCTCGTTCAAAATCCGATCGGCATTCTGCTGGCGGCCATGCTGTCGCTGCCGAAGCTGCGTTTCGCCGCCTTCTACCGCACGGCGATCTTTCTTCCGACGCTGTTGTCCTTCGTTATCGTCGGCTTCATCTGGAAACTGATCCTGTCGCCGATCTGGGGCGTGGCTCCATGGATGATGGATCTCGTCGGGCTGAAATGGCTGTTCGGCCCGTGGCTCGGCAAGGCCGATACGGCTCTCGTCACTGTGTCACTCGTCTCGGTCTGGCAGTTCGTCGGTATTCCGATGATGCTGATCTACGCGGCGCTGCTCAATATTCCCGATGAAATCATCGAGGCGGCGGAATGCGACGGCATTACCGGCTGGAGCCAGTTCTTCAAGATCAAGCTGCCGCTGATCCTGCCATCGATCGGCCTGATCTCGGTGATGACCTTCGTTGCCAACTTCAATGCGTTCGATCTCATCTATTCGATGCAGGGCGCGCTGGCGGGACCGGACAAGTCGACCGACATTCTGGGCACGTTCCTTTACCGCACTTTCTTCGGCTTCCAGTTGCAGCTTGGCAATCCGTCGATGGGCGCGACCATCGCCGCCGTGATGTTCCTCATCATTCTGGCAGGCGTGTCGCTCTACCTGTTCGGCATCCAGCGCCGCATGCGCCGCTATCAGTTCTGAGGACGAGACCATGTCGAAAGCACGCACATCGCCCCTTCGCACCACGCTCGTCCATGCGGCCCTGATCTTCTACATGCTGATCGCCGTGTTTCCGGTGGCCCTGACGCTGATCAATTCCTTCAAGGACCGCAACGCAATCTTCCGCACGCCGTTGCAGTTTCCGACACCGGAAAGTTTCAGTCTCATCGGTTATGAGACGGTTCTCAAGCAAGGCTCGTTTCTGACCTACTTCCAGAACAGCGCCATCGTTACCGTGGTCAGCATATTCTTCGTGATCCTGTTCGGAGCAATGGCAGCCTTCGCGCTCGCCGAATACCGCTTCAAGGGCAATACGCTGATGGGCCTCTATCTCGCCATCGGCATCATGATCCCGATCCGGCTCGGCACGGTGGCCCTGCTGCAAGGCATGGTGGCGGTCGGTCTGGTCAATACGCTGACGGCTCTTATCCTCGTCTATACCGCGCAGGGCCTGCCGCTGGCGATCTTCATCCTGTCGGAATTCATGCGAACCGTGTCCGACGATTTGAAGAATGCCGGGCGAATAGACGGCATGTCGGAATATGCCATCTTCTTCAAGCTGGTGCTGCCGCTTATCCGGCCTGCCATGGCGACCGTCGCCGTCTTCACCATGATCCCGATCTGGAATGACCTCTGGTTCCCGCTGATCCTCGCGCCAAGCGAAGCCACCAAGACGGTAACGCTCGGTTCTCAGCTCTTCATCGGTCAGTTCGTCACCAACTGGAACGCTGTTCTTTCGGCCCTTTCACTGGCGATGTTCCCGATCCTCATCCTCTATGTTCTCTTCTCGCGGCAGCTGATCCGCGGCATTACCGCGGGAGCTGTAAAATGAGTTCTGCAATGCAAAATCCTGTTCGTGTTCTTTCCGCCGGTCTCGGCAATATGGGCCGCAGCCATGCGCTCGCCTATCATCGCAATCCCGGTTTTGAGATTGTCGGTCTCGTCAATCGCACCAAGGTTGCGGTTCCGGACGAGCTGGCGGGCTATGAAATTCATCCTTCCTTCCTGGAAGCATTGAAGGAACTGAAGCCCGATCTCGCCTGCGTCGCCACCTATTCGGAAAGCCATGCGGATTATGCCGTCGCCGCGATGGAGCAGGGTGCGCATGTGTTCGTGGAAAAGCCGCTTGCAACGACGGTCGAAGATGCGCGCCGCGTGATCGACTGCGCGCGGGCCAATGGGCGCAAGCTCGTCATCGGCTATATCCTGCGCCATCATCCATCCTGGATGCGGCTCATCTCCGAGGCGCGCCAGCTTGGCGGACCTTATGTCTTCCGCATGAACCTCAACCAGCAGTCCAGCGGCGCGACCTGGGAAACCCACAAGAACCTGATGAACACCACGTCGCCCATCGTCGACTGCGGTGTGCATTATGTGGACGTCATGTGCCAGATTACCGACGCCAAGCCCGTGGAAGTGCGCGGCATGGGCCTGCGCCTTTCCGACGAGATCAAGCCAGACATGTATAATTACGGCCATCTACAGGTGCTGTTCGATGACGGTACGGTGGGCTGGTACGAGGCGGGCTGGGGCCCGATGATGTCGGAGACCGCCTTCTTCGTGAAGGACGTCATCTCGCCCAATGGCTGCGTCTCGATCGTCATGAACGAGGCCGTGACGAAATCCGACGATGTAGACGCGCATACCAAGACCTCGACCATCCGCGTTCACCGCGCCGAGCGTGGAGCCGATGGCAAGTTCCTGAAACCGGATACGGACCTCTCCATGGCAGACGAGCCGGGGCATCAGGAATTGTGTGAACGCGAGCAGGCCTACATGCTGAAGGCCATTCGCGAGGATATCGATCTCAACCGCCATATGGATGACGCGCTTCAATCGCTGCGCATCTGCCTTGCAGCGGATGAAAGTGTGCGCACCGGCAAGCCGGTCAAATTGTAAGGGAATTTGATACGTGGGATCGCTGCTACTCAAATCGGTACACAAGCGCTACGGTGCGCAGGAAGTCCTGAAAGACATTAATCTGGAAGTGCAGGACGGGGAATTCATCATCTTCGTCGGGCCGTCCGGCTGCGGGAAGTCAACGCTGCTGCGTTCCATCGCCGGGCTGGAAGACGTTTCCTCCGGGCAGGTGCTCATCAATGGTGAGGACGTAACCGTGACGCCGCCCTCCAAGCGCGGCATTGCGATGGTGTTCCAGTCCTATGCGCTTTATCCGCACCTGTCGGTCAAGGACAATATGGGACTTGGCCTCAAGCAGGCAGGCACGCCGAAAGCCGAAATCGAAACGCGCGTTTCGAAGGCTTCCGCCATGTTGTCGCTCGACCCGTATCTGGAACGGCGCCCGGCGGAAATGTCGGGCGGCCAGCGCCAGCGTGTCGCCATCGGCCGCGCACTGGTGCGCGAACCGGAACTGTTCCTGTTCGACGAACCGCTGTCGAACCTCGATGCGGCACTTCGCGTCCAGACCCGGCTTGAGATCGCCAAGCTGCACCGCGAGCTGAAGGCGACGATGATCTATGTCACGCACGATCAGGTCGAGGCCATGACGCTGGCGGACCGCATCGTCGTTCTCAATGCCGGTCGCATCGAGCAGGTAGGCTCGCCGATGGAGCTATATAACAAGCCCGATAATCTCTTTGTCGCGGGCTTTATCGGTTCGCCGCAGATGAATTTCGTTGACGGCACCCGCATCGGCGACGAAGGGGCGAAGACGGTCGGTATCCGGCCCGAGCATATTTCCGTCAGCCGCGATAGCGGCAGATGGAAAGGCAAGGTTATCCATGCCGAACATCTTGGGGCCGATACGATCCTTTACGTCGAAACAGAAGCAGCAGGCCTGATCACAGTGCGGCTCTTCGGCGAGCACCACTACAATGAGGACGACGTGATCTTCATCACGCCCGATGACGGCAAGGTGCATCGGTTCGATGCGAACGGCAAGGCGATCCGCTAGAGCCACATTCGTAGTTTCTATTGAAGCCGTACCCTCGCGGGTGCGGCTTTTCTTTTGGAGAATCGGGTTGGTCCGGTGGCTGCAAATCGTGCCGGGCCAATATGGACAAAACGCCTCACACGGTTTCATGAGTGATGGCAACATGGCTCGCACGAGCCGGAATAGTACCGATGGGTACTGACGTTATCGTCAATCAAAAGCAATAATGTTGCGGTATCGGGACGCTAAACATTCGAGTTGAAATCCCTTTTAAATCGCGGAACTAAGCTTGTTTCGTCCAATGGACGTCGCCCCCTGGTCAGGTAGGAGCGAACCCGTTTCACGAAAGAGTGCCAAGGGGCACGAAAAATAATCTTGCTTTATTTTTGAACCCGTTCCACCCTGAATGCGGATGGTGCCGAAGGAGGAAATCGGCGCCATGTCGCATGGGAGGAGCAAGATCGGCGGCGTGATATTCACGCGCCGAAAGCGGGTCCGGGGGCTCCGGAACCAGTCTTAAATTTTCCCGTTCGACATTCCGTAAATTTGCGAGGCCAGTGGCCAGGCCAGTTTCGAGGGTTCCCCGCATGAGCGATGATGTCGTACTATCCCTGCATGTTCCCGAGCCGGAATGGCGGCCAGGTGACGCGCCGGATTTCTCCCATGTCAAAATCCCGCGCGCGGGCAGCGTTCGCAGACCGGAGATCGATGAAAAACCGGAAGCGATGCGCGATCTGGCTTTCAGCATCATCCGCGTTCTCAATCGTGATGGCGAGGCGGTTGGCCCGTGGGCAGGAACACTTACCGACGACGAACTGAAAGAGGGTCTTCGCCACATGATGATCCTGCGCGCCTATGATGCGCGCATGATGATGGCGCAGCGCCAGGGCAAGACGTCGTTCTATATGCAGCATCTGGGTGAGGAGGCGGTAAGCTGCGCCTTCCGCAAGGCATTGCGCAAGGGCGACATGAATTTCCCGACCTATCGTCAGGCCGGACTGCTCATCGCCGACGATTATCCGCTCGTCACCATGATGAACCAGATTTTCTCCAATGAGCACGATCCGCTGAAAGGCCGCCAGCTTCCGGTGATGTATTCCTCGAAGGAGCACGGCTTCTTCACCATCTCCGGCAATCTTGCAACGCAATATACGCAGGCCGTCGGCTGGGCCATGGCGTCGGCCATCAGCCACGATACGAAGATCGCCGCCGCATGGATCGGCGATGGCTCGACAGCCGAAAGCGACTTCCACGCGGCACTGGTCTTTGCTTCGACCTACAAGGCCCCGGTGGTGATGAACATCGTCAACAACCAGTGGGCCATTTCCACCTTCCAGGGCATTGCACGCGGCGGCTCCGGCACTTTCGCCGCACGTGGGCACGGTTTCGGCATTCCGGCGCTTCGCGTCGACGGCAACGACTATCTGGCCGTCCATGCGGTTGCAAAATGGGCGGTGGAACGCGCCCGGCGCAATCTCGGGCCAACCATCATCGAATATGTGACCTACCGCGCTGGCGGGCATTCCACCTCGGATGATCCGTCCGCCTATCGCCCTAAAGCCGAAAGCGATGCATGGCCACTTGGCGATCCGATCCTGCGACTGAAGAACCATCTTATCAAGCGCGGTGTCTGGTCGGACGAGCGTCACAAGCAGGCGGAAGCCGAGGTGATGGATCTGGTGGTGGCCGCACAGCGCGAGGCGGAAGCCATTGGCACACTGCATGATGGCCGCAAGCCATCCATGCGCGACATGTTCGAGGATGTCTATGCTGAAACGCCGCCGCATCTTATCCGCCAGCGCCAGGAAGCGGGGTTTTAATCCATGAGCAAGATGACCATGATCGAGGCGATCCAGAACGCCCATGACATTGCCATGGAACGCGACAAGAATGTCGTCGTGTTCGGTGAGGATGTGGGTTATTTCGGCGGTGTTTTCCGCTGTACGGCTGGCCTCCAGAAGAAATACGGCAAGGAACGCTGCTTCGACGCGCCGATCAGCGAGCTTGGCATCGTGGGCACTGCCATCGGCATGGCGGCTTACGGCCTTCGCCCCTGCATTGAAGTGCAGTTTGCGGATTATGTTTACCCGGCCTATGACCAGATCGTTTCGGAAGCGGCGCGACTGCGCTATCGCTCGGCGGGCGAGTTCACCTGTCCTATCGTGATCCGCATGCCTTCCGGCGGCGGCATCTATGGCGGGCAGACGCACAGCCAGAGCCCGGAGGCGCTGTTCACACACGTGTCGGGCCTGAAAACCGTCATGCCATCCACGCCTGCCGATGCGAAGGGCCTGCTGCTGGCGGCGATCGAAGACCCGGATCCGGTTATCATGTTCGAGCCGAAGCGCCTTTATAACGGGCCTTTCGACGGGCATCATGATCGCCCGGTGACCTCGTGGAAAAAGCATGATCTCGGCGATGTGCCGGAAGGCTATTACACCGTGCCGCTTGGCAAGGCCGCTATTCGCCGCGAAGGCAGCGACGTGACCGTGCTTGCCTATGGCACGATGGTTCATGTGGCGCTTGCCGCCGTCGAGGAAACCGGCGTCGATGCGGAAGTGATCGATCTTCGCACGCTTTTGCCGCTCGACACCGACACCATCATGGCTTCGGTGAAGAAGACCGGGCGCTGCGTGATCGTGCACGAGGCGACGCTGACCTGCGGCTATGGCGCGGAGCTTGCCGCTCTCGTGCAGCGTGATTGCTTCTACCATCTGGAAGCGCCAATCATCCGCGTCACAGGATGGGATACGCCTTATCCGCATGCGCAGGAGTGGGCCTATTTCCCCGGTCCGGACCGGGTGGGCCGCGCGCTTACATCGATCATGGAAGCTTGAGGGGGCGAAGCAAATGGCACATTTTACGATCAAGCTCCCCGATGTTGGTGAAGGCGTTGCCGAGGCCGAACTCGTCGAATGGCATGTGAAGGTCGGCGATGTCGTGCGCGAGGATGATCTTCTCGCAGCCGTCATGACCGACAAGGCAACGGTGGAAATTCCCTCGTCGCGCGCTGGCAAGGTCATCGCCATCAATGGCGAGGTAGGCGAGAAGATCGCGGTCGGGTCCGAACTGGTCCGTCTGGAGATCGAGGGCGGCTCGCCGGAGGAACAGGCTGAGGAAAAGCCGGTTCCAGCGGCAGCGCAAGCGGCCAAACCCCTACCGGCGCCGGCGCCTGAAACACCTGTTCTGTTGCAGACGCCTGTTCCACCGAAACCCGCTGTACCGAAGCGCGAAGCCGCAGGCAGTGCCTTCTCCGGCGCGGGACCGGTTCGCCAGGAAGGTGAAAAGCCGCTTGCCACGCCTTCTGTCCGGCTGCGTGCTCGCGACGGGGGCGTCGATCTGCGCCGGGTTCGCGGCACCGGACCGGCAGGACGCATCACGCATGACGATCTCGATCTCTATTTCCAGCAGGAAACCGGCGCGGCTCCCGCTCTATCCGGCTACGCGACCGACACCTCGGTCAATGAGATCAAGGTCATCGGCCTTCGCCGCAAGATTGCCGAACGCATGGCGGAAGCGAAACGCCACATTCCGCATATCACTATCGTCGAAGAGGTCGATGTCACGCAGTTGGAAGAACTGCGCAATAGTCTCAATAACGAGAAGAAGGAAGGCCGTCCGCGCCTGACGCTGTTGCCGTTCATCATCCGGGCAATTGTGAAAGCCGTGAAGGAACAGCCCGGCCTCAACGCGCATTTCGATGACGAAGCGGACATCATCCGCCAGTTCGGCGGCGTGCATGTCGGCATTGCCACACAGACGCCGAACGGCCTGATCGTGCCGGTGGTGCGCCACGCGGAAAGCATGAGCGTATTTGCGGCGGCTTCCGAATTGTCGCGCGTGACCGATGCCGCCCGCAACGGCACCGCCAAGCGGGAGGAACTGACCGGTTCCACCATCACCATCACGTCGCTTGGGGCTCTCGGCGCAATCGCCACGACGCCGATCATCAATCGTCCGGAAGTCGCGATTGTGGGCATCAACAAGATGGCCGTGCGTCCGATGTGGGACGGGGTGCAGTTCGTGCCGCGCAAGATGATGAACCTGTCATGCAGTTTCGACCACCGCGTGATCGACGGCTGGGATGCGGCGGTCTTCGTGCAGAAGCTGAAAAGCCTTCTGGAAGCGCCTGCGATGATTTTTGTAGAAGGCTGATCGAATGAGCGAGATTTCCTGCAAACTCCTGATCATCGGCGGCGGCCCCGGCGGCTATGTCTGCGGCATCCGGGCGGGCCAGCTTGGCATTGATACGGTGCTGGTGGAGAAGACGCGCCTTGGCGGCACCTGCCTCAATGTGGGCTGCATCCCGTCCAAGGCGCTGATCCATGCGGCCGACGAATTTCACCGGCTTTCCGTCTTTGCATCCAAGGGCGCGCTCGGTATTTCCGCCGAGAACCCGGCCATCGATTTCGCCAGAACGCTCGAATGGAAAGACGGCATCGTCAACCGTCTCAACAGCGGCGTTGCCGGTCTCCTGAAACGCTCGCGTGTGCGCATGTTCCATGGACAGGCGCGTTTTCTCGACGGAAAGACCGTTCTCGTTGAAACCGATACGGGTCGCCAGACGATCCACGCCGAAAACATCGTGATCGCGACCGGCTCGGTTCCCGTTGAAATTCAGGCGCTGCCTTTCGGCGGAAAAATCATTTCATCCACCGAGGCGCTGTCGCTGGAAAAGATACCGGAAAAGCTCGCCATCGTCGGCGGCGGCTATATCGGGCTTGAGATCGGCACTGCCTTTGCCAAGCTTGGTGCGAAGGTCACCGTGGTCGAGGCGACAGACCGCATCCTGCCGCAATATGATGCGGAACTCACGCGGCCCATCATGGCGCGCCTGAAGGCGCTCGGCGTCGAAGTCCTGACCGGCACTTCGGCCAAGGGACTTTCAAAGGATGAGGCCGGGCTGGAAGTCCTGACCGCCGATGGAACCACGAAAACCATCGAGGCAGACAGGATACTTGTTACGGTAGGCCGCAAGCCGCAGACCGATGGCTGGGGCTTGAGCGAAATCCGGCTGGATATGGATGGGCGTTTCATCCGGATTGACGAGCGCTGCCGCACCTCCATGCGCGGCGTCTACGCCATCGGCGACGTGACCGGCGAGCCGATGCTGGCCCATCGCGCCATGGCGCAGGGCGAGATGGTGGCGGAGATCATTGCCGGCGGCAACCAGGTATGGGACAAGCGCTGCATCCCTGCCGTCTGCTTCACCGATCCGGAAATCGTCACTGTCGGCCTGTCGCCGGATGAAGCCCGCAAGGCTGGCCATGAAATTCAGGTCGGCATCTTCCCGTTCCAGGCCAATGGCCGGGCAATGACCGTCGAGCGGGAAGACGGCATGATCCGTGTCGTCGCACGTGCGGATAACCACCTGATCCTTGGTATTCAGGCCGTCGGAGTTGGCATATCCGAGCTTTCATCTTCCTTCGCGCAAGCCGTGGAGATGGGTGCAAGGCTGGAAGACATCGCGGCAACGATCCACGCGCATCCGACATTGAGCGAGGGTTTTGTCGAAGCCAGCATGAAGGCGCTCGGTCACGCCTTACATGTTTGATGATTTACGCTCGTGCCGCCAGAGAAAGATGGCGGCACCGGCAACCATGGCGGCAAGCGCGAACCATGTGATTGCATAGGAAAAATGGCTGTTGCGGAATTTCACGACCGTCAGACCGCCGATGGGCAGCGCTCCGGCAGCGGAATTTGCATCGGCATCGATGAAATAGGGAGCGACCTGACCCAGATTGAGCTTCTGCGCAAAGGCTGCGACATCGCGCGAGTTCCAGTCGTTACGCGCCGGATCATTCGGACGCAGGAAAAACCCGTCCGGTTCCGGCATGCGCAATAGTCCGGTTACGGTCGTTTCCCCGGCAATTTGCGTTTCGTGGCGGGAAGACGGATCGCGCCTGTCGCTCGGAACAAAGCCGCGATTGATGAAAGTCAGCGCACCGTCGGGCGAGCGCATCGGGGTCAGAACCCAATAGCCCGCGCCGCGTTCGGTCAGCGCATGAACCAGTATTTCCTTGTCATTCAGGTAGGTTCCGGTCAGCTTGACGCGGCGGTACTCGTCATCCTTCTGGTTGACATTGGCCCAGTCGTCCCGTGCGGGTGCGGCGACCGGCTCGGCATGGACCCGCGCATCGACCCGTTCGATAAGATCGAGCTTCCATTGCAGGCGCTCCACCTGCCAGATGCCAAGCCCCATGAATAGAACGAAGAAAACCGCGCCCAGCACCGAAAACAGGCCGATGAAGAAACGCGAGGAAGGCTTCTGGACGGGTTGTTCATTCTTGGGGGAGGGCATCATCCTGTCCTTCAATCACGGCAGCTACAAAGCCTGATAGAGAAAGTGGCCTTCTATAGCAAAAATGCAATGGCGAGAAAGGGCAGAACCACAAAAGAACGTGATCGCTGAACTTGTCATCTGCGAGCCGGATTTCCCATAGTGGCGGAAAGAGAATCGCACCAGTTCTGGAAGTGGCTGAATATGACGGATTGCATCGTTGTGGGTGCCGGTATGGTGGGTGTCGGTACAGCGCTCGCCTTGCAGGAAAGGGGCTGGTCGGTGCTTCTTGTGGACCGAAGCGGTCCGGGAACTGAAACGAGCTATGGCAATGCTGGAATTATCCAGACAGAGGCCGTCAGCCCCTATGCCTTGCCACGCGCCCCTCTGGAACTGCTGAGGGCGGCGTTCGGCGCCAATAATCAGGTCGCATGGCGGCTTCGCGACATGCCACGCCAGGTCGGCCCGTTGTGGCGCTACTGGCATAATTCGGAAGCGGGGCGTCACCGCACGGCATCGCAGTTCTATGCACGCATGATCCGGCGCGCTGCCGATGATCATGCGCCGCTGATCGAAGCGGCGGGCGCTGAAAACCTTATCAGGCGGGCGGGATTGCGCGAACTGCATCGGTCTGCCCGATCGTTCGACCTTTCCGCACGTGACGCGGAGCTGAAAAGGCAGGAATTCGGCGTCGCCAGCATCATCGAGGACGGCAAGGCAGTCAGCGCCGCCGAGCCATCCTTGAAGGCAAATCTGGCCGGAGCCATTCACTGGACCGATCCCTGGTCATGTTCCGATCCCGGCGCGCTCGTCCAGTCCTATGCCAGCCTGTTCGTCAAGCGCGGCGGCACTTTCGTGCAAGGCGATGCGCGAGGCTTGCGGCAGGATGGTTCCGGCTGGCAGATTGATACGGCGGATGGCCCACATGCTGCGCGCCACGTCGTGCTCGCCCTCGGCCCGTGGAGCCCGGAAATCCTTCGCACTTTCGGCTATAAAATTCCGCTGGTTATCAAACGGGGATACCATCAGCATTTCTCCGGTGCGGGACCGAAGGTGCCTGTTCTCGATGTGAGCAATTCGACCGTTGCAACACCCATGCGCGCCGGATTGCGCATCCTGACAGGGGCAGAGCTGACGCCGCTCGGCAGCGTGGCGCGACACGAGCAGCTGAACAGGTCTATCAAGGCCATAAGCGAGCTTTTCGACATTGGCGCACCCGTGGAGCATACGCCATGGTTCGGCAGCCGACCCTGC
The DNA here is from genome assembly GCF_041930145.1 of Brucella ciceri. Taxonomy (NCBI): domain Bacteria; kingdom Pseudomonadati; phylum Pseudomonadota; class Alphaproteobacteria; order Hyphomicrobiales; family Brucellaceae; genus Brucella; species Brucella ciceri. Next base: position 75,692 of record NZ_JBHEEV010000001.1, on the reverse strand, counting down.
ATGCCGCGAATGCTGCCAGTCGTTGGAGAAGCCCCGCGACACAAGGGATTATGGCTGAATTTCGGGCACGGGCATCAGGGGTTCACGCTTGGGCCTACGACAGGGCGGATTCTGGCGGAGCGTATGACCGGGGAACCAGAGGACGCGAAGCTCTACAGCGCGCTCGCTCTTCGGCACTGAACAGCCTGTCCAAAAAAAAATTACAGCGCCTGCCGCATTCGGGACGAATGCGTGGCGCTGGGAAAAATCTCAGTATATCGCTTGGTTATCAGGCAAGTTTATGGATTTTACGTCTGCGGTGTGAATAGCCGCCCTTCGACAGGCGCAATACGTTGCAGACCTGTGTCTTGTCTTCCGAAGGCTTTGGCATCTGTTCATGGATGCGCCGCAGAATCTGCTGCGTAACTGTGCGTTCCTTATCGCTCGCTGCTGGACCGATAATAATGCTTTTCATCGATCATTCTCCCTATATTCTGGGCACGAGACGGCTTCCGAGGCTGCCTCGACCGATTATCAAGAATGTACGAATGAACTAAGTATTAACCAATTTTTATGTCTTGACAAGCGCATCTGCGCAACAGTCTGCAACCCATTGCAAAGCATGAAGAAAAGCCGAATCGCAGGCGCGATCCGGCTTCATTCTGTCATGCCTTACTGGTCAGTCGCGGTTGCCGGTCAGGATCTCGCGCTTTCCAACATGATTGGCCGGACCGACCAGGCCGTCCTTTTCCATCCGCTCGACGAGGGAGGCGGCACGGTTATAGCCGATACCGAGGCGGCGCTGGATATAGGAGGTGGAGCACTTCTTGTCGCGCATCACCACCTTGACGGCCTGCTCATACACGTCATCGCCATCTTCCGAGCCCATCGCGGTTGCGTCGAACACAGCCGCTTCCTGCGCTGCGTCTTCTTCTTCCTCGTCTTCCGTGACGGTTGCCAGATAATCCGGGCGTCCCTGTTCCTTCAGGTGATTGACCACCTTTTCCACTTCCTCGTCGGAAACGAACGGACCATGGACACGGACGATGCGTCCGCCGCCTGCCATATGCAGCATGTCGCCCTGACCGAGAAGCTGCTCGGCACCCATTTCACCGAGGATGGTGCGGCTGTCGATCTTCGAGGTGACCTGGAAGGAGATACGGGTCGGGAAGTTGGCCTTGATCGTACCGGTAATAACGTCGACCGACGGGCGCTGCGTTGCCATGATGAGGTGGATGCCGGCGGCCCGAGCCATCTGGGCAAGACGCTGGACTGCGCCTTCGATATCCTTGCCTGCAACCATCATCAGGTCGGCCATCTCGTCGATGATGACCACGATGTAAGGCATTGGTGTCAGGTCGAGTTCTTCCTGAATATAGGTAGCTTCACCCGTTTCCTTGTCGAAGCCGGACTGGACCGTGCACATCACGGTTTCGCCCTTGCCCTTGGCGGAAGCAGCACGGGCATTGAAGCCCTCGATGTTGCGCACGCCGAGGCGGGCCATCTTGCGATAGCGTTCTTCCATCTCGCGCACGGCCCATTTAAGGGCAACCACGGCCTTCTTCGGGTCGGTAACAACCGGCGTCAGCAGGTGCGGAATGCCGTCATAGATGGACAGTTCCAGCATCTTCGGATCGACCATGATCAGGCGGCATTCTTCCGGCTTGAAGCGGTAGAGCAGCGACAGGATCATCGTGTTGATGGCAACCGACTTGCCTGAACCGGTGGTGCCAGCCACCAGAAGGTGGGGCATCTTTGCCAGTTCCGCGATGATAGGCTCGCCGCCAATCCCCTTGCCGAGGCAAAGCGGCAGGCGATAGTTCGATGCCTCGAAGGTGCGGCTGTCGATCATTTCGCGCAAGTAGACGGTTTCGCGGTTGGCGTTCGGCAGTTCGATACCGATGACATTGCGGCCCGGAACGACCGCAACGCGGGCGGAAAGCGCCGACATGGAGCGGGCAATATCGTCTGCCAGACCGATGACGCGCGAGGATTTGACACCGGGCGCCGGTTCAAACTCATAGAGCGTGACGACCGGGCCGGGGCGGACATGGATGATTTCGCCGCGCACGCCGAAATCTTCCAGCACGCTTTCGAGGAGTCCGGCGCTGCGTTCCAGCATTTCCTGCGTGATGACATTTCCGTCCTGTTCGGGCGGCATCTGCAACAGGTCGCGCGGCGGGAACTCATAAGCGCCGTGCATGACGGGCGCTTCTGCACGGGGGAGGGGCTGCGGCTGGTAAAGCGCAATTGAAGGCGCGGCTTTTGCAACCGGCGCAGGCGCTTCAATCACCGGCTCGGCAACTTCCACGTCCCCGACGACATGCTCTTCCGCTTCCGAAACGGTCAGCACGATTTCATCTTCGGTGGCTTCGCCGACGACTTCCGGCGCAATCTCCGGCTCGGCCGCGACAGGCTGTGGCGCAGGCGCTTCCACTTCTGTCACAGCAACGGGCTGCGGTGCAGCCACTTCGACCGGAACAGGGGCAACCGGCGTCTCCGCGACTGGCTCGACAGGGGCGGCAGCAACCGGCTCAGGTTGCTTGTTCCATTCGCGAATGCGGAACTGCGCCAGAATGGATTCGACCGTTGGCAAAGGCTTGCGCGGTTCAGCCGGAACAGCCGAAACGAGAGGCTCCGCAGGCACAAGCGCAGTATCGACGCCGCAGCCTTCCCAGAAGGCAAAGTCGGATAGATAGGTGAATGCCGACGGCTGCTCGGGAGTTGCAGGCTCGGTTACAACAGCAACCACTTCCGGGGCGGCTTCTACAGGCGGTGTGACGACAGCAACGGGGACCGCGGGCATTGCAGGGGGAACGGGCGCCACCGGCGAACGAACCATGCCCTGCGATACGGTTTTCTGAAGCTCGGCAACAGCCATGGGTTGCTCTTCGGCAACCTTTTCAACGCTGATCACTGGCGCCGCGTCGGCTGCATGCGCCTGCGTCCGCTCATTGATGCTCGGCAGTTCCTCGCCCCGGCGACGCATGAGCTCGACTTCCGGCGTGCGGGTAAAGCGAACATTCTCACCGAGCGAGAAATGGATTTTCCAGGCATCATCGCTGGCAGGATTGTGGCTTCCCGTCTGGCCGCGAGGCTGCTTCGGGTCCTGAGCGTTCTCTGCACGATTTCCTGTCGATGGGGGGAAATTTTCTCTCAAATTACGCATGATACCTGAACCATAGATACTGTCGCCTGAATGAGCCCAAGTAATAAAAAATGAAGGTTAACAACCCCCTTCCGAAACAGCCCAGACGACAGAAATTTCTTGCAGCCAAATCGTGCCGCCGGAAGGCAGTTCGCAACGCATATCACCATCGGTTGCAACACAAAACCAAACAATAACAGCTTGATAAAGACGTTTCTTATATTGATTTATTCGAATTCGAACAATTACAGGTAGCGACGGCGGCCTGTTAATTTTGCCATTCCACGCATCGCCGGAGGTAAATGCCGCTGACGCGGGCAGACTCACCCGTCAGTCCCGTGCCAGCGCGACGACGGGGTCGAGCCTCGAGGCATTTCGGGCCGGAATGAAGCCGAAACCGATGCCGATCAGGCTGGAGCAGACAAGCGCAACCACGATGGATGCCGGCGAATAGATGAGCTGGAACATCGAGTTGAACTGCGCGAACAGCAGGCCGAAACCGACGGCGATGAGTACGCCCAGAACCCCGCCGATCAGGCAGACCAGAATCGCCTCGATCAGGAATTGCTGCAGGATGTCGCTCTGGCGTGCGCCGATCGCCATGCGGACGCCGATCTCGTTGATTCTTTCCGACACGGCGACGAGCATGATGTTCATCACCCCGATGCCGCCAACGAAAAGCGATATGCCGGCGATGCTGGATACGAGAAGGGCAAGCGTCGCAGTGGTGGCCTGAATCGTCTTTTGCAGGCTGTCGGTGTTGAAGATCGAGAAATCCTTTTCGCCATGCCGCTTGGTCAGGAATGCCGTTATCAGCTTTTCCGCTTCAGACGGGTCCATCGTGTCGGCGACGCGCACAAGGATCATCTGCAGGGAACGCGAGCCGGTCATGCGTGTCTGCACGGTGGTGTAAGGGACATAGACTTCGAGCCGCTGCGCGCTACCCATGCCGCGTTCCTCGGCCTTGACCACGCCGACGATCCGTACCGGCACCTTGCTCAGAAGGATAGTCTTGCCGACGACCGAACCCGCTTCGTGAGGAAAGAGCGTCTTCCGGGCGGTTTCATCGACCACCGCCACCTGCGCCAGATCGTTGACGTTGCGCTGATCGAAAAAGCGGCCTTCGAGCAGCTTGCTGTTGCGGGTAACGAAATAATCTGCGCCGACCCCGCTCACGGAAACGCTGACTTCCTTGTCCTCGACGCGGATCGTCGAACTGGTCGAACTGGACGGCGTTGCCGCCAGAACGTAGGGCAGCTTCGCGATTTCGGTCGCATCCGCCAGATTGAGCGTGGTGATAAGCGCCGCTTTCAGGTCGCCAAATCCCTTGCCGGGGCTGATATAGAGCGTATTGGTGCCCAGATCGCTGATCTGCTCGAGAATCTGCTTCTGCGACCCCTGTCCCAGTGCAACCACGCAGACAACCGATGCCGTGCCGATGATAATGCCGAGCATGGTCAGAAAGGTGCGGAGACGGTGCGCGTTCATCGAGCGAAGCGCCATCGAAAACGCCTCGTTGAAGCGATCCCACATCCCGGCGAAAAGCCTTGGCCTGGCGGGGGCCTGTTCAACCGGCACGGACGTCGCAGGGCGTTCGGTTTCACCGTTTCTCGTATCCGAAATGATCTCGCCGTCGCGAATTTCGATGATGCGCTGCGCACGGGCGGCGACCTGCCGGTCATGCGTCACGATGACGATGGTGCGCCCTTCACGGTTGAGCTCCTGAAGGATGCCGAGAACTTCTTCACCGCTATGGCTGTCGAGCGCGCCGGTCGGTTCGTCGGCAAGAATGACCTCCGCATCGTTGATGAGCGCGCGGGCGATGGAAACGCGCTGCTGCTGTCCGCCGGAAAGCTGGCTCGGGCGATGATGCGTGCGTTCGCCCATCCCGAGTCGTTGCAGGATCATGCGGGCTTTTTGACGCCGTTCTTCCTTTTTCTGGCCTGCATATATGGCGGGAATTTCGACATTGCCCACCGCATCCAGCTCGCCCAGCAGATGATAGCGCTGGAAGATGAAACCGAAATGCTCACGCCGCAACTGCGCCAGTTCATCGGCTTCAAGTTCCGATGTGGCGCGGCCGGAAATCAGATATTCGCCTTCAGACGGCCGGTCCAGGCAGCCGAGAATGTTCATCAGCGTCGATTTGCCCGAACCGGACGCACCGATGATCGCCACCATCTCGCCCCGCTCGATGGTCAGGTTCACATGGTTCAGAACCGTCGTGAAGTCGTCGCCCGAGGGGTAATGCCGGGAGACGCCCTTGAGCGAGAGCAGCGGCGCATCAGCCATGTCAGCTACCAGCCGGGGCGGGGGCCGCGACCTGATTGTCGGTCACGACCTTGTCCCCTTCGTTCAGGCCCGAACGAATTTCTATATTCACCTTGTCGGTAATGCCGGTTTCGACGGTCCGTTCTTCGATCTTGCCAGCGCCGGTCACGACGCGCACCTTGGCCTTGCCGGGTTCGTCCGTGTCTTGCAGAGCGGTTACGGGCGCGATCAAGGCGTCTTTTGCCCGTGCGAGCACGATATGAACCTCGGTGGTCATATAGGTCCTGAGCAGCCCATCCGGATTGGGAACCGTGAAAATGCCCTTGTAATAAATGGCGGAAGCGGTGGCAGTGCTGGAGGACGAACTTACTGCCGTAGTCGTGAAGCTCTTGTCGCTGACGATGGAATCCGGTGCGGGTTCGATCTTTTCCAGCTCGGCATCGTAACGCTTCGAATTTTGTCCCGCTATGGTGAAATAAAGCGGCATCCCCTCGCGAACCTGCGTCACGTCCGCTTCCGAAATATCCGCCTCCACCCTCATGGTGTCGAGCTGGCCCAGAATGGCGATTGTCGGCGCGCTCTGCTGCGCGTTGAGGGTCTGGCCTTCCTGAACCACGGTCGCGAGGATCGTTCCATCGATGGGCGCGGTTATGCGGGTATAAGCGAGATTGGTCTCGGCGATCTGCACCTCGACCTTCGCGGCAGCGATTGCCGCTTCGCTGTTCTCGACCTGCGCTTCCTTCACCTTCACGGTGCTGACCGCCTTGTCGTAATCGGCGCGCGCTACGGCATTCTTGCCGATCATCATCTGGTTACGCGCCAGATCCTGCCGGGCCAGTTCCAGATCGGCAAGATTCTGGGCACGGGTGGCTTCGTTCTGGCGAAGTGACGCCTGGGCCTTGTTCAGTTCGTTCTGCTGGTTGGTCGAGTCGATCAGGGCGACGACCTCTCCGGCTTTTATCTGCTGGCCCGGTTTCACTTTCAGGGAAAGAATGCGGCCCGTCGCCTGAGCGCCGATTGCGACCAGATTTTTAGGCCGCAGCGTGCCGGTGGCAAGAACCGAGCTTTCAATCTCGCCGCGCCTGATCTCTGTCGTGGCGGGCAGGGGCTCTTCCTTGGTCAGCGCACGAACGACGAAATAGCCGACGATCAGCAACGCGATGAGGACCGCCAGCCACAGGCGCCAGCGAAAACGGCGTTTCGACTTGGGTTTCATAGTGGTCTCTTATCGGTTGTCAGCGGAGGAATCCGTGTCGTTTTGACGATGCGGGGGCCTGTATAGCTGTCAACGACTTCCGGCTTCGCAACGTCGATGATGCCGTTCCAGCCGCCGCCAAGCGCTTTCTGCAAGGCGACATAATTCAGCACAAGCTCGGTCCGCGCCTGACTGAGCTCGGTTTCCGCGCCGAGAAGATCGCGTTGCGCCGTCAGCACATCCACGAAGCTCTTGGTGCCCGCCCTGTACTGCTCCAGCGTCAACTCGTTGATCTTCCGGCTGTTGCTCACGATTTTCTGCAGTTGCGCAACGCGCAGACGGTTCTGGTTGAGCGATACGCTGGCATTTTCAACTTCGCTGAGCGCCGTCAGGATGACCTTGCGATAGGCGATGAAGGACTGGTCGCGCGCAGCGCGCGCGGCATCCACATCCGCGCTCAATCTCCCGCCCTGGAAGATCGGGACGGTCAGGCTTGGGCCGAAGTTCCAGCTGATCGTCGACAGCTTTCCAAGATCGCCGAAATTGGCGCCGCCCGTATTGATGGCCCCCGTGAGCGAAACACTTGGATAGAGCAGGGCCTGCTTCTGGCCGACGCTGGCATTGGAACTTGCATAATCGCGTTCGGCTGCACGGACATCGGGGCGGCTCAGCAACAGATCGGCCGGAAGTCCGGCTGATATCTTGCCCGGAATGGCCGGGACCGGACGCGGCTTGTCCAGAACGCTGGCCAGCGACGATGAAGACCGCCCGGTCAGGACGGACAACTGGTTCAGATACTGGGCATAGTTGATCCGCAGTCCCGGCACCTGGGATTCTGTCCTGCTGGCCTGCGTTTCCGCATTCAGAAGATCGACCTGAGAAATCTGGCCAGCTTCAAGCTGGCTGCGCGTCAGTGCAACGGTCTGTCGCTGGGAAGCGGCATTGCGCTGCGCAATGGCAATATCGGCCTGCGCACCGCGCAACCGGGCATAATTGGTGGCGATATCGCCGATCAGCGTGACGAGCGCCGCCCGCAATTGTTCATTTGCGGATTCGACATTGTAATAGGCAGCTTCCACGCCGCGCTTGTTGCCGCCGAAAAGATCGAGTTCCCACGTGGTGTTGAAGCCCATGCTCGACTGATTGGTGGCGAATGTCGCCGGGGTGTCAGATCGCTTGTAGCTCCCGTCGCCATCGAGCTTCGGATAAAGCGCGCCGCCCGCCGAAGTGTAATTGGCGCGAGCCTGCCGCACCTTTGCCTTCGCAGTCGCGACATCGGGGCTGCCTGCAATACCGTCCGCTATCAGCTGATCCAGAACCGGGTCCTTCAGCTTTTTCCACCAGTCGCCCAGTTGCGGGATACGGCTGTCAGCCCTGCTGTTCCAACCGGCAGGCGTCACCACATTCGGCGTCTGATAATCGGGACCAACAGTGACGCACGCCGCCAGCATTGGCAGGATGCTTCCTAATACGGTCAGGCGAACAAGCGATATCGTCAATAAATGGGTCCTGAAATTCCGGTGCTGTCCTCGGACGGTATTCACCCACCGAAAACAAGACGCCCTTATATCTGCAACGGCAGCACCCAGGCACCCCAAGCTCGTGGGAGTATACCTTGGGCCACGTCGAGTCGCGTTTGGGTGGCATAATGCCATCCTTCGCCTTCGACCATCAGCGGATGATCGAAGTCAATTGTGGCAATGCACAGGAAATATCAGGATTGTGTGTGGAAGCCGTCAGCTTCCGCCAAGGTCTAGCCTCTGTCGTTTTCCAGCCAGTCGGCAAGCGAGCAGCGGTTTGCGGCGCGCCCGCGCATCGATTCGGCCATGCACATTGAATTGAGAACGGCTTCCTGCGTAGACTCCACTGCCGCGCGGAACAAGGTATCGATGCGGTTTTCATTGAGCACGGCGATCTCGACCACATCACGCGCTTCATCGTGATCGAATGTCACCGCCGTCGAAAAGCCGATGGCGATATCGCCGCTTCCATGGCCCCAGAAGGCGCCGAGACGCGCCAGCCCTGCGCCGCAGCGGCGCGTCACGCGCTTCAACTGGCGGTGTTCCATCGGAACATCGGTCGCAAGCACCAGAATGACCGAACCCTTTTCCGGTTGCGCTTCGGCCTTGGGCGAGGGCCTGCGTCCATCGGGAAGAACCAGATCACCGGCCCGACCGAAATTGGTGAGCGCCAGAACGCCGAGATGATGCACCTTGCCGCCCAGTTCGAACTGGCGCGAGGAGGTGCCGATGCCGCCCTTGAAGCCGAAACAGCTCATGCCGGTGCCTGCACCGACATTGCCTTCGCCAACAGTCGTTTCAGCAAACTTCAGAGCTTCCCTTGCGTCAGCTTCCGTAACGGCCATCGCCTGAATATCGTTGAGCGGGCCGTCATTGCATTCCAGAACGACCGGATTGACGGTTGCCGTGGTACGGCCAATATCGGGATTGGCCGCAATCGCCTCGCGGATCAATGCATTGGCGCAGGTTCCGACGCCGAACGTGTTGGTCAGCAGGATCGGCGTTTCCAGCGTGCCCAGTTCCTCGACCTGCACGAGACCGGTGCTCTTGCCGAACCCGTTGATGACATCGCAAGCGGCCAGCACCTTGCGGCGATACAGGTTGCCGTCATGCGGGATGATCGCCGTCACGCCGGTGTTTATATCGCCGCTGCGCAAGGTGCGGTGCCCCACGCGCACGCCCGGCACATCGGTGATGGCGTTATTCTCGCCCGGCTGCATGATGCCGCAAATGATGCCGTAGTCGCGTGCCTTGCCAGTCATGGTCATTTTCCGTTGATGCTAGAGCATTTCCAGCAAAAGTGCGAAGCGGTTTTGCGTAGGATAATGCGACAAAACAAATAGATAGAGCATTTCCAATGATTCAAGGAAACAGGAAATGCTCTAGGGGCAGGGCGTCAAAGACGCCCGGCCTCGATGATGCGTTTGAGGAAAGCCTGCGTGCGCTCCCCTTGCGGATTGCCGAAAATCTGCGACGGAGGGCCTTCTTCATAGACCTTGCCGTTTTGCAGGAAACAGACCTTGTCCGCAACCTCGCGGGCAAAACCCATTTCATGCGTGGCCAGAACCATGGTCATGCCCTTCTTGGCAAGATCACGCACAATGTCCAGCACTTCCGACACCAGTTCGGGATCGAGCGCCGAGGTGATTTCATCAAGCAGCAGCAGCGTCGGGTCCATCAGCAGGGCGCGCACGATGGCGACGCGCTGTTGCTGGCCGCCGGACAGGCGGTCCGGATATTCCTTCGCCTTGTGATCGAGCCCGATGCGTGCGAGCAGCGCCAGACCTTTTTCCTGGGCTTCCTTCACCGGCATGCCCAACACCTTTGTCGGCCCCAGCGTGACATTCTCCATTACCGTCATGTGCGGAAACAGATTGTAGCCCTGGAACACGATGCCGATCTCCCGGCGCAGAATGTCGAGGTCGACGCCCGGCCCGGTGACTCGATCGCCGTGCAGGCGGATTTCGCCTTCGTCGATGGTTTCCAGCCGGTTGATGCAGCGCAACAATGTGGACTTGCCGCAGCCGGAAGGCCCGATCAGGCACACGACCTGATGTTCCTCAATGTTGAGGCTGATCCCGGACAGAACTTCCAGCGCGCCATAGCGCTTATATGCCTTGTCGATTTCTACGAGTGCCATTGTCCGTCCCCCTTACATGCTCGAGCGCATTTTTCTGCGATCACGTTCGATCAGGCGATCGACAAAGCGGGCCTGCGGAATGGTGATGACGATGAACAGGATGGCGACAGTGGTGACAGCCGACAGGTTGAAGTAGTTCGCCGCGATGATCTTCGACTGGTTGAAGGCATCGATGGTGCCAATGATAGCGACCAGTGCGGTGTCTTTCTGCAGGCTGATGCAATTGTTCATCAGCGGCGGAATGATGCCGCGCACGGCAAGCGGCACAACCACATAGCGCATGGTGCGCGCATAGGAGAGGCCGAGCGAACGCGCCGCCGCAATCTGGCTTGGGTGCACGCTTTCAATGCCCGCGCGATAGACTTCCGACGTATAGGCGCCGTAGGTCAGCGTCAGCGCGATGATGGCATAGGCGTTGGACGACAGGTCTTTCAGGATCGGCAGGCCGGTCAGCGGCAGGCCGAAACCGATGAGATAGATCGTGATGATGGCTGGAAGCCCGCGAAACAGATCGCTGTAAAGCGTTGCAAGCACGCGGATCGGCTTGCCAGCCTTGCCCGGCAGGGTGCGCGCAATGGCGATGACGAGCGCCCAGACGAGGATGAGTATAGCCGAGACGAAGAAAATGACGATATTCGTGCCGAAGGCCTTCAGCACCGTGCCAGCCGATTTGGCGATCAGGCTGACGTCGAAGAAGGTCCGGCTGACGGCTGCGTCATTGACGATCATGAACCACGCGCCGGCGCAGATGATGAGGACCGCCACCGCATAGGAAATCACCTGCCAGGAAAGGTCGGATGTCTTTGCACCGAGTTCGCGGCCCCGGTAAATGTCCGCGCTCTTTCCGGAAGCGCCCGAAATCTGCACGGCGCGCCATGCGAACCACAGGACGGCGAGCGGCGCCAGCAGCAAGGCCGTGCCGACCGCGACGACGGGCAGTTCGGGCCAGCCCTGCGAAATCGTATAGGCCGAAACGCTATAGACCGTCAGGCCCGCAGCCAGAAGGGTGAGGAAGGAAAAGACGAAAGCGAACAGGGAACGACCGCCATGGGTGCGAACCTTGTTTCGGACACGCCATTGCCGCGCGCGTTCCGCGCCTGCATCCGGTGCCGGATAAGACATGATTTATTCTCGCTGAAACAGTATGGGGAACAGTCGGTCCGGGCCGCAACCGGCGTTGCGGCTGCGACCCGGGAGCCGTCAGATCAAGGCTTCCAGAGCGGAACGTCGGAAGGCGACGTACCCCAGGACGGAAGCAGATAGGCGGCTTCGAGCTTCTTCAGCGTGCCGTCCTTTTCCATGTCCTCGATCAGCTGATCGATGACTTTCTTGTTTTCCGAACCCTTCGGGTAGATGCCTGCGGTCTGGCCGCCGGACTCATACTTGCCGACAACCGCCAGCTTTCCGTTGGAATTGTGCACCTGTCCGAGAATGATCGAAAGATCGGTCATCACGGCATCGACCTTGCCTGCGGCAAGGGCGGTGAACATCGACGCCGTATCGTCGAACACGTCGAGGCTTGCGACCTTCAGCGTATCCTGTGCGAACGGAACCAGCGTCGTACCGGCCTGCGTTCCGATCTTCCCGGTCTTCATGTCGGCTTCTGTCACCGGCTTGTCGGCGCGCGCGGCGACACCGTAGGCGGAACTCATGTAAGGAACCGAGAAATCCACGACCTTCTTGCGCGGTTCGGTGACCGAGATCAGCGCGAGCGCGATGTCGTAATCCTTGTTCTGTCCGGCCACGATGGAATCGAACGAGGCGTTGACGAGCTTTACCTTGTCGAAGCCCAGACGATGCGCAATGTTGACGGCCATGCAGAATTCATAGCCGTCCTTGATGGTATCGGGCGTATCGCCGTTGAACTGGCCAAGGGCAGGCAGGTTGATGATGACGGTAAACTGTCCGTCGACCGCCGGATTGATCTTGGCCGAACCCTTTTCACCGGTCAGCGGGCAGTCGCCGTAACCTTCGGTGGCCGCCGATGCTGTTCCCGCACCTGCCAGCGCTGCCGCGCTGGCAAAAAGTGCACCATAGGCTGTATGTTTCAGTAGTCTTTTTATTGTCATTTTCCCCTCTTGCTTTCATTTTTTGAGGTTAAGGTTGAAATACCGGCTCCGCTCCCGTGCGAGCCATGTCCATGTAAATCTCCTGCAGACGGCGGGTGAGTGGCCCGGGCTTGCCGTCAGAGACCGTGTGATCCTGAATGCCGATGATAGGCGTCACGAAGCTCGATGCGCTCGTGAGGAATGCTTCCTTGGCGGCCTTTGCCTCATCGACCGTGAACAGGCGCTCCTCGATGCGAAGGTTCTGTTCTTCCGCGATCTTGATGACGGCACGGCGCGTGCAGCCGGGCAGGATGGCGTGAGAATTGGGCCGCGTTACCAGCACATTGTCAGCGGTGATGATGAATGCCGTCGAGGATCCGCCTTCGGTGACGAAGCCGTCTTCGACCAGCCAGACCTCGTGGAAACCCTTGCTCTTGGCCTGCTTCTTCGCCAGCACCTGCGCCAGAAGCATGACGGTCTTGATATCGCGGCGCGCCCAGCGCGTATCCGGCGCAACGTCCACCCGCACGCCGTTCTGGACCGACGGCGCATTGGCGAGGTTCTTCGCCTGCGTGAACATGACGAAATTGGGCTTGATGTCATCCGTGTAGACGAAATCGCGTTCGGCTTCGCCGCGCGTCACCTGCATATAGACGACGCCTTCGTGCATTTTGTTGCGGACGATGAGTTCGATCTGCGCGGCGCGGATCGCATCCAGCGAGGCAGGCAATGGTATTCCGAGTTCCTTGACGGAACGCTCCAGACGAGCCAGGTGAAGTTCGTTATCGACAAGACGGCCATCGATGACAGCGCTGACTTCGTAAATCCCGTCACCAAAAAGAAAGCCGCGATCGAACACCGACACTTTCGCTTCATTCTCAGCGACGAAAGCGCCGTTCAAATAAATTACCCTGGCCAAAACACGTCCTCGGACATCTGTGTGATTGATTGGTCCGGACGGTAGGAAAAAACTTTTGGAGCCGCCAATGCTATGTTTTGCAATAACTATGCTAAAATTGCATAAGGTGCAGGGGCGGCGAAACAAACGCGAGCGGCAGTATGAGAGACGGAAGATCGCCTCTCATACTTCAGGCATCGGCGCGGCCAACAGCCTTTCAAATCATTGCGCGGGGCGGGAGAGGGGCAGCCCTTTCTTGCCAGCGTAGAAGACCAAAATCGTGGCTCCCTCCTTGCCGGTATAACCCCGGTGAGCAATATCAACCGTTTCCGGCAGCACCTCTCCCGCCTTCAAGGTGCGTTTTTCACCGGTGGATTTTTTCTCCACGGTTAGAACCCCCTCCAAGACGTAGCCAACATTCGGGGCCGGATGTTCATGCCACGCCAGACGTCTGAAAGGTGAAATGGTAATTTTCAAAACAGAGAGCTGAGGGGTTCCTTCCGGATAGGACTTGTAAGCCGTCCCATCCCACGATTGTTCGGACTCCAGCAGTTTTTCACTCTTCACGCCGGGGGTGTTATTAGCATCCGCATGAGCGGACAAAGGAACAAACAGAGAGAAAGAAGACAAAAAACAAAGACTATAAATATATAAACGCATTATCATCCTTCCACGGTGGAAAAATCGTTTCTCGGATTACGTGGTGATATATACATTCGGCATGACTTGCCGCAACACCTATATATTTGACTGATATTTCGATTTTTACACTACCTATATTCAATTCCCACTATGACAGATCACCTGCATTTGAATTGAATAATCGCCTAAAAACTTTCAAATCTATTTACATATATATTTTCACGAGAACATCTGCGAAATCGGGTTTCGGCATGGTGAGCCGATGACGTTTTCATTTGCAATTAGTGTAGAAGAAAATAAGCGCTAATTATGATCATACGCATCACCTCCCCCTTGAGAAGGCCCGCCCTATGGAACTGAAATGGCTGGAAGACTTCATCGCGCTGGCGGCAACGTCGAGTTTCTCGCGCGCGGCAGATACCCGTCATGTGACGCAATCCGCGTTTTCCCGCCGCATCAAGCAGCTTGAACTCTGGCTGGGCGTTACACTGGTCAACCGGGCGACGTTTCCGGCCGAACTTACCCGGGAGGGACGAACCTTCCTGCCTGTCGCGCAGGAGACCGTTCGCCAGTTCTACAACACGCGCAAGGCGCTGCAACCGAGCCGCGAGGTTCAAAACCCCGTCCTCACATTTTCAGCGCTGCATACGCTGACGGTCACCTTCTTTCCGCACTGGCTGAAGCAGATCGAGAACGACATTGGCGGCATACGCTCGCTGCTCAGTCCGGATCGCGGCGGCTTCGAGGACAACATAGCGACGCTGACGGAAGGGGAGGTACATTTCTTCCTGACCTATGCGCACAGCTCGGTGCCGATCCTCATCGACCGCACGCAATTTCCCTATATCGTGCTTGGCACGGAACGGCTGTTGCCGGTCTCGCGCCCTTCGCCCGCAGGGCCGACGCTCGACCACGCCATTGCCAGCGGAGAACCGCTGCCATATCTGAGCTATGGCGACTTTTCCTTCTTCGGGGCCGTATTGTCGCAGAAATTTGCATCTGGCAACGCGTTCGAGCGCCAGGTAGTCCACGAGAACACCATGTCGATCGGTCTCAAGGCCATGGCGGTTGCCGACTGGGGCACCGCCTGGCTGCCGGAGAGCCTCATCTACGACGAATTGCGGCGAGGCGAGCTCGTACCGGCTTCTGCCGATCCCTACTGGGACGTCACTGTCGAAATCCGCATCTATCGTCATGATGCAGCACTTCCGGCCCATGCAGAAAGCTTCTGGGAATATTTGCAGGCAAAAGATCGGGCAATATCCGAAAAGGGCGATTGACAGCACCCCGCCGTCAGCGCTGTAAAAGGCAACATATCTTCAGCCGGTAGCAGGGGACACATCGCGGCATGAAAGTTACCATTGAA
Source organism: Brucella ciceri (assembly GCF_041930145.1). Classification (NCBI taxonomy): domain Bacteria; kingdom Pseudomonadati; phylum Pseudomonadota; class Alphaproteobacteria; order Hyphomicrobiales; family Brucellaceae; genus Brucella; species Brucella ciceri. Next base: position 60,485 of record NZ_JBHEEV010000001.1, on the reverse strand, counting down.
CAGACGCTCGATCAGGCGGGTACGGGCGCATTTCAACGCGGTCTTCTGGGCGTGTTTGGTCTGGTCTGGGCCGCCGACGCCATGCAGGTGCTGGCCGTCGGCTTTACCGGCGCATCCATCGCGCGGACATTCGGGCTCACCATCCCGCAGGCATTGCAGACCGGCACGCTGTTTTTCCTCGGCATGCTGATCGGTGCTGCCGTATTCGGCAGGCTGGCGGACAAATACGGTCGTCGTCGCGTGCTTCTGGTCACCGTCGCCTGCGATGCCGTGTTCGGGTTGCTTTCGGCGTTCGCGCCAAATTTCGGCATTCTGCTTGCCCTGCGCTTCATGACGGGTGTGGCAGTGGGTGGAACCTTGCCGGTCGACTATGCGATGATGGCGGAATTCCTGCCCGCGAGGAACCGTGGCCGCTGGCTCGTGATGCTGGAAGGTTTCTGGGCGGTCGGCACGGTTATCATTGCGTTTGCGGCCTGGGCGACAAGTCTCGCGGGCGTCGAGGATGCGTGGCGCTATATCTTCATCGTCACCGCAGCCCCGGCTCTTATCGGCATCTGGCTGCGCCTCTGGGTGCCGGAATCCCCGATGCATCTTCTCAAGTCGGAACGCCCGGAAGAAGCGAAATCGGTCATGAACCGCGTGCTTCGCCGCAACGGCAAGCCAGAACTGCCGCCGAAAGCCCGCCTCGAAGCGCCGCTCATGGTCACCAATGAAAAGCTGCTCTCGCCCAATCTGCGCCAGCGCACGCTGACGACACTGGCGATCTGGTTCCTTGTTTCGGTTTCCTATTACGGCATTTTCACCTGGATACCGGCAAAGCTCGCCGGTGACGGCTTCGGCTTTGTCCGCGGCTATGGCTTCCTTGTCGTGGTTGCACTGGCGCAATTGCCGGGCTACGCGCTTGCCGCCTATGGGGTCGAGGCGTGGGGACGCAAGAAGACGCTGATTGCCTTCCTGTTCATCAGCGCTGCCGCCTGCGCGCTCTTTACCGTCGCCAACAGTTCCGCAGTCGTGGGTGCGTCCATTCTCATCATGAGCTTTGCGCTGCTTGGCACATGGGGCGCGCTCTATGCCTTCACGCCGGAGCTTTACCCGACCGGATTGCGCGCAAGCGGAATGGGAGCGGCAGGCGCGATGGCTCGCCTTGGCGGCCTGCTTGCACCGTCCGCGCTGGCGCTCGTCATCAGCCAGAGTTTCTATGTGGCAGTAGCACTGTTTGCGGGGCTTCTGGCGCTGGCCGGCATCATCGCCTTCTTCATCGATGTGGAAACGCGGCAGAAGGCGCTGGACTGACGATCAGGCCCGGAAGCCAATCCGGCTTCCGGCTTATTCAGCTATACTGTATTCGCCAGCCACTGCCTTCGGTAGGCGGCATAGGCGTCGTTGCGTGGCTTGAATATCCTGCCATGTTTTTCGGGAACGGTTGCGCCTGCAAGCAATCCGGCGCCAAGCGCGGTGCCGGTCGATCCCGTGACCGCTTCAACATCGCGGCCCGTAAAGTTCGCGAGGGCTTCAAGATAGGTCACGTTTCCAGCAAACGGGCCTTCGACAATGACCGGGCCATCGGCACCCAGCAGCCGAAGACAAGTTTCCGTCATCAGCGCGGCATAGATGCAGGCGGCAACATGGCGCTCCGCATCGCTGGTCGTCTCCGCGTTGATCCAGCGAAGGCTGGAATGCGGGTAGGGGCCGCAGCCGAGAACGGCCGAAGGCTGCGCCATGATCCGCCGCTCCAGCACCCGCGCCACAATATCAGGCAATTCGGCGGCCGGAGGCACGGACAATCCCTCGGTCATGAGGTCGAACTCGCGCCCGCCCATGTAACGCGCAGAAGGCACCGCTCTTCCATAGGCATCGACATTGGCCAGAGTGTCTCGCGCCGGGTCCAGCCCGTCGAGATTGCCGCCAACGGCAAAGCTGACGACCCATGTCCCGGTCGAAACGACGGAAAACGGACCTTCGCGATCCATCAGATGCGCCAGCAGCGACGCGTTGGAATCGTGGATGCCGCAATGAACAGGCACAGACCGGCTCAGGCCGATTTTCTCGGCAATTTCAGGAAGCACGTTGCCGAGCGCATCGAAGGCGGAGCGAAGCGGCGGAAATTTCTCGCGGATGTCCAGCCGGTCAACGAGGTGCGAGAAGGCGGATTCCTTCGGCAGCCATAGATCGGTGTGGCACCCGAGCGACGTCACTTCCGTAGCCGCTATGCCGGTCAGGCGCCACGCCCAATATTGGGGATAGGTGAATATGAAATGGGTCCGCGTAAAATCGTCTGGAAACGCGGTCTTCAGAAAATGAAGCTGCGCACCAAGGTTGAGGCCGAGCGAAAGCGACGGGGAAAACGTATCCTTGAAATCGGGTTTGATGGCGGCATAGGCGGCACGGATTTCTGCCGGATAGTCGAGTTCATAATCGAGGACAGGCATCGCCAGAGTGCCGTCCGCCGCGACAAGGGCGGCTGATGCGCCGTGCGTCGTGATTGAAATGGCGTCGAAGCCCGGATCTCGGGCAAAAGCTGCAAGACTTTTCAAGAAAAAGCGCCACAGCCCGTCAATGTCATAATGCGGATAGGGACCATCGCGCAGCACAATATTGGGCATGCGGCTGGCCGCAATCTCTTCGCCGCTCGCCGCATCCAGCACAACGACCTTGGCGTTTGTCTTGCCTATATCCAGAATGGCAATGTGTTTCATGGGCGCTTCATGGCATATGAAAGACAGGCTTGAGGTCCACCGAAACCGGCGAATTGTCCGGATTGGTCGCCATGATGTCGGCCATATGCGCCCACCACTTTTTCATCACCGGATGATCGGGCAGGGCGGCCATGCCGTGATTGGCACTGCGCGTCAGCACGCCGAAGAGGGCACTGCTCTCCTCATCGAAATAGATGGCATAGTCCGACACGCCAGCCTTGTGCAAGAGTTCCACCAGTTCCGGCCATATCGCGTCATGGCGGCGGCGATATTCCGCTTCCATGCCGGGGTTCAGCTTCATGCGAAATGCATAGCGTTCACTGGTCATGCAGCGCGCCTCGCCCTGAGCTGCCTGACAAGGATGGGCAGTGAAATGGTGACGATCAGAAGCAGGCCGATGAAGATCGACATGACGATGCCCGGCACATTGAGAAGACCAAGGCCGAAGGTCACGAGGCCCATCACGAAAGCGGCGATCACCACGCCGACGATCGTGCCCGAGCCGCCGAGGATCGACACGCCGCCAAGCACCACCATGGTGACGATTTCCAGTTCCCAGCCCTGCGCGATGGACGGGCGCGTGGAGCCGAGGCGCGAGGTAAGGCAGACCGCAGCAATGCCGCTCATCACCCCGGTCATGAGGAAAAGCACAAACTTGGTTTTCTCGACCGGAATGCCGGAAAAGCGCGACGCAAATTCATTGTTGCCGATGGCATAGATGCGGCGCCCGAAACTGGTCCGGTGCAGGAGCACGCCAAACAGCAGGGCAAAGAGCACAAACAGCGCGAATTCGAACGAGATCACCCAGAACACATAGCCCTGTCCGAAATAGGCAAAACTTTCCGGATAGCCGCCAAAGGCCTGATCGCCGAGCACGATATAGGAAATGCCGCGAAACAGGCTCATCGTGCCGATGGTGACCACGATAGAGGGCAGTTTCAGCCCTGCAACCAGCCCGCCATTGATCGCGCCGCAGACAAGACCCGTGCCGATGCCGATCAGGACGAGGCCGGGAGTGCCGACGCCAGCCTGCGCCGCCGCGCCCATGGCCGTGGAGGCAAGCGCGATGATGGCGGCGACCGAAAGGTCGATCTCACCGGAAATGATCAGAAGCGTCATCGCGAAGGCGATCAATGCCTTTTCGGTAAAGTTGAACGTGGCGTCCGACAGGTTCCAGGCATTGAGGAAATAAGGCGAGGCGAAGGAATTGGCGATGAAGATCGCAATCGCCACGCCAAGCAGAAGCATTTCCCAGCTTGCGAAGATGCGCGAGAAAGGCGTTCCGAGCCGGTCGGGAATGTGACGGCGCTGTTCGTTATTCATGCCGCAGCCTCCTCATAAGTCTTTGCGGCCTTGTCGCGCAGGATGATGCGTCCGCGCCGCTTTTCCTGCCGCGCATTGAAGATCACGGCCAGAATGATGACGGAACCGGAGATCGCCATCTGCCAGAAGGGCGATATGTCGATGACCGGCAGGGCGTTCTTGATGACGCCGAGGAAAAGCGCGCCCAGCACCGCACCGGCAACCGTACCGATCCCGCCAAGCGTCGAGATGCCGCCGATGACGCAGGCCGCGACGCTGTCGAGTTCGAACCCGGCTGCAACATCCACATAGGCGACGGCATAGCGCGACACCCAGAGATAGCCGCAAAGCCCGGCAAGCGCGCCCGACAGCACAAAGGCGAAGAAGCGCGTGCGCCCCACATCGATGCCGGTATAGACGGCGGCGGTCGGGTTGCCGCCCGAGGCATAAAGCGCGCGCCCGAAGAAGGTCCGCGTCAACAGCACATAGATCAGCGCGACGATCAGGATCGCCGTCCAGCCAAGCAGCGGCAGGCCGAAAACCACCGTGCGTGGCGTGTTGAGAAACGGCGCCGTCATCTGGTGCGCATTGACCCACGCGCCGCCGGAGAGCACGAAGGCCATCCCGCGATAGATGGTAAGCGTACCCAGTGTGACGACAATGGCCGGAATGTTGAGCTTCCAGACGAGAATGCCGTTGATCGCACCCAGAACCGCACCGATGCCAACGGCCAGCACGATGAGAAGCACCAGCGGCAGGCCGGGATAGGTCGCGTTCAGCATCGCGACCGCCATGCCGGTAAAGGCGAGATTGGCGGCGACCGACAGATCGATGGATTTTGTCAGGATCACCGCCATCTGCCCGAGCGCGATGATGATCAGGATCGACGTATCGTTGAAAATATTCGCCAGATTTCCGGCGCTGGCGAAGCCCGGCGCGCGGCTTGCGAACAGCCCCACCATAAGCGCGATGATAACGAGGAGCAGGAGTTCGCGCTGCTTGAGCAACTGTTTCATCGTCTACTCCGTGTTTCCGGTGGCGGCGCGCACCAGCACTTCCGCGTCGAGACTGGCGCGCTCGAACATGCCTTCCATCAGCCCTTCGCGCATCACCATCACCCGGTCCGACATGCCGATGATTTCCGGCAGTTCCGACGAGATCATGATGATGCTCAAGCCTTCTGCCGCCAGTTCGCTGATGAAGGCGTGGACCGCGGCCTTGGAGCCGATGTCGATGCCCTTGGTCGGCTCGTCGAGAATGATGACCTTCGGGCTGGTGGCAAGCCACTTGCCGATGACGACCTTCTGCTGGTTGCCGCCGGATAGGGTTCCGACAGGGACCGAAAGTGCGGCGGCGCGCAGGTCGAAACGCTCGGCATATTTGCGCGCCAGCGCCAGTTCTTCCGCCATGCGCAGAAAGCCGTTGCGTGACGTGCGGGCAAGCGAGGGCAGCGACACATTCTGGAAGATCGGCAATTGCAGCACGGCGCCGTGGCGTCCGCGCTCTTCCGGCACATAGACGATCCCATGCGCCACCGCATCGCCGGGGCGGCGGATGCTGATCTCGCGGTCTTCCAGCACGACACGGCCGCTCGAAGGCCTGGTGATGCCGAAGAGCGACTGCGCGAACTCCGAACGCCCAGCACCGACAAGTCCATAAACGCCGAGAATTTCACCCTTGCGCAGCTCAAATGAAATGTCGCGAAATTCGGTCGGATGCGAATAGTTTTCAACCTTCAGCACGGGCTTGCCGATGGCGACAACCTGCTTGGGAAAAGCCTGCTCGACGGAGCGCCCGACCATCATGCGCACGATATCATTCTGCCGCGTATCGGCCAGCGCGCCGTGTCCCACGGCGTGACCGTCGCGGAAAACGGCATAATTATCGGCGATTTCATAAACTTCATCGAACTTGTGGCTGATGAACAGGATGGCCTTGCCCTGCGCCTTCAGCCGCGCCACGATGCGGAACAGATCGTCCACTTCCTTGCGCGACAGCGCAGCGGTGGGCTCATCCATGATGACGATGCGTGAATCCACCGACAAGGCGCGGGCAATGGCGACCAGATGGCGTTGCGCGATGGACAGTTCCTTCAGCTTGATACGCGCATCGACGGTCGTTTCCAGCGACGACAGCAGCGCCTGTGAGCGCGCATAAACGGCCTTCCAGTTGACAAAGCCCAACCTCGTGCGCGGCGCATGGCCGAGATAGATGTTTTCGCCCACCGACAATTCGTCGAAAAGCACGGTTTCCTGATGAATGGCCGTAACGCCGTGATCGGTCGCATCCTGCGCCGTCGCGAAATGCACCGGCTTGCCGTCGATAAGGATTTCGCCTTCGTCGGGCTGGTAGATACCGGTCAGGATTTTCACGAGCGTGGATTTTCCCGCGCCGTTCTCGCCGATCAGCGCCGTCACCTTGCCAGGATAAAGCGCGATGTTCACGTCATCAAGCGCTCGCACACCCGGAAAGGTCTTGGCTATGCCGCGCATTTCCAGAATGGGCTGGTCCGTGGCGGCAAGTGCCGGCTCTCCGCCGGATTGGCCGCCGGATTGGCCGTTGGATAGAAAGGCTGCATTCATCGCAGATACCTGAAATCGGGTTTGGAAAGCGACAGGCGGCATTGGGTGCGACACCCAATGCATCTTTCGTGCGCGCATCCCGAAAACCGGTTTCCACTTTTCGGGATGCGCTTTTCCGATCAGAAGACCTTGGAGAACTCGTCGATATTCGACGCGTCATAGACGAACGGATCGCTCATCGCAGCTTCGCCGTTATCGCCGATCTTGATCTTGCCCATGCGTCCGGCTTCGATTTCAGAGCCCGGCTTGCCATCGGCATCGCCCTTGACGAGGTGATAGGCAATCTGGGTTGCCGAATAGCCGAGGTCGATCGGGTTCCAGATCGCGAATTCCTTGGTCGCGCCCGACTTGATGGCACCGGCCATTTCGGAGGGAAGGCCAAGGCCCGTCACATAGACTTCGCCGATCTTGCCCGCATCCTTCACGGCCTGCGAGGCGGCGAGGACGCCAACGGTGGTCGGCGCCACGATGACCTTGACGTTCGGGTTCGACTTCAGGAGGCCCTGTGCTTCACGATAGCTCTTGTCGGCCAGGTCGTCACCGTAAACAGTCGTCACCAGATTGAGGCCGGGGAAGTCTTTCAGCTGCTTCTTCATCTCGCCGATCCAGATATTCTGGTTGGTCGAGGTGGTGGTGGCGGAAAGGATCGCGAAATCGCCCTTGCCATCCGGCAGGTGATCGGCGGCAAGCTTGAGGCACATCTTGCCGATCAGTTCGTTCGAGGACGGATTGAGGTGAACGATGCGGCCTTCAGGTGCGACGCCCGAATCCCACGAAATGACCTTGATGCCGCGCTGCGCGGCTTTCTTCAGGGCAGGGACGACCGCATCCGGGTCGTTGGCAGAAATGGCGATTGCGTCAACGCCCTGCGCGATCAGGGAATTGATGACCTCGATCTGGCCTTCCGCCGTCGTCGTGGTCGGGCCGGTATAGATGACCTCTACACTATCCCCTCCCTCGGCCAGTTCCTTGGCGGCTTCCTGCGCGCCCTTGTTGGCAGCTTCAAAGAAGCCGTTGCCGAGCGACTTTGCGACAAGCGCGATCTTCATGTCGGCGGCCTGCGCGTGGGTGGCCATGAAGGCCACGGCCAGCGCTGTACCCAGTACAAGTTTCTTGAAAAGTTTCATGTCTCATTCCTCCCAGTATAAAGACATATGTTTGCTTCGTCCGGTTCGGAACCGGAGCGTAAGTCAGGTCCGGCTCAGGCTACCTCGGCGGAACCTTCGCCTTCGTCACCCCTGCCTGCATTTGCGGAAACCTGCGCCACGATGAGCCGGATGCCCGCATTTTCCACCATGCGCCGCGCTTCGTCCGAAATGCCGTCATCGGTGATCAGCGTGCTGACCCGGTCGAGAGGGCAAAGGATGAGGCTGGAACGGCGCGTGAATTTCGTTGAATCGACCATCAGGACAAGTTCGTCCGCCTGGCCCATCAGCTTCTGTTCGCTCTGGATGATCAGCGCATCGGACTCCATCACCCCGAGCGGGCTGATGCCCTGACAGCCCATGAACATGCGTCGTCCGTAGAAGTTACGGATGACGTCGTTGTCAAACGGCGACAGGATCAGGCTCTGGTCGCGATAGATCGCGCCGCCGGGCACGATCACCGTGCTTTTCGACTGGCGCAGAAGATGTTCCGCGATGGCAAAGGAATTGGTCAGCACCTGCAAGCGGCGCGGGGCGAGATAATGCACCATCTGGAAAGTCGTGGACCCGCCATTGATGATGATGCTGTCGCCTTCCTCGCAAAGCGCCACGGCCTCGCGGGCGATGGCGCGCTTGCGATCCGCATTTTCCGATTCCGAAACCTTGAATGGACGTCCGGTCAGGCTGGCGAACTGCGGCGGATGGATGGCCTCGGCCCCGCCGCGCACGCGCTTGATGCGGCCCTGCATATGGAGCGACGCGATATCCCGGCGAAGGGTCGCTTCCGACGCTTCCGTCAGTTCCACCAGATCCTGAATGGTGATCACCGGCTTTTCCTGAACTGCGCTCAGGATGATGCGGTGGCGCTCTCGTTCGTGCATGGCTCCTCCTTTTTCTTGTATCGGGCAAAAAGCCTGCGCGTGTCAATCACAAACAATCACAACAGCGCACAAAAATCACATTAATGATTGAAGATGATTGTTTGTGATTGACAGCAATTCCTTTCATACGTCATATCTGCCGCTAACATGATCGCTGGCGCATCGGACGGGCACATGGCCCGGACATGCGGATTGCGATCCACCATAACAGCATTGGGAGGATGACATGGTGGCCCAGAGCAGGCTTCTCGAAAACCGGTGGGATGACGCCAGGGCGGCAACGATGGATGAGCCGGGCAAGCTGCTCTATCGCTCCAATCTGCTCGGTTCCGACAAGCGCATCACCAATTACGGCGGCGGAAACACCTCCGCCAAGGTCGAGGAAACCGATCCGCTCACCGGCGGGAAGGTGCAGGTTCTCTGGGTCAAGGGCTCGGGCGGCGATGTCGGCACGATCAAGCTCGACGGTTTCGCCACGCTCTATCAGGACAAGCTCAACGCTTTGAAAGGCATCTATAAAGGCGTCGAGGACGAGGACCGCATGGTCGGCTTCCTGCCGCACTGCACGTTCAATCTCAACCCGCGCGCCGCTTCCATCGACACGCCGCTGCATGGCTTCGTGCCTTTCAAGCATGTGGACCACATGCACCCGGATGCGATCATTGCCATCGCAGCCTCCAAAAACTCCCGTGAACTGACGGCCGAGATTTTCGGTGACGAAATCGGCTGGCTGCCATGGCGTCGCCCCGGTTTTCAGCTTGGCCTCGATCTTGAAGCCTTCGTGAAGGCAAACCCGGACGCCAGGGGCGTTGTCCTTGAAAGCCATGGGCTTTTCACCTGGGCCGACGATGCGAAGACCTGCTATGAAACCACCCTCGCCATCATCAACAAGGCCATCGAATGGCTGGACCAGAAGACGGCAGGCAAGGCTGCTTTCGGCGGCGCTGCCGCGCAAAGCCTGGCCGCTTCCGAACGCCGCGCCATCGCCGCGCGGCTGATGCCGGAGATTCGCGGGCTGATCGGCAAGGACGAGCGCAAGCTCGGCCATTTTGACGATCAGGACGCAGTGCTGGAATTCGTGAACTCGAATAATCTGCATCCGCTCGCAGCACTTGGCACGTCTTGCCCGGACCATTTCCTGCGGACCAAAATCCGTCCTCTGGTTGTCGATTTCGATCCGGCGAAGCCCGATGTCGATGCGGTGGTTGCCGGACTTGAGGGAGCGCTGGAAGCCTATCGCGCCGATTACAAGCGCTATTACGAAGCGTGCAGGCACGACAATTCACCCAAAATGCGCGATCCCAATCCGGTGATTTTTCTTATACCCGGCGTCGGCATGCTGTCCTTTGCCCGCGACAAGGCGACGGCGCGCATTGCCGGAGAGTTTTATGTCAATGCGATCAATGTGATGCGCGGTGCATCCGGCGTATCGGAATATCAGGGCCTGCCGGAACAGGAAGCCTTCGATATCGAATACTGGCTGCTTGAAGAAGCAAAGCTGCAACGTATGCCGAAGCCAAAGAGCCTTGCGGGCCGCGTTGCATTCATCACCGGCGGCGCTGGCGGTATTGGTTTTGCGACCGCCGAAAAGCTGGCGGGCGAGGGTGCTTGCGTGGTTCTGGCGGATATTGACGCAGGATCGCTCAAAACCGCTCACGAAAATCTCGTAAAGCGGTTTGGTGCCGATCAGGTGCGCAGCGTCGAACTGAATGTCACCGACGAGCACGGCGTAGCCAACGCCTTTGTTGAAGCCAGTGTCGAGCTTGGCGGCATCGATATTCTGGTGTCCAATGCCGGTATCGCTTCATCCGCGCCGGTGGAAACCACCGAACTTTCCATGTGGAACCGCAATATCGACATTCTGGCGACCGGCTATTTCCTTGTGTCGCGAGAGGCATTCCGCCTGTTCCGCCGCCAGAAGATCGGCGGCAACGTGGTGTTCGTCGCATCCAAGAACGGGCTTGCCGCTTCGCCCAATGCTTCGGCCTATTGCGCTGCAAAGGCTGCGGAAATCCATCTGGCGCGCTGTCTGGCGCTGGAAGGCGCGGATGCGGGCATTCGCGTCAATGTGGTCAACCCCGATGCGGTTCTGCGCGGCTCCAAGATATGGGACGGCGAATGGCGCGAACAGCGGGCGGCGTCTTCCAAAATCGACGTTTCCGAGCTTGAGGAACATTATCGCAAGCGCTCCATGCTGAAGCTGAATGTCTTCCCCGAAGACATTGCGGAGGCGATCTATTTCCTTGCGAGCGACGCCTCGGCCAAGTCGACCGGCAACATCATCAATGTGGACGCCGGAAACCAGCAGAGCTTTCCGCGCTGATCCGGGAAAGGCGCGACAGCCCTTGCTTTCGCGCCTTTTGTCCATGAAATTCAGGACATTCTGGGAGGAACCATGTCCGAGCAACGCATTGCGGCAGATTTCATCGCCGAGCATAATTCCGGTTTTGAAGACGCCCTGAAAAGCGATTATCAGGCGCTTGGCGAACAGCTTTTGCGCCGTGGCATCGAGATCGACAGGATCACCGAAAAGGTGGCGGCTTATTTCGTCGCCGTGCCTTCATGGGGCACCGGCACGGGCGGCACACGGTTCGGGCGCTTTCCGGGCAGGGGCGAACCGCGTGGCATTTTCGACAAGCTCGACGATTGCGCGGTCATCAACGAGCTATGCCGTGCAACGCCGAATGTTTCCCTGCATATTCCATGGGACAAGGCTGATCCGAAGAAGCTCAAAGCCCATGCGCAGGCGCTTGGTCTCGGCTTCGACGCCATGAATTCCAATACGTTTGCCGATGCGGCGGACCAGAAGCTTTCCTATAAATTCGGGTCGTTGACCCATGTCGACCCGGCAGTGCGGGCGCAGGCCGTCGAGCACAATATCGAGTGCATCGAAATCGGAAAAGCCATAGGTTCCAAGGCCTTGACCGTCTGGCTCAGTGACGGTTCAAACTTTCCGGGCCAGCAGAATTTCACGCGCGCCTTCGAGCGTTATCTGGCTTCGATGGGGGAAATCTATAAGGCCTTGCCAGACGACTGGCGGCTGTTCTCCGAGCACAAGATGTATGAACCGGCCTTCTATTCGACGGTGGTTCAGGACTGGGGCACCAATTATCTCATCGCCTCGACGCTTGGGCCGAAGGCGCAATGTCTGGTCGACCTTGGCCATCATGCCCCCAACACCAATATCGAAATGATCGTGGCGCGGCTGATCCAGTTCGGAAAGCTCGGCGGATTCCATTTCAACGACAGCAAATATGGTGACGACGACCTCGACGCCGGCTCCATCGATCCCTATCGATTGTTCCTTGTTTTCAATGAGTTGGTGGATGCCGACTACCGCGGTGTGGCGGATTTCCATCCCGCCCACATGATCGACCAGTCGCATAATGTCACCGATCCGCTGGAAAGCCTCATCTCATCCGCAAATGAAATCCGCCGCGCCTATGCGCAGGCGCTGCTGGTGGACCGCGAGGCACTGGAAATCTACCAGCGGGAAAACGATGCGCTGATGGCTTCCGATACGCTGAAACGGGCCTACCGGACAGACGTCGAACCGATCCTTGCGGAAGCGCGCCGCCGCACCGGCGGGGCCATCGAACCCATTGCCGCATACAGGGCGAGCGGCTACCGCGACAAGGTTGCCAGGGAGCGCCCGGAGAGCAAAAGCGATGGCGGGGCATTCAACTGAAACCCCGTCTGCCACAAAATAGCCACAGAAAGAACGGGCGTTCGCCGCATTTGAGAAGCGTTTTATGACGTTTTTTGTTCGAAAAATCGCGTTTAATGACGGTTAACGCGATTTTCTGAACGTCAGATTGAAGCGAAACGGACCCAGTTTTTCATGCTCGCCGCGCTTCAAGGCAAGTATGCCGTGATAGAAGAGGCGCGACGGTCCGCCCCACACAACCACGTCGCCATGATGCAGGATATATTTCGCGATTGGGTCGGTTCGCTTCAACCCGCCGAACTGGAAAGTCGCGGGCAGGCCGAGCGACACCGAAACAATCGGCTGGTTGAAATCCTGTTCATCCTTGTCCTGATGCAATGAAAGTTTCGCACCCGGCTCATACCGGTTGATGAGGCAGGCATCCGGCACGAAATCGGAATAACCGGCTTCTCCGGCGGCAGTCCGGGCAAGCGTGCGAAACGCTTCCGGCATGGCAGGCCAGGGCAGGCCGGTTTCCGGATCGTCGGTGCTGTAACGATACCCACTCCGGTCCGTAACCCAGCCGAAATTCCCGCAATTCGTCATCGCAACCGACATGCGATAACCGCCGGGCGTCGTCATATGCCGGAAGGGCGCGGCAGCAGCAACATCCGCTACCGCTTTCAGAACGGCATCCTCGCGGGAAAGCGCAAAGCCGCGCAGAAGCACGGCTCCGGGCGCAAGAACTTCTCGCGGTTCCATCTGGTCGAAAAGGTCTCTCATGGGAACTTTCTAGCACAAGAACAGACGACAGCCTCCCGAAACCTGCTTTCAAACTGAAACAACTGCCGGAGCCGTGGAAAGGGGCCGAATCAGAGCGCATGACCGCACTTTCCGGTGCGTTCGCCCCTGCCGGACCGCAGCTTTTTGCCGGTCAGCAGCCTTTAGGAGAGACTGGCCAAGTCTAAAATCCAATTTTGCTTATATATGTATAGACAACATATAAAAAAGATGGTCCTATGTCGGTGAGACCACAAAAAATTGCTAAACATTAGTGCCGGAACGAGTAGAAGTTCGGCAACAATATTGTTTTGCCAAAGGTCCGCAGGGGAACATGATGCAGGTTTTATCGCTTTTCGACCTCAGCGGGCGTAAAGCGCTGGTTACCGGTGCGAGCCGGGGACTGGGACAGGCCATTGCCGAAGCGCTTGCCTCGGCTGGTGCCGATGTCGCTGTTACAGCGCGCAAGTCCGGCGATCTTTCCGAAACGGCATCCCGTATCGCCGCTCATGGGCGCGCCTCGGCAAGTCTTTCGCTCGATGTGCGTGATGTCGCCGCCTGCGCCTCCGCCGTCGCACGGGCAGCGGAAACGCTCGGCGGTCTCGATATCCTCGTCAACAATGCAGGTTATGAAGAAATCCGCCCGTCGCTCGATGTGGACGAAGCGCTCTGGGAGCGTATCGTTTCGACCAATCTCAAGGGCGCGTTCTTCTGCGCGCAGGCCGCTGCCCGCCAGATGACGGAGAACGGCAAGGGCGGTTCGATCATCAATCTCTGCTCGCTGACCTCCTATGTCGGCGTGCCGACCGCCGTGCCTTACGGCTCCTCCAAATCCGGCCTCATGGGCATGACCCACGCGCTTGCGAGCGAATGGGCGCCTTCCGGCATTCGCGTCAACGGCATCGCACCGGGTTATTTCCGTACCGCCATGACCGATGTGTTTTACGAGAATGACGAGTGGCAGAAGGCGATGCTGGCCAAAATTCCGCAGGGGCGTTTCGGCGCGATGGAAGATGTCGCGGGCGCCGTGGTGTTTCTGGCAAGCGCCGCATCGTCCTATGTCACCGGGCAGGTGATACCGATTGACGGAGGCTACCTCGCTTCGATCTGATTTTCCTGAAGTGGAATATCAGCAAGTCGCGAAACAGGACTGCAATAACATCATAAAGCATCTTCCGGTGCTTTGACTGAAATGGGAAACTGCGATGAATACAACCGACACCGGACCTGGCCGTAAAATCTCAAACGGACCGGCTGCCGTATCGGTCAACAATGTCAGCATGATCTATAACGGCTTCCACGCCGTGCGTGCGGCATCTTTCGATCTCGCCAAGGGCCGCTTTCTAACCATTCTGGGGCCGTCCGGCTCCGGCAAGACGACGCTCCTGCGGCTCATCGCCGGTTTCCAGAAACCGAGCATCGGCGAAATCTTCATCAATGGTGAAGCCGTCAGCGCCGTGCCGCCGCACAAGCGCTCCATCGGCATGGTTTTCCAGAAGCTCGCGCTTTTTCCGCATATGACGGCGGCTGAAAACGTCGCCTTTCCGCTGAAAATGCGCCGTTTCGATGCGCGCTCCATCCCCGAGCGGGTAGAACGCTATCTCGACCTCGTTCGCCTCAACGGCCTCGGCGAGCGGCGTGTGCATGAACTTTCCGGCGGCCAGCAGCAGCGCGTCGCCATCGCGCGCGCCCTCGTTTTCGAGCCGGACCTGCTTCTGCTCGATGAACCTCTGGCAGCGCTCGACCGCAAGCTGCGCGAGGAAATGCAGCTTGAATTCCGTCGTATCCAGCGGGAACTCGGCGTCACGACGATCAACGTCACCCACGACCAGCGCGAGGCGCTCGTCGTATCCGACGAGATTATCGTCATGGATGGCGGCGAAATCCAGCAGATGGCTGAGCCGTCCGAAACCTATCGCAACCCGTCCAATGCCTTTGTGGCGAACTTCATCGGCGTCACCAATTTCATTTCCGGCAAGGCATCTTCAGTCGACGGCAATCTGGTGCGGGTCGATGCGGGAACGGCTCTGGCAGGCACGGCAGGCGAGGGGCGTGGAGGCGTTGCCCCCGGCGCGAATGTCTCCTGCGCAATCCGCGCCGAACAAATCCGCATTGGCGGCAGCGCCGCAGCGCATGGAGCACTCGATACAGTGCTCGAAGGCATCGTAACCGATGCGATCTTTGAAGGCGAACGCATCGTCTACGAATTGCGGGTTCCTGCCCTGGGAGACGCGCTGATGCGTGTCTTCGACCACGATCCCATCGGCCACAGCCAGTTTGCGGAAGGTGAGACCGTGCATCTTGGCTGGAACGCCCGCGATCTCATCGTCTTTGCCGCATGAGTGAAACATTACGGGGAAACTCCACAGGAGAAACAAAATGAACAATCTGAAGAAGCCTTTTCTGATCCTCGACCGCCGTCGCTTCCTGCAAAGCGCGGGCGCTCTTGCCGCCGCAGCCGGCACGACGTCGCTCGGCCTTTCGCGCGCCTTTGCCGAAGAACCGGCCAAGCCGAAGGAACTGATCGTGCGGGCCTGGGGCGGCAGCTGGGTGGATGCGCTGAAAGCTGGCGTGTCCGATCCGTTTACTGCCAAGACCGGCATTGCCGTCCGCCACGACCTGACCGAAGACAACGAAATCCAGCCGAAGCTCTGGGCTGCGGTCGCGCAGAAGCGTGTTCCGCCGATCCACGTCAACTGGGATACGACCACCAATGCGACCAAATCGGCATTGCGCGGCGTGACGGAAGACCTTTCGGACCTGTCGAACCTCAAGAACACCACCGATCTTGCCAAGCCGGTTGGTCTCGATGGCTATCCGATCGTCAACACATATGGCTATGTCTATGTGCTGGCCTATCGTCCGGAAGCCTTCCCGGATGGCCCGCCGAAGTCGTGGCACGCCCTGCTCGATCCGAAGTTCAAGGGCCGCATCGCGCTTTATAACGATGGCATCGGCTTCCACTTCCCGGCGCAGGTTGCCGGTGGCGGCAAGCTGGAAGACATTCCCGGCAATATGCAGCCCGCATGGGATTTCATCGCCAAGGTGAAGCAGCAGCAGCCGCTTCTCGGTGAGGACCCGGATTTCACCACCTGGTTCCAGAAGGGCGAAATCGATCTGGCCTGCACCATTTCCACCAATGCACGCGAAGCCCAGAAGAACGGCGTCAAGATCGACTGGACCGTCCCGGAAGAGGGCGCGAAGTTCGACACGGACGGTCTGTGGATTCCAAAGGGCCTGCCGGAAAACGAGCTTTACTGGGCCAAGGAATATATCAACTTCGCGCTCACCAAGGATGCGCAGCAGGTCTGGCTCGATGGACTTGGCCTGCCGGGCGTCGTGCCGGGCCTGACCCCGCCCGCCGATCTTGTGAACGATCCGGCCTATCCGACCAAGGACGAGGATTTCAAACACCTCATCCGCATTTCGGCAAAGGTGCAGGTGGAAAACGAGAGCGAGTGGTTCTCGAAGTTCAAGGCCATCATGCAGGGCTGATACCCCCTTATTGCAGGAGCTGCCTTCAGGGGCGGCTCCCCATTCAGATATTCAGGAATTGAGACATGCGAGCGGCACGCACTGCCTATCCGGTTGTCTGGCGCATCATGGATGCGCTGGAAGCAATCGCAGCCTTTCTGTGGCCTGCGCGGTTCAATCGCGCAGTACCTTATCTGATGCTGCTTCCGGCGATTGTCCTGGTCGGACTGCTGGTGCTGGGCCTGATCCAGATCGCGGATACCAGCCTGCGCACGCTCGACACTTCGACATTCCTGATGTCGGATTATTACACGCTCGCCAACTACAAGCGCGCGCTGACGGAAAGCCTCTTTGCAACCGTGGCATGGCGCAGCCTGTTCGGCTCGCTCGTCGTGACCGTGTTCACGCTCGTTCTGGCCTTTCCTTACGCCTATCTCATGGTGCGCACGCCATCGGCTGCCTTGCGCAAATTCCTGCTGATCGCGCTGTTCCTGCCGTTCTTCATCGGGCAGGTGGTGCGCGCCTATGGCTGGCTCATCATTCTCGGCAATCAGGGGATGGTCAACGAGGCGCTTGGCCTTGTCGGCATCGCGCCGATGCGGCTCCTCTATAACTATCCGGCGGTTCTGTTCGGTCTCATCCAGTATATGCTGCCATTCGCCGTACTGATGCTCGCACCGGCATTGACTGCAATTCCGGAAGAAATGGAAGCGGCTGCAAGCTCGCTCGGCGCGAACTGGCTGCGGACCTTCGCCCATGTCGTGCTGCCCATGGCGCGTCCGGGCCTGATCGGCGCGGGACTGGTGGTGATGACGCTTTCGCTTACCGACTTCGCCGTACCAGCTATTCTGGGCGGCGGATCGCAGGATTTCATCGCCAATGCGATCTATGACCAGTTCTTCCGCACGTCCGATCAGGGACTGGGCGCGACGCTGGCACTGCTTCTGGTCGGCGTCGGCTCCATCCTCGTCGGGATCGTATTCACGTTGTTCGGGGCAGGCACGCTTGCCATGGGGAGGGCGCGCAAATGACCTCGCCGCTGTCGAAATCCATCGTCATATGGTCATTCGTTATCGCCGTTCTGGTGCTGCTTTCCGCACCGACCATCGTGGTGCTTGGCGCGTCGTTCACATCGGGCAACATGATCACCTTTCCGCCGGAAGGATTTTCGCTGAAATGGTATCAGAAGATCGCCGGAACGAGCGACCTCTGGGATGCATTCCTGCGCTCGCTCTACGTCTCCTTCATCTGCACTATCGTCGCCATTCCGGTCGGAACGCTCGCTGGTATAGCTCTGGCGAAATATGCCGTGCGGTTTGAAAAGACGATCCAGATTTACCTGCTGCTGCCCTTTACCATTCCGCTGATCGGCTCCGGTATCGGCCTTATGCTGATCTTCGGTCAGGCGGGCATACTGGGCCAGCTCTGGCCGGTAGGGATTGCAGCCTGCGTCATCAATCTGCCCTTCATGATCTGGGCCGTCACGGCAAGTGCCGCCAATCTCGATGCCGATCTGGAACTTGCCGCCGCCAATTGCGGGGCAGGGCCGATCTCGACCTTCTTCTTCGTCACCCTGCCGGTCGTGGTGCCGGGCGTCATTAGCGGCTCGCTTTTGATGTTCATTCTGGCGCTGAACGAATTTCTGGTGAGCCTGCTTCTGGTCGATGCCCGCATCGTCACCCTGCCGGTGCAGATCTACAATTCGATCCGGTCCATCATCACGCCGGACCTTGCGGCCATCTCCGTCGTCTTCATCGCCTGTGCCGCCGCCGCCATATTCCTGCTCGACCAGCTGGTCGGGCTCGACATCTTCCTCAAATCGAAATGACCGGTTGCGCCTCCACAGCAACCGGCAAGGAGCCGATCATGTCCGATGTTTCTTTTCACGAACTGGCAAAACTGGACGATGCAGCTCGCGCCGAACTGCTCAAGCGTTCGGAAACCGACCTCTCCGGTTTTATCGAGAAGGTGAAGCCGATCATCGAAGCCGTTCGCACGGAAGGCGATGCGGCACTCGTCCGCTTTGCGCGCGATCTCGACAAGGCCGAGGTCGACCCGGCCAACATCAAGGCGACGGAAGCCGAATTCGATGCCGCCTTCGACAAGGTGGAAAAGGACGTGATCGAGGCCATCCAGTTCGGCATCGACAATATCCGCCATTTCCATGAGGAACAGAAGCCAGAGGCCATGTGGCTGAAGGAAATGCGTCCCGGCGCCTTTGCGGGCGATCGTTTCACGCCGATCCGCTCCGTCGCGCTCTATATTCCGCGCGGCAAGGGGGCGTTTCCGTCCGTCACCATGATGACCGCGGTTCCGGCTGTCGTTGCAGGCGTGCCTGATCTTGCCATCGTCACTCCGCCAACGCCGGATGGTTCAGTCGATGCTGCCACGCTCGTCGCAGCACGGCTTGCCGGTGTGGAAACCGTCTACAAGGTCGGCGGCGCGCAAGCTGTCGCTGCCGTCGCCTACGGCACGGAAACGGTGAAACCGGCGCTCAAGATCGTCGGCCCCGGCAGCCCGTGGGTGGTTGCGGCCAAGCGCCTGCTTGGCGGCGTGATCGATCCAGGCCTGCCTGCCGGACCTTCCGAAGCCGTCATTTTCGCCGACGATACGGTGAAGGGCGGGCTTGCGGCGCTCGACCTTTTGATCGAGGCCGAACATGGTCCGGATTCATCGGCATGGCTCGTCACGCACAGCCGCCGCGTAGCGGAGGAAGCGCTGGCCGCATTGCCGGACCATTGGGCGCGCATGACCGAGCAGCGCGTCGGCTTCTCCAGGACCGTGCTTACCGGCAAATATGGCGGCATCGTCCTGACGTCATCCGTGGAAGAGAGCTACAGGTTCATCAACGACTATGCGCCGGAACATCTGGAGCTTCTTTCGACCGATCCGTTCGCGCATCTCGGCCACATCACCGAAGCAGCCGAAATCCTGATGGGACCGCACACGCCGGTCGTCATCGGCAATTTCGGCCTCGGCCCGAACGCCGTGCTGCCGACCAGCCGCTGGGCGCGCACCTATGGCCCGCTTTCGGTAACCGATTTCGTCAAGCGTTCGTCCATCGGATATGTGACGGCATCCGCCTATCCGGAATTTGCAAAACACGCCCGCACGCTGGCGCGTTATGAAGGCTTCTCCTCGCACGAGAACGCCGTGTCGGAAATCCGCAAGGATTACCTCTAAGGCCGGGAGGGGCTGCGATGAAGGCTGTCCGGCTTTATGCGGCAAAGGATTTGCGGGTCGAGACCATCGACCCGCCGGCGCATCCCGAGCCGGGCTGGGCCCGGCTCAAGGTAACGGCTGCGGGCATTTGCGGCTCGGACCTGCATAATTTCATGACCGGCCAGTGGATCAGCCGGTCCCCTTCGGTCGCGGGCCATGAATTTGCAGCCATCGTGACCGCAACCGGCGATGGCGTGACCGGATTCAAACCGGGCGATACGGTGATCGCGGACTCCCGTTACTGGTGCGGCGAGTGCCCGTCCTGCAAAAGCAGTAGGCAAAATGTCTGCGAAACGCTGGGCTTCATCGGTGAAGTCTGCGATGGCGGCTTTGCCGAGGAGACAGCACTTCCCGTCCGTCTGCTCGTTCATTACGACCCGGCCATCAATCCGGTGGTCGCCGCCATGGGCGAACCGCTGTCGGTGGCGCTGCACGCCATCCGCAGGCAGCGTATGCCGTCGGGCGAAGCCGTTCTCGTTGTCGGCTGCGGGCCAATCGGCGGGCTTGCAGCGCTGCTGCTCTCCCGCCTGCATGACGGTCCGGTGCTGGTCTGCGACCGCAATGACCAACGCGCCAATCTCGTTTCAACGGTCACAGGCGCGACCGCAGTGCCTCTCGACAAGGCTGCGATTGAGACCGCAATCAATGGCCAGCCGATCCGGCATGCGATCGATGCCACCGGCAATATCGGCGTCCTCATGGCAACGCTCGACGTGCTTTCCGGCGGCGGTTCGCTGGCACTGGTCGGCATATCCCATGGCAGGATAGAACTCGATCCCAACATTCTGGTCGAGCGGGAGATAAGCCTGATCGGCTGCCACGCCTATCAGGACGAACTGCATGAAATCGCAAGACTTCTGCCCGATCTTGAGGCGCAGCTATTGCAGCTTGTCGACCGGGAAATCCCGCTCGATGAAGTGCCACGCGCCTATGCCCGGCTGATAGCCGGTGAGGCCAACGGCTTGAAAACGATCATACGCCCAGGGATGTAACGGCACTGCTACAGGCCTGAAACAGCTACATAATCAAGCCCGCGCCATAGCTATCACATTTATCTGATCCGGTGTTTTTCGCCGGATGTGTTGACATCTGCCGCTTCTCGTAACATTTATAGTTACATGAAAAGAGACAGCAAACTATCGGGCGTCCTGCACGTCCTTCTTCACATGGCGGAACATAGAGGGCCGGTCACATCGGAGGTCCTTGCCAAGGCCATGACCACCAATCCGGTCGTCGTCAGGCGCGTGATGGGCGGCCTGCGCGAGCAGGGCTATGTCCGCTCGGAAAAGGGACACGGCGGCGGCTGGGAAATCGCCTGCGATCTCAGCAAGGTGACGCTGCGCGACATTTACGAGGCCATTGGGGAACCGACACTTCTGGCCATGGGAAACCGCGCCGAAAAGCCGGAATGCCTGGTGGAACAGGCGGTCAACGCTTCGCTCGGCAAGGCATTCAGCGACGCCGAAAATCTTCTTCTGGAGCGATTTGGCGAGGTCACGCTTGCCATGCTGAGCGCGGATTTTCATCAACGCGCGCTGGAACGCGGCGTAAAGTTCGATCTGGAGAGCAGTCATGCGTCATGATGCGATCATTATCGGCGGCAGCTTCGCCGGCCTGTCTGCGGCAACCTATCTGGCGCGCGGCAGGCGAACTGTCCGCGTGATCGACGCCGGAAAACCGCGCAACCGTTTTGCCGAACATTCGCACGGCTTCCTTGCGCAGGACGGCAGCAACCCGCTTTCCATGCTGGATACCGCGAAAACGCAGGTCGAAGCCTATCCGACCGTGACCTTCACACGAGGCAAGGCCGTTTCCGGCAGCGGCGAAATCGACAATTTCAGGATCGAACTCGATAGTGGCGAGATCGTCGAGGGGCGGCGGCTGATCCTTGCCTTCGGCATATCGGACGAACTGCCGGATATTCCCGGCCTTGCGGAGCGATGGGGCAATACCGTCATTCATTGTCCCTATTGCCACGGCTATGAATTCAGCGACCGGCAGCTTGGCGTCCTCAATCTGTCGCCCATGTCGGTGCATCAGGCCATGCTGATTTCCGAATGGGGACCAACGACCTTCTTCATCGACGAGGGAATGGAGCCGGATGCCGAGGCATTCGCAGAACTGCAACGGCGCGGCGTGAAGATCGAACGCAGCCCCGTCCGTGCGCTCTGCGGGCAGGGGACAGAACTTTCGCAGGTCGAGCTTGAGGACGGGCGACTGGTGCCCATCGATGCGCTTTACATAGGCCCCCGCAATCGCCTGAACAGCGAGATTGCCTGCATATTCGGCTGCGCAATGGATGAACTGCCGCTCGGCAGAACGATACGGACGGACGGTCTGAAGACGACAACGGTGCCGGGCATTTTTGCAGCAGGCGATATTACGCGCGGTGCGCACAGCGTTGCGTGGTCGGTTGCCGACGGGGTGACGGCGGGAACCGCGGCGCATCGATCCCTGGTGTTCTAGAGCATTTCCAGCAAAAGTGCGAAGCGTCTACGCGGTGGATAATGCGACAAGACAAATACCTAGAGCGGTTCTGACAATTCCGTTTTAACCGGAACCGCTCCAGGCTCCCAATTTGTTGCATTCCGGCTACATTGGCGCTTCCGTCTGCAGCCGTCATATATCAGCCTCTTGCTTATGGGCTCCAGTCCTGCAAATTCAGCGTTCGTGGTCCTTCCCGCTACAGGGATTCCTGGACCGGATCGGGGAATCCATGAACACCGGGTCAGTCAGTTCAAGACCGCTTGCAGGCATTGCCCTTGCTTGCGGCGGCTACGCTTGTTTTGCCCTTCAGGACGCAATGGTGAAATGGCTCGTCGCGACCTATCAGGTGCCGCAGATCTTGTTCATGCGCAGCCTGGTGATCGTGCTCATCACGGGCGTTCTGATCCGCTATCACCGCCATCCGTCGATTTTCAAAAGCCCTTATCGCAACACCATCGTGCTCCGCGCGGGCCTGATGCTCGGCGCGTGGTTGCTGTTCTACAATGCGGCTCGCCATCTCGAGCTTGCAGAACTGACCACGCTCTATTTCTCCGCGCCGATCATGGTCATGTTCCTGTCGATCCTCGTGCTGAAAGAGAAGATCGGGCCGGGGCGGTGGATCGCCTGCGCCATCGGTTTCATCGGTGTGACCGTGGCCGCGAACCCGACCCATTCGCCCAATCTCATTCCCGCCGCCATGTGCATCGTTGCGGGCTTCTGCTGGGCATGGAGCACGATCCTGATCCGGCTTGTCAGCCGCAGCGAAACCACGATGACGCAGATGTATGCGACCAGCCTGCTGTTCGGTCTGGCCTGCGCGCTGTCCTTTCCATGGACCTGGCAGGAGCCCGACCTTTCAGGCTGGATGCTGATGATCTGTCTCGGGCTGGTGTCGACGCTCGGCCAGTTCCTTCTTTACGAAGGGTTTCGCCACGCACCGGCCTCCGCGCTGGCGCCGGTGGAATATAGCGGTCTGATCTGGGCCTTTATCTATGGCTACCTGATCTGGGCGGAAGTTCCGGCAACAAATGTCTTTGCCGGTGCATTCCTGATCGTGCTGGCGAGTCTGCTGCTTATCGCCTGGGAACAGCGCCAAGCGAATTTGCGCAAGCGCCGCGCTCCCTGTTGAGAGCCGGCTGCCAAACACGCCCCGTGCGGCTGCATCACTCCTGAAGGGAGGTCAAACCGCGTGCGCGGCCTGACCGACAGGCAAGGGGAACAGCTTGTCATATGCGATATTGAATACAAACGCATAGACCAGATAGAAGACGACAATCGCTATATCCATCACAAGGGCGGCAATCAGCGAAATTCCCAGATACCAGGCGATGAATGGGATCAGGAGCACGACCAACCCGCCCTCGAAGAGGGTCGCGTGCAGCACCCGGACAATCATGCTCTTGCTGACGCTGCCGGTGAAGCGCAGCATCGCCTTGTCGAAGCCCAGATTGAACAGAAAATTCCACACGGTCGCGGTGGTAGCCGAAACAATGCCGATGACGCCCATCTCTGCCGCAGGCTTGTCCAGAATGAAGGCCGAACCGGGTATGAAGATCGCCAGACCGATGATTTCAAACATCATTGCATGGCGGACACGGTCCATAAAACTGCGCATTTCCTTTAATCCCTGTTGTTAACGAGCGTGCTTCTATCTTATTCTGACGATAAGAAAAGTTAGATATTATCTGGATTTCAGATAGATGAGCATTGAACTGGAGCAACTCGAAGCCTTTGTGGCCTCCGCGGACCACGGCTCGTTCTCGGCCGCCGCGCGGCACCTGCGCAAGGCGCAGTCCGCCATCAGCACGCTGGTTTCCTCGCTGGAAGACGATCTCGACGTCAAGCTGTTCAGTCGGGCTTCCCGCAATCCGGTGCTGACGGAGGCCGGAGCGCGGCTGTTGCCGGAAGCGCGCCTGCTGCTTGCCCGGCGGGAGCACCTGATTTCAGTCGCCAGAAATTTCGGCGATCACGTTGAAACCCGCCTCGTCGTCGCGATAGACGAGCTTTACCCCGAGCCCGCCATCGCGACGCTGTTTGCCGCTTTCGCGCAGGAATTTCCGCATGTCGAGCTGGAACTGAAATTCCCGCCCTCGACCGCGATAAGCGGGCTTGTGCTCGACGGAAAGGCGGACCTCGGGGTCATGTGGCGCGCCGAACAGATGCCGGATGAACTTGGCTTCCATACAATCGGCTGGGTGCCTCTGGTGCTGGTCTGCGGACGCACGCACCCGCTGGCGCAAACAGCGGTCAGTTGGGAAGATCTGCGTTCGTTTCGCCAGATCATGGCGCGAAAGCACAGCGATACGGCTGAAAGCCAGCGCCTGCGGGTCGGCGCTGATGTGTGGTGGGTGGAAAGCCACTGGGTCATCCTGCAAATCCTCACAAGAGGGATCGGCTGGGCGTTCATTCCTGAACATATACTGCAGGACTCGCCGCTGGCGCCGGAACTCGTCATTCCCCGGTTACAGTTCGACGAGGGCGCACATCCCGTCGCTTTGGAACTGATCTGGAACAAGCGGCGGCGACAGGGGCCCGCCGCCCAGTGGCTGCAGCAACGTTTTGCAAAGAGCCGTTTTTGAGTTTCGACAATGAAGTGCCAAGGGCAGGGATCATCCCTGCCCAAGCGCGATAGCGTGCAATGGAGCATGCCTCATTTGGTTTTGAGGGACAGCCAGCGGGTTGCGTGCACGTTCGTCAGATTGTCGCTATAGCCTTCGACCCGTTCCGATACGAGCGCTTGCGACAAGGGGTAGAGCAGGGGAATGACCGGCACTTCTTTCAACAGGATGCGCTCGGCCTCGGCAAGCGTTTCCGCCCGCGCCTTGGCGTCGGTCATGGTTTCCGACCGGGTGATGAGGGCATCGTAATCCTTGTTCGACCAGTCGGACATATTGAAGTAATTGCCGGTGGTGAATAGGCTCAGGAAGGAATAGGGATCGTTGTAATCGCCAATCCACGCCTGATATGCAAAATCATACATGCCCTTTTCGTGCAAATAGTTGAAATAGGTCGTGCTTTCCACTTCATCCTGCGACGCCTCGATGCCGATATTCTTGAGCATGTCGGCAATCGCGATCATTGAGTTCTTGTTATTGATCGAGGTGGCATAACGCAGCTTGACCGAAAGGCTGCCCGGCTTGACGCCTGCCTCCGCCAGCAATTGTCTCGCCCTGTCTTCGCGATCAAGAATATCCTGGTCCTTATATTCCAGACGTGGCGCATCCGCGACATAGTTTTGGGTGCCGGGAGGCACCATCGAATAGCCGGGCACCATCATTCCGCGCCTGATTTCACTGGCCAGAAAATTGCGATCGATTGCCATCGAGATGGCCTGACGCACCCGTGGATCGCGCAACTTGCCATCGGGTTCGCCTTTGACGCTGACAAAATAGATGCCGAAATAGGGGGCGACGCGCAGATTCTTTCCCAGATTTGCCTTGATATAGTCCATCTGCTCGGCAGCAACCGTGCCACAAATCTGTATCTCGCCGGATTCAAACCGGCGCATGCACGAGGCAGGCTCCTCAAACGGGACCCAGTTCACCACGTCGATCCTGACGCTTCCGGCATCCCAGAAATACGGGTTCTTTTTCATGACGATCTGGGCATTCGGCGTGAAGCTCACCAATGTGTATGCACCGTTCGACACCATGTTTCCTGCCATGGTGAACTTGTCGCCGTATTTCTCGACCGCTTTCCGGTTGAGCGGCAAGGCCGTTTGATGGGCCAGTATGGGAAGGAAATAAGGGGTGGGGGAGGCCAGTGTGATTTTCAGCGTATGATCGTCCAGCGAATGGACGCCGAGCTGATCGACCGGCAGTTTGCCCGTATTGATTTCCCGCGCATTTTTGATCGGATAGAGGATGCTGGCGTAACCAGCACCGGTTTTCGGGTCCATGATGCGGCGCAACGAATACTCGAAATCTCCAGCCGTGACGGGATCGCCATTCGACCATTTCGCGTTCTCCCGCAGGCGGAACGTATAGGTCAGTCCATCGGACGAAATATCCCAGGACTGCGCAACGCCGGGTATCAGCTCTCCCTTGCCGTCTTCCGTAACGAGCCCTTCGTAAAGATCACGCAGCAGGGCGCCTTCCTGCGCCGTTGTTGTCCGATGCTGATCCAGCGATGACGGATCGCTGCCGCTGTCGCGGTTAAGCACGGTTTCGGCCGATGCGGCACCAGCCAAGGAAAGCCAGCAAGCGCTTGCAAGAACGAAACGTAGATACATGAAACCCTCCCAATGACAAAGCGGCCCCAAGGGCCGCGAGAATAAGTAACTGTATCCGTTCAGTGTCAGGCTTACTATTTTAAGTAATTACCCCCGCTTTATTGCCACTTCCTCTCCAATAACGTGCAACTAATTGTGCGATACAATTAATGTAATACAACTTGCGATTAGAGAAAAATATTCCTTTCATCTATCATTCTCACGCATCGTAAGACGAAGCAAATCTTTGACAATAACTTTTTAAATATTTGTGAGGGGAAATGAGATTTACTTTATTATCGATGAGTTCCATTGCGACTCTGAGCAGCCTTTCCGTGGCATATGGTGCGGACAACATAGTCGCACCCGAGCCGGACGCAGCACAATATGTCAGGGTCTGCGATGCCTATGGCGCTGGGTATTTCTACATACCCGGCACCGAAACCTGCCTGCGGGTTCATGGCTATGTCCGCTATCTCATGCAGGGCGGCGATGATGTCTATGGCCGCGGCTTTACCGACAAGGACGGTGCGCCATATCTGCAGCGCTCCACCAAGCGCGACACCTGGGATATTTCCACGCGCTTCACGCTTCGCGCCAGCACAGCATCCGAGACGGAGTTGGGTACGCTCAAAACCTATGCGGAAACCCGTTTCCAATGGAGCAATGGCGCGGATTCCAGCTCCACCGGGTCGTTGCGCGTTGCATATGTGGATTTGGGCGGGCTGCGTGTCGGTCTTGATTATTCGGTCTTCACATCTTTCGTCGGCTATCTTGGCGACGTCTTCAACGACGATGTCATCCCGGCTGGCGGCGCACGCACCGCCGCGATCAGCTATACCTATACCGGCAAAGATGGCTGGTCGGCTGTCCTTGCGCTCGAACAGGGCAACAATAAGGACACCGACCATGATTATGGCTATGACGGCACCATAAGCGATTACGCCCCGCATGTCGTTGGCGGCGTGAAATACTCCAAGGACTGGGGCGCCATCATCGCAGTCGCTGCCTATGATGCCCGCAACGAAGAATGGGCGGGCAAGCTGCGCGGCAATCTCAACATTACCGACAAGCTGTCCCTTTGGGCCATGGGAGCCTACAAGTCCAACAAGGACAGCTATATGGACGTCAAGGGCGAGGACGGACAGGTCGCGGGGCAGGTTCGCGCGATCAACAGTTTCTATGGCCAATGGGGTGGCGACTGGGCCGTCTGGGGCGGCGGCGCCTACAAGATGTCCAACAAGACCGTATTCAATGCCGAGCTTTCCTATGACGGTGTGAATACATTCTACACGACCGCAAATGTTGCTTACGAAATGGTTCCGGGCTTCACGGTCACGCCGGAGATTTCTTATGTGCGGTGGCGCGACAAGAAGTCGGTCCTCAACGGGACAGACGCCTGGCAAGGCTTGATCATGCTGCAGCGGACATTCTGATGAGAGAGGAAGCGCCTGAAAAGGCGCTTCTTTCTTTGCGGGAGCAGGCCTGAGGGTCCGTGCATCAATCAGATAATATGTATTATGGAACTATCCGATGTGAAGCGATGGACCCATCGCGATAGTGGTGGATATCGTCCCGGATGCGCGACGGCGATAAACGGCAGGATGCAGATTATAACAGGATCGCCGCTGAAACTGTGCATGTAAATTTCCAGCGAATCGAGCTGTTTTCAAGTGCATTCCAACTGACATTCAAATGTCGGAAATCGCGGGAAATGCGGCGTTTTCTGGGCACATCCAGATGGCGTTCCGGCTTTGTAAATCCGATGAAAACCCGTGACCCCGTACCAGAAGTTAAGCGCGCGAATTACTCAAAAAATTGTGAATATATTAATTAAGTCAAAGTGTTGATAATTTCTCTTGCAAGTGGCGATCTTATAAATAAGATGCGGGGCATTTCAAAAATTTCAAAGGAGGGGTTCTCACATGTATCGTAAATTTCTACTGACAGGTGTATGTCTTCTGGCGCTGGCCGGTGCTGCTTCAGCCGAAGCCGTTCTCAATCGCGGCAACGACACCGACCCGGCGACGCTGGACCATCACCGCACCTCGACTGTGTCCGAAGGCAATGTTCTGCGCGACCTTTATGACGGCCTGACCATTCAGGACGCCAAGGGCGAGGCAATTCCCGGTGTGGCGAAATCCTGGGATATTTCCGAAGACGGCACGGTCTACACCTTCCATCTGCGCGACAATGCGAAATGGTCGAACGGCGACCCGGTTACCGCCGGCGATTTCCAGTTCACCTTCCGCCGCCTGATGGACCCGAAGACAGCCGCCGGTTATGCCAGCATGCTGTTCGTCATCAAGAATGCCGAAGACATTGCCGGCGGCAAGAAGCCGACCGACCAGCTCGGCGTCGAAGCCGTCGACGATCATACGCTCAAGGTGACCTTGAACTCCCCTGCTCCGTATTTCCTTGAGCTTCTGACCCACCAGACCGGCTTCCCGCTGCACCAGAAGAGCGTCGAGGCCAATGGCGACAAGTTCACCACGCCCGGCAAGATGGTGACGAACGGCGCCTATATGCTGGAAAGCTTCACCCCGAACGACAAGATCGTGATGAAGAAGAACCCGCATTACTACGAAGCGGATCAGGTGAAGATCGATACGATCAACTGGATACCGTTCGAGGACCGCGCAAGCTGCATGCGCCGTTTCGAGGCGAAGGAAGTGCAGATCTGCTCCGACGTTCCGGCCGAGCAGATGGACTATGTGAAGAAGAACCTTTCCAAGGAATTCCGCCTGGCGCCTTATCTCGGCGTCTACTATCTGCCGGTGAAGGGCAAGACCGCCGACAGCAAGCTGAAGGACCCGCGCGTCCGTCAGGCCATTTCGCTGGCCATTGACCGTGATTTCATCGCCGATCAGGTCTGGCAGGGCACGATGCTGCCGGGCTATTCGATGGTTCCTCCCCATATCGCCAATTATGTTGAGGATGCGCCAAGGCTGAAATATTCCGACGATATGCTGGAGCGTGAAGACAAGGCCAAGGAACTGTTGAAGGAAGCAGGCGTCGAACCGAATACGCTCTCGGTCGAACTGCGTTATAACACCTCGGAAAACAACAAGAACACCATGGCTGCCATCGCCGACCAGCTTGGCAATATCGGCATCAAGGCTTCGCTCAACGAAACCGAAGGCGCGACCTATTTCAACTACATGCGTGACGATGGTCCGTTCGATATTGCCCGTGCTGCCTGGATCGGCGACTACAACGATCCGCAGAACTTCCTCTACATCAGCCAGAGCGACGTGAGCTTCAACTATTCAAAGGTGAAGAACGCCGATTATGATGCGTTGATGGAAAAGGCGGCAAAAACCCTTGATCTCAAGGAACGCGCCAAGACGCTTGCCGAAGCCGAACAGCTGAAGCTCGATGAACTGAGCAATATTCCGATCCTCTATTATTCATCGCGCGCCCTTGTTTCGGACAAGGTCGAGGGTTGGACCGACAACCTGATGGATGTCCACAAGACGCGCTGGCTTTCCTTAAAACAATAAATTTTCAGCTTGGGCTGCGCTTATCGGCGCGGCCCATTTTTCTTCCGGCAGATCCGGAGGGCCCTTTTGCGGGGCAAACATTTTGTAAAAAAGTATATGGGAGTTTTTCATGGTTCGCGGAATTTTGATGACAGGCGTTTGCCTGATGGCGCTGGCAGGTGCCGCATCGGCAGAAACAGTGCTCAACCGGGGCAACGATACCGATCCCGCCACGCTGGACCAGCAACACACGACCACAGTTTCGGAAAACCGTGTCCTGCGCGACCTTTATGAAGGTCTGCTTGTGCAAAATGAGAAGGGCGAGGCCATTCCCGGCGCCGCATCCTCATGGGACATCTCCGAAGACGGCCTCATCTACACGTTCCACATGCGTGAGAACGCCAAGTGGTCGAATGGCGACCCCGTCACCGCTGGCGATTTCGAGTTCACTTTCCACCGCATCATGGACCCGAAAACCGCCGCGGGATATGCCAGCGTCCTATATGCCATCAAGAATGCCGAGGAAGTCGCTACCGGCAAGATGCCGCTGGACCAGTTGGGCGTGAAGGCGCTTGACGACAAAACATTGCAGATCACGCTCAAGAACCCTGCCCCTTATTTTCTGGAACTGCTCACCCACCAGACCGGTTTTCCGCTCAACCGGAAAGCGGTCGAGAAGTTCGGGGACAAGTTCACCCTGCCCGGCAATCTCGTAACCAATGGCGCCTATACGCTTGTCAGCTTCAATCCCAATGATAAGATTTCCATGAAGAAGAACCCCAACTACTGGGATGCTTCCAATGTGAAGATCGATGCAGTGAACTGGATACCGTTTGAAGACCGTGCAAGCTGCATGCGCCGTTTTGAAGCGAAGGAAGTCGATATCTGTTCCGATGTTCCGGCCGAGCAGATGGACTATGTGAAGAAGAACCTGAGCGGCCAGTTCCGCCTCGCCCCCTATCTCGGGATCTATTATATCGACATCAAGGGCGAGCCGTCGAGTAAGCTGCGCGATCCGCGTGTGCGCCGGGCCATTTCCATGGCTATCGATCGTGATTTCCTCGCCGATGAAGTCTGGCGCGGCGTCATGCTCCCAGCCAGTTCCATGGTGCCGCCCGGCATCGTGAATTACGTGAAGGACGCTCCGAAGCTGGATTTCGCCGATGCGGACGTTCTGGACCGTGAGGACAAGGCCAAAACGCTGCTGAAGGAAGCCGGTGTCGAGCCCGGAAGCCTTTCGGTGACCTTGCGCTACAACACTTCGGAAAACCACAAGAATACCATGGCGGCCATCGCCAATATGCTGGGCAATATCGGTATCAAGGCCACGCTCAACGAGGTCGAGGGTACGACCTTCTACAACTACCTTCAGGAAAAGGGGATGTTCGACATTACCCGCGACGGTTGGATCGGCGATTACAATGATCCGAATTCGTTCCTGGAGCTTTATACCACCGGCAATTATTTCAATTACGCCGAATGGTCGAACAAGGATTACGACGCGCTGATGGCGAAATCCGCCACGACGACCAATCTCGCTGACCGGGCAAACATTCTCGCAGACGCAGAGAAAATCCTCCTCAGCGAGGGGTCGGTCGTTCCGCTGATGTATTATTCGTCCACCGCGCTCGTTGCCGACCGTGTTCAGGGTTATGAAAACAACCTTATGAATTCGCACGGCACCCGCTGGCTATCCTTGAAGAACTGAAAACACAACAAAAACAAGGCCCAAGAAGCATTTTCCAGTCAAAGGCGCGAAGCGGTTTTGCATAAGGAAAATGCATAAAACAAAGAGTTTGGGATTTGCCGGACCGCTGCACGGCGGTTCGGCAAAGAAGGGAAAAGAACATGCTGGGCTATACGCTCCGACGATTGGGTAGTGCGATACCCACGATATTCATCATCATCACGCTGACATTCTTTGCGATCCGGCTGGCACCCGGGGGACCTTTCGACCTTGAAAGGCCCATCGACCCCCTGATCCTGGAAAACCTCAAGAAGGCCTATAATATGGATGCGCCGCTGTGGCAGCAGTATCTGATTTATCTGGGCAATCTTTTGCATGGCGATCTTGGACCGAGCTTCACGCGCCGCGACTTCTCCGTGAATGATCTTTTCGCTTCCGGCCTGCCGGTATCGATCGTTCTCGGCACGCTTGGCCTGACGCTTGCGGCAATCATCGGAACGTTTCTCGGCACGCTTGCAGCCCTGAAGCAGAACTCGACCATCGACTATTTCGTCGTGGCGCTCGCCACATTCGGCATCACCACGCCGAACTTCGTCGTGGCCCCTCTTCTCAGCCTTCTGTTCGGTGTCATCCTCGGCTGGGTTCCGGCGGGCGGCTGGTCCTCGGCCAATATAACCTACTGGATATTGCCGGTCCTTACCCTGGCACTGCCGCAGGTGGGCGTCATTGCGCGTCTCGTGCGTGGCGCAACGATCGAGGCGCTGCGCGCCAACCACGTTCGGACGGCGCGCGCCTATGGCCTGCCTTCCCGCGTGGTTGTCGGCGTGCACGCCTTGCGCGCCGCCATGCTTCCCGCCGTTTCCTATCTCGGCCCCACCGCCGCCGGCCTTCTCACCGGTTCGGTCGTGGTCGAGACGATCTTCGGCATCCCCGGCATCGGTCGTTACTTCGTGCAGGGCGCGCTCAGCCGCGATTACACCCTCGTCATGGGAACCGTTGTCGTCATTTCGATCTTCATCGTGGTTTTCAACCTGATCGTCGATCTTCTCTATGCATGGCTTGATCCGAGGGTTCGCTATGACTGATCTTTCCGTTCCGACCGAAACAGCCCGGCTGGAAGTTCCAAGCCGCTCCCTCTGGCAGGATGCATGGCTGCGCCTGCGCAAGAACAGGGCCGCCGCGGCGAGCGCCATCGCCCTTCTCGTGATGGCTTTTCTGGGCGTGTTCGGCCCCATGCTGAGCCCGCATCCCTATGACAAGATCTATCCGCAGTTCGTGCGCGTGGCTCCGAGCCTCGAAGCCTATCCGCGCGCGGATACGATCATGCCGGGCCTTGAACGCGAACTGGCCCGTGCACGGCTGAAAGCCGCTGGCGAACCGGAATTGACCGGCAACAATGTCGTTGTCAATTTCACCTCACAGCGCCCGACAGATGACCGCGTGCTGCGTTATTTCCAGCGTTCCGACCTGTTCAGCAATCCCAAGATCGATATCGCGTCCGATGGGTTGTCGGGCAAGCTCACCCTCGACGTGACGCGCAACTATTTCCTGCTCGGCACCGATAATCTGGGCCGCGATCTGATGACCCGCATCTTCGTCGGCGTTCGCATGTCGCTCGCCATCGGCCTGCTGGCTTCCGCCATGTCGCTGATCCTCGGCGTGTCCTTTGGTGCCATCTCCGGCTATCTGGGCGGGCGCATCGACAATGTGATGATGCGGTTTGTCGATATCATCTATTCGCTGCCCTTCATCTTCTTCGTCATATTGATGCTCGTCTTCTTCGGGCGATCCATTTTCATCATCTTCATCGCCATCGGCGCGACGGAATGGCTGGATATGGCGCGCATCGTGCGCGGGCAGACATTGAGCCTCAAACGGCAGGAATTCGTGCAGGCGGCGGAAGCGCTCGGCGCGACACGCAGCGGCGTCATTACCCGCCACATCATCCCGAATGCGCTGGGCCCCGTCATCGTTTTCGTGACGCTGCTGGTGCCCAAGGCTATCCTGCTCGAAAGTCTCCTTTCCTTCCTCGGTCTCGGCGTTCAGGACCCCCTCACCTCTCTGGGGTTG
This sequence comes from Brucella ciceri, assembly GCF_041930145.1. Classification (NCBI taxonomy): domain Bacteria; kingdom Pseudomonadati; phylum Pseudomonadota; class Alphaproteobacteria; order Hyphomicrobiales; family Brucellaceae; genus Brucella; species Brucella ciceri. Next base: position 26,821 of record NZ_JBHEEV010000001.1, on the reverse strand, counting down.
CTGATTTCCGAAGGTGCCCAGAACATGCGCGGCGCCAGCTGGCTATTGATCTGGCCTGCCATCACGCTGACCACAATCCTGTTTGCGCTGAACTTCCTTGGCGACGGCCTGCGCGACAGCCTTGACCCGAAGGATCGCTGAGATGACAAGTGAAAACATTCTGAGCGTGCGCGACCTGAAGGTCACTTTCGACACGCATGATGGCCCGGTCGAAGCCGTGCGCGGCATCAATCTCGATGTCAAAGCGGGTGAGACGATCGCAATCGTGGGAGAATCCGGTTCGGGCAAGAGCCAGACGACGATGGCGATGATGGGCCTTCTCGCCCAGAACGGCAGGGCTACCGGCCAGGCGCTCTATCGCGGGCAGGATCTGATCGGCATGCCCGAAAAGAAGCTCAACACCATCCGCGGCGCAAAGATCACCATGATCTTTCAGGAGCCCATGACATCGCTCGATCCGCTTTACCGCATCGGGGACCAGCTTGCAGAGCCGCTCCGCTATCATCGCGGGTTGAGCAAGAAGGATGCGCGCCCGCGCATTCTCGAACTGCTCAGGCTCGTCGGCATTCCCGAACCGGAACGCCGCATCGACAGCTATCCCTATGAACTGTCGGGCGGCCAGCGCCAGCGCGTCATGATCGCCATGGCGCTCGCCAACGAGCCGGATATCCTGATCGCCGACGAACCGACGACCGCGCTCGACGTCACCATTCAAGCGCAGATTCTCGACCTTCTGGCCAATCTGCAGAAGCGGCTTGGAATGGCGGTGGTTTTCATCACGCATGATCTCGGCATCGTGCGGCGCTTTGCCGACCGGGTTTACGTGATGCGCTCCGGCGAAGTGGTCGAAACGAACGAGACGGAAAAGCTATTCACCGCGCCCGAGCACGCCTATACGAAGATGCTGCTCAACGCCGAGCCGGAAGGCGAAAAAGCCCCTCCCCGCGATGATGCGCCGGTTCTCATTCGCGCCGATAATGTGAAGGTCAATTTTCTCATCAGCAAGCCGTGGCTTGGCGCCGCCAACTACCTCACAGCCGTCAACAATGTCTCGCTGACGCTGAAGCAGGGCCAGACCATCGGCATTGTGGGCGAATCCGGTTCGGGCAAGTCCACGCTGGGGCGCGCCATCCTGCGGCTGATAGCCTCCGAGGGCCGCATCGCCTATCTCGGGCAGGAATTGCCGCACGAGCCGCAAGCAATGCGCCCCAAGCGCCGTGAATTGCAGCTCGTCTTTCAGGACCCGTTCGGCTCGCTGAGCCCGCGCATGACGGTCGGACGCATCATTACCGAGGGGCTTCTGATCCACGAACCGAACCTTTCGGCAAAGGAACGCGACCGCCGCGCGCAGGAGGCGCTGAAGGAAGTCGGCCTCGATCCGGCCATGCGCAACCGCTATCCGCACGAGTTTTCAGGCGGCCAGCGCCAGCGCATCGCCATTGCGCGCACGATGATCCTGAAACCGCGCGTCATCGTGCTCGATGAGCCGACAAGTGCGCTCGACCGTTCGGTCCAGAAGCAGATCGTCACGCTTCTGCGCGACCTGCAAAAGGACCATGGACTGTCCTATCTCTTCATCAGCCACGACATGGCGGTCGTGCGCGCCGTCTCGGACTATGTGATCGTGATGAAGAACGGCAAGATCGTCGAACAGGGCGACACCGAACAGGTCTTCGACCGCCCGCGCGAAGACTATACCAGGGCCTTGATGGCGGCGGCGCTCAGCGAAGAACGCTTCGGCACATGACGAGCCAGAGGAAATGGGCCTGAAATTCAGGCCCATTTTCATTGCTGACCAGAGGGTTCAGGCGACGCTGTGCAGTTCGGTGCATACCTTGTTGCGTCCCAGATGCTTGGCGCGATAAAGCGCGGCATCCGCCCGGTGGAACACGGTCAGGAAATCACGGTCTCCCGGCGTACAGAATGCGATGCCCGCACTGGTCGTCGTGGAAAAATCTCCGGCCAGAGCTTCAAAAACTGTCGCCGCGAAGGCCTTGCGGATCGCATCCGCCATGGCGAGAACCTCGCTGTTCTGCTTCTGCCGCAGGACCAGGACGAATTCCTCGCCGCCGACACGGGAAATCAGCGCCTCGCATCTGACATGGCTGCGCAGGACATTGGAAAAGGTTCCAAGCACCTCATCGCCGATGATGTGGCCGTGCGTATCGTTGATCGACTTGAACGCATCGAGGTCGAAGATCACGACGGAATCCCCGAGCTGCAATTCATTGTCGGTCAGCACATCGTAAAGGGCGCGCCTGTTCAGCAAACCGGTCAGGCTGTCGGTGCGCGCATCATTGGCATGGCGGCGCGCAATACGCGACTGGGTGAAATTCAGCGACAGGGCGCCAATGCCCGTAATCCCGATGATGGCCGTTATCGCATTGATATTTTCAGCCCAGTTGCTGGGAATGGCGGTCATCACCCATTGCCGTTCATAAAGGATCACGGCACCGCACAGAAAGAACGAGATCGCCGTCAGGACATAAAGCGCGATCATGCCTGTCACGGGCACCGGCGCCTCGCGATAGACATGGAAATATTCCTTCGCGGTCAGCAGGAGCAACAGGGCCGATGTCAGGTTGAAAATTGCCGTGCCGGTGCCCGTCTGTCCCGCCAGGATCGGCAGCACCGTCGCGCTGATGACGGCAATCGCCAGAACGATCAAAAAGCGGCTGCGAACCGCACGGCCCGAAATCTGCCGCGAACCGAGGATCAGCAGTATGAAGCCAAGGCTTTCGAGGGTGAAGGCAATGATGGAGGCCGTGGCCAGCGGCAACGGACCGGCATAATAAAGCACCGCCCCCGTGCCGAGCAGGATCATGCCAAGGCAACCCCATAACAGGAAGCTGTCGCGGGAGTTCTGGTACCAGACACTCAGGATCGTCAGGGCCACTGCCAGGGAGCAGATACCCGCCGCAAAAAACAGAGTATTCTCGTCAAAACCCAAGGATGCGTTCCCCCAACCGCAAGATGCTGCCCGACAGAGTGTAATTCAGCTCTTTGTAATAAGCGATAAGCAATGTGCCTGTGCGTCTCTCCTGGCAGCCCTTGTCATTTCAGGCGCCATTTCCATCAAATTGACAGGGTCCTGCCCCTAAACCCCAGAAGCTGAAAACTTTTTTATTCCGGCCACTTGAACGGCCGTGGCGGCTTACTAAATCGACGCCGTCACACTAACATTTTCGTTCGATCAAATGGAGGTTCTGATGAGCGACCGTTTGTTTGACAGCCCTGTATTTGTTAAGGATGGGCCCTATCTCATTCGCGAAATTGCCTGCGTTGAAGATGCAATAGATTATCTTTATGAATGGCCGGAGCATGACCGCGATGTCATATATGAAATGACATGGAAGGCATGTTGTGATGCGCAGAACGGTCTCAAACCCCTGCACGTCGCGCGCCATGCGGTAGCAGGCTTCGCCCTCAAGCGAAATATTCTCGAAGAACCGCAAACAGCAATTCCGTGGGCACCGAACGTTCGATCTGGCGGCGGCAGAGTTCCGGCATAGGAGCTTCGCTCATGCACTGGTATTTTATAATAGAGGGTACGATCCTTGCGGCTTTTCTGACGGTGACAGCCGCGCTGGTATGGAAAAACCTGCGCAGGCACTGATTATCCAAGGCAAAACCCCGGCACCGATGGGCCGGGGTTTTGCATTTCTGGATAGACGTGCATCTCCAATGTTCGGTTGAAACGGGAAATGCCCTCTCCTCCAGGCTACATCATGCTGCCAGCGAAGCCATGTCGATGACGAAGCGGTAGCGCACGTCACTCTTCAGGACGCGTTCATAGGCTTCGTTGATCTCCTGGATATTGATCTTCTCGATTTCGGAAACGATGTTGTGCTGGCCGCAGAAGTCCAGCATTTCCTGCGTTTCCTTGATCGAGCCGATCATCGATCCCGCAAGCGACTTGCGGCCCGGAATGAGCGAGAAGGCATGCACAGGCACCATATGTTCCGGCACGCCGACAACAACCATGGTGCCGTTTACCTTGAGCAGCGCAAGATAGGCATTCCAGTCGATGGCGACGCCAACCGTGCAGATGATGAGGTCGAACGTTCCGGCCAGCTTCTGGAAGGTGGCAGCGTCGCTGGTGGCGTAATATTCATGGGCGCCGAGCTTGAGACCGTCTTCCTTCTTGGAAAGCGACTGGCTCAGCACCGTCACATGCGCGCCCATGGCATTGGCGAGCTTGACGCCCATATGCCCGAGCCCGCCCATGCCGATGATCGCGACCCGCTTGCCCGGACCTGCATTCCAGTGACGCAGCGGCGAATAAAGCGTGATGCCCGCGCAAAGCAGCGGCGCTGCCGCATCGAGCGGGAGATTGTCGGGCATGGAAAGGACATATCCTTCCTTCACGACGATATGGTCCGAATATCCGCCCTGCGTCCGTTCCTTTCCTTCGGCGTCGAAGGTGTTGTAGGTCTGGATGAGGCCCGGAAGATATTGCTCGTTGTCGACATCCCGGCTGGCGCAGCCGACGCAGGAATCCACGAAGCAGCCGACGCCGACCTTGTCGCCGACCTTGAATTTGGTGACCGCATCGCCGACGGCAGTCACGACGCCCGCGATTTCATGTCCCGGAACGATGGGATAAACGGCATTCTTCCATTCATTGCGAACGGTATGGATGTCGGAATGGCAGACGCCGCAATACTGGATCGAGATGACCACGTCATCCGCGTTGGGCTCGCGCCGTTCAAATGTGAACGGAACCAACGGCTCGTCTACATCCGTAGCAGCATAACCTCTTGCTATGGCCATGATAGACTCCATTTATTGGATTGGGGAAGCAGGCGGAATATGCCGGAGACACGGGCAGATGCGGTAGACCGATCCTGCAAGCTTCTTGCACGATCCTGCAAAACTGCCTGTTTCGCGATTGCCGATACCGACCCGCTTGCGCAATAATTGCTCTATTCCACATCGTCTGAACCGGATCATCCATGACGTCATTGACAGAGACCTATAACGAGCTTGCCGCTCTCGCGGAGCGTTTCACCGCACAGGACGGCGAATACCGCATGCCGATCGAAGGTCTGTCGATCAGCAGGCGCACGACGCCAAGCATACCGTGCCACAGCAGTTACAGACCCTGCCTCGCCATGGTGCTGCAAGGCGCAAAATCGCTGCGCCTCGGTTCCGAAACGATCAACTATACCAAGGGCGAATATCTGGTGACGTCGCTGGACCTGCCGGTCACATGGCGGGTGGTGGAGGCGAGCCCGGAAGCGCCGCATCTGTGCCTGGCGCTCGCCATCGACAGCGAGAAACTGACCGACCTGATCGGCCGTGTGGATGTTCGCAGACGGATGATGGCCGATGGCGATCAATGGGGAATAACCGTCAATGCCGCGCCTGCGGGCCTGCTGGATGCAGCCTTGCGCCTGCTGCGCCTTCTCGACAACCCCGACGATATTCCGGTGATGGCGCCCCTGATCGAACAGGAAATCCTCTATCGCCTTCTGACGGGTCCCGGCGGCGAGCGACTGATCAACATCGCCACCGCCGACAGCCAGGCCAACCGTATAGCGCGGGCTATCGCATGGCTTCGCCAGAACTTTGCCGCACCGTTGCGGATCGAACAGCTTGCCGAACACGTCAATATGAGCGCGTCGTCGTTTCATCACCATTTCAAGGCGATCACGGCGATGACGCCGGTACAGTATCAAAAGCAGCTCCGCCTTAACGAAGCCCGCAGGCTGATGCTGGTCGAGCGGCTGGACGCCGGTACGGCAGGCCATCGGGTCGGCTATCAAAGCCCGTCGCAGTTCAGCCGCGAATATAGCCGCTTCTACGGCAACCCGCCGATGCGCGACATCGAAGCCGCCTGAATGACAAAACGGCGGAACTTTCATTCCGCCGTTCTTTAAAGAGCATCCCGAAAAGTGTGAAACGGTTTTCGGGAAAGATCGCCCAAAATAAAGAGACAGAGCGCCGATCTGATCCAGTCAGATCGGCGCTTTGTTGTCAGTGGGTCTGGCTGTTGCGGACCGTTGCAACATCCGCCGCCTTCACCGGCCCGGCGCTGTTGCCCCATGCGGAGCGCACGAAGGTAGCCAGTTCGGCAACTTCATCGTCCGTCAGGCGGTCGGCGTAGCCCTGCATCACAAGGCGCATCGGACGCTTTGCCGTGGACGGAACCTCGGCGCCGTGCAGGATGATCGAGATCAGCGGCTGCGTTTCCGAACCTGTCACCAGATCATTACCGGCAAGCTCGGGGAAGATACCCGGAGCGCCCCTGCCCGTCACGAAATGGCAGGCAGCACAGTTGTCGAGATAGAGCCGCGCACCAAGCGGCATATCCGGAGAAGCTTCGGTCAGCATCTTTGTCGTTGCTTCACCGGCGGCATCAGCCGGGGCGGCTGGCAGCGCCTTGGACGCCTTCACGGCAAACTCCTGCGGCACTTCAACGGCAGCACCGTCAATCCCCTTCAGGAATGCGGCAATCGCCAGATTGTCGGCATCGGTGAGATGCTGAAGCGAATGTTCGACCGCAAGGCCCATTTCGCCATTGGCCGTGGAGTAGGAATTGCGGCCTGTTGCAAGATAGGTCGCCAGTTCCTCGATGGACCACTTCTGCGGGGCGGAATTTGCGCCGCGCAGCGACGGTGCGTTCCAGCCATCGACGACGCCGCCGGTGAGGAAGTCCTTGTCACCAACCTGCGTGCCGCTCTGCGCCATCAGCGGATTGCGCGGGCTGTGGCAGGCGGCGCAGTGAGCCGGGCCCTCGACCAGATACTGGCCGCGATCCTGTGCTTCCGACTTGCCTGCGGCCTTGAAGCCCGCTTCCTGACCGAGAGCCAGCCAGTTCCATGCACGAATGCCGAAACGCATGTTGAACGGGAAGCCGAGCTTGGTTTCCTGAACGACATTGTTCACCGGCTGTACCTGATGCATGAAATAATCATACAGCGCGCGGACATCTTCCTCGGTCAGCTTGCGATAGTTCTCGTAAGGCATTGCCGGATAGAGATGTGAGCCATCGGCACGAATGCCGTCATAAAGAGCGGCGCGGAACTGATCGAGCGTCCAGTTTCCGATGCCGGTTTCCTTGTCCGGGGTGATGTTGGTCGTCCAGATCGTACCCATTGGGCTTGCAATCGGGCGTCCACCGGCAAAAGGCTTGCCGCCTTCCGCCGTGTGGCAGGCCATGCAGTCCGATGCATACATGACATACTGGCCCTGCCCTTCGGCGGGTTTCCAGTCCGCCGCCGGTTCCCTGGTTGGCTTCGTCAGCTGTACCGGCACGAAGATGAAGGCCAGCAGCGCGACAATTCCGATGACGACGAGAGCGCCGATTATGCGAAGAAAAGTCTTCATCACCATTCTCCTCAGATCAGCGGACGCGGATTGGACAGGTATTGCGTGCGGATCGCATGCGCAGTCGAATAGGCAAGCCCGCCGAGCAGACCTGTCGGATTGTACTGCGTGTTCTGCACGAAATTGCCCGCGCCGGTCAGGAACACATTGTGCTTGTCCCATGCCTGCGAATAGCGGTTGACCACGCCCTCACGCGGATTGTCCGACATGATATGGCCACCCGTATTGTGCGTCGTCTGGTATGGGCGCACGTCATACTGCGCGCCTTCCTTCTTGAAGGACGACTGCATCAGGTCGGGGTTCATCGTCTTGGCCAGCGCTTCCATCTTGGTCTTCATGTACTGGGTCATCCGGATATCATTCGGATTCCAGTTGAAGGTCATGCGCATGAGCGGGCGACCGTGACGGTCCTTGTAGGTCGGGTCCAGATCGAGATGGTTGGTCCGGTAGGACATGTGCGAACCATGGCTGCCGATCGACATGGAATGGCCGTACCATTCGGCGATGGCCTTTTTCCACGCGCCGCCCCATGCCGGTGTACCGGATGGCAGCGCCATGCTGCGGATCGGCTGGCCGTTGGTCTGGCCGGCGCGCCAGTACGAACCGCCGATGAAGCCTTCCCGTCCGAAATCGATCTGGTTGACACCGAAATCGTCGATGCACATGCCGTTCGCGCCGGTGCCGATGAAGGGGTTGAATTCCTCATCCTTGAAGAAGAGCGTCACGCCGCCGTTCATCTGATAGGCATAATTGCGCCCGGTGACGCCCTCGCCCGTTACCGGGTCGTATGGCTGGCCGATGCCCGACAGAAGCGCCAGATGCACGTTGTTGAGCGAGAAGGACGCCAGGATGACGATATCGGCAGGCTGGAAGACTTCTTCCTGCGTCGCCTCGTCGAAATAGGTCACGCCCGTGGCGGTCTTGCCGTCCGGCGCCATTTCGACGCGCAGAACTTCAGACTCCGTGCGATAGGAGAAGTTCGGCATGCGCTTCAGCGCATCGAGGATGGCCGTCTGCGGCGATGATTTGGAATACTGGTAGCAGCCGAAACGCTCGCAGAAACCGCAGTGATTGCACGGCCCCATCTGCATGCCATATTCGTTGACATAGGCGGTCGAGGCAATGCCGCCCGGCGACGGGAACGGGTGATACCCCATGCCCTGAGCCGCATCGGCGAACTTCCGTCCATCCCAGGTCGTGTGCATCGGCGGCATCGGGTAGTCATTGGAACGCCAGCCCTCGAACGGATTGCCGCCTTCGACGATCTTTCCCTTCAGATTGCCCGCCTTGCCGGAAATGCCCGCGATGCGCTCGAAACGGTCGAAGAAAGGCTCCAGCTCGTCATAGTGGATCGGGTAGTCGCCGAGAAGCATGTCTTCGGGAATGATCTGCTCGCCCCAGCGTTCCTTGACATAGGAGCGCAGGCGCAGCTCTTCGGGCTGCGGACGCCAGTTCAGGCCGTTCCAGTGCGTGCCTGCACCGCCGACACCGTTGCCGGGCAGAAACGAGCCGAAGCTGCGGTAGGGCAAGGCGACTTCGTCGGCGTTGCGGCGGATCGTGACGGTCTGCTGGCTGGCGCGCTGCATCATCTTCAGGCGCACGCCGTATTTCAGCTCGTCGATCATGTTGGGATATTTGAAATCCGGGACCGTGTTCTGGTCATGCCCGCGCTCGAGCGCGACGATTTCAAGCCCTTCCTGCGCCAGTTCCATGGACAGGATGGCTCCGGTCCAGCCGAGGCCGACCACAACCACGTCTTTTTTCTTTTCCTGACGTGCCATCGTTAAGCCCTTTCGCCCTTGATCGAGACCGGGCCCAGCGGGTAGCGAACATTGTAGCGTTCGACCCATTCCTTGTAGCTGCCGCGCGCACCGGGGAAGCCGATATAGCTCCACGCCTGCATGCCGTGATTGCCGCCATACATCGGATCGGCGAAATAGCCTTCCTTGGTGTTCTGCAAAAGAAGCGTGAAGAAGTCGCGCAGTTCAGGTTGAAGGCCGACCTCCCCTTTTTGCAGCGAGGTCAGCGCCGCATCCTGCTGTTCCGCAGTCAGGGCGGAGAAAGCCGCGCCGTACTTCTGCTCGCACCATGCGTTGAATGCAGGAATGCCCTGACGGTAAATCTGCGCAGGGTTCAGCGGTGTCTGCCAGCCACGCGTCGGATCTGCGGACGGATCGTGGGGTCCGACCATGTACCAGTCATCCGCGCGACCGAAATCGCCGGCGAGCTGGAGATCGATGAATACGGGAACACGGGCTTCGATAGCGCCGGGGCCGTCGCCTTCGGACGGAATCAGTCTCGCCGTGGCTGCAAGAACGAAAGCCCATTCGACTTCATTGAAATATTGGCGTTCATATTGTTCGAGTGGAACCGGGGGAGTTTGCGGTTCCGCTTTTGCTGAGACAGTGAGCCCTGAAAGCATCACACTTGCTGCGGAGGCTTTCAGAAAACTGCGACGACTCGGATATCCGGGGAGGTCGGTCATTGTCGTTTCCTGCCGATCTGGTGGGTAAGACTTTTTGAGTGTTTCCGAGAAATTCCACGATACGCAGACGAGAAACATATACGCTGGATACACATACCTTCAGAATAGTTCAAATATCTTGTACCCTAGTTGTGCATAAACATCCCCAGGTCTCTATAAAACCGGGGCTTTAGCGCATTCGGAAAAGCCCCGCAGAACGACCGGAAATCCGCTTGCCTTGGCGGTTTTGCACCTCGTTTTCACAATCACGTGATTGCAGGCACGTGATTGCAGGATTTGCCCGCCGATATTGCCCGGCAACGCCCTTGAGCCCGCTTCCGCAGGGATAATTCGCCTCGCCCGACCGGAACCGGCCCCGGCTTTTCACGTTGAAAGCGGTGGCCGAAAGAGGTCATTATGGGCCGTCGTGGTTTGCGCACGACGGGAGTGAAACGAAGGGAGGTCAGAAAAATGAAGGCACGCACAGCGACTGTCGGTGATCTTGAAAGCGTTTTTCATGACCTTTCGAGGCGCATGGCGATCGAATATATCGCCGCCGGCAAGGATACCAAAGCCGCCTATGACAACCTGATGATGAACCTGCGGGAAGGTCGTGCACATGCCTTGCTGCAAGACGACAAGGTGGTGGCAATCATCGCGTGGCACGAAGCGGATGGCGCGACGGACACGCTTTTCGCCGCGAAGGAAGAATTCTTCAACCGCAACACCGTGCGCTTCTGCAAGCAGCATATCCGGCAGATTCAGGCGCTGGCGGGCGATCTGCCTGTCCACTCGCGAAGCTGGCTCGACCGTTCCGACATTGTGAAATGGTTCCGGATCATCGGCTATGAGGAAAAGGGCACCGAGAACGGCGCCCGGCTGTTTGAACTGCCCGCCCCCAACGACGCAATCGTCTCCGCATGATTTTCGCCACCGGAGCAATTCCGGTGGCGCCCACGGCAAAAGCAAAATCCGACTGCAAAGCGGCCGAACTTGAGAAGTCTGTTCCTTGATGAAGAAGACTTCGTAGCTCACCATCGCAGCATGGACACGAGCTATATCTATATCGCCATCGCCCTGCTTCCATTCCTGCTCTGGAGCACGATCATCGTCGTACTGTCGGAGCTGGATATCGATGCCGGTCACACGGACCGCGATAGCATGAGCGATGATCGCCCTACCGACGACCAGATGGCCGATGTCGTGACCATTCCCTACGGCCTGATCTTCCCGCTTTATTATCACACGCCGACCGCATCCCGCGAGATCGGCTGACCTCTTCCAAGCGCCTGGCACAACCCTTGTTCGCAAGCTGCTTCACGCCCGCCATACAGGGTTGCGGCAGCGTGGGCAAAGTGTTGCAGATAGATCGCAGCCGCAAGCCTGACCTCACCCTTACCCTTCGATTGCCCCCTAATAATTGTTGACTCTCTTACTCCATTTTATAGTTGAGTAGCACACTCCTATTTAATGTCACGAGACGGGGAACTCTCGCGACAGGCTTATGAACCGAGGGACCCGCATGCGCTTCAATTCCCGTCACGGTCGGCTGAACCTGGCTTTGACCTGCTCCACCCTTCTTGCTTCCACTGCGATTTCGCTGGCGCAGGACAGCGCGCAACCGCTTGTTCTGGACACGGTTACGATCCAGTCGCAGAGCAACGACACGCTCGTTCAGGACGGTTATGTCGCCAAGAGAGATCGTGAAGGCACCAAGATCGACACGGATATCGTCAGGATTCCGCAGTCCATTTCGGTCATCACCCAGCGCCAGATGGAAGACCAGAAGCCTGTTACGCTCAACGATGCGTTGAGCTATACGGCGAGCGCCAATCCAAACAATTTCGGCTTCGACACACGGTATGACGCGTTCTATCTGCGGGGTTTTCCGGCCTATTACACAGGCATGTTCCGCGATGGCCTGCGCATCATCAACGGCCCGTCTGCGTGGCTGAAAACCGAGCCATACGGCATCGAGGGCATTACCGTGCTGAAGGGTCCGGCTTCCTCCCTCTATGGCGTGAGTGGCCCCGGCGGTATCGTCAACGTCGTCACCAAGCGCCCGAAGGAAGAAGAATTCCGGGAGGTCGAGTTGCTGTTCGGCAGCCACAATCGCTATCAGGCCGCTTTCGACCTGTCCGGCCCGGCCAATGAAGACAAAACATTCCTCTATCGCATTACCGGCCTTGGCCGCATTAGCGATACCGAACTACCCGGCTATCCGGACGACAAATATTACATTGCCCCGTCATTCACCATAAAGCCGGATGAAGACACGCGCTTTACATTCCTCAGCGAGTTTTCCCGCTCGGTGACCGGGGGCACGGCTGCGTTCTACAATCCGTCCTATGGCGAGGTTTCCAACCTCTACGAAGGCGATCCGAACTATAATGATTTCGTGCAGAAACAGGGCCGCGTTGGCTACGAATTCGAGCATCGTTTCAACGATCTGCTGACCGTTCGCCAGAATGTCCGCTACAGCGATGTCGATGCCGACCTTGAATATAGCGGCCATTATCCGCAGGAAGGCACCGCCGATCTCGCCCGCTACTGGGGCCACTACAAGGAGCGCATGAAGAACTTCGTTGTCGACACGATGGCGCAGTTCGATTTTGAAACCGGAGCGCTGACCCACAAGGCAATCGCTGGCATCGACTATGCCTGGTCGGACTACAAGGCCTATAGCGGCCTGTCCTACGTGTCGATTGAAGACATTCGCGCAATGGACGTTCCGTTCAACGGCGCCCAGAAGATGAATCAGGTCGGCATCTACGCGCATGACCAGATCGAGTGGGATAACCTCACCGTGTTCGGCAGTGGCCGTTATGACTGGGTGAAGTCCACGACCACGGATGTCGACTATACCGATACCAGGCAGAACGACAGCGCGTTCTCGGGACGCGTCGGCGTGGCTTACAAGACCGAATGGGGGCTCATCCCCTACGTCAACTATTCGACCTCCTTCTCTCCCAATATCGGCTTCGTTTACGATGACGTCGCGAGCGATGACAGGCACGTCGCCAATCCGACCATCGGTCGCCAGAAGGAAATCGGCGTCAAATACGAAATTCCCGGTTATAACGCCGTCATCAGCGCTTCATTGTTCGACATCGACCAGAAGGACGGCATCGTGCTCGATGCGTCTTCGGGCATGAACAAGCAGCGCCAGCTCGATCTGAATTCGCGCGGTTTCGAGCTTGAAGCCAATGCCACGCTCGATAACGGCATCGGCATCATCGCTTCCTACACCCACTTGCGGGTCAAGATCGACAAGGGCGCGGAAGGCACCGTCGGCAACGAACTCTCCGGCACGCCGAACGATGTCCTGTCGCTCTGGGGCAACTACAAGATCGAGAACGGCGTGCTTGCCGGTCTCGGCCTCGGTTCCGGCATTCGTTACGTCAGCTCCAGCTATGGAGACGATCTGAACAGCTTCAAGAACGAATCCCGCATCATGGTCGATGCCGCCGTTTCCTATGATTTCGGTTATCAGGATCCGAAGCTTGAAGGCGTTCTGTTGCAGGTCAACGCCAAGAACATCTTCGACAATCGCGACCCGGTCTGCACGGCAGGCTATTGCTATCAGCAGGAAGGCCGCCAGATGTTCGGCAGCCTCCGCTACCGCTTCTGATGGCCCAAATGGAGCGGATGGACAAAGCACCCTCGCCGGTCGCCGTGTTTGCGACGATCGGCGGCCTCTACATCGCCCAGAGTGTCATTGGCGGCATGACGTGGACGGGTTTGCCAGCGATCATGCGCGACAATGGCGTATCGCTCGACCAGATCGGCCTCGTTTCGCTCATCATTCTGCCCTGGGCGCTCAAGTTTCTCTGGGCGCCCGCGGTAGAGCGTTTCCGGCTGCCTCCGGCGGGCAAAACCCGCACCGCCACCATTATTCTCGGCGGCGGCTTTCTGTCCGTTCTCTGCCTCCTTGTCATCGGCTTTGTCGATCCGGGACAGGTCTATCTGCTGCTTGCGATCCTGGCCGTCGTCGCCTTTGCCACGGCCACCGTGGACATCGCCTGTGACGGCTATGCCGTGCAAAGCCTGTCGCCCGAAAACTACGGTTGGGGCAATGCAGCGCAGGTCGGCGGCGCCTATCTCGGGTCGGCCATCGGCGCCGGTGCCTTTCTGATCCTCGTGGACAAAGCGGGCTGGCAGGTCGCCATCTGGACCATGGCCGCAGTCCTCGTGCTGCTGGGCCTTCCTTTCGCGGTCTTTTCGCGCGGCCGAGACAGGGTCGAGGATCGCCCTCACACCCCTTCCCTGCTGGCCGCATGGCGGCGACCGGAGATGAGACGCGGCCTTGCGGCGGCTGCGGTCTATGTGATCGCACAAAAGGCCGGACTGGCAATGCTCGGCCCGTTTCTCATCGATGCAGGGCTTGACCTCACCACAGTCGGCATTCTGAACGGAGCAGGCAGCATGTTCATCGGCCTTGCGGCGGCGCTGGCCGGTGGCTGGCTGGTTCGCGCTTTCGGCGTTCGCGGCATTCTGGTCGCGGCCCTGCTGCTGCAGGCTTTCTGCTTCCTGTTCTTTGCTCTCCATTCCTCGGACAAGAATGCAGGCGTCGTGCTCATTGCGGTTGCAGTGGCGAGTTCCTCCGGCGTTGTGGCACTTGGTTTCGTCGCGCTTTATGCGCAGTTCATGCACTGGTCGGACCCGAGACAGGCCGGGGTGGACTTCACCCTGTTCCAGTGCATGGATGCTCTCATCAGCATGGCGGGCGGCGTCGCATCGGGCTACGTGGCGCAATATTTCGGATATGGACCGTTCTTCGCAGGCGTCGGGGCCATCGCAATTCTCGCAGTGCCACTGATATGGAAACTCTGCCGCCCGCGCCTATCGCATTAGTTGCACGGGCGGCCGATTTCGCCCCGCACCTTAACCGATTTCTGACGATTAGCCGCTATCTGATGGGTGGCAGCCAATCGGGGGAAATCATGGCTTGGAAATTGATGTTTGCGAGTGCCGTCCTTGCTGTAGCTCGGACAATGCCAAGGGTCTTCGTTGCGCCCCAGGGGCCCGCCGTCGTCTCCGACAATGCAATGGAAATGGAGTTGAAGCCCGCGCCGATCAATCCCGACTGGGTGCTGGATGGCAATCCGCAGGCCCGTTCCAGCGAGCAATCGGCAAGCGCGGACGGCGCCGCCTATACCGCTATATGGGATTGCACCGCAGGCACCTTCCGCTGGTATTTCGGCTGGGACGAAACCGTCTATATCCTTGAAGGCGAAGTCCACGTCACCGATGCGGACGGCGGCACCCGCATCTTGCGGGCGGGCGACGTCGCCTATTTCCGCGGTGGCACATGGGCTACCTGGAAAATCGAAAACTATTTGCGCAAGGTCGCCTTCATGCGTCGCACCTTGCCCGCACCCGCTTCATTCATTTATCGCGCAAGCGACGCCGCAAGACGCCGTCTGGGTCGGCGCAAAGGCGGCGCTCTCAACTGATTACCGTTTTGTGATCGGCACGGGCGATGGAGCCGCGCCCGTCAGATTGACGGGCGGTCTCGGTTTTCAGTATAAATCCCCCATGGCCTTTGCCATACGTGATGGGAATGGGGTTCTCCCGAAACTGCCAGCAATTGGCTGATGACTCCTGCTTGAATTGAAACAGGAGAAGAGCGCGTCGCAGTGCCTCGTGAAGCAGGATACTTATCAAGCTTCCGGAAGCAGACGGCGAAGCCTCTATCCATTATTGAATGGACACAGAACAATGCAAGCTACCCTCGTTGTAGCGCTCGGCGGAGCGATCGGAAGCGTCGCGCGATACTGGCTGGCCCTCTTGATGCTCCCCGTAAGTCGTGAGCTTCCCTGGGGCACTATCGTCGTCAATATTATCGGTTCGTTTGCAATCTCGTTCTTCGGCGCATTGACGCTGGAACAAGGCCGCTTTCCCATCCCGGAAATCTGGCGCATCGCCTTCATGGTCGGCGTGTGCGGTGGCTTCACCACTTTCTCGTCATTCAGCTTGCAGACAATGGACCTCCTCCGGGCTGGCCAACCGGGCAAGGCATTGTTCAATATCGGTTTTTCGGTCGTGCTATGCCTCATCGCCGTATGGCTCGGACTGCTGGCCGCCGAACGCTTCAATGGCGGCATCGAACAGGTCGCACAGAATGTGATCGAAGAAGAAGCTTCTTGAGCACCGCTCCGGGCGCGAAACCTGTCGCGCCCTTCTCATTTTCGCACCCCTGAGCGAAAGTAATCTCGAGTATTAGCGCAATAAAAAAGCGTACCTCTCCAATCGAGAATCATCTTCTGGCGTGTCAAGTAATTTTATGCCAGTCTATACAATATTATATTTTAGGATTAATGAATATGGAAATTGATACATTCTCTATTCTCCAATCCCTTGCATTATTCGGGGTCGTCATAGTGATAATGTTCATGATTTTTATTGGCATGAACACCAATGGGACTTTGTAGTATATTTGAGTCCGCTTTTGCAAGGATTGCAGCTTGGTGGCACCGTGGCCTTCCACAGTTGCACAAGCTCGGCCGTCCTTGGGACCGAGAAGGAGGGAGGCTTTCAATACGGGCGTCGTAGCCCGCAACGCGCGCACCCTTGCAACCGAATACCGCTGATACTTATTGAATTCGATGAAAATGGCGGAGGGGGTGTCACTCGATCTAATATGATTATCTACTTGAAATATAAGCCTTAACAGAAGAGGCCTTTTTCAAGGATATGCACAACTATATACACAAAATATTTGCCCAAATCGGCTGCAGTTCACAGCATCATGAACCTACCACGAATGACACGAACCCGCCAGCACCGGCTTAGAAGGCGGGAAGAAAGCCTGCGAAATCAAAAAACGTTCCAACTTCAGCTCACCTTTTCTCAGCTTATTATGATTGAAAGTTGGAACCAAGCGGGCTCGATTTTCACTGGTATATACGGCGCTATACGCTACTAATTGGACACATCGAGCGAAGGGGGCTTCATTGCTGCAAAATCCACCTACTGACAACCTCTACAAATTTATTACGTTTTTGGGGGTTGCGCTGATTATTTTCAGCGCGTGGACGTACATAGAGAACACCAGGAAAATCCAAGTAGCCGTCTTAACCGCTGAATTTGAGATGCAATCATTAAGATCTCAAGCTGAAATCCTGGAGGGAGAGGTTAAAGGCGCGGACAATGAAGCCAGTATGTTGCATCGCCAACTTAAAGATCCAGCACAACGCCCCGATCCCGGTTCGGCTGAATTTGCCAGAATTGAATCACGAGTCGAGCAATTAAAAGTCACCAAAGCCGAGAGTGAGAAAACTCTCAAATCTATAAAGCAACGATTTAATGAAATCAATGAGAAAATCAGTAACGCCAATATTACAGCCAAAAGCCTAGACTCTCAAAACATTATTCTTTTAATTTCGTTCGGGTTCGGATGCATAATGGCTACTTTAGGATTTAGTTTCTGGTACTTTAAGCATCAAAGGCACCAAGATGAATTACTTAAAATAAGCACCCAAAAATCAGATGATAGCTAGCTTGCTTGTGAGTCCCGGAGGTTCTACGGATTTCCGGCCTTTTCAATGACTTGCAGAAAAGTGGGACAGAAAAGCATGCGTTAAAAACATTATGTTTTTTCATGCGCCTGCCCCACTTTGTGACCTCTACTCAGGCAACGCAATCGGGAAAGCTTAGAACTGCTAATTTACGCGGTTCCAGTTGGTCGAACGCTTGTGGACGTATGCAGAACGTGACGCGAACAAAAGCGGTTTTGCACCCAGGGCACACCCAAGAAGTCGAATTGCGATGAAGTCTCTCTTTGACCAGCTTTAGCAAACTGTCCGCTGCAATCTGCGAATTCAAAGGTATTGTGTTTGACTGTCATTCCTTGGGATAATTTTAGCGTTATGGTCGAGTTAAGAAATCGGAGCTCCCGATCAAAATTTCGGGTCTGTGCGGTTATATTGCCAATGGAGCAACCGTTCTCCCGTCAAGAAAATTCTCGCCATTCAGTAACATTATTTGCCGAAAGCAACCCCTTAATTCGTTCGAAGTACTTCGAAGAGGAGGAGCGAGCAACAAGGATGATATTTATTTGTCGCATACAAAAGTGTTTCCGGCCACCAAGGTATGAGTTGACCTCCTTCAGCCCACGAATGTTCAAAACAAAATCTGCTTGCATCAGATCATTTATGCCGAGATCTGGCCGCCGGTTCGCTTCACCAGCAAGTCAGCCCTCGCGGATAAGCGATGCAGTCGTTACGAGCGCGCAATAATTGATCGCATTACCGAGCGAAAATCGGTGAATCGGACGGTGGTGGGTCACCACACAAGAGAACCGCGTTATGCCAGATGGGGCCGCTAAGGTCGTCCAACCAGCCTTTTCTGCCAGTTCGATAATGTCGAGTACTCGGCCATCTGATTGCTGTCTGATGTTTCCGTGGACGCGGCAGGGCGTTCTTTCTGCGATCCACTCAGTGAAAGAAAACCAGAAATCTTCAAACGAATACCGAACCATGACTTATAGGGCTAACCACCACGAAACGGGCGCTGGGCTCTTTTTTGTTTAGCTTGCCAAAAATGCCGATTTATATTAGAGTTTCCTTAAATAGAGACTTCGCCGTGTCCTTATGACGATGGCAGAAACACTATATTGTTGTTATTACACAAGATCGATTATTTTACCGTACAGCTTGCATGCCGACGTGATTGAAGTGCGCCAAATAAAGCGTTCCTCATGAATGAAGGCTGGGATGATCTCTGAAATGACGGGGGACACTGGTATTGTGATCTGAACGAAGAGGCTATTGCGGTGCCGTCTGTTCGAAAACCTGTCTGCAGGTTCCATACTACGTTGGTCGCGGATGCCGCGGCGCAAGACCGGATATTGCTAGCTGCCGGAGGCATCTATCGCACAACTAATCCGAAAGACAACACCTACGGGGAAGGTCTTGCTCGCGTCGGCGATGAGAATGGCATACTGATTGAGACCGTCGATCTAATCTCCTATCTGGATAGACTCAGACTGACGCCCGCCTTAGACCGGCGTATCCCTGCTCTGGTGCGGGACAGCCTGGAAAGCGAACCCGACCTCTGTTTGGGTTGCAACATCTCCGGCCAAAACCTCGTCAATCGTCCCGCATGGCGCGCATTGTTTGACCAGATTGCGGCGCGTCCGCAACTGGCCGTGCGCTTGGCCGCCACCATGCAGGATGAGGCACGCAGTCTTGGCAGCCGCATTGCAATGGACTTTGGCGTGCGCCTTTCGTCGCTGCGTCTGATTCAGCAAATCAACTTCGAGATCATTAATATCGACCGGTCTTTCGTCCACGCTGCGGAGCGGTCCGCGACCGGTGGTGACTACTTTGCCGACATTGTCAGTTTCGCCTCAAACTACGCTCCTCTCGTTGTCGTTGAGGAGGTGGAAACGGTGAGCGATCTTGAGCGGGCGCGTGCGGGAGGTACGACGCATGTGCAGGGCCATTATTTCGTGCCGCTGTTCGATACCGTCCGCGATTAATACCGGGCGGAAAGCCAAATCTGCCGGTTTCCGTTTCGTCCGACGCGCAGCAGGAAATGATGAAACAGCCATTTTGAGGGGAAATTCTATGAGTAATTCAAATCGCAAATTTAATATTGCAGTCGCGATGCGCCGGGAACGGGGCCCCGCGTGGATAGGAGGAATGAGAATGATTACCAAAAAATTCATTCGATTTTCCTTGCCCGCTATTCTGCTTTACGGTTTCGGCGCGGTGTCGCTCGGAGTGACTTCCTCGTTGGCCCAGGTGGTTATCGACGGCGGGCAGATCGTTACAGTGCCTGGATCCCAAAATTCACCGTGGAACATTGGAACGTCACTTAGGGTCGGAGACACTGGTAGCGGCGAATTAGTCGTTGGTGCCAGTGGCGTCGTGGTGAATACACTGGGTTATATAGGTTACGGTGCTAATAGCATTGGGTCAGTGACGGTGAGCGGCGCCGGAGCGCAATGGAACAGTACTGGTATGTATGTTGGCTTTAATGGTACTGGGGTGCTGGAAATAACAGATGGCGGTATTTTGTCTAATGTAGATAGCTTTATTGGTTACGGTGCTAATAGCACTGGCACGGTGACCGTAAACGGCGCGGGATCACAATGGAATGGCACCAGTGCTATATATGTGGGCCATCAAGGTGATGGTGCGCTTAATATAACCGGGGGAGGAGTGGTCAGCAGTACGAGTAGTGCCGTAGGCAATATTACTGGTAGTACGGGTGTTGTAACGGTGACTGGTCCCGGATCGAAATGGACCAACTCAGGCGATCTCTATATTGGCCGCTTCTCGCGCGAAGGTTCGTTGGATATCGCCACTGGAGGCGTGGTGTCGAATGTCGGGGGCTTTATAGGTTACGCTGCCAATAGCGCTGGCGAGGTAACCGTAAACGGGGCGGGATCGCAATGGAACGGTGCTAGTGTTCTGTATGTAGGTTATGGTGGTGACGGCACACTAACGATTTCAGATTCGGGAACGGTCAACGCATCCGAGGTTACGATAGCCGAGTATGATATCAGCACTGGTGTATTGAACGTAGGCGCAGCCGAGGCCAGACCTGCTGTTGCCCCCGGTATTCTCTCAACCTCGAAAGTCACTTTTGGCTCAGGAACGAGTAGTCTCGTATTCAACCATACTGACATGAGTGGCAATTACGAGTTCGCTCCCGCTTTGACGGGTGGAACTGCGACAACCACCACCGTGGATGTCTACGCCGGAACCACGGTAATGGTTGGAGCTGGAAACGATTATTTTGGCCGGACAGCTGTTTATGACGGCGCTGTACTTGTTGCTGGTTCGACCAAGGTATTTAGTCCCAATTCTGATTATGATGTGCAGAGTGGTGCTATGCTCGATCTGCGTGGCAACAGCCAGACCATATTGAGCCTGGTGAACGCAGGTGTCGTCAATATGGGGACCGATACAACGCCCGGTACAGTTCTGACGGTCGCGGGCAATTATTCAGGAAATGGCGGCGCTGTTCATTTTAATACCGTCTTGGGTGATGACGCATCTGCGACAGATCTGCTTGTTGTGGCAGGCGAGACAGCGGGTTCGACGAGTGTGAAGATCACGAATGCCGGTGGCACCGGGGCGCAGACGGTGGAGGGCATCAAGATCATTGAGGTTGGCGGGGCTTCGGAAGGGAATTTTACCCTTCTTGGTAACTATGAAACATTGGACAACAGGCAGGCAATCAGGGGCGGAGCCTATGCCTACACGCTGGAGCACAATGGCATTAGCACGCCGACCGATGGAAACTGGTATCTGCGCTCGACACTCCAAGAGCCCCCTGTCGATCCGGATCAGCCCGGGGAACCTGAAGAGCCGGGTGAACCCGGCCAGCCGGAAACACCCCGTTATGATGCGGGTGCCCCCGTCTATGAAGCCTACCCGCAGGCACTTCTCGCTTTGAACGGCGTTTCCACCTTGCAGCAGCGCGTTGGCAATCGTGTTTGGGCTGACAATGGCAACAAGGTGATTGCCGAAGGGGCCGATGCCATCAGTACGCCTTACGCCCCACCGGAAGAAGCCGGCACGCATATTGAGGGCAATGGGGTCTGGGGACGCATCGAAGGCGCGCATAATCACATCGAGACCGGACGCTCGACCACCGAGGTCTTTTACGACCAGAACATCTTCAAGCTGCATGCTGGCGTCGATGGCATGCTGATGGAGAATGAAAATGGTAAGTTGATCGGCGGTATCAGCGTTCATTATGCCCATGGCCTTACTAAGACGGCTTCGATCTATGATGCCAAGACCGGTGGCGGCCGCATCAGCACGGATGGCTATGGCCTTGGTGGAACGCTGACCTGGTATGGCGAGAATGGCCTTTACATTGATGCGCAGGCACAGGCGACCTGGTATAACAGCGACCTGAGTTATGCTGGCGGTAACCAGTCTCTGATCGAAGGCAATGATGGCTTTGGCTATGCCCTGTCCATCGAAGGGGGTAAGCGCATCGCGCTTGATCCGGCTTGGTCACTTACGCCACAGGCCCAGTTGGTCTATTCCTCCGTGGACTTCGATGATTTCCACGATGCGGATAATATCACCGTTGGTCTCGACCGGGGTGAGAGCCTGCAGGGGCGACTGGGCCTTACGCTCGATCACCAGACCGCGTGGCAAAATGCCAACGGCATGCTGGACCGGGCTCATGTCTATGGGATTGCCAATCTCTATTACGAGTTTCTGGAAGGCACCCGTGTGAATATTGCTGATGTGAGCTTTGCCAACCAGAAGGATCGTCTGTGGGGCGGTATCGGACTGGGCGGCTCCTACAACTGGAACGATGACAAGTACTCCATCTACGGGGAAGCTCTCGTCAACACCAGCCTCAACAACTTCGCCGACAGCTACTCGCTCCAGGGCAATGTGGGCTTCCGCGTGAAGTGGTAGACGCAACCAGGGGAAAAAGAGAACGCGTCACCTAAATCTGTTCAGATTCCGAGTCGTAAGGGCCGCCGGAATAAGGGTTCCAGCGGTCTTTTCGTGTTAAGGCTGTCACTTCTGGTCGCTTGTGGGCCCGGACGGGGGCGATTTCTGCCGCATCTTGAGGAACGATTTCGGCCCCAATGCGGGAAGTTGGAAATGGGCACTGGTTTGCACCCGAAGCCCCTTTCAGGCTTTGCCCTATGGCGTTTGTGAGAACAAGGACGAAGTCGTAAGCCTCGTGAAATGGATGTTTGAAGAACTCCGGGGCAGCAAACAGCTGGAATTCGAGCGACCATTCATGTGGGCACTCAAGCCCCACAGCCGTAAAGCTCCATCTCGGTTTACCTGGGACGCCGCGCCTCGAAGCTGATGATCTCGTCGCCATTGTGCGGCGCTCTTCCATGCTGGTAGTTACCAGACACTACGACATCCACAAAACCCGCACGTTGGAGCGCCATCAAGAATTCTTCGACACCCCACCACCGCAACTTGAACAGATCAATCTCAGATTTCACAAGGTTTCCATCCCGCCATTGTTCATAGCGGAGATGGCTGAGTGTGGTCTGCGCGACATAGTCGGTTTCGACCCGATGATCTGTGAGCGTGAGCAGATCGCCGTCTTCCGTAGTCCAACGTCGTACCGAACCGGTCGGGCCGAGGAAACTCCCGATGGGATCGAGGTCCATGATCAATTTCGCGCCGGGAACCAGATGATCATAAAACCGCCTCAGCACAGCGGTCGCAGTTCTCATATCAGTCACCAACTGAAACGAACCAGCTGGGATGATGATAGCTGCAAAGCCTTGGCCATAGTAGAAATCTTCGAACGTCCCTCGTATCACATTCGCGGGAAGACTGCGCTTCCTGCATTCCTCTTGGCAATAACCAAGCATCTCTTCAGATGCATCGAACCCCTCCTACCGAGAACCCTGCCTCGAGCAACGGCACAAGAACACGGCCGTTGCCGACAGCAGGCTCAAGGATCGGACCATCGGATTCTCTAAGGCGTTGCTGATAATATTCCACATCGCCGAAAGAACGCCCGACAGGTTTATCCAGATTATAGACCCAGGAAGCGAGGGTTCCGTAGCGATTGTTCATACCAGCCTCTTAAAGTTGATTTGGCCGCGACACTTTCGCCAGACGCGGAATCGACTGGCCTTATAGTTAAACGGAACGTTCCGTGCCAGTATTAAGTGCTTCATACGCCCGCCTAACGGCTGGCCAGAAGATGCCCAGTGGCAGGAATCGTTAATGATTGAGGCGACGGGTAACGATTTCAAACAGGGCATCCGATATCCACATTCCGCAGGCTCCGACGACAAATGCGGCGGCATGAAGCCCCGCATTTGACCCGTCATCGGGCGGCAATGGGAAATGGACGGCATTTAAATAATGCAGAAGCGGTCCGGTCAGGTAGCCGGCCGCGAGCGCTCCGCAAATTGGCGAAGCAATCGTTTCCCGCACAGTATATCGCTTACGGGACAGTGCGCGTAGAGCACCGCCTGCAAACCCGGCAATCACGACGGATAATTTGAGGCCAAATTCGTCTAACGGTCCGTTCATTTCCAGCAGCCCCGCCGTTTTCCGTTTTCGTCGTTACCCTCGACCCGTTCCGCTGCTGGCCGGTCCACTTTGGTCAAAGCGACCAGACCAGCAGGCGAAAGGTTATTCTGTCTCCACCCCGCGCAGCTCGTTGCACTGGTCGAAGGACAGCCCGCGACGACGAAGGGCAAGAACACAAAAATCATAATCCGTAAGCCCGCGTAGTTTTTCATCGTCCTTGCCCCTTTCCTTTTCGGCTTTGACGGTTTCGCGCAATTGCTCGGAAACGGCCTGCTGACGGCCTTCACGCTTCCCAGCGAGATATCCAGCCGTCAGAAGCAGAAGCGCCGCCACGACGGCAGCCAGAGCAGTTTTTACCCATGGTGGGATAAGTCCCCAAAGCGCGCCCATCAGCCGATTTCCGCCTTAAGGTCTTTCACGGCCTTGAACAAATCCGCACGACGCTTGATGCCGTAGATCGCAAATCCGATGATGGCCGCACTGAAAAGAAGCTGGACGCGCCAGTCGAGGCCACCAAGGAACGATCCAGCCCCGCTGATTGCCGACATGATGCCAGCACCGGCCCACGTCCATACTGTCTTGCTCTTGGACGGCTTTGTTCCAAGCTCGCCCGGATCGGCCACAACGGGTTTTTCCACGGTGACGACTTCGGGAACGACGATAGCCGGCTGAACGGCGCCAACTGTATTGACCTTGTTCAAAACGGCCTCGACCTTCGCCGGGGAGACAAGCGACTTATTCAAAGCATCGCCAGCGTAGTAGCTCTGACCTCGCTTCAAATCGCGATGAGCGCCTTTTGTCGCTGCAAGCACGGGCAATGAAGCCCATTCCTGCGCTAGACGCTTGCCGAACTCCGTGCGGGTAATCTTTCCGGCCACATAGTCGTCATAGCCGCGCCGCTTCAGCAGATGGAAACCGAGCCGGTCTTGCAGGTCTTCGTCGAACTTCTGTGTGCCACGCAAACCCAGCTCACGGGAAAGGTCTTGCAGCGTGGCGCGCATGAACTGGTATCGGCCCGATGCCGAGGATTTGAACCGCTTGGTAAATGATGCTTGCGCGTCGACCAGTTCGCCAATTGTCATCTGTGTGATTGGCTTTGGCAACTTGTCCTGATTGTTGCCGTATATCACGTCATAGCCGCGAGGGGCTTCGATCCCGCCAATAAAGTCGAGCAGAAGCGCCGCTCCTGCTGGCACGGATTTATCCATGGTCTTTCCTTTCGGGCATTAAAAAACCGCCCTGAAGGCGGTGCGGATCGTCAAGTTTTCGGTGTCGGCTAGGCAGCTGAGAGAAGCTCAGCCGCCCTCTCTTCCCCGAACAGATCAGTGGCCATCTGCACGAGTAGCGGCCACAGCTCATGATCGGAGCGGAAGGTGTTCGCAGTCAGGAAAATTTGACGGGTGCGGAAAGGCTGCGTTGCCATCGCCGCGTTGACCTGTTCAGCTTCGGCATCGGTCAGGCGCTCCCACAGAGTGACGGCTGGAAGAACGGTCACAATCGGCGAAGCGGGCGGGACATATTCAACCACCTGTCCGTTTTCCCAACGCCTCGCCCCCTGATTATCGAGAAATTCAATCCACTGGTCGGTTGTGATTTCGATAGCTTCGGGAGGGACTTTACAATCAGGGTTCGGCTTCCAACCTACAACTTGGGCCTCGCCTGGTTGCTCATCGGCTTCGGCATAAACAGGCAGCAACCTCGCACCATGCACATCTTCAGAATAAAACCCACGAGGAAGGCCATCACTGTCAAACACGGCATATCTTTGCATAGCAAATTGTCCTTCACCAACCGATTGCGAACCAACGAATTGGGAGGTTCGTTTGCGCTCCCACATACCCGCCGTTCTGGATAACTCGACAGCGAGCGTCAAAACCTGTTTTGTCAGGGTTCGAAGTTGATGCCGCCATGTAAGTGTTAGTAGCCCCACCGTAGTCATAGACGTTAATCATGTTGACGTAGGCGCAGTAAATTGGAAAAGCAGTTGGAAAATAGATGCGGAAATCCGAATTAGCACTGCTGGTCGCGCCCCACATCAGGTAAACGCCGAATGAAAGCTTACAATAACCGTTGCTGGCGTAACTCCAGACATTTCCAAGGGTCGTTGCCATTGTTAATGCGTTCGGGTCATCCAGAAGCGTTCTAGCAAAAGCAGTCAGAGCCGTCAGACCCGCCCCACTTGCGCCAGTAAGGTAGGGGAGCATATCTGCTGCTGCCGTGCCCGAGAGGTTTGTCAGTGCACGGGCTGCTGCGGTGTAGTCAGCCAGAGCGGCGGAATTGGCAGCATCAAAATACGGAAGCTTGTTCGCGGCCGATGTTCCGGCCAATTTGAGCAGCACAAGCGCCGCTGCCGTGATATCCGACTGCGTGAGATTGCCGGAGCCGTCGGTGTTCAGAATTCTATTCGCCGCCAACGTCAGCGCCGCCAGCTTGCCAAGGCTGCCGTTCGGGTCTTGGACGCCAACCGCTGACTTGTCGATGGGAACATACTGCCCCGCCGCATTGCCAACGAGCAACTTGCCGTCCTGCACAGGGACGCTCGCAATATTCGACAGAACACCATTGCCGAGCAGTTCAATGAGCGTCGTCGTTTGGGCGGTCACACGCGCGCCATCCGGCAAATAACGAGCCCGATATGGCGCGTTTGTCAGGCTCGTGCCAGTCCATGGTTCGGTCAGGGTCAGCGAAGTATTGCTATCGACGCTGGCAATGATTGCCGTCAGGTTCTGGATTTGCAGCGTATCGCCGGGACGGAAAGCCGCTGTCGCGAACATTGTCCCAGTGCCGTTAACGGTCGTTGAACCATTGGCGAGCGTTATCGTCCCGGTCACATAGTCGGGCAAAACAGCCATGAGTTTACCTCCCCGCGCTGTTCACGCGGTTTCTTTCGGTTGGATTTTGATGAAGGTCAGCGCTTCCAGACGAGCGCCCGGATAGTCCCGGAGAAAGCGCTTACGATGGGAATACCGGTGCCCGCATAGCGGAGTTCGTAATTATTGTTCCCGCTGACCGCGCTCGTGTCGAT